>JBDHTW010000024.1:0-47242 GCA_039808865.1 Geminicoccaceae bacterium
TGGCCGGCAGCGGTGCGGGCGGGCGCTCGGCCGGCGGTGCCGGCGGCGGCTCCCCGCTCGCCACGGGCCGGGCGGCGTCGCCTTCCGCCAGCGGCGCCCCGGTGCAGTCCTCGCCCGTGGGCAGGCTGAACAGCCACAGCGTCACCCGCGGCTCGCGCAGGCTGAACTGGTAGTCCCAGACGCTGGCCACGGCGTCCGCCGGCAGCCCGGCACGCACCAGCGCCGCCCGCACCGTCTCGGCACGGGCGCGGGCCAGATCGTGCGCCGGCAGCAGGTCGCCGTCGCCGGGATCGCCGGGCTGGACGTGCCCGATCGCCTGCGCGGTCAAAAAGCAGTCGGTGGCGACGCGCCGGGCCAGCGCCTCGAGGCCCCGTGCCGTCTCCGCCGGCAGCTCGCTGCTGCCCAGGGCGAACGGCACGGCGTGCACCGTGAGCTGCGCCACCCGCCCGTCGCGGATGGCCAAGGGCAGCGTCTGCGCCGTCAGCGCGGCGGGCTCGGCGGCCGTGGCGGCATGGGCGAGGGTCAGGCCCAGCGCCACGAGAGCCGGTCCCCTGCCCCATCGCGCCAAGCCATGCATCTGGTAGCCCTCCGGACGTGCGCCGGGCGAAACTACCAAAAATTGCAAAATAGCTCTAGACTATCGCCATATGCGCGATATGCGCCGTCCGAAAACAGCAAAGCCCGCGCATGCGCACGGGCTGCCGGCTCTCGAGCGTACGCGCCGAACGAGCGGCGCGCCGGCCTACTTGATCTTGGCTTCCTTGAACTCGACGTGCTTGCGCACCTTGGGATCATACTTGCGCAAGGACAGCTTCTCGGTCGTCTTCCGCGGGTTCTTCTTGGTCGTGTAGAAGAACCCGGTGTTCGCGGTGCTCACCAGTTTGATCAGCACGGTGCTGGGCTTCGCCATGGGCGACAGTCCTCGAATGCGGCAGGAGGAGATTGGGCGCGCACCATACGGTCGCAGACCGGGCTGTCAAGGTGCGGCGGGTCGCGTGCGCCCGCGCGCCAGCAGCGTCCCGGCGAGGACCAGCGCCGGCAGCGCCAGCGCCCAGGGCAGGCCCGTCACGGCGGCGCTGTGCATGAAGGCGCCCGCGTAGGGCGGTCCGGCAATGGCGCCGAGCTGGAAGGTCATCACGAACGCGGTGTTGGCCTGGGTGAGATCGGCCCCCTGGAAACGCTCGCCGACCAGGGTCAGCGCCAGGGTGTACAGCCCGCCCATCACGCCTCCGAGCAGGACCAGCAGCGGCCACAGCAGCAGCGGCGCAGCCGTGATCGCCGGGGGAATCAGCAAGGAGCCCGCGGCAGCGGTGGCGGCGCAGAGCAGCATGACCCGCAGCCGAGGCCAGCGATCGCCGAGCCAGCCCAGCGGGTACTGCAGCAGGATGTTGCCCGAGATCCAGGCGCTGAGCAGCCCGGCCGCGGCCCCCTCGCCCATGCCGCGCCCGAGCGCGTAGACCGGCAGCAACGCGAACTGTGCCGCTTCCAGCACCGCGTAGGCGAACACCGCCGCCATCGCGATCGGCGCCACCCGCCAGGTGTCCAAAAGCCGATGGCCGTTGCCGCCCTCGGGGTTGGCCAGCCGGTCGCTGGCGCGTCCCAGGCGGCCGGCCGGGATCAGCCCGAGCACGAACAGCGTGCTGGCCAGGATGAACGGCAGCCAGCCTTCGCTGCCGGCCAGGCCAAGGATCAGCGGGCCGCTCGCGTAGCCGACCGAGAACAGCGTGGCGTAGACGCCGAGCACACGACCGCGGATCGCGTCCGGCGTCAGCGCGTTGACCGCTGCCTCGCTCAAGACGAACAGCAGCGCGCCGCCGCATCCCAGCACGAGCCGGATCACGAACCACGGCCACGGGTCGATCCAGAGCGGGAAGAGCAGCATGCAGATTGCGGCCACGCCGAGGCCGAGCCGCATGCAGCCCACCGTCCCGAGCCGGGCCAGGAGCCGGCCGATGAAGGGCGCGATCAGGAAGATGCCGAAGCCGCCGGCCGCCGAGTTGAGGCCGATCGTGAACGCGCCGGCGCCGTGCTGCTCCAGCACGACCGACAGCAGCGGCACCGCCAGCGCCACGGTCATGCCGACCAGCGTCGCGGTGAGCATGACCCAGCCGAGATCCCGCCATGCGGGCGGCAGCAGGTGCATGCGGCTCAGCGGCGGCGACGGATGGTCTTGGCCGGCCGGCGGACCTGCCGGCCGCCACGGCGCGGCCCGGCTTTCCGCCAGGCCGCTCGCGCCAGTTCCGCCCCGCGGCCCGGCTCGTGCGCGTCGAGCCGGAACAGCAGCGTGCCCTGGACCGGGTCGGCCTCGACCAGCTCGACCTTGACCCGGTCGCCCAGCGCGAACGTCTCGCCGGTGCGCTGGCCGACCAGAGCCTGATGGCGCTCGTCGAGCTGGAACGCATCGTCGCCCAGCGTCGACACCGGCACCAAGCCCTCGGCCCCGCTGCCGTCCAGGGTCACGAACAGGCCGAAATAGACGACGGTGGTCACCCGGGCCGCGAAGATGCTGCCGACCTGCTCGGCCAGATACTGCGCCACCAGACGTTCGTAGGCGCGGCGCTCGGCCTCCATGGCCTTGCGCTCGGTGCGCGAGAGGTGATCGCCCAAGCTGGCGAGCTGGGCCGCGTCCACGTCCGGCGGCAGGCCGTCCGTACCCAGGCCCAGATGCCGGATCAGCGCCCGATGCACGACGAGGTCGCTGTAGCGGCGGATCGGCGAGGTGAAATGGGCGTAGCGCTTCAGATTCAGGCCGAAATGGCCGATATTGTGCGGCTGGTAGACCGCCTGGGCCTGGCTGCGCAGGACGAAGCTCGAGACCATCTCGCGCATGTCGTGCTCGGCCAGCACCTGCAAGAGCCGGGTGAAGTCGCCGGGCTTTTTCGCGGTCCGGCTCCACGGCACGCCCAGATGCTCGAGGAACTGCGCCAGCGCCTCGAGCTTGACCGCATCGGGCTTGTCGTGGACGCGGTAGAGGCAGGTGCGGCCCGCCTCCGCGAGCTCGCTCGCCGCGGCCACGTTGGCGGCGATCATGAACTCCTCGATCAGCATGTTGCTGGCCTGCCGGACACGGGCCTCGATGCCGGCCGGGCGCCCGGCGGCATCGAAGGCGATCTTGCGCTCGGGCAGCTCGAGCTCGATCGTGCCGCGCCGATGGCGCGCCTCGAGCAGCCGCTCGTAGGCCGCATAGAGCGGCAGGATCACGGTTTCCACGAGCGGGCGGGTCACCGTGTCCGGCTGGCCGTCATGTGCGGCCTGGACCTGGGTGTAGGTCAGCCGCGCCCGGCTGCGCATCAACCCGCGGCAGAACCGCCAGGAGCGGATCTCGCCCGTGCGGTCGATCTCGATCCAGACCGCGAGGCAGGCGCGATCCTCGTCCGGACGCAGCGAGCACAGCTCGTTGGAGAGCGCCTCCGGCAGCATCGGGATCACCCGGTCCGGGAAATAGACCGAGTTGCCGCGGTTCCTGGCCTCGCGGTCGAGCGCGTCGCCGGCGCGGACATAATGGGCCACGTCGGCGATCGCCACCAGCAGCCGGTGGCCGCCGGGGTTGGCCGCGGTCTCCACCGGCTCGGCCCAGACCGCATCGTCGAAGTCGCGCGCATCCTCGCCGTCGATGGTGACGAGCGGGACGTGGCGCAGATCCTCCCGCTGGCCGAGCGGCACAGGGGTCGCGGCCGCCGCCTGCGCCAGCGCCGCTTCCGGGAAGACCATGGGCAGGCCCAGGGACGCGGCGGTCATCAGGCTCAGCGCCTTGGGCTCGTCGAGCCGGCCGATGCGCTCCGTCACCTTGACGCGGGCGAGCCCGAGCCGCCGGCTCGGGGTGATCGCGGCGATGACGAGATCACCCACAGCGGCGCCGCCGAGATCGCCGTGCGCCACCTGGAACTCGGTCCGCGCCTTGCGGTCGGCCGAGCGGATGCGCCAGCCGTCGCCAGCGGCCTCGACGATGCCGGTGACCTCGCGCGGCTGGCGCGGCAGCACGCGCAGCGGGCGCGCCTCGAAGCTGCCGTCCTCCTGGGGCTGCAACCGGGCCAGGAGCCGGTCGCCGACCGCCGGCGCCTGACCCTCCAGATTCTCGACCGGCAGCACGATCCGCAGGTCCGGGTCCGCCGGGTAGGTCAAAAGCAGATCGCCGTCGTGGTCGATGCCCGTGACGTCGAGCACGGTGGTCGAGGGCGGTCCGTCACGGCCGGCCAGCCGCTCCACCGGCTTGCGCCGTCGGCCCGACGTCGGCTCGGCTGCGATCTCGCGCAAGATCTCCTTGAGCGCCGCACGGTCGCCGCGCTGCCGGGCCAGCGCCTTCAGGACCTCGTTGCGGCCGAGCCCGGCACCGGGACCGGCGAGGAAGCGCTCGACCTCGTCGCGGGTCGGGGGCGGGAACGCCGGTCGGGGGCGGGGCAAGGGCGGCTCAGGTCGGCTTGCGCGAGGCGGTCTTGGGCGCCGCCGCCTTGGCCGAAGGCGCCTTCTTGCCCGCCGCCTTGCGGCCGGCGGGCGCCTTGTCGGTGCTCTTGGCGGCGGCCGCCTTGCCACGGCCGCTGACGGCGGTGGCCGTCTTGCGGGCACCGCGCGCGGGCTTGCCACCGCCCCGCGCCGCCCGGTCGGCCAGGATCTGCACCGCCTGCTCGAGCGTGAAGGTTTCGGGCGAAGCACCCTTGGGCAGGCTCGCGTTGAGCTTGCCGTGCTTGACGTAGGGGCCGAACCGGCCGGGCAGCAGCTGCACCGGCTCGCCGTCGGCCGGATGCGGGCCCAGCTCGCGCAGCGGTGCCGTCGGCGCGGCGGCACGTCGGCCCTTGGCAGGCTCGCTGAGCAGCGCGATCGCCCGGTTCATGCCGATCGTCAGCACGTCGTCGCCGGGCTCCAGGCGCACGAACTTCTTCTCGAGCTGAACGTAGGGCCCGTAGCGGTTGATTCCGGCAAGGATCGGCCGTTGCGTCGCCGGATCGAGCCCGACCTCGCGCGGCAGCGCCAGAAGCTGGCGCGCGGTCTCGAAATCGAGCGCCTCCGGCACCATGCCCGGCGGGAGGGAGCTGCGCTTGACCTCGGCGCCGCTGCCACGCTGCACGTAGGGGCCGAACCGTCCGATCTTCAGCCACACCTCCTCGGCATTGTCGGGGTCGACGCCGAGCAGCCGGTCGGCGCGGACCGGCTCGGCCTCGCCGCCGTCGCCGCCGATCGTGAAGGCGCGGGTGTAGTTGCAGTCCGGGTAGCGCGAGCAGCCGACGAACGGGCCGAAGCCGCTGAGCTTGAGCCCGAGCCGCCCTTCCTGGCAGCGCGGGCACAGGCGCGGATCGCTCTCGCCGTCGCCCGGACTCGGGAACAAGAGCGACCCGAGCGCATGGTCGAGCGCATCGATGATCTCGCGCTGGCGCTGCTCGCTGACCTCGGCGAGCCTGGCCGCGAACGGCTGCCAGAAGTCGCGCAGCACGTCCTTCCAGAACCGTGCGCCGCCGGCCACGTCGTCGAGCTGGTCCTCGAGCTGGGCGGTGAAGCCGTACTCGACCCAGTGGCCGAACTTCTCGACCAGGAAGGCGTTGACCAGCCAGCCCTTGTCCTCGGGCACGAACCGCTTCTGCTCGAGCCGCACGTAGGAACGGTTCTGCAGCACCGAGATGATGCTGGCGTAGGTGCTGGGCCGGCCGATGCCCAGTTCCTCCATCTTCTTGACCAGACTCGCCTCGGAGAAGCGCGGCGGCGGCTCGGTGAAGTGCTGCAGCGGCGTGACCCCGCGCTGCGCCAGCGCGTCGCCGACGTTGAGCGGCGGCAGCATGGCGCCGTCTTCCTCCTCGTCGGCCGCGGGATCGTCGCGGCCCTCCTGGTAGAGCTTGAGGAAGCCGTCGAAGGCCACGGTCTGGCCGGTAGCGCGCAGGCCCACCACCCCGTCGGCCGAGCCGATGTCGACGGTGACCCGGTCGAGCAGGGCGGCGGCCATCTGGCTGGCCACGGTCCGCTTCCAGATC
The DNA here is from genome assembly GCA_039808865.1 of Geminicoccaceae bacterium. Lineage (GTDB taxonomy): Bacteria > Pseudomonadota > Alphaproteobacteria > Geminicoccales > Geminicoccaceae > Benzoatithermus. The sequence goes on from JBDHTW010000024.1 coordinate 5,958, forward strand.
AGCTCGTAGAGCCGGCGCTGGTCGTCGTCGAGGTGGCCCCTGAGCTCGGCGGGGATGCGGAACAGGTCGGTCGGGCGGATCGCCTCGTGCGCTTCCTGCGCGTTCTTGGTCTTGGTCTTGTACTGGCGCGGCTTCTCCGGGAGATAGTCGTCACCGAAACGCTGCCCGATCAACCTGCGCGCAGCACCCAGGGCCTCGCCCGAGAGCTGGACCGAATCGGTGCGCATGTAGGTGATCAAGCCCACCGTCTCGCCGCCGAGATCGATGCCTTCGAACAAGCGCTGCGCGGTCTTCATCGTCCGGTCGGCCGAGAAGCCGAGCTTGCGCGACGCCTCCTGCTGCAGGGTCGAGGTGCTGAACGGCGGCGCCGGGTTGCGCGCGACCTGCTTCTTCTCGATCGCGTCGACCGCGAGCGCCCGCGCCTCGATCTCGCGCACGGCCCGGCGCGCCGCCGCCTCGTCGCGCAGGGCGAACTTGTCCAGCCGCTTGCCGTCGAGCTGGGTCAGCCGGGCCTTGAAGGTGCGGCCCTCGGGCGTCTCCAGGAGCGCCTCGACCGTCCAGTATTCCTGCGGCCGGAAGGCCAGGATTTCGGCCTCGCGCTCGCAGATCAGCCGCAGCGCCACCGACTGCACCCGGCCGGCCGACGAGCCCGACTTGGGCAGCTTGCGCCACAAGACCGGCGACAGCCGGAAGCCCACGAGATAGTCCAGCGCGCGCCGTGCCTGGTAGGCGTCGATCAGATGCTCGTCGAGATGGCGGCCGTGGCGCATCGCCTCCAGCACCGCGGGCTTGGTGACCTCGTGGAACACCACCCGCTCGACATCGACCCCGGCCAACGCCTTGCGGCCCTTGAGCAGCTCCAGCAGGTGCCAGGAGATGGCCTCGCCCTCGCGGTCCGGGTCGGTAGCGAGGATCAGCCGCTTGGCACCGCCCTTGAGCGCCTGGGCGATGTCGTCGATGCGCTTCTTCTTGTCGGCGAGCGCCTCGTAGACGATCTTGAAGTCCTCGTCCGGCACCACCGAATCGTTGGCCTCGGGCAAGTCGCGGACATGGCCGTAGCTGGCCAGGACCTTGTACCCGTCGCCGAGATACTTGTTGATCGTCTTGGCTTTGGCAGGCGATTCGACGACGACGACATCCATTGGCCATGCGGCTCCGCTCGTGCGGCCGGCCGGGCAGGCTCGTGCCCGCGGGCGCAGAAGACCAACCTCCGCCCCGACCGACCTCAGCCTGCGCGCAGACACACCCGGTTGCCCGGCTGACGGTCGATCCGGCCCGCCAGCTCGAGCTCGAGCAGCGCCGCCTGGACGTCAGGCGCCGCTGCATCGCATTCGCGGATCAGTTCGTCAACCGCGAGCGGTGCCGGACCCAGCGCCCTGGCCACGCGCTCGGCCAGCGCGTCGCCGGCCGGGACGGTCGCAGCACCCGCCGGCGCCACCGGCTCGCCGACCGTGTGCCGGACCCGCCGCGCCCGGATCGCCGGCGGCTCGGCGTGGCGCAGCAGCGGCGCCAGCACCGCCAGCACGTCGCCGGCCCCCTCGACCAGATGCGCCCCCTCGCGCAGGAGCTGGTTTGTGCCGCGATGGCGCGGATCCTGCGGCGTGCCGGGCACCGCCATGACCTCGCGGCCATAGTCGAGCGCCAGCTTGGCGGTGATCAGCGAGCCCGAGGCGGGCGCCGCCTCGACCACCACCGTGCCCAGCGCCAGCCCGGCGATCACCCGGTTGCGGCGAGGGAAGTCCTTGGCCCGCGCCACGGCCCCGAGCGGCCGCTCGCTGACCACGGCCCCCTCGGCCGCGATCCGCGCCATGAGCTCCGCGTTCTCCGGCGGGTAGGCCACGTCGACGCCGGCGGCGATCACCGCCACCGTCACCCCGGCCGCGGCCAGCGCCCCCTCGTGCGCGGCGGTGTCGATGCCGCGCGCGAGACCCGAGACCACGACGAGCCCGGCCCGGGCGAGCTCGCGCCCCAGCTCGCGCGCGAAGCTGCGGCCGTTCAGGCTGGCGTTGCGGGCGCCCACCACCGCGACCGATGGCCGCTGCAGCAGCCCGACCTCGCCACGCACGGCCAGCACCGGCGGTCGATCCGGTAAGGGCCGCAGCGGTGCGGGATAGTCACCGTCACCTTCGATCAGCAGCCGTCCGCCGAGCGCCGCCAGCCCGTCGAGTTCGACCGCGAGCCCGTCCCGATCCGCGATCTGTCGCCCCGCGCTCCGCACCGCCTGAAGCGCTCGCGCCGGCGTCCGGTAGCGCTCGAGCAGGCTGGCGAACGTGAGCGGCCCGACCCCCTCGCTGCGGGCGAGCTGCAGCCAGTCGAGTTTCCGGTCGGTGGGTTCCTGCTGCATCGGCCGCCCGATCGATTGACGATATTCAACTAAAATATTTCATTACTCCGACGAAATCACAACTTTTAGCAGCGCTGACGTAGCTGACCACGAGCAGGATGGCGCCGTTCTTGCGCCGAAACGGTTGGCAACGACGACGTGCCCGTCGGCGGCAGGAGGTCTGGCGGGTGATGGCATGGCGCGGCGGCCGGCCGTCCCAAGCTTTCCCGGCGTTTCCGCCGAGCGTCCACGCCCGGCTCGATTGCGCCCGTATCGGAAGCGGTGGAGCATGGCCGCACCCGCAGGCGCGGCCATGCCTCCTGATCAGGCCGCCTTCTTTGCCTGACGCTGGGCCGTGGTGTTGGCCGCGACCAGCACGCTCTGGCTGACGTCGAAATAGTGCTGCGTGAGCTTGGCGGCGCGGGTCAGGCTGGCCTGCAGATACTCGCTCTGCAGCTGCGCCACCCGGTTCCAGTCGACGGTCTTGAGCAGCGTCGTCCACATCTCGACATTGTGCCGGGTCTGCTCCTTGAGCAGGTCGGTCAACGACTGGCCGAGTTCGGTCGCTCCCCCGCTGGCACGCTCGGCCACCGTGCGCTGCAGATCGACCGCAGCATCGGTGACCCGGTCGACGACCTGCAGCCCGCGCCGCATGCCGCCCTCGGCCCGCTCCGCCGTCTCCTGACCGATCTCGCTCGCCTGGTCCATGGCATGCTTGCCCTGCTCGGTTGCCTTGTCGGCCACGTCCTTGGCGGTATCAGCAGCCTTTTCCGCCGGCTTCGTGCTCTGTGCCATCGTGCTTCTCCTTTCGATATGGGCAACTGCAGCAGGCTTGCTGCGGTACGGCAGCATGACCTATCGGCATGCTGCATTGCAAAAGCCCCAAGGAAGCGATGGTTCCGCAGGCGTCAGCGATAAAGCTCATCCAGGCGAGAACGCCCGATCCGGAGGCCAGGGGGCGCGATACGACGCGATTGCGTACCCCGAAAAGCGATCGCCTGGCCGGCGCCGCCGATGGCGCAGCAGCAGCGCCGGCTCGCTGCCTAGCCCGCAGCAGGGCGATCCGACACCCGCAGCAGCTTCGCCTGCGCCAGGCTCAGGGCGCACAACGCACCGCCGTCGTGGTAGACGAGCCGCAGGCGCCGCCGCCGCTCGACGAGCTTCGCCGGCAGCGGATCGTAGCGGAAGCCGCCACCGCCCAGGTAGGGGGTGACCGCCCCCATGTCGGTCACCTGCTCGAGTTCGACGCGGAGCAGGCACAGGCGCCGGCCGGCCTGGTCCACGGCCTCGAACGGCACGCCGGCGAGGCGCAGGAAGCTGGTCGGGTCCGAGGCCGCGGCGAAGCCCTCGGCAAACGCCGCCTCGACCAGGTCGAAATCCGGCTCGGGCATGCCGGGCGGCGGCTCCACCGCGCCATCGGGCTTGTGCGGCACCTGCCACTGCACCGGCCGCCGCGGCGGGTGGTTGTGGCCGGGCCCGTGGTGATGATGGTCGTGCGCGTGGTGGTGGTCGTGCGAATGGTCGTGCATCAGAAGCTGACCGGCCGGTCGATGATGCCCTTGTGGCTGCCGAGCTTGCCGCCGGCGACCATGGCCCCCAGCGCCTCGACCACGACCCTCGTGCCGAGAAGGGCGGTGATGTCGGAGGTGTCGTAGGGCGGGCTGACCTCGACCACCTCCAGCCCGCACAGGCCCTCCTTGGCGACGAGGCCCAGAAGCTTCAGGGCCTCGCGCGGCAGGAAGCCGCCGGGCTCGGGCCAGCCGGTGCCCGGCACGAAGCCGCAGTCGACGCTGTCGACATCGAAGCTGATGTAGACCGCGTCGGTGCCATCCCAGGCGAGCTCCAGCGCCAGCTCGGCGGTACGCTCGAGGCCGAGCCGCTCGACGTCCTCGATGCTGAGCACGTTGGTCTGCCGACGGCGCGCCTCCTGGATGCCGGTGCGCGGCACCTGCCAGCCGCCGATGCCGATCTGCACCAGGTTCTTCGGGCTGACGTTCGGCAGGTTGGTCGCCCAGAACCAGGGCGTGGTGTGCATCCGCTCGTCCAGGTCCTTCTCCTGGATGTCGATGTGCCGGTCGAAATGCACGATGCCGATCTTCTTCGACGTGCATTGGGCGATGCCGCGAACGCAGGGAAATCCGATCGAGTGGTCACCGCCCAGCATGATGGGCAGCGCACCGCTGGAGGCGACGTGGGCGACGCCACGGCTGATCTGATCGAAGCTCTTCTCGAGATTGCCCGGGATCGCGAACACGTCGCCGACGTCGCACAAGGTCATCTGCTCGCGCAGGTCGACACCGAGCTCGAAATTGTAGGTCTGGTAGAGGGCCGAGATGCGCCGGATGCCCTGCGGCCCGAAGCGCGTGCCGGGGCGGTAGGTGGTGCCGCTGTCGAACGGGATGCCGAGCACGGCGGCATCGTACTTGCCGACGTCGCGGACGTTCTCGACGTAGGGCGCCTTGAGGAAGGTGTTGATGCCGGCGAAATGCGGCAGCTCGCCGCGGGCGAAGGTCGGGATGGTGCGGTCGGTCAGGCTCTCGGCGCCGGGCAGGCCCATGTCGAGCGCCCATTGCTGCTCCTTGCGCCAGCCCTCCCCGGGCAGCTTGCCCTCGGCCTCGATCGCCTTCCAGCCCTGGCTGTTCAGCTTGTCGTAGGACGGGTGGTGATCGCGGCGGCTTGCCGGCAGCGAGGCCGGAGTCAGGCGGCCGGCGGCACGGCGGGCGTGGCGTTGGTCCATGGCGGCGGTACCTCGCTCGAGTTGTAGCCCTTGAGGTCATAGGTGATCGTGGCGCCGAACGCATCCGGCGCCTGCTTGTCGCGGCGCACCCGATCGAAGGTCAGGACCCGCGAGCCAAGCTTGAACGCCTCGCCGATGTCGTGGGTGACCATGAACACGGTCATCCCGGTCTCGCGCCAAAGCTTGGTGATGAGCTCGTGCATGTCGTTGCGGATGCCGGGGTCGAGCGCACCGAACGGCTCGTCGAGCAGCAGGATCTTGGGCTTGAGGATCAGGGCCTGGGCGATCGCCAGGCGCTGCTGCATGCCGCCCGAAAGGGCCGTCGGCCAGGCATCGAGCACGTGCCCGAGACCGACCTCGCCCAAGAGCTGCGCCGCCTCGTCCTTGGCCTGGCGCAGCCGCGCGCCGAACAGCCGACCCAGCTTCTTGCTGCCGGCGAGCTCGAGGCCGAGCACGACGTTGCCCAGCACGGTCAGGTGGGAGAACACCGAGTAGCGCTGGAAGACGATGCCGCGGTCGCGGTTGGGCTCGGGATCGAGCGGCTGGCCGTCGACGGTGATGTTGCCGCGTGTCGGCGTCTCGACGCCGAGCAGGATGCGCAAGAAGGTGGTCTTGCCGCAGCCGCTGGCGCCGACCATGGTGACGAAGCTGCCGCTGGCGACGTCGAGCGAGATGCGCTCGAGCACGCTGCGCTCGCCGAACGATTTCCAGACGCTGCGTACCTGCACCCGGCTCATGCGCCGCCTCCCCAGGGGAAGGCGCGCCGCCCGAATGCGGCCAGCGTCCGGTCCATGACGAAAGCGAGCAGCGTGATCCAGGCGACGTAGGGCAGAATCACGTCCATGGCGAGGAAGCGGCGGACCAGGAACACGCGGTAGCCGAGGCCCTCGGTGGACGCGATGGCCTCGGCCGCGATCAGGAACAGCCAGGCCGGCCCCAGGGACAGGCGCAGGCCCGAGATCAGCCGCGGCAACACCTGCGGCAGGACCACGCGCAGGACGATCTGCCAGGTCGAGGCGCCCAGCGTCTGCGCCTTGATCAGGAGCTCCTCCGGCAGCTCGCCGACCCTGAAGGCGATGTCGCGGACGAGATAGGGGGCGATGCCCAGCGTGATCAGCGTCACCTTGGCGGCCTCGCCCAGGCCCAGGGCGATGAACAGGATGGGCAGGATCGCGAGCGGCGGCACCATCGAGATCACCGCCACGAACGGGGTCAGCGCCCGCCCGACATAGGGGATCAGGCCGGTCGCGATGCCGAGCACGAGCCCGATCACCGCGGCGATGCCGAGCCCGGCCAGAATGCGCAGCAGGCTGGCGCCGGTGTCGAGCCAGAACAGGTAGTCGCCGCTGCGCTTGTCGGGCTCGAACGCCATCATGCGGATCGCGTCGACGAAGGCCGACGGCCACGGCAGCAGCTTGTCGTCGGCATTGACCGCGAGCCGGGCGCCCGAGGCGACGAGATAGGCCAGGATCACGAGCAGGAACGGCAGGGCGGCCAGGAACACCGCCCCTTCCCGCCGGGGTCGTCGGTTCATCAGGCGGGTCATGGCGGTGGCCCTACAGCGCGCCTGCGGCGGCCTGCTGCATGTAGATGTCGCTGAAGCGCAGCTTGATGCTGTCGGCCTTGCCCAGGACACCGCCACCGGGAAAGCCGATACCGACCGCGTCCATGTCGCCGCCCATCAGCCCCTTGCCGTTGGAGAAGGTCCGCACATGGTCCATGGTCTGGACAAGATCGGGGCTCTGCACGAACGCCACCGCATCCTTGGCATCCCAGAACATGCGGGTGGTCGTGAGCTGGCTGTCGAAGCCGGCGAGATCGGTCCCCGACGCCTGGGCCATCGCCGTGCGCGCCGCCACGGCCTCCGCGCTGTCGCCGTGCATCAGCGCCATGGTCTCGTACCAGGCGCCGACCAGTGCCTTGCCGAAGGCCGGGTTGGCCTCGAGCGTCTTGGTGTTGACGACCATCAAATCGATGATCTCGCCCGGGATTTGCGAGGAATCGAACAGCTCGGTGGCGCCCGGGAACTTGGCGACCTCGGACAGGAGCGGGTTCCAGGTCACGACGTGCTGGACGTCGTCGGTGCCGGTGAACACCGAGACGATGTCGGCATCGGAGGTGTTGACGACGGTGACGTCGCGCTCGGCAAGACCGGACTTTTCCAGCGCGCGGGCGAGGAGATAGTGCGAGACGCTGAGTTCGACCAGGTTGATGCTCTGCCCCTTGAGCTCCTCGACCGACTTCGCGCTCTTGCTGACGATGCCGTCGTTGCCGTTGGAGAAGTCGCCCACGATCAAGGCCGTGCTGTCGACGCCGCCGACGGCCGGGATGGTCAGCGCGTCCATGTTGGTCATGACGCAGCCGTCGAAACCGCCGGCCGTGTATTGATTGATCGATTCGATATAGTCGTTGATCTGCACCACCTCGATGTCGATGCCGTACTTGTCGGCCCATTTCTTGATGATGCCGTGATCGGCGGCCCAGCCCCACGGCATCCAACCGACATAGATCGACCAGGCGATCTTGAAGCTGTCCTTGGCCTGCGCCGAGCCCGGGACCATCCAAAGGGTGGCGATGAGGGCCAATGCCGCGCAGAAACCCTTGAACCGTCGCATACCGATCTCCCGTTGCTGGGTCGGGGGAGGCTCGGACGACCGGATGGAGCCTCGTGAGCGCGTGGGCCAAGCCCACCGGCCGCGCGAGTCTCCCGGGCTTTTATCCCGCCGTGGCTCCGCGGGAACACCCGCGGGAGTGCGTCTCTCGGACCTGACGCCGCGCTGCGGCCGGAACCCTAGACGCATTATACCCCTTGCTCAGCAAGAAAGGTGCCAGCACCCTGGGGGCCCGACGCAGGTCGGGACCGACGCTGGGCAAGGTCGAATGTCTGGGCAGCAGGCAGGCAGGGCTGCCGCCGAGGCAGGCAGGGCCACGGCCATCTGGCCGCCCGGCGCAGCGTCGCCGGCACGACGAGAAGCGGGCACCTGGTGACGGTGCCGAACTTCTGCGCATCATCCCTGCCGCGGAAGCGCGGCCCGTGCCGCCCCGCCGCCAGCGGTGGCAGAAGGACATGGGTCGCGGGTGCGCAGATGCCGGCCGGCATGCCGTCTCCGGCGCTGCCAAGGCCGCCAGCACGTGCAGCGGCAAGAAGCCCCAGTGAAATCGCTTCACCGCCATGATCCCTGATCATGAAGAGTGGTCGACTGCGCGCATCGAAGCCGGCAGCAGTCGACCAACCATCATGACGTCCGCGAATCACGCGGTCGATCGGATGCGCTTGTTTATTGGCAGCAAGTTGGAATCGAGCCGTCACATGCGATGTGGCTTGCTCGGCAACGACAGTTTCAAGGCTGCTCCAGCCAAGACTTGGTCAGCAGCACGTCGGTCTGCGACAGACCATGGCCGATCGGCAGCGTCCGGGACGTCAGCCGGGCACCGGACCGTTCGAGCATCGCGGCGAGCCGCGCGGCATTGGCGGCCGGGACGATCGGGTCCGCGGCCCCGCTCAGCAGCAGCACGGGCTTGCCGGCGAGATCGGTGGCCGGCGGCTCGGCCAGGGGCACCATCGCCCGCAGCAGGGCGGCGCCGGCCAGCACCTCCGGGCGCAGCAGCAGCAGCGCCGCCGCGATGTTGGCGCCGTTGGAGAAGCCCAGCGCCACCGGTGCGGCGAGGCCGTAGGCCGCGCGCGCCTCGGTCACGAAGTCGGCGAGCTCGTGCGCACGCCGACGCACGTCGTCCTCGTCGAACACGCCCTCCGCCAAGCGGCGGAAGAAGCGCGGCATGCCCTGCTCCAGCACCTTGCCGCGCGGCGACAGCAGCGGTGCTCCTGGTGCCATCGCCCGCCCGAGCTCGAGCAGCGAATCCTCGGTGCCGCCGGTGCCGTGCAGCAGCAGCACCGGTGGTCTGCCCGGCTCGGTGCCGGGCTCGAAGCGGTGGACGAACGACAGCGCGGTCGATGTCATGTCAGTTCTCCCAACCTGCCGGCGTCAGGCGACGGCGGGCAGCACGGCCTCGATCTGCGGCCGATGCCGCTCGAGGAAGCGCGGCAGCTTCAGCGCCTGGCCGAGCGCGGCCAGAGGCTCGTCGGCAGCGAAGCCCGGATCGTCGGTCGCGATCTCGAACAGGATGCCACCGGGCTCGCGGAAGTAGACCGAGCGGAAATAGTTGCGATCCTTCTGCTCGGTCGTGTGCAGGCCATGATGCTCGGCGAGCTTGCGCACCATCTCGGCCTGGGCCGCGTCGTCGGCCGCGCGGAAGGCGATGTGGTGCACCGAGCCGCGCCCCATCCGGCCGACCGGGAAGCCGCCGACGGCACGGATGTCGACGATCCCGCCCGGCACCGTGCCTGCCGCCGCGAAGCGGACGAAGCTGCCCTCGCGTGCCGTCTCGGCGAAGCCGAACACGTCGCCGAGAACGGCCCCGGTCGGGCCAGCATCGGCCAGCAAGAGGCTGACGCCGTGAAAGCCGCGGATCGCGTGCTCGGCCGGCACCTCGCTGCCCTGCCAGGCCGGCTCCGCTTCGGCGCCGCGGACGGCCACGAGGGCCAGGCCCATCCCGTCCGGGTCCCGGAACGGCAGTACGGTCTCGCCGAAGCGCTTGGTCGGCGTCTCGTGCGCGACGCCCTGCTCGACGAAGCGCTGCATCCAATAGCCGATCGCAGCTTCCGGCACGCGGAACAGCGTCTCCTGGGTCTGGCCGACACCCATCCGCCCCAGCGCCGCATGCTCCCATGGGAAGAAGGTGATGATCGTACCGGGGCGTCCGGCCTCGTCGCCATAGTAGAAATGGTATGTGCCAGGATCGTCGAAATTGACGGTCTTCTTGACCAGCCGGAGCCCGAGCGTCCGCGTGTAGAATTCGACATTGCGCCGCGCCGCGCCGGCGATGGCCGTCACGTGGTGGATGCCATTGTGCTGCATGATGAGATCCTCCGCTGGGGCCAGCCGCGTGCCCCGGTCTGGACCTCAGATGGGAAGCGTCGCGGCCGGCACCATGGCTACCACCTTGCGCATACGCAAACGGCACCTTGCCTTTGCACACTATTGCTTGCATGAATGATGCAGACGACCGGAGGCGGACCGGATGGCGGACATGGCGCAGGGACTTGCATGGGACGACCTGCGCCTGGTGCAGGCCATCGCCGACGGCAGGGGGCTCACCGGGGCCGCCGAGCGGCTGGGCCTGCACCACTCGACGGTGTTCCGTCGCCTGGGCCAGCTCGAGCAGACGCTGGGGCACACGCTGTTCGAGCGGCACCGTTCCGGCTACGTGCCGACGACGGCCGGCGAAGCGATGGTCGCCCTGGCGCGGCGGATCGACGAGCAGATCGGCGGCTTCGCCCGCAAGCTGGCCGGACGCGAGCTCACGCCCGCCGGCGAGTTGCGGCTCGCCACCAGCGACACGCTGTTCGTGCATCTGTTGACCCCGCTCCTGGCCCGCTTCCGCGCGCACTGTCCCGACGTGCGGCTCGACGTCGTGCTCGGCAACCAGGCGCTGAATCTGTCCCAGCGCGACGCCGACGTCGCGATCCGGGCGACCGACGCCCCGCCCGAGCTCCTGGTCGGGCGTCGCGTCGCACGTATCGCCTGGGCGCTCTATGGGAGCGCCACCCAGCACGGCCCAGCCGGACCGGCCGAGCCGGAGCAGCTTCAGCGGGCCGACTGGGTGGGCTTGGGCGACAACCTGGCGCCATTGCGGGCGGCGCGGTACCTGCGCGAGCGGATTCCGGCCGAGCGGATCGCCTGCAAGCTCAACACCGTCCTCGGCCTGGCCGAGAGCATCGAGGCCGGCATCGGCATCGGGCATCTGCCTTGCTTCATTGCCGACGCGCACCCGGGTCTGGTCCGCTTGGCGCCACCCGAGCCGGAGTTCGCGGCCGACCTGTGGCTGCTGACCCATCCGGCCCTGCGCCACTCGCCACGCGTGCGGGTGTTTCTCGACTTCATGGCCGCCGAGCTGGCGACGCTGCGTCCGTTCATCGAGGCGGGCAGCGGATGAGGAGCGCCGCCGGCGACACGTTGGCCACCCGCGAAGCCGTCAGGTCGGCTCGCCCTTCAGCTGCTCGCGCAAGGCGTCGATGTTGGCCTTGGCGCCGGACAGGAAAGGATGGATGGCCAGCGCCGCCTCGAAGCTGCGCAGGGCCAGTTCCGGCCGGCCGTTGCGGGCCTCGATCAGGCCCAGACCCGAAAGCGCGCCGAAATGGCGCGGCTCCAGGACGAGCGTCCGGCGGATGTCGGCGACCGACCCGGGATCATCGCCCTGCAGGTAGCGCAAGGTCGCCCGCTTGTTCCAGGCCTCGGCGAAGCCGGGCGCACGGACGACCAGCAGGTCGAACGCCGCCTGGGCGGTGTTCAGGTCGCCGGCCGTCATCGCGCTCTCGCCACGCTGCAGCAGCGCCGCCGCGTCCGGGTCGGCCGTCTCGCTCCAGATCACCCAGATCCGGGCGGCGACGGCTTCGGCGGCAGCCGGGTCGGGAGCTGCCTGCAGCTGCGCGAACAAGGCCGGCAGCCGGGCATCCGTCTGGTCGGCGAGGGCCGCCGGTCCACCGGCCAGGGCCAGGAACGGCACCAGGCGGAACCAGCGGCGCATCGGCTCAGGCGCGCGGACGGCTCGGGCGGCTGGGTGGCGGCGCCGGCGCCGCCTTGCCGCCGCCGGCGATGGCCTGGGCGATCTCCTCGGTGGCCTTGCCGACCGCGCGGCTCATCGCCGCCGCGATCGCGTCGTAGTCGGGGATCGGCGCCCCCTGCTCGCGAACGATCGACCGGCCGCTGGCGAGCAATGTCTGACCGTCGCCCCTGTAGATCCGCCAGCGCGCGTCGAGCACGACCGCCCCGGAATCGTCGGCGTCGAAGCGACCGATGTCGATCGCGACCACGCGATCGAGCGGGATGTCGGTGCGCTGCGGCAGCGGGATCACGTCGTTGGCGTCGAGCAGCGCATAGAGATCCTCGGACATGATCCGGGTGAGCAGCGGCTCGAGCGGCTCGGACCATTTGTGCAGATCGGACAGCCGCATCTGGTTGTCGCCCTCGCGGGTGACGATGTCCGGGCGGTCCAGATATTGCGGCACCGTCACCGGCCCGAGACCGATCACCAGCCCCTGGCCGGAATGCGCGACGAGCGTCGGCTCGGTCGTCGTCGCCAACGTGTAGAAGCGCGTCGGCTGGCCGGGCGTGCAGGCTGCCGCCAACGCCAGGATGAGACAGGCCGCCAGGACGGGCAGCCTCGTTGCCGGCATCATGCTCATTGCCCCCCTTGCCCGGTCTTGCCGCGGATCAACGCTTCCGGATGACGGTCGAGATAGTCGGCGAACACCCGGATCGACCGGGCGGCGCGGCTGAGCTCCTGCATCATGCTCTCGGCATTGGTCGCCAGCGACGAATCGGAGCCCAGGGTACGCTGCACCGAGGCCATGCTCGTCTGCGCCTGGCGCAGCGCCACCGCCGCCGCGTCGGCGGCCGTGCGCAGGCTGACGAGCAGCGGACCCGAATTGCTGTCGATCCGACCGATGGTCGCCTGCAGCTTCTCAAGCGTGTCGGCCAGGTTGCGCACCCCGTCCTGGACGCCCGGCGAGTTGATGATCGTCTGCAGGCCCTGCGCGGTCTCGGTCAGGCTGCCGACCAATTGCTCGAGCGGCAGATTGGCGATCTTGTTCAAGATCGCCGTCGCCGAGGCCTGCAGGGCCTCGAGCGTGGCCGGCACGGAGGGGATGATCGGGATCGGCCCGCTGCGGTCGAGCTCGGCCGGCGGCGCGTTCGTGGCGAAGGTCAGGTCGACGAACAGGTCGCCGGTGAGCAGGTTGGCCGTCTGCAGCTGGGCGCGCAGCCCTTTCTGCACGAGCTCCGTCATCACCGTGTATTCGCCGGTGGACGCACGCAGCTCGTTGAACGCCGACAGGCGCTGCGGCTCGATCTCGATGGTGACCGGGATGCGGATGCGGTTCTCGTCGGCATTGATCTCCAGATTGACGCCGGTCACCGAGCCGATCCGCAGGCCACGGAACTCGACGGGCGCTCCCGGATGCAGGCCGCGCACCGAGCCGTCGAAATAGACGAGGTAGGGGATCTTGTCGGTGTACTGCGCCTGGGCCACCGCCTGCTCGCTGGCGAACAGCTCGAACCGGGTACCGGCGTCGGCGACGGCGCCGCGCGTCGTGCCGTAGGGGGTGTCGCACTCGATCCCCCCGATCAGCAGGGACTGCAGCGAGGCGATCTGCACGTCGATGCCGCCACCGCCGGCGCTGACGCTGATGCCGCTGGTGTTCCAAAAGCGGCTGTTGGTACGGATCAGGGCGTCGTAGGGCTGCTTGATGAACACGTCGATGTCGAGCGCGCGCGCGGACTGGTTCAGCTTGTAGCCCAGCACCTGGCCGATATCGATGCCGCGATAGTAGATCGGCGTGCCGGCGCTGACCGAGCCCAGGGTACCGGCGGTCAGCACGAACTGCCGCCCCGGCACGTTGGCGCTGATCGGCGGCGGCTCCTCCAGCCCGACGAAATCACGGGCGTTAGCACCCTCGCCCGGGGCTAGGCCGATATAGGCGCCCGACAGCAGCGTCCCGAGGCCGGACACGCCGCCGACGCCGATCCGCGGCTTGACGATCCAGAACTTGGTGCCCTCGCGCAAGTATGCCGCAGCCCCTGGGACCATCTCGGCCGTCACCACGATGCGCTTCAGATCCGGCGCGATGCTGACGTCGTTCACGGTGCCGATGACGACGTCGAGGTAGCGCAGCTTGGTCTTGCCGGCCTCGAGCCCCTCCGCGGTCTCGAAGCTGATCGTGATCGTCGGTCCCTGGCTGGTATAGGCCTTGTAGGCCAGGAACGCGCCGATCAGCAGCGCCACCAGCGGAACCAGCCAGACCATCGAGATCCCGCGCCGCTTGCGCACCTCCGCCTCCGGCGGCTCAGACCCTAAGGGTGTGGTCATGTCGGTCATCGGCTACGTCCCACATCAGCCGCGGGTCGAACGCCATCGCGGCGAAGATCGTGACGATCACCACGGCGCAGAAGGCGATGGCACCTGCACCCGGTTCGATCGTGGCGAGATTGCCCAGCGCCACCAGCGCGGACAGGATGCCGATCATGAACACGTCGACCATCGACCAGCGCCCGACCCCCTCGATGATCCGGTAGAGCAGGGCGCGATCGCGCAGCCGGCCGGTCCAACGGCGGTGCACCGAGATCAGCAGGATGACGAGACCGATCAGCTTGAGGACCGGCACGGTGATGCTGGCGAAGAAGACGAGCAGCGCGATCGGCCACATGCCGGCGTGCAGCAGCTCGATCACGCCCGAGACGATGGTGTCGGGCTGGCCCTTGCCGAACGAGGTGACCGTCATCACCGGCAGCACGTTCGCCGGGACGTAGAGGATGGCGGCGGTGAGGGCGAGGGCCCAGCTGCGGCTCAGGCTGTCCGGCTTGCGCTGGTGCAGCGGCGTGGCGCAGCGCGGGCAACGCAGGTCGTGCAAATGGGCCTTGTCGGCGCGGACGACCTGATCGCACTGCTCGCAGGCCACCAGCACGGTGCCCGGCCGCTCCTCCAGCACCTCCGGGCCGGCCTGCGGCGCCAGGCGCCGCCACAGGGCGTGCGGCTCGAAGCGCGAGTCGGCGGCCGCCATCAGCAGGATCGTGCCGACGAACGCCGGCAGCGCGATGCCGAGATGGACCGTGGCCAGATCCTGCAGCTTCACGTAGGCGACGATGACGCCCAGCAGGTAGACCTCCATCATCGCCCATGGCTGCAGCCGCTCGACCCAGCGAAAGGCGTCGACGATCCAGGGCGGATGCCAGTTCAGCCGCATCGGCACCAGGACGGCCAGCATGATCAGGATCTTGGCCAGCGGCAGGACCGTCCCGGCCAGCGCCACGGCCAGCGCCAGCGGCCACATATGGTCGCTGTAGAGCGCCCAAGCGCTGTCCAGGATGGAGCTGGCGTTGGTCTGGCCACCGATCGACATGCTGAGGATCGGGAACGCGTTGGCGACCAGGAACAGGATCAAGGCCGCGATATAAAGCGCCAGCGTCCGCTCGACCGAGCGCTCGAAGCGGATGTACAGCCGCGCACCGCAGGCGGTGCAGGTGGCGAGGGTGTCGTCGGGCATGAGCGGCAACCGATGCACCGTGCCGCATTCATGGCAGGCGAACACCTCTCCACCGGCCGAAGCCGATGCCGGTCGCGTCATTACGGCTGCTGCCATGGGCTGCCAGATTCCCGGCTTGCTTCTCGTTACCCCGTCCCGCCCGCCTCCGCGTGCAGGGATCGGTTCCTTAGCACAGTCCACGGCCCCATGTCGCGGCACGCCGGCCACAACCCGGCGGTTGCCAGCAGGTAGCGGGCTTGGCGCCCCTGTGCTAGCCGGGCCGTATGGCTGCGACCGTATTCCCTCCCCGGACCTGGCTGCTGATCGGCGACAAGCTCGGCGACAACGCGCAGGTGCACGTGCTGGCCGACGCGCTGGGCTGGCCCTACGAGCTGCGCCAAGTCTTCCCCAAGGCGGAGTGGGTGCTGGGCAAGCCGGCCTTCGTGCCCAGCCTCGACCATCTCGATCCGGCACGCTCGGCCAAGCTCGAGCCGCCCTGGCCGGACCTGATCCTCACCATCGGCCGGCGGCCGTCGATGGCGGCCCTGTGGGTCCAGGAGCAGAGCGGCGGGCACAGCCGGATCGTGCTGATCGGCCGGCCCAAGCGCTGGGCGGAACGGTTCGCGCTCATCGTCGCGCCGAGCCAGTTCAAGATCCCGCCGCGCGACAATCTGCTCCAGCTCGACCTGCCGCTGCTGCGCGCCGACCCGGCCGCGGTCACCGCGGCCGGCGTACGCTGGCGGCCGCGCCTCGCCGAGCTGGGCCGGCCGCTCACGGCCGTGCTGGTCGGCGGCGAGACCAAGCCGTTCCGCTTCGACCGCGAGGTGGCGCTGCGTCTCGTCGACGAGCTGCGCCGAATCCAGGCGCGCGACGGCGGCACGCTCTACCTGTCGACCAGCCGACGCACCCGGCCCGAGGTCGTGGCCGCGCTCGCCGAGAATTTGCCCCCGAATGCCGTGCTCTATCGCTGGTCGCCCGAGACGGCGGACGAAAATCCCTATCTCGGCCTGCTGGCGCTGGCCGAACGGTTCGTCGTCACCAGCGACAGCGTGTCGATGATGGTCGAGGTGGCGAGCCTCGGCAAACCGCTCGCGATCTTCGCGCTGCCGTTCGGCAACGGGCTCGTCGACCGGCTGCGGGCCGGCCTCGCCGGGCTCGCCAGCGGCGAGCGGCTCGGCTGGACCGCGCATCTGCTGCACCGGCTGGGCGTGGCCGGCTACGCCCGCGATCTGGGCGAGATCCGGCGCCTGCTCGTCGAGCGCGGGCTGGCGGTGCCGCTCGGTCAGCCGTTCCGCAGCTCCGGCACCCCGCTGCGTGACGAGGTTGCGACAGTCGTGACGCGTATTCACGCACTGTTCGCTTGAACGCGCCCGGCGACACCCCAAACTAAGGACGGGCGGCCGGTCGCGTTGCCGCTATGCTTGGCCTTTGCTATAGGCCCACTTCCGCAGGCGTGGTTCCTGGAGCCGGGATGCTTTACACACTTTGGAAGCGGATCAGCCGCGAGGTGATCCTGCTGTGCGCGTTCTTCCTGCCGGCGGAGCGCAAACGTCGGCTCGAGCGCTGGCTGCGCGGCAAGGAGGAATTCCGCAAGCTCGGCCTGGCCGACGTCGTCATCGTCTCGTTCGGCAAGAGCGGGCGGACGTGGCTGCGCATGCTCCTGTCGCGCTTCTTTCAGCTCCGCTTCGGGCTGCGGCCGTCGGCGTTCATCGGCTTCGACAACCTGCACCGGACGAACGCAGGCATCCCGCGCGTGTTCTTCACGCACGACAACTATCTGCGCGACTACACGGGCAATCTCGACAATCGCAAGGACTTCTACGGCAAGAAGGTGGTGCTGCTGGTCCGCCAGCCGGCCGACGTCGCCGTGTCGCAGTTCCATCAATGGAAGTTCCGGATGCGGCCGCACAAGAAGGGCCTCAACCAGTATCCGGACCATGGCCGCGAGGTCGACGTGTACGGCTTCGTCACCGACGAGGCGGCGGGCCTGCCCAAGATCATCGAATTCATGAATGCCTGGGCGCGCGAGCTGCCCAACCTCGAGCAGATCCTGATCGTGCGCTACGAGGATCTGCGCCGCGACACGGCCGGGCAGCTCCGCCGCGTGCTCGAGTTCATGGACCAGCAGCCGACCGATACCGAGCTTGCCGATTGCGTCGCCTTCGCCAGCGTCGAGAACATGCGCAAGCTGGAGGAGAAGGGCACCTTCTGGCTCGCCGGCTCGCGCATGAAGGCCGGCGACAAGTCCAACCCGGACTCGTTCAAGGTGCGGCGCGCCAAGGTCGGCGGCTACCGCGACTATTTCGACGACGCGCAGGTGGCGCAGCTCAACGCGATCACCGAGGCCCGCCTGCTCCCCGGCTTCGGCTATCTGGCCGCCGAGCAGGCGCCGCCGCGCGCGGCGGCGTCGGCCTGACCGGCGACGCGGCGTCCGGCCCGCGATCTGGCACCAACCTGCCCGCTCCCGCGCAGCGGCATCCTGGAGGCGACCCGTCATGAAGCCTTGCGTCTTCATCCACACCAACCACAAGCAGTATCTCGGGGCATTGGTGTCGATGCACTCGATGCGGCGCAACTCGCGCCACGCCGACGAGTTCGACGTGCAGCTCATCGAGTACGAGAAGCACCAGGACTTCTTCGCCAAGTACGAGGGCCGCCGCTACAGCCGCGACGGTGATACCCGGGTGTGGGATCGCGAGGATCTGCAGTCGTTCACGCCGCTGCGCTTCATGCCTCCCGAGCTGATGGGCTACGAGGGCCGGGCGGTGGTGGTCGATCCGGACGTGTTCGCGGTCAAGGACGTCTGGGAGCTCCTGTCGCGCGACATGCAGGGCAAGGCCATCATGTGCCGGCAGCGGGGCACGCCGCCGCACTATGCCTCGAGCGTGATGCTGCTCGACTGCGCCAAGCTCAAGCACTGGAAGCTCGAGCAGGACTTCGACGCGCTGTTCACCGGGCAGCGCGAGTACAAGAAGTGGATGAACCTCGGCTACGAGGATCCGAAGACGATCGGCCTGATCGAGCCCGAGTGGAACGACTTCGACAAGCTGACCCCGGCGACCAGGATGATCCACAACACGCGGCGCAAGACGCAGCCGTGGAAGTCGGGGCTGCCGGTGGACTTCATTCCCGCCGAGAGCAACCTGCTCAACCCGGTGATGCTGCTGAACCGGCTTCGCCGCAAGCTGTTCGGCGAGTACGCGATGCTCGGCAGCTACAAGGACCATCCCGACGAGCGCCAGACGCAGCTGTTCTTCGGCTACCTCAAGGAATGCCTCGAAAACGGCCTGGTCACCGAGGAGCTGGTCAAGGAGCACATGGCGGCCAACCACGTCCGCCACGACGCGTTCGAGGTGATCAAGCGCACGCCGCCGATCGAGCAGGTGCTGCCGAAGGCCGCTTGAGCGGCGGACCGCACGCGACAGCGGGTCGTGGCGGATGACGGCCGCCGCCGACCCGGACGTTGTCGTCGTCGGTGCGGGGGCGGCAGGCTTGGCCGCCGCCCACGCCCTACGGCAGCAGGGCTTCGCCGTCACCGTCCTGGAAGCACGGCGCCGGCTGGGCGGCAGGGCCTGGACGGCGCAGCTGGAAGGCTATCCGGCCGATCTCGGCTGCGGCTGGCTGCATTCTGCCGAAGACAATCCCTGGGTCGAGGTCGCCGCGCGGCTGGGCATGGCGGTCGACCGGCGGCCGCCCGACTGGGGCAAGGGCTTCATCCGGCAGCGGCAGCTCGAACCGCCCGAGGCCCGGGCACGCGAGCGGGCCATGCGCCGGTTCTGGCGGATGACCGAGACGCCGCCAGCTGGGCCGGACCGGCCCCTCGGCGACCTCCTGCCGGCGGACGATCCGTGGCTGCCGGGCTTCACCGCCGTGACCAGCTTCGTCTCCGGCGCGGAGCCCGCCTCACTCTCCCAGCTCGATCTCGCCCGCTACCAGGACAGCGGCGTCAACTGGCGCGTGGTCGAGGGTTACGGCCGGCTGATCGAGTGCTTCGGCAGCGGTCTGCCGGTGGTGCTCGGGACTCCGGTGCAGGCCGTCGACTGGAGCGGCCCCGGGGTCGTCGTCGCCACGTCCGCGGGTCGCCTGCACTGCCGGGCCAGCGTGTTGACCGTGCCCGTGCCGCTGCTGCTGGACGGCGCCATCCGCTTCATGCCGGCCTTGCCCACGGCGAAGCTGGAGGCAGCGGCCGGGCTGGCCATGGGCCGGGTGACCAAGCTGTGGCTGGCGGTCGACGGCCATCCCTTCGATCTGGACGCCGACCGGCAGGTGCTCGGCACGCCGTGCCAAGTGCGAACCGCGATCTATCATCTGCGGCCCTTCGGGCGGCCGCAGGTCGAGGCCTATTGGGGTGGCGCCGTCGCTGCCGATCTCGAGCGGGCCGGCATCGCGGCGATGGCCGATTTCGCCCTGGCCGAGCTCGTTCGGCTGTTCGGCTCGGCGCTACGTCGCAGCATCCGGCCGCTTCTGGCCTCGAGCTGGGCCGGCGACCCGTTCGCGCGCGGCGCCTACTCCTACGCCCGTCCCGGCGGTGCCGATGGTCGGGCGGCGTTGGCCGAGCCGGTGGCCGACCGCCTGTTCTTCGCCGGCGAGGCCTGCTCGACCCACGCGTTCTCGACCGCGCACGGCGCCTACGCGACCGGCATCGCCGCGGCCCGTGCGGTGGCGCGGACCCTGCGTGCCTGACACCACCGGCGAGCCGGCGCCGCGACCTCAGGTCGACCAGAGATTGCGCAGGCTCAGCGGCTCGAACAGGTAGAGCCACGTCTCGCTGAGCACCGTGTTGCCCTGCTTGAGGAACACCCGCATGTCGACGGGATCGGTGCCGTCGAGCTTGAGATCGAAGAACAGCCGCCAGTGGCCGGGCACATTGTCCGGCACCGCCTCCATCTGCACCAGCGACACGTCGCCCCGGCTGACCCAGATCGAGGGCTCGGGCAGCACGCCGAACGGCAGGTTGCCCAACGTGCCGCCCAGGAACTCGACGCTGAACTTGTAGACCCCGTGCGGGCGCGGCTTGCCGGGCTGGCCGCCACGCCCCATCCGGGTGGCGACCACGTGCGCGAGTTCCGCGCCCGGGAAGAACGGCTGCTCGGCGACCCAATGCAGACGATAGTGGTAGGTGAGGCTGTCGCCGGCCTTGGTCGGCCGGTCCGCGAGCCAGTAGACGCCGATATTGTCGTGGATCTCGTCGTCGGTCGGGATCTCGACGAGCTGGACCATGCCCTTGCCCCAGTCGCCGATCGGCTCGACCCAGGTCGACGGCCGGCGATCGTAGCCGACGCCGTCGAGGTAATGGTCGAACACCCGGTCGCGCTGGATCAGGCCGAAGCCCTTGGGCGTCTGGTCGAGATAGCTGGTGTGGAAGATCCGGGTCGGGTTGTTGAGCGGCCGCCAGATCCGCTCGCCGTTGCCGTTCCAGATCGCCAGCCCGTCGGAATCGTGCACCTCCGGCCGCCAGTCCGCGATCTTCTCCCGCCCGTACTCGGCGTACCAGAACATCGAGGTCAGCGGGGCGATGCCGAGCCGCTCGATGTCGCTGCGCAGGAACAGATGGTTCTCGATGTCCATGACCACCTTGTGGTCGCGGTAGATCATGAACCGGTAGGCGCCGCAGATGCTCGGGCCGTCGAGCAGCGAGAGCAGCACGACCGGATCGGCCTCGGTGGCCGCCGGGGTGATCCAGTGCGCGACGAAGTCCGGGAACTCCTCGGGCGTGCTGCTGGCCACGTTCAGCGCGATGCCGCGCGCGGACATCCCGACCTGCCCGAGCTCACCGACGGCGCGGAAATAGGAGGCGCCGAGGAAGGTCGCCCACGGCTCGCGCTTGGTCCAGTCGCCCTGCAGCCGGCTCTCCTGCAGCCACAGCCCGGCGAAGCCGTTGGTGCCCGGCGGCAGCTCGCGCGCCGGGCTGTCGGGGGTGACGGTGAAGTAGTCGGGCGAGTAGATGATCTCGCGCGCCTGGCCGTCGATCAGCTGGTGCATGCTGACCGACTTCGGGAAGAAGCCACCCAGGAACTGGAACGTCACCGGGTAGGCGCCGGGACCGTTGCCGAACAGCGCGTACTCGGGCCGGAAGCGGAGCTTGCCATGCGCGTCGTAGTCGATGCGCTGCACGACGTCCGGGGCCGGCTTCGGCGGCGGCGCGTAAGGTTGTGCCGCCATCGCGCGGGCGCGCTCGATCAGCATCTCGAAGCTGAACGGCTCGGCCGGGCCGAGCTGCAGGCCCGGCTCCGCGGCCAGGGCCTCCGGCACGAGATCGAGAAGCGGCAGGGACCCGATCGCAGCAACCGTGCCCAGAGCGGTTCGCCGTGGCACAGGCGGGAAAGGCGGCATCGGGTTCTCCGCAGTAAATCGTTCGCAACAGGCTGCCGAGCAGCGGACCGCGCCCCCAGCAGTCCTCAAAGAACGAACCGTTTCCGGCGCCGCTACGGTCATGTCAACCGGCTGCAACCGGAGCTTGCGGCATCGTTATCAGGACGTTGCGTCGCTGCCGCAGACTATTCTCACAAAGGCTGAATTTTCCGTTGGAGTCGTGGCCGATGCCTGTCATTGCGCTCTCCGGCCGCCGTCGCCGGCATGGACGGCGTTCGACTCGGCGAACGGAGTAGGCGCATGCCTTGGCTGATCGACGCACTCGACACCCCCGCCGTGCTCATCGATCTCGACCGGGTCGACGCGAACCTGCGCCGGGCCCAGAGCTATGCCGATGCGCACGGCCTGCGCCTGCGGCCACACATCAAGACGCACAAGATCCCGGCCTTCGCCCGGCAGCAGGTGGCGCTCGGCGCGGTCGGCATCACCTGCCAGAAGATCGGCGAGGCCGAGGTGATGGCGGACGCCGGCATCGACGACATCCTGCTGACGTTCAACCTGCTCGGCCGCGCCAAGCTGCAGCGGCTCGTGGCTCTCGCCCGCCGCGTGCGCATGGCCGTCACGCTCGACAATGCCGTCGTCGCCGGCGAGCTCGACGCCGCGATGCGCGAGGCTGGCCTCGTCCTCCCGGTCCTGGTCGAATGCGACACCGGCGGCGAGCGCTGCGGCGTGCAGACGCCCGACGAGGCGGTCGAGCTCGCCCGCCTGGTCGCCGGCCTGCCGGGACTGCGCTTTCGCGGCCTGATGACCTACCCGGCACGTGGGCAGACCGCCGTCACCGCCGCCTGGCTCGCCGCGGCCAAGGCCGGCCTCGGCCATGCCGGGCTCGCGGCCGAGACCATCAGCACCGGCGGCACGCCCGACCTGTTCCAGGCGCACGAGGTCGCCAGCGCCACCGAGCACCGCCCGGGAACCTACATCTACCTGGACCGCGACCAGGCCCGCGCGCGTGGCACGCTGGACGACTGCGCCATGCGCATCCTGGCCACGGTCGTCTCGCGCCCGACCGACGGCCGCGCCATCCTCGACACCGGCTCGAAGGCCCTGTCCTCCGACCTCCTGCGCCTCGACGGCCACGGCCTGATCCTCGAATATCCGCAGCTCGTCCTGACCAAGCTCAGCGAGGAGCACGGCCACGTCGACTGCAGCGCCAGCAACGCCCGGCCGCGGATCGGCGAGCGCGTCAGCATCATCCCCAACCACGCCTGCGCCGTGACCAACCTGCACGACGTCGTCTACGGCGTGCGCGGCGACCGGGTCGAGCGGGTGTTCAAGGTCGAGGCGCGGGGCAAGGTGCAGTAGGCCGGGTCGACGTCCGGCATGACGGGCATGCGCGACGCCTGCCGCTGAAACGCGGCCGGTCGCGCCACATATGCAGCGGGCAACCAGCGCGGGGCGTCAGCCATCATGTCCATTCGTCCGGTACGACGGATCGTCCAGGCCAAGCCGACCATGGAGGGCGCCGGGGTCAGGCTGCGGCGCGCGTTCGGCTTCGGCGAGACCGGCGAGACCGATCCCTTCCTGCTGTTCGACGATTTCCGCAACGACCGGCCCGACGACTATCTGGCCGGCTTCCCGTGGCATCCGCATCGCGGCATCGAGACCATCACCTACGTGCTGGCCGGCGCGGTCGACCATGGCGACAGCCTGGGCAACCGCGGCACGCTGGGTGCCGGCGACGTGCAGTGGATGACCGCCGGCAGCGGCATCCTGCACCAGGAGATGCCGCACGGCGACGCGCACGGCCGCATGCACGGCTTCCAGCTCTGGGCCAACCTGCCCTCGGCACTGAAGATGACCAGGCCGCGCTATCAGGACGTCGCCGCCAGCGAGATCCCGGAGATCGTCGACGACGACGGCACCGTGGTGCGGGTCGTCTGCGGCGAGTTCTGGGGCAAGCGCGGCCCGGTCGACGGCATCGCCGCCGACCCGCGCTATCTCGACGTCCACGTGCCGGCCGGCCGGCGCAAGACACTCCCGGTCGAGACCTACCGCACCGCCTTCGCCTACGTGTTCGAGGGCTCGGGCAGGTTCAGCGGCGCGTCCGGACCACGCGGCGTGCTGACCGAGAAGGAGATCGACGGTCAGGAGGTGCTGGTGCGCGAGCAGACCGGCAACCGCTCGCTGGTGCTGTTCGATACCGGCGACGAGGTCACGGTGCAGGCCGGCGACGAGGGCATCCGCTTCCTTCTCGTCTCCGGCCGGCCGATCGCCGAGCCGGTCGCCTGGTACGGGCCGATCGTCATGAACACCCAGGCCGAGCTGCGCCACGCCATCGCCGAACTCCAGCAGGGCACGTTCATCAAGCAGCGCTAGCTGGGGCTTGCCAGGGCGGGCCCGGTCATGGCCTGTTGCCGCTGTCGACGACGGGAGGCGACGGGTGAGCGAGCAGACGAGCCATCGGCCGACGAGCCTTGCGCAGCTGTGCGAGCTCGTGGCCTGGGCCGCGGCCGAGGAGCAGGCCCTGGAGGTGCTGGGCAACGGCACCAAGCGCGATCTCGGGCGACCGGTCACGACGGCGCATGCGGTGAGTCTCGCGGGCTTGGCCGGCATCCGCCTCTACGAGCCCGAGGAGCTGGTGATGGCCGCCGGCGCCGGCACCCCGCTGGCCGAGATCGAGGCCACCCTCGCCGAACGGGGCCAGGAGCTGGCCTTCGAGCCCGCCGACTATGGCGCGCTCCTCGGCGCCACGCCGGGCGGGCAGACCATCGGCGGCGTGTTCGCCTGCAACCTCGCCGGTCCGCGCCGGCTCAAGGCCGGCGCCGCGCGCGACCACCTGCTGGGCCTGCATTGCGCCACGGGTCACGGCCAGGAGATCAAGACCGGTGGCCGGGTGGTCAAGAACGTGACCGGCTACGACCTGTGCAAGCTGCTGGCCGGGTCGTACGGCACGCTGGCCCTGCTCAGCGAGGTGACGTTCAAGGTGATGCCCCGCGCCGAATCGGCGCTGACCCTGCTCGTCGTCGGCCCGAGCGAGCGCACGCTCCTGCAGCTGCTGCGCGCCGCCGCCGGCACGCCCTGCGAAATCTCGGGTGCGGCCTACCTGCCGCCCCTGGCCGCAGGCCGCTCCGCGGTCGGCACCGTGCGCGCCGCGGCCCGCGGGGTGGCGGCGATCCGGCTCGAGGGCTTCGGCCCGTCGATCGCCTACCGCAACGAGCGGCTGCAGGCGTTGCTGGCCGGCCCCGGCATCGACTTCGCCACGATCGGTCCGGAGCACACGGCGGTGCTGTGGCGCGAAATCCGCGACGTGGCGCTGCTGACGCCGGAGCGGCCGCTCTGGCGCCTGTCGGTGGCGCCGGCCGCCGCCGACGAGCTCGTCGGCTGGACCGCCGAGCTGACCTACGAGCGGATGTTCGACTGGGCCGGCGGCCTGATCTGGCTGGCCTTGAAGGAGGACTGGGCCAAGCACGCCACGACCGTACGCGAGGCGCTGGCCGGGCGCGGCGGCCACGCCACCCTGGTCCGTGCCCCCGCGGCACTGCGTCGTGAGATCGAGCCGTTCGAGCCGCAGCCGGCCGCCCTGCGCACGCTGACGGCGCAGGTCAAGCGCAGCTTCGACCCGCGCGGCGTGCTCAATCCGGGACGGATGTATGCCGGCATCTGACTTGCAAGCCGGTGGCGGATGGCGCTTTAACCATGTGTCGGTCCGCATCGGGGCCGCTTCACGCACGGCCTGCCCATGCTGCGCCTCCACCACGTGCCCTTGTGCCCGTTCTGCCGCAAGATCCGTATCGTCCTGCGCGAGAAGGGGCTGACCGCGGAGCTGGTCGAGGTCCAGCCCTGGGAGCAGCCGGACGAGCTGCTGCGCCTCAACCCGGCCTCCGAGGTGCCGGTGCTGCAGGACGGCGCCGCGGTCGTCTGCGACAGCCAGGCGATCACCGACCATCTCGAGGAGGCCTACCCGGCGACGCCCCTGCTCGGCCAGAGCCAGGCCCAGCGCGACGAGACCCGCCGGCTGGTGGCGTGGTTCGACAGCAAGTTCGCGCGCGAGGTCACCGACCTGCTGTGGCGCGAGAAGCTGGTCAAGCGCTGGGCCAAGCGCGGCTTCCCGCGCTCGGAGGTGGTGCGCGAGGGCTCCCGCAACATCCGCTTCCACCTGACCTACATCGACTATCTCTACCAGTCGCGCAAATGGCTGGCCGGCGAGAGCATGACGCTCGCCGACATCGCGGCGGCGAGCCATCTCTCGGTGCTCGACTACATGGGCGACGTGCCTTGGGACGTGGCCCCGGGCGCGCGCGACTGGTACGCCAAGATGAAGTCGCGGCCGTCGCTGCGGCCGGTCCTGATGGACCGGCTGATCGGGCTGAAGCCGCCCGTGCACTACGACGATCCCGACTTCTAGATCAGCCAGACCGCGGCCATGGCGCCGATGCCGGCGAGCACCGTGGCGCCGCTGGCGACGAGGATCGGACGGCGCAGCGCCGGGCCGCCCAGGCTCGCGACCATGCCGGCCTTGACCAGCGTGTTGCTCAGGCTGGCGATGACGATCGCGGTCGCCGCCTGCAAAGGCTCGTTGGCCCTGGCGAACTCGGCCATCGACAAGGTGATCGCGTCGACGTCGGTGAGACCGGCGACGCCGGCGATGACGTAGACGCCTTTGCCCGGGAAGTAGATCTGCACGCCCTTGACCAGCAGCAGCACGGCCGCGAACAGCAGCGCGAACTTGACCGCCGCGGTGAGGCTGAACGGGTTGCGCAGCGGCACGTCCTCGGTCGCGGTCGTCCGCTTGCCGACGGCGCTGCTGTGCCGGTAGTGGAACCAAGCCAGCGCCAGCGTGACCACGCCCATGGCCACGCACGGGGCCACGAGCGGCTGCAGCAGCGGCGGATTCACCGCCAGCACCAGCGCCAGCACGCGCGCGACCATGACCGTCCAGGCCAGCAGGATGCCGCAGGCCAGCGCCGAGGCCATGCCGGGCTCGTCGCGGCCACGCCGGGCGAAGGACAGCGTCACCGCGGTCGAGGAGACGAGGCCGCCGGTGAGCCCGGTCACCGCGGTGCCGCGGCCGGGACCGAGCCAGCGCGTGGTGACGTAGCCGACCAGGGACAGGCCGGAGATCAGGATCACCAGCAGCCAGAGCTTGTACGGGTTGAGCGCCTGCCATGGGTCGAGCGGCCGATCGGGCAGCAGCGGCAGCACGATGAAGGTCGCGACCAGCAGCCGGACGGCGGCATAGACGTCGTCCCAGCCCAGCTTGGCGACCAGCCCGTGCAAGGGCTGCTTGTAGGCCAGGACGGCCGCGGTGACGACGCCGAGCCCGATCGCCAGTTCCCGCTGGCCCAGCATGGTGAGGATACCGAGCAGGCAGACCGTCACCGCCGCCAGCTCGGTGGTGAGGCCCAAAGAATCCGGCCGGACCCTCGCCATCACCAGATAGCCGGCGACGACCGGCCCGGCCACGGCGAGCAGGCCGGCCGCCACGAGCCACGGCAGATCCATCGTCCGGGCCAGATAGCCGGCGACCGCACCGATCAGCGCCACCAGGATGAACGTGCGCAGGCCGGCGATGCCCTGGTTGCCTTCGTCCGCCTTGCGTTTCTCGCGCTCGACGCCGACCAAGACGCCGATCAGCAGGGCCGTGGCGAAATCCTGCAGGACATCCAGATCGAGTGGCTCGAGCATCCGCAGATGGTACAGGCCCACTCGTCCGGAATGAAGCGAGGAGAAGGAGACGTGCATGCGGCTATGGCGATTCGCCAGCGGGCCACGATGCTGCGGCTCGACCTCGTCCGCGTCACCGGCGCCAGCCTCGAGCCCGCGGCCGGCAGGCGCTACCGCGCCGCGGTGGCGGCCGGCGACCATGGCAGCATGGCTTGGCTCGCCCGCGAGCCCGAGCGGCGCAGCTCGCCCGACCGGCTGTGGCCGGAGGCGCGGACCGCCATCGTGTGCGGGCTGAACTACGCGCCGGCGCGAGATCCGCTGCCGGAGCTGCAGCACGCCGACCGTGGCTATCTCTCGGTCTATGCCCGCCACCGCGACTACCACGACCTGCTCAAGGGGCGGCTCAAGGAGCTGGCCGGCTGGATCGCCGCGCGCTTCCAGGCGCAGGTCAAGGTGTTCGTCGACACCGCGCCGATCCTCGAGAAGCCCCTGGCCCAGCAGGCCGGTCTCGGCTGGCAGGGCAAGCACACCAACCTCGTCGCGCGCGAGTT
Organism: Geminicoccaceae bacterium; assembly: GCA_039808865.1. GTDB lineage: Bacteria > Pseudomonadota > Alphaproteobacteria > Geminicoccales > Geminicoccaceae > Benzoatithermus. The sequence continues at coordinate 33,623 of JBDHTW010000024.1, forward strand.
CGGCTCCTGGCTGTTCCTGGGCGAGATCCTGACCGACCTCGTGCTGCCGCACGACCCGCCCGAGCACGACCACTGCGGCCGCTGCCGACGCTGCCTCGACATCTGTCCGACCGGGGCGTTTCCCACCCCCTACCGGCTCGATGCGCGCCGCTGCATCAGCTACCTGACCATCGAGCATCACGGCCCGATTCCGGCCGAGCTGCGGCCGCGCATGGGCAACCGCATCTACGGCTGCGACGACTGTCTCGCCGTCTGCCCGTGGAACAAGTATGCGAAGGCGACGGCGGAGCTGAAGCTGCAGGCGCGCGCGGATCTGGCGAGCCCGTCCCTGGTCGAGCTCGCGGCACTGGACGATGCCGGCTTCCGGCGCCGGTTCGCCGGCGGCCCGGTCAAGCGGATCGGCCGCGACCGGTTCGTGCGCAACGTGCTGGTGGCGATCGGCAACAGCGGCTGCCGGACGCTCGCGGCCGCGGCCGAGCGCCTGCTCACCGATGCTTCGCCCGTGGTGCGTGGGATGGCGGTCTGGGCGCTGGGCCGGCTCGCCGACGGCGAGCGGGTGCGGGAGCTGCGCGCTCGCCATGCCGAGGACGAGGCCGACCCCGACGTCAGGCAGGAATGGGAGATGGTAGGATCGTGACGGACACCCTGCTCTGCTTCGGCCTCGGCTACTCGGCCCGGGTGCTGGCCCGACGGCTCGCGGTCGCGGGCTGGTCCATCCGCGGCACGACGCGACAGCCCGACAAGGTGGCCGCGCTCGCCGCCGCCGGCTGGGCGGGCTTCGTGTTCGACCGCGCGCATCCGTTGCCGCCGGCGGCGCTCGACGGCGTCACCCACGTGCTGACCTCGATCGCCCCCGACCTGACCGGCGATCCGGTCCTGGATCTGCACGGCGCCGACCTGCGGGCGCTGCCGTCGCTGCGCTGGGTCGGCTATCTCGGCACGACCGCGGTCTACGGCGACCGGCAGGGCGACTGGGTCGACGAGGCCACGCCGATCGAGCCCACCCTGGCCCGTGCCGACCGGCGCGCGCAGGCCGAAACCGCCTGGCTCGCCTCGGGGCTGCCGGTGCACATCTTCCGGCTCGCCGGGATCTACGGGCCGGGCCGCAACGCGCTCGTCAACGTCAAGGACGGCACGGCACGGCGGATCGTCAAGCCAGGGCAGGTCTTCTCGCGCATCCACGTCGAGGACATCGCGACCGTGCTCGAAGCCTCGATCGCGCGTCCGCGGCCGGGGGCGATCTACAATGTCTGCGACGACCTGCCGGCGCCGCCACAGGACGTGGTGGCCTACGCCGCCGGGCTGCTCGGGGTGCCGCCGCCAGCCGAGCAGCCTTATGCCACCGCCGAGCTGTCACCGATGGCGCGGACCTTCTACAAGGACAACCGTCGCGTGCGGAACGAGCGGATCAAGACCGAGCTCGGCGTCCGCCTGGCCTATCCGGACTATCGGGTCGGGCTCGTGGCGCTGTCGGCCGTCGACGGCGCCGGGTGAGGCCGCTCGCGCACCAGCCGCGCCATCGCCAGCGAATCGGCGTCGCCCTGCCGCTCGAGCCCGTCCGCGACCCCGGCACGGTCGGCGGGGGAACGGTTCTGGCTGACCTTCCATTTGCCCTCGAGCCGGGCGATCGGGATCTCGATGCCGACGATGCCCCTGATCTGCGCGGCGATGAACGGTGCCGGGGCGTCGGCGACCTGCCAGGGCTCCGCCCGGGTCCGTTCCTGCTGCTCGGTCAGCGCCGTGATCTGGGCCGCGAGCCAGGCCGCATCCTCGATCACCCGCGGCCGGCCCCAGGCCTGGACCATGGCGTAGTTCCAGGTCGGCACGACCTTCCCGGTCGCCGGCTTGCTCGCGTACCAGCTCGGCGTCACGTAGCTGTCGACGGCCTGGAACACGACCAGGATCTCGCCGCCGGTGGCGAGCGTCCGCCATTGCGGGTTGGCGCGCGCCACGTGCGCCCGCAGCACGCCCAGCGGTGCCGCGTCGGCATCCAGCAGGAACGGGACCGCGTTCGCATCCAACCCGTCCGCGCCGGTGGTGACGAGCAGGCCCAGCGGGTGCGCGCGGATCAACGCGTGCTGCACCTCGAGCCGGTCTTCGCGGAAATGGGTCGGCTGGTACATGAGGGCACCTCCTGCAGCTGCCTAGCCCCGATCGGGTGCGAGCAGCAACGCCGTCGCGGGCGCCAACCGGCGCATGGCCCGGTTCGCGCTCAGCGCGCGACGATCAGGCTGCGGGCATTGGTGCGGGCATCCTCCTGCTCGACGATGCCGCGATAGACGACGTAGTACTTCACGATGTTGCCGACGTAGGTGACGGGCTCGCGGCCGATGTCGCGCGCGGCCTGCAGCTCGACCTGGCCGAACCACCGGTCGGGGTCGAGGCCGCGCCCGCCGGCCCGGCGACGCAGGTCGGCGATGCGCGTCGGGCCGGCATTGTAGGCGGCGAGCGCGAACAGCATGCGGTCGAACGCGCCGATGTCCGGGTCGGTGAAGTAGACGTCGATCAGGTGGCGCAGGTACTTGGCGCCGGCCTCGATGTTGTTCTCGACCCGGTCGATGCCGCGAATGTCGACGTTCGGATCGCGCGCGGTCTCGGGCCGGAGCTGCATGATGCCGATCGCGCCGGCCCGGCTGCGCTTCTTCTGGTCGAGACCGGACTCCTGGAAGCCCTGCGCCGCCAGCAGCAGAGGATCGAAGCGGTAGCGGTCGCCGGAGCGGCGGAAATACTCGAGCAGCTGCAGGAAGCGCCGGCGGTCGGCCGGCGAGCTGCGACGCAGCTGCTCGGCCTGGACCAGATAGCGGCCGGCCACGACGTTGCCGAACTCGGTGCCGCGCGCGGTGGCCTTGGCGAAGGTGGCGAGAAAGGCGGCGAGCTTCGGGCTGCGCTTGCGGTAGGCCCAGCCGATCGCGGCGCCCGAGCGCAGCACGAGATCGTCGCGCAGGTCGAGGGCCGGCAGGACCTTGGCCCAGGCCCGGGCCTTGTGCTCGTCGACCACGGCCAGGGGCAGCATGCCGGCATCGACCAGCTCCAGGAGATCCTCGTCCTCGATCGGCTCCGGCACCGGCACCATGTCCAGCCGCGGCAGGCCCGCCGCATGCAGGTGGCGGTCCAGGCCCTCGAGGCTGGACCAATAGCTGCTCGAGCGGCGGACCTGGATTTCCTGCCCGGCCAGGTCGTCGAGCGTGCGCAGGACCGGCGCGTGCGGACCGGTGACGACGATCTCGCGCACGTCGGTCAGGAACGGCGGCGAAAAGTCGACGAGCTTGAGACGTTCGGGGGTGATGGTCAGATTCGCCACCGCCACGTCGCCCTCGCCCGCCAGCAACGCTGGAATCAGCCGGTCGCGGGTCACGGGCACGAAGGCGACCCGCAGCGGCCGCGGCCCGAGCTTGAACTGAAGGTTCAGCCGCCGTTCCAGCTCGCGCGCATACTCCGCGGTGAGGCCCTTGGGCTCGCCGTGGTCGAGATAGTAGTCGGTGCGGTTGGGCACCAGGAGCATGCGCAGCACGCGGCGTTTGACCATGCCGTCGAGGTCGCCGGTCCAGGTCGGGTTGGCCACCAGTTCGGCATGGGTCACCGCCACGGGCTCGGTCGGCTTGAGGCGCGGCATGGGTGGCGCCGGTGCCACCGTCGGCGGATCGTCGGTCTCGATCACCGTCGCTGTCGGCGGCGCGGCCGCCGGCGACACGGGTGCGAGGATCGGCGGATCGACGAGCCCCGGCTCCACGGACCGCGGCAGCTGCCACCAGACGAGGGCCGCGACGATGCTGACGGAGAGGCCGGCGGCCACCAGCCACGGCCGGATGGTCGGGATCCGCTCAGCCACGTCCGGCCACCGCCGCGAGGACCCGGTCGAGGGCGGCCGCGATCCGGCGCAAATCGTCGTCGCGCGACAGCCGGTGATCGCCGTCCTTGATCAGCTCGACCGTCACCGCCGGGCTGTCCAGGCAGGCGGCCAGCCGGATCGAGGTCGACCACGGTACGTCGGGATCCTGCTGACCGTGCAGCAGGTGAACCGGACAGCCGATCGGGATCGGCCCCGTCAGCACCCGGTGCCGGTCGCCGTCGATCAGCAGCCGGCGCGTGATCGGCAACGGCTCGCCATAGGCCGACGGGGCGAGGAGCACACCGTCGCGCTCGAGCTGCCGCCGCTGCTCGGCCGTCAGGCCGGGCCGGATCAGGTCGTGGGTGAAGTCGGGGGCGGCGGCGATGCCGACCAGGCCGCGCACCTGCTGCGGGCGCGCCAGGGCGGCCAGCAGCATGATCCAGCCGCCCATGCTCGAGCCGACGAGAACGACCGGCCCGTCGATCACCTGGTCGATCACCGCCAGCGTGTCGTCGCGCCAATCGCCGATGCAGCCCTCCTCGAAGCGGCCGCCGGAGGCACCATGGCCGCGATAGTCGAAGCGCACGAATGCCCGCCCGGCGGCCCGGCAGTGCTGCTCGAGATGGAGCGCCTTGCTGCCCGTCATGTCGGAACGGAAGCCGGTGAGGAACAGGACCGTCGGCGACTGGCCGGGGCTCGCCACGAAGGCCAGCGATTCGTACCCTGATCGGTTGAGATATTTGACCGGCGTTTGCATTATTGCGTGCATTTCACTAGGCTACCGACTTGTTTGGCCGCCCTCCGCGGAGTCCGTCGCATGTCTGGAAGGTCGAACGGCGTCGGCATCGATGCAAGCGCCGAGTGCAGCGCGCGTTGCTGAGCCAAGCCACGCCACGACCGGCGCCACCGGCCGTCCTGCAGGTTCTGCCGCGCCTGGAACGCGACGAGCTGGGCCGCGCCACGCTCGACCTCGCCCGGCACTTGCGTGCGCATGGCTGGCGCGCCTTCGTGGCCTCCGCCGGCGGGCCGCTCATGCGCGAGCTGGCAGCCGCCGGGGTGACGCATCTCCCCTTGCCGCTCGCCGCCACGGGCTGGTTCGCGCGGCACGCCAATGCCCGCCGGCTGGCCGGGGCCATCCGCCAGCACGGCATTGGCGTGGTCCATGCGCGGGCGGAGGGGCCGGCCGCGAGCGCGGCCCTGGCCAGCCGCCGCACCGGCGCCGGCTTCGTGACCACGTTCCATGCGCCGCTGCCGGCGGACGGCGTGCCGAGCCCGCGCCATCAGCCGGTGATGGCATCCGGCACCCGGGTGATCGCGATCTCCGAGTACGCCGCCGAGCTGATCGCCTCGGTCTACGGCACCGCGGCCGAGCGGCTGCGCATCGTCCATCGCTGGGTCGACCCGGACGAGTTCGACCCCGAGCGTGTGCGCGGCCACCGGGTACTGGCCCTGGCCGAGCGCTGGAACATCCGGCCGCACGACCAGGTGGTGATGATGCCGGGCGCCGTCGTGCCGGGGCGCGGCCATCTTCTGCTGCTGCAGGCCATGGCCCGCCTGCCGCGGCTGGACTGCACCGCGGTCCTGGTCGGAGGGCTCGATCCGGCCAGCGCCTACGGCCAGGAGCTCATGGCGACGATCCGCCGGACCGGCCTCGGCGAGCGGGTGCGGTTCGGCGAGACCACGGATCTGCCGGCGGCGCTGAGCCTCGCCGACATCGTGGTCCTGCCGGCGACCCAGCCCGATCCGTCCGGGCTGGCGGCCGCGGCGGCGCAGGCCATGGGCCGGCCGGTCATCGTCACCAACCAGGGGGCGCTGGCCGAGACCGTGCTGCCGGCGGCAACGGGCTGGCTGGTCCCACCGAACGACTCGGCCGAGCTGGCGCGGGCCCTGGCACTGGCGCTGGCGATGCCGCCCGACGCCCGGCAGCGGCTGGCGGTCCGGGCCCGCGGCTACGTGCTCGAGACGTTCGGCTTGCGGGCGATGTGCGCCCGGACACTCGACGTCTACGGTGAGCTCGTCGATGGCGCCGTCACGCCGAGGCTGGCGCTGGCCGGATGAATCCCCATATGTGACGGCCTGGATCGGGCGCGGCTTGACAGCGCCGCGCTATGCCCGTTCTAGAGGATACGCTCGCCGCGCGCTTGCGGTCGGGCTCCCCAAACTTCGTCCAGGCTCGGATCTCATGAATCTCTCGGCTTCCGCCCCCGCCGCGCAGGTCTCGCCAGCGATCGTGGTCACCTTCCCCGACCAGACCACGCGCAGCTTCCCGGCCGGGACCACCGGGGCCGCGATCGCGGCCGCGATCGGCAAGAGCCTGGCCAAGGCGGCGCTGGTGATCGAGGTCGACGGCAAGCTCCAGGATCTCGACCAGCCGATCGTGCGGGACGCCCGGGTGCGGCTGATCCGCAACCAGGATCCCGAGGCGGTGGCCGTGATCCGTCACGACTGCGCGCACGTGATGGCCGAGGCGGTGCAGAGCCTGTTCCCTGGCACCCAGGTCACGATCGGCCCGGCGATCGAGAGCGGATTCTACTACGACTTCTTCCGCAACGAGCCGTTCTCGACCGACGACCTCGCCAAGATCGAGGCGCGCATGGCCGAGATCGTCAAGGCCGACAAGCCGTTCGTGCGCGAGGAGGTCAGCCGTGACGCGGCCCGGGCCAAGTTCGAGGCACTGGGCGAGCGGTTCAAGCTCGAGCTGCTCGACGCGATCCCCGCCGGCGAGCCCGTGACGCTCTACCATCAGGACGGCTGGTTCGATCTCTGCCGCGGGCCGCACGGCCCCTCGACCGGCAGGATCGGCGCCTTCAAGCTGACCAAGGTGGCGGGCGCCTACTGGCGCGGCGACAGTCGCAACCCGCAGCTGCAGCGCATCTACGGCACCGCCTTCGCGACCAAGGCCGAGCTCGACGCGCATCTGCACCAGATCGAGGAAGCCGAGCGGCGCGACCATCGTCGGCTCGGCCGCGAGATGGACCTGTTCCACGTCCAGGAGGAGGCCGCGGGCTCGGTGTTCTGGCACCCGCACGGCTGGACGCTGTGGCGGGCGGTGGAGAGCTACATCCGCCGCCGGCTCGACGGCTCGGGCTATGTCGAGGTCAAGACGCCGCAGATCTACGACCGGGTGTTCTGGGAGCGCTCGGGGCACTGGGAGAAGTTCCGCGAGAACATGTTCACGCTCGAGGCCGAGGAGAAGCATCTGGCGCTGAAGCCGATGAACTGTCCCGGCCACGTGCAGATCTACAACCAGCATCTGCACAGCTACCGCGAGCTGCCGCTGCGCCTGGCCGAGTTCGGCTCGTGCCACCGCAACGAGCCGTCCGGGGCGCTGCACGGCATCATGCGGGTGCGCGCGTTCACCCAGGACGATGCGCACATCTTCTGCACGCCCGAGCAGATCACCGCCGAGAGCGTCGCGTTCTGCGAGCTGCTGATGCAGGTCTACAAGGACTTCGGCTTCACGGACGTCCGGGTGAAGTTCTCCGACCGGCCACCGGTGCGGGCCGGCGAGGACCAGGTCTGGGACCAGGCGGAGGCCGCCTTGTGGGAGGCGGTGCGCGCGGCCGGACTCGAGTGCACGCTGAACCCTGGCGAGGGCGCCTTCTACGGGCCCAAGCTCGAGTTCGTGCTGCGCGACGCGATCGGCCGCGACTGGCAGTGCGGCACGCTGCAGGTCGACTTCGTCCTGCCCGAGCGGCTGGACGCGAACTATGTCGGCCCGGACGGCGCCAAGCACCGGCCGGTGATGCTGCACCGGGCGATCCTCGGCTCGCTCGAGCGCTTCATCGGCATGCTGATCGAGCATTACGCCGGCCGGCTGCCCTTGTGGCTGGCGCCGGTGCAGGCCGTCGTCGCCACCATCACCAACGAGGCCGACGGCTACGCGCACGAGGTGGTCGAGCGGCTGCGCGCCAAGGGTGTGCGGGCCGAGATCGACGTGCGGGCGGACAAGATCGGCTACAAGGTGCGCGAGCACAGCCTGCGCAAGGTGCCGCTGCTGCTGGCGGTCGGCGCGCGCGAGCAGACCGAGCGCAGCGTGAGCCTGCGCCGTCTGGGCGATCCGGCGCAGCGCACGCTGTCGCTTGACGAGGCGGTCCTGTTGTGTCAGCGGGAATCCCTCCCGCCCGATCTTTGATCCGGGCGGGTTCTGGCGTCGGCCCAGATACGACGCCGACTGGTCGAACGATCGGGTCGTCCTGCATTGGCGGGGCGGCCCTAGAGGTGCAACATAGGAGGATTTGCTGAGCTTATGGCGATGGCTGCGCAGCAAGAAGAAGAGTATCGGATCAACTATCGGATCGAGGCCCGCGAGGTTCGCCTGATCGATGCCCAAGGCCACATGGTCGGTGTGGTATCGACGCGGGAAGCGATGGCGCGGGCGGAGGAAGCAGGGCTCGATCTGGTCGAGATCGCACCCACCGCCTCCCCTCCGGTCTGCAAGATCCTTGACTATGGCAAGTTCAAGTACGAAGCCCAGAAGAAGGCCAATGCTGCCCGAAAGAAGCAGCGGATCATCGAGGTCAAAGAGATCAAGATGCGCCCGGGCATCGACGACAACGATTACAATATCAAGATGAAGAAGGTTCGTGAGTTCATTGATGAAGGCGATAAAGTAAAAGTCACCATGCGATTTCGGGGTCGCGAGATGGCCCATCAGCATTTGGCGATGGATATCTTGGAGAAGGTGAAAACCGAAGTCGGCGATATCGCCAAGGTCGAGCAGTTCCCGAAGCTCGAGGGGCGTCAGATGATCATGGTGATGGCACCGCTGAAGTAGGCGAGCAACGGGTGCCCGGCATGAAATGGTCGTGGAGCATGGGGCGGTGACCGGCTGATGCCAGCGTTCGAGGAGCTGCTGTGCCTGTTGCGCCTGAACGAGATCGCCCTGGCCGGGGTCGACCCTACCATCGGGGCCAAGGCGATGCTCGACGAGGTGGCGCGCCTCGACGGCGTCCGTAGCGGCATCGTGGCGGTTCCGACCGCCGACGGCGGACGCATGGACTTCGTCGCGCACCTCGGCATACCCGGCTATCCGGCGCACTCGCCTCTGACCAAGGACACGCCGTCGAGCTTCGCTCAGGTCATGGCGACGCGGCAGCTCGTCCAGCGTCCCGGCAGGGACGATCCCGACCATGCCTGCATCAACGTGCCGCTGCTCGGTGGCGACCAGCTGCTGGGCGTTCTCGGCCTGCGGCTCCGGCGGCAGACGCCGATCGACGAGTGGACCGAGCAGGTGGTCTGGGCGGCGGCCGACCTGATCGCGCTCGTGCTGCTCGACGACCGCAAGCCGCGGCGCGACGGCGCCATCGTTGTGGAGGCCGGCGTCGGCCCCGACCTCACCCGTCGCCAAGCCGACGTGATCTACGAACTGGTCGAGTACAGCGCCAGCAACAGCCAGATCGCGGACGTGCTCGGGCTGAGCGCACGCACGGTGAAGATTCACCTGCAGGCAGCCTATCGCCAGCTCGGCGTGCGTCGGCGCGGCGAAGCGATCCGCCTGATCCTGACCAGGCATGGCAGCTGGCTGGAGCAGGAACGCCAACGGCGACGCGGCCGCCGGCCCCTTTGACGGGATCTCGCATGACCGACAGCGATGCCTTGGCCGAACTGCTGCGGCGGGCCGGCCTCTCCGGCGACGTCCACGCGCTGGACGAGCTTCTCGCCGGCATCGATGCGGCACCCGAAGGTCGTGATCCCGAGGCATGGCTCGCGTTGATCGGCTCCGACCTGCCGCCCGCGCTCGTCGATGCGTTGCAGGCGCGGCGCGCGGCGCGGCGTAAGGCCGAGCCCGCGGACCCGCCCGATCATCGCCGGCGCCTCGAGCGGCTGCGCGCCGTGCTGCGCGAGCGCGGCGTCGACGGCTTCGTCCTGATGCGCACCGACGAGCACGGCAGCGAGTACCTGCCGGGCTACGCCGAGCGCGTGGCCTGGCTCACCGGCTTCACCGGCTCGGCCGCCCAGGCCGCGGTGACGCTGGATCGGGCGACGGTGCTCAGCGACGGACGCTACACGGTCCAGCTCGCCCAGCAGGTGGATGCGAGCCTGTTCGACCGTCGGCACAGCGTCGAGCAACCCTTGTCGGCCTGGCTCGAGGAGCACCTGCCGCAGGGCGCGCGCCTCGGCTACGATCCCCTGCTCGCCCGCCGCGGCGAGCGGGACCGGCTCGCCGCGCTCGCCCAGGCCAAGGGTGGCGCTCTGGTCGCGCTGGAGCCCAACCCCATCGATGCGGTGTGGGCGGATCGCCCGCCGCCGCCGATCGCACCGGCACGGCTGCACGACGACCGCTATGCCGGTGAGGGCAGCGCGGCCAAGCGCGAGCGGATCGGCCGCATCGTGGCCGACAAGAAGGCCGATCTGCTGCTGCTGACCGCGGCCGACTCGATCGCCTGGCTGCTCAACGTGCGTGGTGGCGACATTCCGTTCAACCCGCTGGTCCTGAGTCACCTTCTGCTCGATCGCGACGGCACCTGCCGCTGGTTCGTCGACCCGCGCAAGCTGCCACGCGGGCTGCAGTTGCCGAACGCGGTCCAGGTCGAGCCGATCGCGACGTTCGCCGCGGCCCTGGACGGGCTCGGCGGTCGCACGGTGCTGGCCGATCCGGGGGTCGTGCATGTCGGCTTCCTCGAACGCCTGACCAGGGCCGGTGCCAAGCTGGTCGAGGCCGACGATCCCTGCATGGCCGCCAAGGCGCAGAAGAACCCGGTCGAGTTGCAGGGTGCGGTCGACGCGCAGCGGCGCGACGGGGCGGCCGTGGTCCGCTTCCTGGCCTGGCTCGACCGCCAGCCGCTGGACGGCAGCGTCGACGAGATGACCGCCGCCGCACGGCTGGAGCAGGAGCGCGCCAAGGACCCGCTGTTCCGTGGTCCCAGCTTCGATTCGATCTCCGCCCACGGTCCGCATGCCGCCCTGCCCCACTACCGCGCGACGCCCGAGAGCAACCGGCCGCTCACGGCGGACACGCTCTACCTGATCGACAGCGGTGGTCAGTATCTCGACGCCACCACCGACATCACCCGCACCGTGGGGCTGGGCCACCCCAGCGAGGAGATGCGCCAGCGGTTCACGCTCGTGCTCAAGGGCATGATCGCGATCTCGCTCGCCGTGTTCCCCGACGGCACGAGCGGGGCGCAGATCGATGCGCTGGCACGGATGGCGCTGTGGCGGCACGGGTTGGACTTCGACCACGGCACCGGCCACGGCGTCGGCTCGTACTTGTGCGTGCACGAGGGTCCGGCGCGGATCAGCAAGCTCGGCACGGCGACGCTCCAGCCCGGCATGATCCTCAGCAACGAGCCCGGCTACTACAAGCCGGACGCCTACGGCATCCGTACCGAGAACCTGGTCGCGGTCGAGCGGCGCGGCACGCCCGAAGGCGGCGACCGCCCGCTGTTGGGCTTCCGGACGCTGACCTTGTGCCCGATCGATCGCCGGCTGATCGAGCCGTCGCTGCTGACGGCCGAGGAACGCGGCTGGCTCGACGCCTACCATGCGCGCGTCCGCGAGGAACTGTCGCCGCTCGTCGAGGATGCCGCCGGCTGGCTGGTGGCGGCGACGGCGCCGCTGCCCTGAGGGTGGTCGCGCCGGCCGCGGAACGTCCGGCACGCGCCTTGCTCGTTCCTTGAAAGCATTCCAGCTTGGAAGGGACGTAGATGGCAGGTCATGGCGGCGAGACGGCCGTTCTCGAGATCCCCGGCGCCGATCCATCGCTCTACAACGGCGATCTGGCGCCGACGGCACCCGAGGGACGTACGTGGAAGGTCTTCGACATCTTCTCGATGTGGATGTCGGATGTGCATTCGGTCGGCGGCTACACGTTCGCCGCGAGCCTGTTTTTCCTCGGCCTGTCCGGCTGGGAAGTCCTGATCGCGATGACGGTCGGGATCTTCGGCGTTTATTTCCTGATGAATCTGATCGGCCAGCCGTCGCAGAAATACGGCATTCCCTACCCGGTCATGGCGCGGGTGGCGTTCGGCGTCCAGGGCGCCAAGCTCGCCGCGATCGTGCGTGGCGTGGTCGGCATCGTCTGGTACGGCGTGCAGACCTATTTCGCATCGAAGGCCGTGCAGGTGCTGGTGCTGACCTTCTTCCCCTCGGCCGTGTCGCTGACCCAGACGTCCTTCCTCGGCCTGTCCGAGCTCGGCTGGGCCTGCTTCCTGTTCATGTGGTTCTTCCAGCTCGTGATCTTCCTCAACGGCATGGAGACGATCCGCAGGTTCATCGATTTCTGCGGGCCCGCCGTCTACGTCATCATGTTCATCCTGGCCGGCTGGATCTTGTGGCACTCGGGCCTGTCCAGCCTGTCCCTGCAGCTCGGCGAGCCGGTGGCTGGCTCCTCGCTCGGCCACATGGCCAACGCCGCCATGCTGGTGATCGCCTATTTCGCCGCGCTCCTGCTCAATTTCGGCGACTTCGCCCGCTTCGCCGAGAACGAGCGCGCGATGAAGCTCGGCAACTTCCTGGGCCTGCCGCTCAACTTCATCGTCTTCGCGCTGATCACGGTGATCGTCACCTCGGGCACGGTCGCCGTGTTCGGCGAGGCGATCATGGATCCGGTGGCCATCGTCGAGCGGATCGACAGCCCGATCGTCGCCATCATCGGCAGCATCACCTTCATCGTCGCCACGATGGGCATCAACATCGTCGCCAATTTCGTCTCGCCGGCCTACGACATCGCCAATCTCTACCCGCAGAAGATCACCTTCCGCCTCGGCGGCCTGATCACCTCGATCCTCTCGGTCCTGGTCTGCCCGTGGCTGTTCGTGCAGAGCCCCGGCGCGATCACGGCGTTCGTCGCCATCTTCGGCGCGGTGCTCGGGCCGATGTACGGCGTCATGATCGCCGACTACTACCTCGTGAAGCACGGCCACGTGGAGCTGCACGACCTCTACTCGACCTCGCCCAAGGGCTCCTTGTACTTCGAGCGCGGCTGGAGCCACACGGCGCTGAAAGCCCTGGCCGTGTCGGGCTTCGTGGCGATCGGGCTGGCGCTGCTCGGCGGCTTCGGCCTGATCTACAATGTCGGCGACTGGGGGTGGCTGATCGGCGCCGTGCTCGGCGGCGTCCTGCATCACGCGCTGTCGCTGCGGGCAGCGAAGCCGGTCCCCGTCGCGGCCCAGTGAACCGGCGGTCCGGATTGTAGCTCAGCGGGAAACAATGCATTTCCCGGCGGCGGGCTGGTGGTCCGCCGCCGGCCGCTTACTTCTCGCTTATCGCAAGCCACGATACGGGAGTGAGGCGGTGACCAAGGTTCTGGTGCTCTACTACAGCAGCTATGGCCACATCGAGCAGATGGCCTATGCGGTGGCCGAGGGAGCCCGCGAGGTCGAGGGCGTCGAGGCCGTGGTCAAGCGCGTGCCGGAGCTGGTGCCCGAGGACGTCGCCAAGCAGTCCCATTTCAAGGTCGACCAGCCGGCACCGGTGGCGACGCCGGGCGAACTCGGCGACTACGACGCGATCATCGTCGGCACGCCGACCCGCTTCGGCAACATGGCGGCGCAGATGCGCAACTTCTGGGACCAGACCGGCGGCCTGTGGATGAAGGGCGCCTTGGTCGGCAAGGTCGGCAGCGTGTTCGCGTCGAGCGCCACGCAGCACGGTGGCAACGAGACGACGATCATCACCACGATCCCGACCCTGCTGCACCAGGGCATGGTCGTGGTCGGGCTGCCCTATGCCTGCCAGGCGCAGATGGGCCTGGACGAGATCAAGGGCGGCTCGCCCTACGGGGTCACCACCATCGCCGGCGGACAGGGCGAGCGTCAGCCCTCCGAGCAGGAGAAGGGCATGGCCCG
>JBDHTW010000025.1:0-46337 GCA_039808865.1 Geminicoccaceae bacterium
CGCAGCCGCTGGCCGGGGTGGAGCCGGAGCCGACATGATCCGCGAGATCGACATCTACGGCCTGCTGGTCTCGCCGGTGCTGGCCGGTGCCGCCCTGGCGCTCGGGCTGACCTGGGTCGTGCGCCAGCTGCTCGATCGCTTCGGGCTCTATCGCTGGATCTGGCACGCGACGCTGTTCGATCTCGCCTTGTTCGTGCTGGCTCTGGGTCTGGTCACGTGGCTCACGATCTGAGCGGAAAGGCCTCTCGATGCGCAATCTGGCGCCCCTTCTGCTGCGTCTCGTGGTCAGCGGCATCGTCGTCGCCGCGGCCGCCGCCGTCGGCTGGCAGCTTTGGGTCTATTACATGGAGGAGCCGTGGACCCGCGACGGCAGGGTGCGGGCGGACGTCGTCCAGGTTGCGCCGGACGTCGCCGGAATCGTGACCGAGGTCCTGGTGCGTGACAACCAGGAGGTGCAGCAGGGCGACGTGCTGTTCCGCATCGATCGTGATCGCTACCGTCTGGCCCTGGCGCAGGCCGATGCCGCCATGGCCAACCGGCTGGCCGCGAAGGACCAGGCCGACCGCGACGCCGAACGCTATCGCCGGCTCGACGTGACCGCGGTCTCGCAGGCGCAGCGCGAGCAGGCTCTGTCGGTCGCCGAGCAGGCAGCGGCGGCCGTCCAGCAAGCCCAGGCCGATCGCGATCTCGCCCAGCTCAACCTCGACCGCACCGAGATCAAGGCGCCGGTCAACGGCATCGTCACCAACCTCGATCTGCAGGTTGGCGACTACGTCGCGGCCGGCCATCCGGTGATCGCCGTCGTCGACACCGACACGTTCCATGTCGACGGCTATTTCGAGGAGACCAAGCTCGACCGCATCCGGATCGGCGATCCGGTGACCATCTACCTGATCGGCGTCGGGCCGGCGCTGCAGGGGCATGTCGAGGGCATCGCCAGTGCCATCGTCGATCGCGAGCGGAGCAGCAGCAGCGACCTCCTGGCCAACGTCAACCCGACCTTCGCCTGGGTCAGGCTGGCGCAACGCATTCCGGTGCGGATCGCGATCGACTCCGTTCCGCCCGACGTGCAGCTCATCGCCGGCCGCACCGCCACCGTCGTGGTCGAGCCCACGGCACGTGGTGGCTGAGCTCGTTCGAAACCTTCACGCCGGCTTCGCCCGCCCCTCCAGCGCCTCGAGCAGTTCCTGCAGCCGACGCCGCGCCCGCTCGGCGGCGCGGTCGTCGAGTATGTCGAGGTCGACGAACAGGTCGAGCCCCTTGGCATGCTCGCTGATGACCTGCGAGCGCTGGACCAGCTCGCCCAGCAGGCCCTGGACGGCGTAGGGCACGACCTCGCGGCTGATGCCCTTGACCCGAATCGGCGGCAGCGGCTCGGCGCGGACCAGATCGCGGACGAGGGCGTAGGTCTCGTAGCTGAGCACGATGCCCCCGGGCTCGGCGATGGTCTGCAGCCGGGTGGCCAGATTGGCTTCGGCGCCGATGATGGTATAGTCCATCCGGTCGTCGCTGCCGAAATTGCCGACGTTGCAGTAGCCGGTATTGATGCCGATCCGCGCACGGAACGGCTGCTCGATCCCGCGCTGGCGCCATTGCGTGTTGAGCTGGGCCAGCCGCCGCTGCATGTCGACCGCCATGCGCACGCAGGCTCGGCCATCCTCCTCGACGCCCCTGGTGTCGGGGTCGCCGAAGAAGCCGAGGATCGCGTCGCCGATGAACTTGTCGACGGTGGCGCCGTGCTCGGTCGCGATGGTCGACATCTCGGTCAGGTACTCGTTGAGCAGCGCCGTCAGATCTTCCGGCTGCAGCCGCTCCGTCGTGCCGGTGAAGTTCTCGATGTCGGAGAAGAAGATGGTGAGCTTCTTGCGCTCGGTGGTGATCGCCACGTCCTTCTGGCCGCTGAAGATGCTCTTGTAGATCTGCGGCGACAGGTACTTGGCGAGCTTCATCGAGATCGAGGCCAGGAAGTCGTTGGCCTGGGCCAGCTCCTGATTGATGCCTTCAATCATTCGCGCTTGGCGGCGCTGGGCCAGAATGAAGGCGAGGCCGGCGCCGGCCGCGAGGACGAAGTAGAGCAGCAGATACTTGAACGCCAGAAGATTGCTGCCCACTGGCTGGGACACCGAGACTTCCTGGATCCCCCGCACGTCGCCGACCTTCCAGTCCGTCTTCGGGCTGTCGGGGTGCGTGTTGTGGCAGGCGACGCAGGCCTCCTTCATGATCACCGGCGTGGCGACGCGAACGCTGCGATCGAAGATCGAGCCCGTGACCTCGACCACCTTCCGGTCCGGGTGGGCGCGCAGCGAGGCGATGGCGTGACTCTCGAAGCCGTCGAGCGGATGCGACTCGCGCCCCTTGAACGGCAGGTCGGAGACGAAGCGGTACTTGACCGCGCTGTCGTTGCTGCTGATCAGCTTGCCGAGCTCGATCGACAGTGTCGCAGGGATCGGTATGGCGCCCGGGATGTTCCGGTACTCGTGCGAGGTGGTGACCGGTCCGTCGGCGGCGAGCACACGCGCCACGACGTCGCTCGCGTAGAAGCCGCGCATGTCGTCGATGATGCGGCCGGTCTCGCTGGCCTGCTGGCGGAGCAGGCGCTCGGAGAGACTGCGCAGATCGAGCCACACCGCCAGCGGCAGACCGAGCAGCCCCAGCAGCACGGTGACGACCAGAAGCGGGCCGATCGTCCGCTGCTGACGGACGACCTGTTCGACGAGCGCGGGCATCGCTAGCTGGAGCTTCCTACGGTATCGTTTCGGACACGCGTAGGTTTTGGCGCAGATCGTGTTCCCGGACGCGGGGTTTTCTCACGAACGGCGAGTATTTCCGGCGCCGGGCCGGCCTAGACCAGCTCCGGCCGCGCCAACACCGCGGGCAGCTCGACATTGAGCTCGAGCACCGAGATCTGGTCGCCGCGCTCGATGTCGACCGTCACCTTGCGCGCGTCGATCTCGACGTACTTGCGGATCACCTCGAGCAGCTCGCGCTGGAGTAGCGGCAAGAACTCGAAGCCGCCGGCCCCCTTGTCGTGGGCGATGACGAGCTGCAGGCGCTGCTTGGCCGTGTCCGCGGTAGCCGGACGACGGCCGAGCCGGAAGTACTCGAGCAGCCTCACGCGGTCCTCCGCATGATCCACTGCATGAACCCGCGCTTGGCCGGTGCCGTGAAGCGCATCTCGATCTGTTCGCCGATCAGCCGGCGGACGGCATCGGTATAGGCCTGACCCGCCTTGGAGCGCTCGTCGAGCACCACCGGCATGCCGACGTTGGAGGCGTTGAGCACGGCATCGTCCTGTGGGATCACGCCCAGCAGCGGGATCGCCAGGATCTCCAGCACGTCCTCGACCTTGAGCATCTCCCCCTTCTCGACCCGCCCGGTGTCGTAGCGGGTGAGCAGCAGGTGCTGCTTCACGGCTTCCTCGCCGCGCTCCGCCCGACGGGTCTTGCTGTTGAGGATGCCGATGATCCGGTCGCTGTCGCGGACCGAGGAGACCTCGGGGTTGGTGACGATCACCGCCTCGTCGGCGAAGTAGAGCGCCATCTGCGCGCCCTTCTCGATACCGGCCGGGCTGTCGCAGATGATGTAGTCGAACTGCTCGCGCAGCTCCACCAGCGCCTTGTCGACCCCATCCCGGTCCAGCGCGTCCTTGTCGCGGGTCTGCGAGGTCGGCAGGACGTAGAGATCCTCGATCCGCTTGTCCTTGATCAGGGCCTGCTGCAGCCGAATGCCGTCGTTGATGACATTGATGAAGTCGAACACGACCCGGCGCTCGCAACCCATGATCAGATCGAGGTTGCGCAGGCCCACGTCGAAGTCGATCACCACCGTCTTCTTGCCCATCAGGGCGAGGCCGGTGCCGAGGGCAGCGGCAGAGGTGGTCTTGCCGACACCACCCTTGCCCGAGGTGACCACGATCACTTTCGCCAATTCAATCTCCTCCTCGCGGGCCGATCGCCGCCCGGCCGCCCCCGGGCTCAGGGCAGCGTATGTATGACCAAGCGCTCGTGCTCGAGGGCCACACGGGCCCGGCGGCGGTGATGCTTGGCATCGATCTCGTCGGCGACGAGATGCACACCGGCGACCGACAGCAGCTCCGCCTCGAGCTGATCGCAGAAGATCAGCGCGTTCTCGTCGCCCCCGATGCCGGCGAAGGCCCGGCCGCGCAGCGGCGCGTAGACGTGGATGTGGCCGCCCGCGGCGAGCTCGGCGCCGGCGCTGACCGTACCCATCACGATCAGGTCGCCCTCGGCATTGATCTGCTGCCCGCCGCGCACGGCGTCACGGATCACCAAGGAGGGCCGCGCCCGTGGCGGCGCGGTGCGGCCGGGCAACGGCCGAACCGTCGGCTCCGGCTCGGTCACCGCGCGGGCCGGGCTGCCGGGGCCGAACACGGCGAGGCCGGCGGCCATGGCCGCATCATTCCATTCCTGAGAACCGTTCTGGATGCCGACGGGCATCAGCCGATGTTCGCGCAGCTTGGCGGTCAGCAGCTCGAAGTCGAGCAACTGGCCGCCGACCAGCGCGCCGACATCGAGCACGAGCGGCGCGTCGCGGAAGAAGTCGGGCGAGTGCGCGATCTTGTCGAGCAGCAGCGGCAGGAATTTGGGGTCGTCCGGGGCCAGCAGGCGCAAGGACAGGACAGTCTGCAGCGAACCGCGCACTTGAAAAGGCGCTTGCCGCACCTCAACCGAAGATTTCACTGCGGCCAATGTCACCACCTGACCACCCTGCTCGACGCCTCCGGCAGTCAACCTGGCGGGCGCGCGGGAAATTCGGAACGACCACAAGATGTTGTGGCTTGGGCAAGCCGATCCCGTCTATGCGGTAGCCAGCACATTACTAGCTATTTTCGCTCGAAAGGCAAGTAGCGATGTGGCACGGCGTCGCTATCGGCACGTCCAGGTCGCCAGTGCGGCCAATGCCCGCTGGGCCAGCGCGGCCTTGCGCTCGTGCTTGCGCGTACCGGTTGGCGGCGGTGGAAACAAGCCAAAATTCACGTTCATCGGTTGGAACGTATCGGCCATCGCGCCACCCGTGATGTGCGCGAGCAAGGCGCCGTGCGCGGTCTCGGCCGGCGGCGTCGCCATGGGCTCCCCCAGCGCCTCGGCGGCGGCGAAGCGGCCGGCGAGCAGGCCCACCGCGGCGCTCTCGACATAGCCCTCGCAGCCGGTGACCTGCCCGGCCAGCCGAACGTGCGGGGCCGCCTTGAGCCGCAGCGTCGCATCGAGCAGGCGCGGGCTGTTGACGAAGGTGTTGCGATGCAGGCCGCCGAGCCGCGCGAACTGGGCCGCGCCGAGGCCCGGGATCGTCCGGAACACCCGCACCTGCTCCGCGTGCTTCAGCTTGGTCTGGAAGCCGACCATGTTGTAGAGCGTGCCCAGGGCATTGTCCTGTCGTAGCTGGACCACGGCATGCGGGCGCCGGCCGGTGCGCGGGTCGGTCAGTCCCACCGGCTTCATCGGCCCGAACCTCAGCGTCTCACGACCGCGCTCGGCCATCACCTCGATCGGCAGGCACCCCTCGAAGTAGGGCGTCGCTTCCTCCCAGGCCTTGAACGGGCTCTTCTCGCCGGCCAGCAGCGCGTCGACGAACGCTTCGTACTGTTCCCGGTCGAGCGGGCAGTTGATGTAGTCCGCGGTGCCGCCGCCCGGACCTTCCTTGTCGTAGCGCGACTGGAACCAGGCGAGATCCAGATCGATGCTGTCCTTGTGGACGATCGGGGCGATCGCGTCGAAGAAGGCGAGCTGGTCCTCGCCGCCGATGCGGCGGATGTCCTCCGCGAGGCTGGGCGAGGTGAGCGGGCCGGTGGCGACGATGGCGAGCCCGTCCTCCGCCGGGGGCAGGGCGGTCACCTCCTCGCGCACGATCCGCACCAGAGGTTCGGCCTCCAGCGTGGCGGTGACCCCGGCGGCGAAGCCGTCGCGGTCGACCGCCAGGGCACCGCCCGCCGGCAGCTTGTGTCGGTCGCCCATGGCCATGACCAGGGAACCGAGGCGCCGCATCTCCTCGTGCAGCAGGCCCACGGCATTGCCCAGCGCATCATCGGAGCGGAACGAGTTGGAGCAGACCAGCTCGGCCAGCCGGTCGGTCTGGTGCGCATCGGTCGCCCGCAGCGGGCGCATCTCGTGCAGCACGACGGAGATGCCGCGCCGGGTGAGCTGCCATGCGGCCTCGCTGCCGGCAAGGCCGCCGCCGATGACGTGAACGGTTTGGGGCATGGGCAATCCTGGATCGTCGAACAGTTGATCGGCCTCGGCCGGCACCGCCACGGCGCAACCGGCGTCGGCCGTCAGCCTCGCCCTGCCGCACCAGCGAGCGACGCAGGATAGGGTCGCCGCGGCCGTCGCGACAGTACGCCGATCGAGCCGGCCGCCATGGTGCCGTCGTATCCGGCGACGAACGTGGTCCCGGCCGTGTGCATGATGGTTGCGGGTTCGACCACCGGCGCAGGCTAGCAGGTGGTCGATGGCGATGCCACGCTCCGATGGCGGGCCGTCCACGGTGCTCGGCCGCGAGCCGGCACGGGCCGCGCCGATCGCCGGGTGGGCGGCTTGCAGGGTGCCGCGTCCAGCCAGCCGGTCCCGACCGCAACCACTCGTCCAAAGCATCACCCGCAGACGGCAACTCGGTGCCACGGACGGGAGCAGGCGATCTTTTCACGTCGCGGTGGCTCGCAATAGTAAATGCACAAGTATCGATCGCCCTGGCCTGCGGGGCGAACTCGGCGGGCGGTATCCGTGAGGATGAAAAAACGGGCCGCGGAAGACCACGGCCCGTCAATTGGGGAGGAAACGCCTCAAGTCGGGTGTCGTCGGGGGGAGCCCCCTGGACACACCGCGATTGTGCGCATAAGTTGATTCGATGTCAATATGATAATCCATATTCGCGAGAGAAATTTCGTTCTACGGTTGTGCATGGCTCATTCTCGTTCCCAATTAGGCTAGTGAGGCGAACGCCTGCACGCGCCCGACCGACGTTATCAACCATAGGTAGTGAACGGCGGTGATGGAAGCTATCCCTCCGTCCAGATGGGGTGTGGCCGGCCAGGTCGGCATTTTGCCTTTTGACACGCTGTCATCGTTCGGTAAACTATCTGTAGCGATGAACGGCTAAGCTCCCAAGTGCGAGTTTAAAGAATAGCTTAGTAAAACGCTGCCGGGTAAACAAAGGAACGCGGCCCATGACTGGAACGATGGAAGCAGGCTTGCGCGAGCGGGCGGTCACCGCAGCGGCTCGACGCGGGACGCACAAGCATTCGGCAGCCTCGCGCGTCGCGAGCTTGGCGCTGTTGTCGACGCTGGCGGTTCAAGCCGGACCCGTCTCGGCCGCCTCCATGGACGAGCTGATCGCCGCGGCGAAGAAGGAGGGCCAGCTCACCACGATCGCCTTGCCCCACGACTGGTGCGGCTACGGCGCGCTGATCGACGGCTTCAAGGCCAAGTATGGCCTTACGGTGAACGAACTCAACCCAGACGCGGGTTCGGGTGACGAGATCGAGGCGATCAAGGCCAACAAGGGCAACACCGGCCCGCAGGCGCCCGACGTGATCGACGTCGGCCTGTCGTTCGGACCCTCGGCCAAGGCCGATGGGCTGATCCAGCCCTACAAGGTCGCCACCTGGGACACGATTCCCGACAGCGCCAAGGATGCCGACGGCTACTGGTACGGCGACTATTACGGCGTGCTGGCGTTCGAGGTGAACGCCGACATCGTCAAGAACGTGCCGCAGGACTGGCCGGACCTGCTCGGCGACGAGTTCCGCAACTCGGTTGCCTTGGCCGGCGATCCGCGGGCGGCGAACCAGGCGATCCAGGGCGTGTACGCGGCCGGGCTCGCCTCCGGTGCCGCCGGTGGCGCCGCGGCCGGCGAGGCCGGGCTGAAGTATTTCGCCGAGCTGAACAAGAAGGGCAACTTCGTCCCGGTGATCGGCAAGGCCGCCTCGCTCGCGCAGGGTTCGACGCCGGTCGTGCTGCGCTGGGACTACAACGCGCTGGCCGACCGCGACACGCTGAACGGCAACCCGCCGGTCGAGGTCGTGGTGCCCAAGTCGGGCGTGGTCGCCGGCGTCTACGTCCAGGCGATCAGCGCCTTCGCCCCGCACCCCAACGCGGCCAAGCTGTGGATGGAGTACCTCTATTCCGACGAGGGTCAGCTCGGCTGGCTCGCCGGCTACTGCCACCCGATCCGGTTCAACGACCTGGTGAAGAACGGCAAGGTGCCGCAGGCGATGCTCGACAAGCTGCCGCCGGCCGCCGGCTATGCCGCGGCGGTGTTCCCGACGCTGGCGGAGCAGGCGGCCGCCAAGGAGGTCATCTCCAAGCAGTGGGACAGCGTCGTCGGCGCCAACGTCAACTGAGGTTGCGCCGCGTCCGGGTCGCGCCCATCCTGGCGCCGGCGTGATCCGGACAAGGTGCCGCCGCCCGTGCCGATGGCGGCACGGATGCGCCGGGTTCGTTGACGTCGCCTGTGGTGAAGCAGAGGGTCGATGACGCCGTCAGCGCAGGATATCGCCAGCCCGCCGCGGGCAACGCTCCAGGTCGGGCCGATCGCCGCCGCATGGCTCGGCGTCACCCCGTTCTTCATCTTCGCCCTGATGTTCCTGATCGTGCCGACCCTGTTCCTGATCGTGGGCGCCTTTCAGGATGCGAGCGGCCAGTTCACGCTGCGCAACCTCGCCAACCTGCTGCAGCCCTCGATTCTGAGCGCCTACTGGATCAGCATCAAGGTCAGCGCCGTCTCGGCCCTGGCCGGTGGCGCCCTCGGCTTCTGCCTGGCCTATGCCGCCGTGCTGGGCGGGCTGCCGGCCTGGATCAGGCCGACGCTGATGACCTTCTCCGGGGTTGCGTCCAATTTCGCCGGCGTGCCGCTCGCCTTCGCCTTTCTCGCCACGCTCGGCCGCACCGGGCTGGTGACCGCGCTGCTGGCCAAGTATCTGGGCGTCAATCTCTACGCGACCGGCTTCAACCTCCTGAGCTTCACCGGGCTCACGCTCACCTATCTCTACTTCCAGATCCCGCTGATGGTGCTGATCTTGACCCCGGCCTTGGACGGGCTGAAGCGCGAGTGGCGGGAAGCTGCGGAAATCCTGGGCGCCAGCACCTGGCAGTACTGGCGCCACGTCGCCCTGCCGGTGCTCTGGCCGAGCTTCCTCGGCGCCACGCTGCTGCTGTTCGCCAACGCGTTCGGCGCCATCGCCACGGCCTACGCGCTGACCGGCAGCTCGCTCAACATCGTCACCATCCTGCTCTACGCCCAGATTCGCGGCGACGTGCTGCACGACCAGAATCTGGGCTACGCGCTGGCGCTGGGCATGATCCTGATCACCGGCCTGTCGAACGGAACCTACATCTGGCTGCGCCAGCGCAGCGAGCGGTGGCTGCGATGAAGCAATCCCGGTTCGGCGCCTGGCTCGCCATGGCGATCGGCTGCCTCTACTTCCTGGTGCCGCTGATCGGCACGATCGAGTTCTCGCTGCGCATGCGGCGCGGCGAGTACAGCTTCGATGCCTACCGCGTCGTGCTGGCCGACCCGAACTTTCAGGCGACGTTCGGTTATTCCGCCCTGATCGCGCTGTGCACGATCGTGCTGGGCGTGCTTCTCGTGGTGCCCACCGCCTACTGGATCCAGCTGCGGCTGCCGCGGCTGCGGCCGGTGGTCGAGTTCATCACGCTCTTGCCGTTGGTGATTCCGGCCATCGTGATCGTGTTCGGCTATCTGCGGCTCTACAACAGCTCGTCGTTCCTGCCGCTGACCGCCAGCGCCCGCGCGACCGACTTCCTGCTGACCTGCAGCTACGTCACCCTCGCGCTGCCCTACATGTACCGCGCGGTCGACACCGGCCTGCGCGCGATCGACGTGCGCACCCTGACCGAGGCGGCCGAGATCCTCGGCGCACGGATGCCAACGATCCTGTTTAGGGTGATCCTGCCCAATATCCGCGCCGCCATCCTGAGCGGCGCCTTCCTCACCTTCGCCATCGTCGTCGGCGAGTTCACGATGGCGAGCCTTCTGAACCGCCCGGCGTTCGGCCCCTACCTGCAGCTCATGGGGGCCAACCGCGCCTACGAGCCCGCGGCGCTGGCCATCATCGCCTTCGCGGTCACCTGGGCCTGCATGGGCCTGATCAACGTGTTCGGTCGGGCGCGATAGGAAGTCCGCATGGCGTTTCTCGAGATCGACGATGTGCACAAGAGCTTCAAGCAGCACGTGGTGGTGCAGAAGTTCGACCTCGCCGTCGAGCGCGGCGAGTTCATCTCGTTTTTGGGCTCGTCGGGCTGCGGCAAGACGACGACCCTGCGCATGGTGGCCGGCTTCGAGACGCCGACCTCGGGGCGGGTGCGGATCAACGGGCGCGATGTGACCAGCCTGCGACCAAACCAGCGCAATGTCGGCATGGTCTTCCAGTCCTACGCGCTGTTTCCGAACATGACCGTGGCCGAGAACGTGGCCTTCGGGCTCAAGGTCGCCGGGCGTCCCGAGGCCGAGATCACCGCCCGGGTCGAGGAGATGCTGCGCCTGATCAAGCTGCCGGCCCTGGGCGGGCGCTATCCCTACCAGCTCTCCGGCGGCCAGCAGCAGCGCGTGGCTCTGGCCCGGGCCTTGGCCGTGAAGCCGCAGGTCCTGCTCCTCGACGAGCCACTCTCCGCACTCGACGCGAAGATCCGGATTTCCTTGCGCGAGGAGATCCGCTCGCTGCAGCGCGAGCTCGGGATCACGACGATCTACGTGACCCACGACCAGGAAGAAGCCCTGTCGATGTCCGACCGGATCGTCGTGATGAACGAGGGCCGGGTCGAGCAGGTCGGCACGCCGTTCGAGATCTACAACCAGCCGCGCACGCATTTCGTGGCGTCCTTCGTCGGCACGCTGAGCTTCCTGCCGGCGAAGGTGCTCGACCCGGTGTCGGGTCGGCTGCTCGTCGCGGGTCAGGAGATCACGGCCGCCCGTGGGATTCCGCAGGCCAAGGTCGGCGACGCCTGGTCGGTGGCGTTGCGCCCCGAGGCCGCGCTGCTCGAGGTCGGGCAGGCGATGACCGGCGCCGCGGGCCGCAACCGCCTGGTCGGGACGATCGAGGAGGTGAGCTTCCTGGGCGCCGTGGTGCGCATCCGGATCCGCATCGGCGAGGTCGTCCTGTCCCTCGACACCTTCAACAACCCGGGCGCCGCACCGCCGGAGCGCGGCAGCCCGGTGACCGTGACCTTCGCGCCGGCGGACGTGCTGGTGCTGGAGAGCGCCGCGGCGAACTGATTCAGCTCAACCGCGCCGGCCGTTCGACCTCGAGGCTGCCGAGGCTCGCGAAGGCGCCGTTGAAGTAGAGCAGGGCCGGCTGGCCCTCCGCGTCGTTCACCACCGCCCGGACGGCGCCAAGGAACAACGCATGCGTGCCGTGCACGGTCTCGATCTCGACATCGCAGACCAACGCGGCCCTGGCTTGGCAGAGGATCGGCAGCTCGCGATCGTGCCAGTACCATGGGCCGCACGCAAAGCGCTCCTCGTGCGCAAGACGGGTATCCGAGAACGCCCGGGCGACCGCGTCCGCTCCGAGGCTCAGGACGTTGACCGCGAACGCGCGCCGACGCGTCAGCACGGGGTAGATCGAGGCGCTGCGGTTGACCGCGATCATCACCGACGGCGGGGCCAGCGACACCGGCAAGAAGGCGGTCGCCGTCATGCCGTGCGGCGCACCGTCCACGGCGGTCGTGATCACCATGGTGGTGGCGGGCACGTGCCGCATGACCTGGCGCATGCCGTCCGCCAGCAGCTCGCCAACCCGCGGGTCGTGGTCCTCGCTCATCCCGCTCCCGTTCCAGTCTTGGTTGCAGCGCACCGTCGTCATTGACAGGCATGGTTATATCTCTATCATATATATAGACAAGTTTGCTTTTGCCGTCGATCAGCGTGGCTGCCATGCGCGCACGCATGCTCGGCGGATCGGGATGGGGTCGCCATTGTCCGCGGTGCTCGCGACCGACCTCGCCGCTGGCTCCCAGGATGACGAGCAACCTCGCCGGGCCGTCCATCGTCGCCGCTTTGTCCGGACCCTTGATGACTCGCACGGGCTTCCGCTGCTGCGGAAGGCCGGCCCGCTCGAGCGCGTCGACGGCGCCGGCGTCGCGGCCACATCCTCGACGACCCGACGTGCCTGGAGTTCGTCGGACAGGAAGCGCCGGGGCGATCACGCGGCTGCATGCACCACCATGTCCGTACGGCCGCCACCAGCTGAAGCGGCCGGGCCTTCGACGGGCCCGACGACGTGGCGATGCTGGAGGGCCACGCGTGCGTCGGCGCGAAACCGCGATCTTCCTGCGGCGCGCCGCAGGTTTGGTCGCTCCGGCTCGCTGGACGTATCGTGCCGTCGACAATGTCTGGTGTAACGGTGTCTCCCTCCGCGCCATGGCGCACTTCAGGCTTGAGCTCATGACGAAGCCGATCCGCTTCAACGCCTTCGAGATGAATTGCGTCGTGCATCAGTCGCCGGGGCTGTGGCGGCACCCGCGCGATCGCAAGGCGCAGTACAATCGGCTGCCCTATTGGGTCGATCTCGCGAAGACCCTGGAGCGTGGCCGCTTCGACGGCATCTTCCTCGCCGACGTTCTGGGCGTGTACGACGTGTTCGGCGGCAATCCCGACGCCGCCTTGCGCAACGCGGCGCAGGTGCCGGCCAACGATCCGCTCCTGCTCGTTCCGGCCATGGCCTATGCCACCCGGCATCTCGGCTTCGGGGTGACGGCCAACCTGAGCTACGAGGCGCCGTTCCTGCTGGCGCGCCGTCTGTCCACCCTCGACCATCTCACCGAGGGCCGGGTCGGCTGGAACATCGTCACCGGCTATCTGGACAGCGCCGCCAGGGCGATGGGCCGGCCGCGGCAGACCGCGCACGACGAGCGCTACGCCATTGCCGACGAGTACATGGAGGTCGTCTACGCGCTCTGGGAAGGGAGCTGGGCCGATGCGGCGCCGCGGCGCGACCGCGGTCGCGGCATCTTCGCCGATCCGGCCGGCGTCCGCGCCGTGCACCATCGTGGCGCCCACTTCCAGCTCGATGCCATCCATCTCTGCGAGCCGTCGCCGCAGCGCACGCCCGTGCTCTATCAGGCGGGCAGCTCCGGCAAGGGCCGGGACTTCGCCGCCCGGCATGCCGAATGCATCTTCATGTCCGGCCCGTCGCCAGTGGTCATCGCCCCGCGCGTGGCCGACGTCCGCCGGCTCGCCGCCGGCCATGGCCGCGATCCGGCGAGCATCCTGGTCTATGCCCTGGCCACGGTCATCCTCGGTGAGACCGAGGCGGCAGCACGGCGCAAGCATGCCGAGTACGCCGCCTATGTCAGCCACGAAGGGGCGCTGGCCTTGATCTCCGGCTGGACCGGGGTCGATTTCGCCACCTACGATCCCGACCAGGAAATCCGCTACATCGAGAACGACGCCGGGCGTTCGGCCATGGAGAACATCAGCCGGGCCAACCCCGGCCGCACCTGGACGGTGCGGCAGGCCGCCGAGCATGTCGCCATCGGCGGCGCCGGGCCAGTCCTCGTCGGCGATCCGGCCCAGGTCGCGGACGAGCTGGAGCGCTGGCTCGATGCCACCGGCATCGACGGGTTCAACCTCGCCTACGTGGTGGCGCCCGACACGTTCGAGGACGTGGTGGGCCTGCTGGTGCCGGAGCTGCAGCGCCGCGGCCGTTATCGTCTCGGGTACGAGGAGGGTACGCTGCGGCGGCGCCTGTCCGGTTCCGACCGGCTGCGGCCGCCACATCCGGCTACCCGCTTGCGCTGGGACGGGCCGCCGGCGGATCGGCCGACGCCGATCGACCCGCCGCGCTGAGCCCGCGCCTGGTGCCGCAAGGCGCACCAAGTGCGCGATCTGCCTGGGTTTCCGGCGCCCGCGCCGTGCGCATCCCCAGGAACATCCCCGCGCTTGTCCAGAGAACTGTGGAAAAGTCGCGAGGCCAGCGCTGCCCCGTGTGCGCCGCGCTCAGCCGTGCCGCGCCAGGAGCGGGGTGAGCGCGTCCTGCACGCCCGTGAGCACGATCTGGACCCCGATGCACAGCAGCAGGAAGGCGGTCAGCCGGGTGACCACGCGAGCGCCCGCGGCGCCCAGCAGCGCCACGACCCGGTCCGCCGCCGCGTAGCAAAGGCCGACCGCCAGGGCCACGACCATCGCGGCGAACGAGCCGCCGGCGAAGAACGGCAGGACCTCGACCGTGCCCGGGGGGCGGCTCGCGCTGAGAGCGATCGCCACCGCGATCGTGCCCGGACCGGCGGTGAACGGGATGGTGAGCGGGAAGAAGGCCACGTCGTCGGCGCCGGCCGCCGGAGCGGCCTGCGCCTGCTTGCGATCCTCGTGGGTCTGCGGCGCGGCCAGCAGCTCCCAGGCCCGCGAAGCGACGACGAGACCGCCCGCGATGCGCAGCGCGCTCAGCGTCACGCCGAAAAAGCCGATCAGGGTGGCGCCGGCCCATAGGGCGACCAGCATCACCCCGGCAGAGTAGAACGCCACGCGCCAGGCCAGCAGCACCCGCTCGCCATGGCTCCGGTCGGCGGTGACCTGGCTGTAGATCAAGGCGCCGCCGGGCGGGTTGACGATCGAGAACAGGGCCGGGAAGACGATCAGGAAGCTGCCGAAAACGCTCTGCACAATGTCCATCGTGTCTCCCCGCATGGCCCCGATACCGTCTCGGGATCGACCCGGATCCGCCATGTGACGCCGTCCATGGCAAGGCCGCGGCCGCTCCCTGCGCCGGCATGTTGACCCGCGAGCGGCTTCGGGGGAAGCTCCGCCGCTGGCGGGTTGTGGGCTCGCGGCAACGCTGGAGGCTCGAGATGACGACATCGGTCAAGGAGCTGCTGGCCGCTGCCAATGCAGCGGTACCGCGCATCGGACGTGACGAGGCCGAGAAGCTGATCTCGGGCGGCCGGGCACTCGTGGTCGACGTGCGCGACGCGCCCGAGGTCCAGGCCAGCGGCAGGATCAAGGGAGCGAAGCACGTCTCGCGCGGCATGCTCGAGTTCCGCGCCGATCCGGCCTCGCCGTACCACGATCCCGCCTTCGCTCCCGACCGGACCGTGCTCGTCTACTGTGCCTCGGGTGGGCGGTCGGCGCTGGCCGGCAAGACGCTGCAGGAACTGGGCTACAAGGACGTGCGCAATCTCGGTGCGTTCAAGGAGTGGGCGGAAGGCGGCGGCGACATCGAGCCGGCCTGAGGCGACACGGGCTTACGGTCCGCTTCCAGGCGCATATGCCTAGCTGGCCCCGGGCGTCGATCATGGCGCACGGACGTCCGGCCGCGGGTCGCCCGCTCCATGCTATACACTGGCCCTGCGACGGTGCCGGCGCTAGAACGGCGCCAGCCCCGATTGCGCGCGAACTTGGAAGTGGAATTAGAGGGGATGCTCCTCGCCATAGACGTTGGCAACACCAACACCGTGTTCGCGCTCTACCGCGGCGAAGAGCCCGTCGGCCAGTGGCGGCTGTCGACGAACCGCGAACGGACCGCCGAAGAGTATGCCGTGGCCCTGCTGCAGCTGATGCGGCTCAAGGGCTACGCCCAGGACGATGTCGAGGCGGTGGTGATCTCCAGCGTCGTGCCGCAGACCGTGATCGGCCTGCGCTGGATGAGCCGCGACTTCTTCGGCTGTCGCGCCTTCGTGGTCGGCGAGGATCTCGACTACCCGATCAAGATCAATCTCAACAACCCGCGCGAGGTGGGGGCCGACCGCGTCGTCAATGCGGTCGCCGCGAGGAAACGTTACAAGCCACCCCTGATCGTGGTCGATTTCGGCACCGCCACCACCTTCGACGTGGTCGACGAAGACGGCGCCTATTGCGGTGGCGCCATCGCGCCGGGCATCAACCTCTCGCTCGAGGCGCTGCATCGGGCGGCGGCGAAGCTGCCGCGCATCGCGGTCGAGCCGCCCGAGAACGTGATCGGCACCTCGACCATCGGTGCGATGCAGTCCGGCGTGTTCTGGGGCTATGTGGGCCTGATCGAGGGCTTGGTCGGCCGGATCAAGGACGAGTACGGCATGCCCATGACGGTGGTCGCCACCGGCGGGCTGGCCCCGTTGTTCGTCAAGCGCTGCCCGGCCCTGCAATATGTCGACCGGGATCTGACCATGGCCGGGCTGCTGGAGATGTACGCCATCAACCGCGAGCTGATCCGCTCCGGAAAGGAACAAGCCGCGTGAAGCCGTTCTCGGACCTGCGATTTGTACCGCTCGGCGGTGTCGGCGAAATCGGCGTCAACTCTTACCTCTACGGTATCGACGGTCGCTGGCTGATGGTCGATCTCGGCATCGGCTTCGCCGACGACAGCCTGCCCGGTGTCGACATCGTGCTGCCGGATCTGCGCTACATCGAGCAGCAGCGGGCGAGGCTCGACGGCCTGATCCTGACCCATGCCCACGAGGACCATCTGGGCGCCGTTCCCTACCTGTGGCAGCGCCTGGGCTGCCCGATCTGGTGCACGCGCTTCACGGCCGCGGTGCTGCGGGCCAAGCTCAACGAGACGGATTTCGCCCGCGAGGTGCCGATCCGGACCGTCGAGCCGGGGCAGAATTTCCGCGTCGGCGGGTTCAACTGCCGCTTCATCCACGTCACCCATTCGATTCCCGACGCCAACGCGCTGGTGCTGGAAACGAAGCACGGCCGGCTGCTCCACACCGGGGACTGGAAGCTCGACCCGGCCCCGCTCGTCGGCGAGCGGACCGACGAGGTTTCGCTGGAGAGCCTCGGCAAGGACGGCGTGCTGGCGATCATGTGCGACAGCACCAACGTCCTTTCGCCCGGCACGTCCGGCTCCGAGGCCGAGGTGCGCGAGAGCCTGACCAAGCTGATCGCGGCGCAGCCCAACCGGGTCGTGCTCACCAGCTTCGCCTCGAACGTCGCCCGGCTGGAGACGGCGATGCTGGCCGCGCGCGCCGCCGGCCGCGAGCTGTTCGTGGTCGGCCGGTCGATGCGGCGCATGATCGATGCGGCCCGGGAGGTCGGCTACCTGCAGCACGTGCCGCCGATCCGCGACGAGCGCGAGGCCGACCTCATGCCCCGGCACAAGGTGCTCTACCTGTGCACCGGCAGCCAGGGCGAGGCGCGCAGCGCCCTGGTCCGCATCGCCGGTGGCCAGCACCCGCGGGTCCGGATCGAGGCCGACGACACGGTGATCTTCAGCGCCAAGATCATCCCCGGCAACGAGCGCACGCTCTACAACCTGCACAACCTGCTCGTCCGCCAGGGTATCGAGGTGATCACCGAGGGCGATCACTTCGTCCATGTCTCGGGCCATCCGTGCCGCGACGAGATGGAGCAGATGTACCGCTGGATCAAACCGCGGATCTCGGTGCCGGTGCATGGCGAGGCGCGCCACCTGCATGCCCACCAGCGCTTGGCCCAGCAGATGGGAGTGCCGCACGCGCTGCTGATCGGAAACGGCGACGTGGTCCGCCTGGCGCCCGATGCGCCCAAGGTGATCGACGAGGTGCCGGTGGGGCGGGTGGTGGCCGAGACGGACGGCCTGATCGCCACGGGCGACGATATCTTCCGCACCCGGCGCCGGCTGATGAACCACGGCACCATCCTGGTCAGCCTGGTCATGGACGAGCATGGCAGCGTGCTGGCGGCACCGCAGCTCACCCCCTTGGGGGCGTTCGAGCTCGAGCGGTTCGCCGAGCTGCGCGACAAGGCCTGCGACGCGGTCAGCGACGCCGTCGAGGATCTTTCCGACGCCGCCGTGATCGATGACGAGCGGGTGCGCGACGCGGTGCGCGGCGCCATCCGCCAGGCCCTGGATCTGCCACGGCAGCGGCGGCCGATCGTCGAGGTGCAGATTACCAGGCTTGGTGCCGACACGCTGGCGGCGTTCGAGCCCGTTGAGGAGACAGTTCCATGATCGGTCGACTGAATCACGTGGCCATCGCGGTCCCGGACATCGCCGCGGCCGCCAGGCAATATCGCGACGTGCTGGGTGCCAGCGTGTCGGCGGTCGAGGACCAGCCGGACCATGGGGTGCAGACGGTGTTCATCGAGCTGCCGAACACCAAGATCGAGCTGTTGGGCGTGCTGGGCGAGGCCTCCCCGATCCAAGGCTTCCTCGACAAGAATCCCTCCGGTGGCATCCATCACGTCTGCTACGAGGTCGACGACATCCTGGCCGCACGGGATCGGCTGAAGGACCAGGGCGCGCGCGTCCTCGGCAATGGCGATCCCAAGATCGGCGCCCACGGCAAGCCGGTCCTGTTCCTGCATCCCAAGGACTTCAACGGGACCCTGGTCGAGCTCGAGCAGGCATGACCCTGGCCGGAGGCATCGTCACCTACGTCGTATCGTGGTGGCTGGTGTTCTTCATGGCGCTGCCGTTCGGGTCGGCGCCAGCCGAGAATCCGCAGCCGGGTACGGTCGAAAGCGCGCCGGCCCGGCCGCGTCTGCTGCTGAAAGCGCTGGTCACGACGGTGCTGGCCGGCCTCGTCACCTGGGGAATCGCCTGGCTGATCGACAGCGGGCTGATTGATCTGCGGCCGCACTGAGCCCGATTGCGCACCACTCTATGGCTGATGGCCAAATTGCGCGTACCGGGTTGCGCAGACATCTGCATTGAAAACAAATTCGATAAAATTTTTGTGATATGCTTAAGGGTTCTTAATTGTTCTTTGCGCTAACTTTGCCGTTCTTTTTTTGTCGAGTAGCAGGCCTTGCAAGAACGCACGCCGTCGACTATATTACGAGCGTGTCAACGGAGTATCCGGTGACACCCGACTTGAGGCGTTTCCTCCCGATTGAAGCCGCGGCTCGCTGCCGCGGCTTTTTTCTTGGCCCGCCGGCATCGGCAGGTGGTTTCCGCGCGCGGCCGCTTTCACGTTGCCGAACCGCAGGCGCATCCCTAGAGTGCCGCCGCCGTCAACCAGGGGCGATGTGCCGCCGATGCGCCTTTCCCGCTATTTCCTGCCCGTGCTCAAGGACGCTCCCGCCGACGCCGAGATCGTCTCGCACAAGCTGATGCTGCGCGCCGGCATGATCCAGCAGCTCTCGGCCGGCATCTACAATTGGCTGCCGCTGGGCGTGGCGGTGCTGAAGAAGGTGGAGCAGATCGTCCGCGAGGAGATGAACGCGGCCGGCGCCATCGAGATCCTGATGCCGACCATCCAGCCGGCCGACCTGTGGCGCGAGAGCGGCCGCTACGAGGCCTATGGCAAGGAGATGCTGCGCATCCGCGATCGGCACGAGCGCGACATGCTCTTCGGGCCGACCAACGAGGAGAACGTCACCGACATCTTCCGCCGGCACGTCAAGAGCTACCGTCAGCTGCCGCTGAACCTCTACCACATCCAGTGGAAGTTCAGGGACGAGGTCCGCCCGCGCTTCGGCGTGATGCGTGGCCGCGAGTTCCTGATGAAGGACGCCTACAGCTTCGACGTCGACCACGACGCGGCAAGGCGGGCCTACGACAACATGTTCCTGGCCTACCTGCGCGCGTTCAAGCGGATGGGCCTGACGGCGATCCCGATGCAGGCCGAGACCGGCCCGATCGGCGGCAACATGAGCCACGAGTTCCAGATTCTGGCGCAGACCGGCGAGAGTGCCGTCTACTACGACGCCGCCTTCGAGCAGGTCGACTTCACCGACCCGAACCTGCAGCCGGAGACGCTGAAGGCGCTCTACGCCGCGGCCGACGAGAAGCACGATCCCGCGGCCTGCCCGGTTCCGGCCGACCGTCTGCGTTCGGGCCGGGGCATCGAGGTCGGGCACATCTTCCATTTCGGCACCAAGTACTCCGAGCCGATGGGTGCGAAGGTGATGGGTCCCGACGGCAACGAGGTCGCGGTGGCGATGGGCTCCTACGGCATCGGCGTGTCGCGGCTGGTCGGCGCGCTGATCGAGGCCTTCCACGACGAGAAGGGCATCGCCTGGCCGGAGAGCGTGGCCCCGTTCCGGGTCGGCCTGGTCAACCTGCGTCCCGACGATGCCGCCACCACCGCGATGGCCGACGACATCTACCGTCGTCTGCACGCGCTGGGTGTCGACGTGCTGCTCGACGACCGCGACGAACGGGCCGGGGTGAAGTTCGCGACGATGGAGCTGATCGGGCTGCCGTGGCAGGTCACGGTCGGGCCCCGCGGCGTGGCCGAGGACCGGGTCGAGCTCAAGAGCCGCGCCACCGGCGAGACCATCAGCCTGTCGCCGCCGGTGCTGGTGGAGCGCTTCGCCGCCTGATGGCCTTCGGTCGCTTCGAGCGCCTGGTCGCCTGGCGGTACCTGCGGCCGACCAGAGGCGAGGGTTTCATCTCGGTCATCGCCGGCTTCGCCCTCGTCGGCATCGCGCTGGGCGTCGGCACCCTGATCGTCGTCCTCGCGGTGATGAACGGGTTTCGCAGCGAGCTGCTCGGGCGGGTGCTGGGCGTCAACGGCCACGCCACGGTGGTCAGCGGACCGAGTGGAATCGCCGATTTCGACCAGCTGGTGGCGCGTCTGCGGGGTGCGCCGGGGCTGGTCGGCGTCATGCCCTATGTCGAAGGGCAGGTGATGGCCAGCGCCAACGGGGTTGCCTCCGGCGCCCTGGTGCGCGGCGTGCGGCCCGCGGACCTGGAGGCGCGCGAGGTCATCGCCGGCCATGTCGTGCAGGGCGCGCTGTCGGGGCTGAACCTTCCCGGCACGGCGGCCATCGGCAGCCGGATGGCCGAGCGCATGGGGCTCGGCCTCGGCGGGCAGCTCACCCTGATCTCGCCGCAAGGAGCCGCCACCGCGTTCGGCACCGTGCCGCGCATCAAGACGTTCACCGTGACCGCGGTGTTCGAGGTCGGGATGTACGAGTACGACAACAGCTTCGTCTACATCCCGCTGGCCGATGCGCAGGCCTATTTCCAGCTGCCGGACCGCGTCAACGCGGTCGAGATCATGGTCGCCGACCCGGACCGGATCACCGGCTACCGCCGCGAGATCGTGTCCCGCCTGGATGGAGCCGGCCGGCTGGTCGACTGGCAGCAGCTCAACTCCCACTTCTTCTCGGCGCTGCAGGTCGAGCGCAACGTGATGTTCTTGATCCTGACCCTGATCATCATCGTGGCCGCGTTCAACATCATCACCGGCATCACCATGCTGGTGAAGAGCAAGGGCCGCGACATCGCGATCATGCGCTCGATGGGGGCGACGCAGGGGGCCATCCTGCGCGTGTTCTTCCTCAGCGGGGCCGCGATCGGCGTGGTCGGCACGTTCACGGGATTTCTCCTTGGTCTGGCGTTCGCGCTCAACATCGGCGCCATCCGGCGCACGCTGGAGAGCCTGACCGGGGCCGAGCTGTGGTCGGCCGAGATCCGCTTCCTCTCGGAGCTGCCGGCCAAGGTCGTGCCTGGCGACGTGCTGAGCGTGGTGGCGATGGCGCTGATCCTGTCGTTCCTCGCCACGCTCTACCCGGCTTGGCGCGCCGCGCGGCTCGATCCGGTCGAAGCCCTGCGCAATGAGTGAGCCCGCGCCGATCCTGAGCCTGCGCGGTATCCGGCGCCGGTTCGTGCAGGGCCAGGTGGCGCTGGACGTGCTGCAGGGGATCGATCTCGATCTCGACGCCGGGACCATCGCCGCTCTCGTCGGCCCGTCCGGAACCGGCAAGTCGACCCTGTTGCACGTCGCCGGGCTGCTCGAGCGGCCGAGCGGTGGCGAGGTGAGCATCGACGGCCGAGCCTGCAGCGCTCTCGGCGACGCCGAGCGGACGCGGCTGCGCCGCGAGCGGATCGGCTTCGTCTACCAGTTCCATCACCTGCTGCCGGACTTCACGGCGCAGGAGAACGTGGCGATGCCCCAGTTGATCGCCGGCCGCAGCCACGCCGATGCCGGCCGACGGGCGGTGACGCTGCTGGAGCGGCTGGGGCTCGGCGCGCGTCTGACCCATCGTCCCGCCCGCCTGTCCGGCGGCGAGCAGCAGCGGGTCGCCATCGCCCGGGCGCTGGCCAATGCGCCCGGCCTGATCCTGGCCGACGAGCCGACCGGCAATCTCGACCCCCACACGGCCGAGGAGGTGTTCGCGGTGATGCTGGAGGTGGTGCGCGCCACCGGCACCGCAGCGCTGATCGCGACCCACAATCCCGAGCTCGCCGCCCGGATGGATCGCACCTACCGGCTGGCCGAGGGCCAGCTCGCGCCGCTGGCCTAGGCGGCGCCGCCGGGGCTGGCGGCGCGGGGTGGAACAGCTCGGGCCGGCGGCCGTGGGCGCTGCACGAAGTTGTGGATAGCACGCAGTCG
Organism: Geminicoccaceae bacterium; assembly: GCA_039808865.1. Lineage (GTDB taxonomy): Bacteria > Pseudomonadota > Alphaproteobacteria > Geminicoccales > Geminicoccaceae > Benzoatithermus. Next base: position 22,218 of record JBDHTW010000025.1, read on the forward strand.
GCGGTTGCCCCGTGTTCGGCCATCCGCGGTAAGATGCAGATCGCCGCGGAGAGTCCGATCCCATGCCCCATGCCGACTTCGTCCACCTGCGGGTCCGCTCGTCGTTCTCGCTTCTGCAGAGCACGGTCCGGGTGGATGCGCTGGTCAAGGCCTGCCGCGCGGCGGCAATGCCGGCCGTGGCGGTCACCGACGAGGCCAATCTGTTCGCTGCGATGCAATTCTGCGCCGCGGCGAAGAAGACGGGCGTGCAGCCGATCCTGGGGGCGCTCCTGGCGCTGGCGCCGCTCGAGGCTCTGCCGCGCACGCCCGGGCGCCAGCCGCCGGCCGAGACGGTCGTGCTGCTGGTCAAGAGCGGCGAAGGCTACGCCAACCTGCTGCGGCTGATGAGCCGGGCCTATGTCGACGCGGAGCCGGGCGCCGAAATCCGCGTGACCCTGGCCGATCTGGCGCAGCATCAAGCAGGGCTGATCTGTCTGACCGGCGGCCCGTCCGGCCCGGTCGCCTGCGCCCTGCGGCGCGGCGATGCCAAGCTGGCGCGGCGCCTTCTCGCCGAGCTCAAGGCCACGTTCGGCGACCGGCTCTATGTCGAGCTGATCCGCCACGGCGACGAGGCGGCGGACGCGGTCGAACCGGCGCTGCTCGACTTGGCCTATGCCCACGACGTGCCGCTGGTGGCGACCAACGACGTGCATTTCCTCGCGGCCGACGGGCACGAGGCGCACGATGCGCTGATCTGCATCGCCGAAGGCGTGCAGGTGGTGCAGGAGGAGCGGCGGCGCGTTTCCGTCGAGGCCCGCTTCAAGACCGCGGCCGAGATGCACGAGCTGTTCGCCGATCTGCCCGAGGCCATCGCCAACACGATGGTGATCGCCCGCCGCTGCGCCTTCATGGCTCCGGCGCGTGACCCGATTCTGCCGAGCTTCGCCGAGGACGAGGAGGCGGAGATGCGGCGCCAGGCCGGGCTCGGCCTGGAACAGCGCTTGGCGGCGATGCTGCCGCCGCTCGACGGCGCGGCCGCGGTCCCCTACCGCGAGCGCTTGGCCTACGAGCTCGACGTCATCGCCCAGATGAAGTTCTCGGGCTACTTCCTGATCGTTTCCGACTTCATCAAATGGGCCAAGGCCAACGGCGTCCCGGTCGGGCCGGGACGCGGCTCCGGTGCCGGCTCGGTGGTCGCGTGGAGCCTGCAGATCACCGATCTCGACCCGTTGCGCTTCGGCCTGCTGTTCGAGCGCTTCCTCAACCCCGAGCGCGTGTCGATGCCGGATTTCGACATCGACTTCTGCGAGGACCGTCGGCACGAGGTGATCACCTACGTCCGCAACCGGTACGGTGCCGATCGGGTCGCGCAGATCATCACCTTCGGCACGCTGCAGGCGCGGGCGGCCTTGCGCGACGTCGGCCGCGTGCTGGGGCTCCCGTTCGGGCAGGTCGACCGGATCTGCAAGCTCGTGCCGAGCAACCCGGCAAATCCGGTGACGCTGGCGCAGGCGATCGAGCTGGAGCCGCGGCTGAAGGAGGCGCGCGACGACGATCCCGGGGTCGCGCGCATGGTCGACATCGCGCTCAAGCTCGAGGGCCTGCCGCGCAACGCCTCGACCCACGCGGCGGGCGTGGTGATCGGCGACCGGCCGCTCGAGGAGCTGGTGCCGCTCTACCGCGACCCCAGGGCGCTGATGCCGGCGACCCAGTTCAACATGAAGGACGTCGAGAAGGCCGGGCTGGTCAAGTTCGACTTTTTGGGCCTGTCGACGCTGACCATGCTGGTCCATGCCGAGAAGCTGGTGAACGAGCGCGGCAAGCCGCTCGCCCTGGCGTCGCTGCCGCTGGACGACGTACCGAGCTACGAGCTGCTGTCACGGGCCGAGACGCAAGGCGTGTTCCAGCTGGAATCGGTCGGCATGCGCGATGCGCTGCGACGGCTGCGGCCGGACTGCTTCGAGGACATCATCGCGATGGTCTCGCTGTACCGGCCGGGACCGATGGACAACATCCCGCGCTACACCAACGTCAAGCACGGCCTCGAGGACCCGAGCTACCTGCATCCCCTGCTGGAATCGATTCTCGCCGAGACCAACGGCGTCATCATCTACCAGGAGCAGGTGATGGAGATCGCCAAGCAGCTCGCCGGCTACACGCTGGGCGGCGCCGATCTGCTGCGCCGGGCGATGGGCAAGAAGATCAAGGCGGAGATGGACGCGCAGCGGGAGGTGTTCGTCAAGGGTGCGGTGGCCCGCGGCGTCGGCGCCAAGCTCGCCGACACGATCTTCGACGCCGTGGCCAAGTTCGCCTCCTACGGCTTCAACAAGAGCCATGCCGCCGCCTACGCCCTGCTCGCCTACCAGACCGCCTATCTCAAGGCGAACCATCCGGTCGAGTTCTTCGCCGCGGCGATGACGACGGAGTGCGCCAGCCAGGAGAAGCTCAGCGCTTACTGCAACGAGATGCGGCAGCGGGGCATTCCGATCTACCCGCCCGACGTCAACGCATCGCAGGTGCGCTTTTCGGTCGAGGACGGCACGGACGGGACAGGCGTCCGCTACGCGCTGACGGCGATCAAGGGGGTGGGCGAGGCGGCGATGGGCATCCTGGTCGAGGAGCGCGCGGCCAACGGCCCGTACCGGGACGTGTTCGACCTGCTGGCCCGGCTCGGCACCAGGGTCTTGAACAAGCGGCTGCTCGAGAGCCTGGTCCGCGCCGGCGCACTGGACTCCCTGGATGCCAATCGGCGCCGGCTGTACGACGCCGCCGATCAGCTCCTGCGCTATGCCGCCGCCGCGGCCGAGGCGGCGGCCAGCGCGCAGGTCAGCCTGTTCGGCGGCGGAGGCGTGGCCCAGGTGCCGCCGCCGGCGCTGGATCGCGAGCCGGACTGGCCGGCGCTGCAGCGCCTGCAGATGGAGTTCGAAGTCCTGGGCCTCTACCTGTCGGCCCATCCGCTCGACGGCTACGTGTCCGCCCTGGCGCGCCTCGGCGTGACCCCGGGTGCCCGGCTGCATCAGGTGGCGAGCGAGGGCGGGCGGCTGCGGCTGGCCGGCGTGATCGCCGCCAAGCAGGAGCGGGTGACCGAGCGTACCCGGTTCGTCCGCCTGATCGTCTCCGACCACACCGCCCAGTTCGAGATCACGGCCTTCAGCGAGCTGATGGGGCAGGCGCGCGAGCTGCTCGACGGAACGGCACCGCTCTATTTCGAGGTCGACGCCCGGGTCGACGGCGACAATCTCCGCCTCACCGCGCAGCGGATCCAGAAGCTGGAGGAGGTCGCCGATCAGGCTCGCGCCGGCGTCGAGATCCGGCTGGAAGGGCCGCAGGTGGCCCGGCGCCTGAAGCCGATGCTGGAGCGGCGCACCGGCCAGGGTGCCCGCGTCCGCCTCGTCGTGCCGGTGCCGGGCGAGGAGGAGGCGATCCTGGTGCTGTCCGAGGATTTCGTCCTCGGCAGCGGGCAGAGGCTCGATGTCGAGCGCCTCGCGGGTGTGCTCGCGGTGCGCGACGTGTCCTTGGCCAACTGACGGCCGGCCTTGCCAACCCGACCATGCCACTATAGATAGGCGCCACCTCTCACGCGGGCGGCAGGCGTGTGCTCTGCTTTGTCCGGTGCCCGGCCCTGCGTCGGGTCACTCGTCCGCGGCGGTACAACCGGAACAGGATCCACGGCTATGGCATTCCCGACTTTCACGATGCGCCAGCTGCTCGAAGCTGGTGTCCATTTCGGTCACCAGACGCGCCGCTGGAACCCGTTGATGACGTCGTACATCTTCGGCGTCCGCAACGGCGTGCACATTCTCGACCTGACCCAGACGGTGCCGACCCTGCATCGGGCGCTGGTGGCGATGCGCGACGTCGCCGCGGCCGGTGGCCGCGTGCTGTTCGTCGGCACCAAGCGGCAGGCGCAGGATCCGATCGCCCAGGCGGCCCGGCGCTGCGGCCAGTACTACGTCAACCATCGCTGGCTCGGCGGCATGCTGACCAACTGGAAGACGATCTCGCATTCGATCAAGCGCCTGCGCGAGCTCGAGGCGCAGCTCGCCGATCCGGCGACGCAGCATGGCTTCACCAAGAAGGAGCTGCTGAACCTGAGTCGCGAGCAGGCCAAGCTGCAGCGCGCCCTGGGCGGCATCAAGGACATGGGCGGTCTGCCCGACATGCTGTTCGTGATCGACACCAACAAGGAGGAGATCGCGGTCCAGGAGGCCAACAAGCTGGGTATCCCGGTGGTGGCCGTGCTCGACAGCAACAGCGACCCGCGGCACATCCGCTTCCCGTTCCCCGGCAACGACGATGCCAGCCGGGCGATCAACCTCTACTGCGATCTGGCCGTTGCCGCCGTGTTGGACGGCATCCAGGCCGAGATGTCGGCATCGGGCATCGACATCGGCAGCATCGAGGATTTGGGCGAGATCGAGGAGCTGTCCGCGCCTGAGCTCCCGCCGGCTGCGGACGAGGCCGGCGCCGCGGCGCAGGCCGGCTGAGCCGCACTCGATCCCAAGTACAGATGGAGTTTTTTTGAGCATGGCCGAGATCACGACCGCTCTGGTCAAGGAGCTGCGCGACCGAACCGGCGCCGGCATGATGGACTGCAAGCGGGCGCTGGCGCAGGTCGAGGGCGACCTCGAGGCTGCGACCGATTGGCTGCGCAAGAAGGGCTTGGCGGCGGCGGCGAAGAAGGCCAGCCGGGTCACCAGCGAGGGGCTGATCGGCCTGACGCTGACCGGCACCTCCGGCGCCTTGGTCGAGGTGAACGCCGAGACCGATTTCGTCGCCCGCAACGAGAACTTCCAGGAACTGGTGCGGCGCATCGCGACCCTCGCCCCCGGCGCCAGGGGCAGCCTCGAGGCGCTCAAGGCCGCGGTCGTTGAGGCCACTGGCCGCACGGTCGACGAGGAGATCACCCAGGCCATCGCCGTCATCGGCGAGAACATGAACCTGCGCCGCACCGCCTATCTCGAGGTCGAGGCAGGCGTGGTGGCGGGCTACCTGCACAACCAGCTCTCGGCCGGTCTCGGCAAGCTCGGCGTGCTCGTGGCGCTGGCCTCGACCGGCGATCAGGCGCGGCTGGCCGAGCTGGGCAAGCAGCTGGCGATGCACGTCGCCGCCACCAACCCGCAGGCGGTCAGCGCCGACAAGGTCGACCCGGCGGTGATCGAGCGCGAGCGTGCGATCTACGCCGACCAGGCCCGCGCCTCCGGCAAGCCGGAGAACATCATCGAGAAGATGGTCGATGGCCGGCTGCGCAAGTTCTACGAGGAGTCGGTGCTGCTCGAGCAGGCCTTCGTGATCGATCCCGACCAGCGGGTCAAGGCGGCGGTCCAGGCGGTGGCGAAGGAGATCGGTGCGCCGATCGAGGTCGTGGCCTTCGTGCGGCTGGCGCTGGGCGAGGGCGTCGAGCGGGCATCGGACGATTTCGCCGCCGAGGTGGCGCAGCTCGCGGGCGCCTGACGCCCCCTTATCCCTTGGCGCTAAACCGGAGCCCTGCCGATGAACGAGGCCGCTATCCCTGGGTCACGCTTTCGCCGCGTGCTGCTCAAGATGTCGGGCGAGGCGCTGCTCGGGGACGGCGAGTTCGGCCATGACCGGCGGGTGCTGCGCCAGCTCGCCGACGATTGCGCCGCCGTGCACGCGATGGGTGTCGAGCTCTGCCTCGTCATCGGCGGCGGCAACATCATCCGCGGCAGCACGCTGGCCGCGGCCGGGGTCGAACGCTCGACCGCGGACTACATGGGCATGCTCGGCACGGTCATCAACGCCCTGGCCGTGCAGAGCGTGATCGAGCAGCATGTCGGCATCCCGACCCGGGTCATGTCGGCGATCCCGATGTCGGCGGTGTGCGAGCCCTACATCCGGCGGCGCGCGGTCCGGCACCTGGAGAAGGGCCGGATCGTGATCTTCGCGGCCGGCACCGGCAATCCCTACTTCACCACCGACACCGCGGCGGCGCTGCGCGCGGCCGAGATGGACTGCAACGCGATCTTGAAGGGCACCCAGGTCGACGGCGTGTATTCGGCCGATCCTCGCCAGGATACCGATGCGTTGCGGTACGACCGGCTGACCTATCTCGAGGTGCTGTCGCGGGATCTGAAGGTGATGGACGCGTCGGCGATCTCACTGGCGCGGGAGAGCAGCATTCCCATCATCGTCTTTTCCGTGCATGCTCCTGGTGCTTTTGCGCGGGTGCTGCGGGGCGAGGGACCCCACACCATCATCACCGAGGAGGCCGTGGCATGAGCGGTCGGCAGCCGGACATCGCCGATCTGAAGAAGCGCATGGACAGCGCGCTCGAGGTGCTGCGCAAGGAGCTGCAGGGCCTGCGGACCGGCCGGGCCAGCGCCAGCCTTCTGGAATCGGTCGTGGTCGAGGCTTACGGCTCGGAGCTGCCGCTGACCCAGGTCGGCACCGTCAACGTGCCCGAGGCCCGGATGCTGACCGTGCAGGTCTGGGACCGTGGTCTGGTCAAGGCCGTCGACAAGGCGATCCGCAACAGCTCGCTCGGTCTCAACCCGTCGGCCGACGGCCAGCTCATCCGGGTGCCGTTGCCGGAGCTCACCCAGGAGCGCCGCAACGAGCTGGTCAAGATTGCCCACCGCTATGCCGAGCAGGGCAGGGTCGCGATCCGCAACGTCCGCCGTGACGGCATGGATCAGCTCAAGCGGCTGGAAAAGGACGGCGACATCTCCCAGGATGAGCACAAGCAGTGGGCGGACGAGGTCCAGAAGCTGACCGACAAGCACATCGAGGCGGTCAACGAACTGCTGGCGCACAAGGAAAAGGACATCCTGCAGGTCTGATGGCGTTTGCGCGTGCGTAGAGAGCCCCTGCACCAGGACGCGGTCTCGCCCACGCCGCCCGTTCATGTCGCCATCATCATGGACGGCAACCGCCGCTGGGCGCGGTCCCGCGGCATGCCGCCGGCCTATGGGCATCGCCGTGGGGCCGAGGCCGTGCGCCGCGCCGTCGAGGCCTGCGCCCGCGAAGGCATCCGCTACCTCACGCTGTTCGCGTTCTCCTCGGAGAACTGGCGTCGGCCGGCGGCCGAGGTCGGCGAGCTCATGGATCTGCTGCGCCTGTACCTCAAGCGCGAGCTGGCCGAGCTTTGCCGCAACGGCGTGCAGCTCCGGGTGATCGGCGACCGCAGCGGCCTGCCTACCGACATTCGTGGGCTGATCGAGGACACCGAGGCGCTGAGCCGTGGCAACGAGCGCGTCGTCGTGATCATGGCGCTCAACTATGGCAGCCGGCAGGAGATCGTCGCGACCGCCCGGCGACTGGCGGCGGAGGCCAAGGCGGGCAGGCTTGATCCGGACGCGATCGACGAGGCGCTGTTCGCCGACAATCTGAGCACCGCCGGCATTCCCGACCCGGATCTGCTGATCCGCACCAGTGGCGAGCAGCGGATCAGCAATTTCCTGCTCTGGCAGCTCGCCTACACCGAACTCGTGTTCATCCCGTTCAGCTGGCCCGATTTTTCCGAGGAGCATCTGCGCGAGGCGCTGCGCGAGTTTCACCGGCGCGAGCGGCGGTATGGCGCTTCGGCCGGTTGACGCGTTCGATCCGGCCCTGCGGCAGCGTGCGCTCTCCGCTGTCGTTCTGGCGGTTGGCGCCGTCGTGGCGGTGGTGGTCGGTGGCTGGCTGTTTGCCGCGGTGATTCTCGCTGCGGTCGTGATCATGGCGGTCGAGTTCGCCGGCCTGATCGCCTCCGGATCGCCGCTCGTCATCGCCGCCACGGCCGCAATTCCGTGCGTCGCCATCGTGCTCTTGGAGTTCGGCGCGCCCTTGGCTGCCTTCGTCGTCGTGCTCGCTGGCGCTGGCCTGACCGCGCTGGTGCTGCGCGCACGCCGGTTCGGTGCCGCGGACTGGGTGGCCGGCGGCATCCTCTATCTGGGCATACCGGCGCTGAGCGTGGTCTGGCTGCGCAACGATGTGGTGGACGGCCTGCATCGCGTCATGTGGCTGCTGCTGGTCGTATGGACGACCGACGTCTGCGCCTATTTCGTCGGCCGCTCGCTGGGCGGGCCGAAGCTCGCCCCACGGATCAGCCCGGGCAAGACCTGGTCCGGCCTGCTCGGCGGCCTCGCCGGCGCCGGCCTTATCGGCGGTGCGGCGGCTTCGGCCGTGGGGGCCGGCTTCTGGCTCGCGGCCTTGACCGGTGCCGTGCTGGCGATCGTGGCGCAAGTGGGCGACCTGTTCGAGTCGGGCCTGAAGCGGCATGCCGGCGTCAAGGACAGCGGCCACCTGATTCCCGGGCATGGCGGGCTGCTCGACCGCATCGATGGCCTCGTCTTCGCTGCCCCGGTCTTCGCCGCCATCATGTGGCTCACCGGTCGCGGAGGACTGCCATGAGTGGGCACGTGGCACCGTCGGCCGCGCGGCCGCGCCGGATCACCATTCTCGGCGCCACCGGCTCGATCGGCCGCAGCACGCTGGCGCTGGTCGCCGAGCGGCCCGAGCTCTACCGGGTCGAGGCGGTGACGGCCTTCAGCCGGGCGGACGCCCTCGCTGCCCTGGCCCGCGCATGCGGTGCACGTCTGGCGGTGATCGGCGACCCGAGCCACTATGGCGAGCTCAAGGAGCTGCTGAGCGGCAGCGGCGTCGAGGTGGCGGCCGGTGCCGAGGCGGTGGTCGACGCGGCGCGGCGGCCGGCCGAGTGGGTGATGGCCGGCATCGTCGGCGCCGCGGGCCTGCGGCCGACGCTCGCGGCCGTCGACCGCGGCGCGATGGTGGCCCTGGCCAACAAGGAATGCCTGGTTTGTGCCGGGGCCTTGTTCATGCGGCAGGTCAGGCAGCACGGTGCCGTGCTGCTGCCGGTCGATTCCGAGCACAACGCGATCTGGCAGGCGCTCGGCGGCCGCAACGCCGCCGGCGTGCGGCAGCTGATCCTGACCGCGTCCGGCGGGCCTTTCCGCCGCTGGAGCACGAGCGACATGGCGCACGTGACGCCCGAGCAGGCGGTGCGCCATCCGCGCTGGTCGATGGGCGCCAAGATCAGCGTCGACAGTGCCACGATGATGAACAAGGGCCTGGAGATCATCGAGGCGCAGCGGCTGTTCGACGTCGCGGACGAGGCGATCGAGGTGCTCGTGCATCCGCAGTCGATCGTGCACAGTCTCGTCGAGTTCACCGATGGCTCGATGCTGGCCCAGCTCGGCGAGCCCGACATGCGCATCCCGATCGCCAGCACGCTGGCCTGGCCCGGACGCCTCGAGACCGGCGCGCCGCGTCTGGATTTGTGCACGCGTTCCGGCCTGGAGTTCGAGCAACCGGATCTTGATCGGTTCCCGGCACTGCGGCTCGCACGCATCGCCTTGCGACAGGGTAGGGGCGCGCCTACAGTATTGAATGCCGCCAACGAGGTGGCGGTGGCCGCGTTCCTGGCGCGGCAGATCGGGTTTCTCGGCATCGCTGAGACCGTCCAGCGGGTGCTGGACCGGTTCGCCGATGCCGCCTGTGACGATCTAGAGGCCGTTCTCGCCTGCGACGCGGAAGCCCGGCGCTCGGCTGCCGAGGTGGTCCGCTCGCTTGGCTGCGGTGTGCCTGCCTGAAGGATTTCAGCGACCGATGCTCGCCACCATCACCCAGTATCTGATTCCGTTCCTGCTCGTGCTCTCCGTGGTCGTGTTCGTGCACGAGTTCGGCCACTACTACGTCGCGCGCCGCAACGGAGTCCGGATCGAGGTGTTCTCGATCGGCTTCGGGCCGGAACTGTTCGGGCGCAACGACCGGCACGGCACGCGCTGGAAGTTCAGCCTGATCCCCCTGGGCGGCTACGTGAAGATGCTGGGCGACGCCGACGCGGCCAGCGCCGGGGTCGATCCGCGCCATGCGCAGGAGCCGGACAGCTTCCCGGCCAAGAGCGTCTGGCAGCGGATGGCCATCGTCGTCGCCGGCCCGATGTCCAACTTCATCTTCGCCATCGTCGCGCTGGCGATCCTGTTCGCCGCGGTTGGCCGGCCGTTCACGCCGCCCGAGGTGGGCACGGTGCAGCCTGACAGCCCGGCCGCCATGGCCGGCCTATTGCCGGGCGACCGGATCACCGCGGTCGACGGCGAGCCGATCGCGAGCTTCGAGGAACTGCAGGCCGCCGTCAGGGACAATGCCGGCCGCGCGCTGACCTTCACGCTGACCCGCGACGGCGAGGCACGGGACGTCGCGGTCACCCCGGCCGTCAGCGAGATCGAGGACCGGTTCGGCAACAAGCAGCAGATCGGCCTGATCGGCGTCAGCCGGGCGGGGGTCGAGTACCGGCGCAGCAATCCGCTGACCGCACTGTTCGAGGCCACGGCCGAGACCGGCCGCATGATCGGCGGCACGCTCTACGCGCTCGGGCAGATGATCGCCGGCACCCGTGGCACGCAGGAGCTGGGCGGCCCGCTGCGGATCGCGCAGATGTCGGGGCAGATCGCCCAGGACGGCTTCGTTCCCGCCTTGTGGTTCACGGCGGTGCTGTCGATCAATCTCGGCCTGATCAACCTGTTCCCGATCCCGATGCTCGATGGCGGCCATCTCGCCATGTACTCGATCGAGGCCTTGCGTGGCCGGCCCTTGAACGAGCGCGCGCAGGAGATCGCGTTCCGCTGCGGGCTCGCGATGGTGCTGAGCCTCATGGTCTTCGCCACCTGGAACGATCTCGTGCATCTCAAGGTGATCGAGTTCTTCTCCAGCCTGATCTCGTAGCTGGCATGGCTTAGGCGTCTCGGTTAAGAAACTACATAAACTTGGTCGCGAGACGAAGGTCGTCCATGATGCTTTTTCGCAGGCTGTCGCTGACCGCAGCGGCATTCCTACTGCTCGTGCTGCCTTGTCTGCCGGCGGCGAGCCAGACGACCGACGTGATTCAGCGTATCGTCGTCGAAGGCAACCAGCGGATCGAGCCCAGCACCGTCGAAAGCTACCTGAGCTTGCGCCCAGGCGAGGCGTACGATCCGCAGAAGGTCGACGATTCGATCAAGAGCCTCTACGCCACCGGCCTTTTCGACGATGTCCGGATCGAGCGGCAGGGCGATGCGCTCGTGGTCAAGGTGGTCGAGAATCCGATCATCAACCGCATCGCGTTCGAGGGCAACAAGCGGCTCGACACCAAGGTGCTGGAGAGCGAGATCCAGCTCCGGCCGCGGGTCGTCTACACCCGTGCCCGGGTGCAGAACGCGGTGACCCGCATCCTCGAGCTCTATCGCCGGAACGGGCGGTATGCCGCCAAGGTCGAGCCGAAGATCATCGAGCTCGATCAGAACCGGGTCGATCTGGTGTTCGAGATCAACGAGGGGCCGATCACCGGCATCGGCGGCATCAACTTCATCGGCAACGAGAACTACAGCGACAGCACGCTGCGGGGCGTCATCGAGACCAAGGAAAGCGCTTGGTACCGTTTCTTCGGCACCTCGGATACCTACGATCCCGACCGCCTGAACTTCGACCAGGAACTCTTGCGCCGCTTCTACAACGCCCGTGGCTATGCGGATTTCCAGGTGGTTTCGGCCATCGCCGAGCTGACGCCGGACGGCAAGGAATTCTACATCACCTTCACCATCGAGGAGGGGCCGAAATACACGTTCGGTGACATCAAGGTCGAGACGACGCTGCGCGACCTCGGCACCGAGCAGCTGATCAAGCTGGCCCAGTCGCTGAAGGGCGACACGTTCAACGGCGACCTGATCGAGGCCACGGTGCAGGCGCTGACCGACGAGGTCGGGCGGCTCGGCTACGCGTTCGTCGATATCCAGCCGCAGCTGTTCAAGCACCCGGACAACCTGACCGTCGACGTCACCTACCAGATCAACGAAGGTCAGAAGGTCTATGTCGAGCGCATCGAGATCAGCGGCAACGTCCGCACGCTGGACGAGGTGATCCGGCGCGAGTTCCGTCTGGCCGAGGGCGATGCGTTCAACTCGGCGCTGTTGCGGCGCTCGCAGCAGCGCCTGCGCAACCTGGGCTTCTTCGAATCCGTCGACATCAAGACCGAGCAGGGCAGCGCTCCGGACAAGGTGGTGATCAAGACCAAGGTGGTCGAGAAGTCGACCGGGGAGCTGTCGTTCGGCGCCGGGTTCTCGACCCAGGACGGCGTGCTCGGCGACATCCGCCTGCGCGAGCGCAATTTCCTCGGCAAGGGCCAGGATCTGAGCGCCAGCCTGCTCTTGTCGCAGCGGACGCAGTCGGCCGACATCAGCTTCACCGAGCCCTATTTCCTCGGGCGCGATCTCGCCGCCGGCTTCGATCTGTTCCAGACCCGGACCAACTTCGAGCGGCAATCGTCGTTCGACCAGACCAGCACCGGCGGCACCCTGCGCATGGGCTACCCGCTGACCGAGAATCTGCGCCATTCGGTGCGCTACACGCTACGCGACGACAGCATCCACAACGTCGACGACGACGCCTCGATCTTCATCCGGGACGAGGAGGGGCACCGGACGACCTCGCTGGTCGGGCAGACCTTCTCCTACGACCGGCGCGACGACCGCTTCCTGCCCAGCGAAGGCTATTTCTTGAAGCTGGATCAGGATCTGGCCGGGCTGGGCGGCGACAATCGCTTCATCCGGCACGAGGCCCGGGCGGAGTACTACTACTCGATCGTTCCGGACGTCGTGTTCAGCCTGGTCGGCAACGGTGGCTACATCAAGGGCTTCGCCGGCGAAGACGTGCACCTGACCAACCGCTTCTTCGTTGGCGGCAACAACCTGCGCGGCTTCCAGTTCGGCGGCATCGGGCCACGCGACAGCCAGACGGACGACAAGCTGGGTGGCAACCTGTACTATACCGGGTCGGTGGAGCTGCGCTTTCCGCTGGGCTTGCCCAAGGAGCTGCGGATATTCGGGCGCACGTTCGTCGATGCCGGGTCGCTGCGTGATATCGACGTGAACGGTCCTACCCTGGACGAGAGCAACGGGCTGCGCGTCGCCGGTGGCGTCGGCCTGTCGTGGCTGTCCCCGCTGGGGCCGTTGTCCGTCAACTTCGCGCAGGCGATCCGCAAGGAGACGCACGACGATACCGAGTTCTTCAGCCTGAGCTTCGGTACGCGGTTCTGATGCCGGATGCGGGCAGGTCCAGGGCCGGCCGGTGGTCGGCACTCCTGGTCCCGGTCATGGCGGCGAGCATGATGGTGTCGGCGCCACGGTGCGGCGCCGCCGACGACAAGCTGCCGCCGACCGTGGCGGCGGTGATCGACTATCAGCGGATCTTGCGCGACGCCCGCGCGGCCCGCGCGATCAGGGATCAGGTCGAGGTCCGGCGCAAGCTCTACCAGGACGAGATCGCCAAGGAGGAGCAGCGTCTCCACGAGCTGGACAAGGACTTGGCGTTGCGCCGCAGCACGCTGCCGCCCGAGGAGTTCGCCGAGCAGCGCAATGCGTTCGAGAGCGATGTCGCCAATGTCCAGCGCATGGCGCAGGAGCGGCGCCGGGAACTCGATCAGGCGGCCGCCGCGGCCCTGAACGAGGTGCGCACGGCGATGATCCAGGTCGTCGGCGACTTTGCCGAGATCCGCGGCTTCAATCTCGTGCTGCCGAGCAGCGGCCTGCTGCTGTTCTCGCCCAAGATCGACCTGACGGACGAGGTGCTGGCACGCCTCGACCAGAAGCTGCCGAACGTGAAAGTACCCGAGAGGGTCGACTGAACGGCTTGCCGCCGAGCAGCCGACGCTGCTAGGTGGCGGGCCGTCGTGACGATGGCGGCCCTGCCGTTCGGGCGCCGCGGCACGGCTGGCCACGGCCCTGCGGGCGAACCATCCGCGAAGAAGGATTAGAGAATATGAGCGAGCAGTCCTTGCCTCCAGGGACCGAGCTGGCCGACATCGACATTGCCGGCATCATGCGGATGATCCCGCACCGCTACCCCTTCTTGCTGATCGACCGGGTGGTCGAGGTGCGGACTTTCCAGCGCGCCGTGGGGATCAAGAACGTCACCATCAACGAGCCGTTCTTCCCCGGCCATTTCCCGGGCGATGCGATCATGCCGGGCGTTCTCCTGGTCGAGGCCATGGCGCAGACCGCGGCCGTGCTCGCCGTGGCCGGGCTTGGTCCGACCCACGCGGGGCATCCGGTCTATTTCATGAGCATCGAGAACGCGCGCTTCCGCCGGCCGGTCCGTCCGGGCGATCAGGTCCGGCTCGAGATCACCGTGCTGCGCAACAAGATGGGGGTGTGGAAGTTCGGCGGCAAAGCCACGGTGGATGGGGCTCTTGCCGCCGAAGCCGAGTTCAGCGCGAAGATCATGAGCCGGTAGAACCGGCTCAGCCCCGCTCGGCCACCGGCACGTAGCCGCGCTGCGTCGCACCCGTGTAGCGCTGGCGCGGCCGCCCGATCTTCTGCTCCGGGTCCTCGATCATCTCGTTCCACTGCGCGACCCAGCCGACCGTGCGCGCCAGCGCGAAGATCGCGGTGAACATGGTGGTCGGGATGCCCATCGCCTCGAGAATGATGCCCGAGTAGAAGTCGACGTTCGGGAACAGCTTGCGCTTGGCGAAGTAGTCGTCGTTGAGCGCGATCCGCTCGAGTTCCTTGGCGATCTCGAGCTTGGGGTTGTTCTTCTGGCCGAGCAGCGCGAGGACGTCGTCGGCGCTCTCCTTGAGGACGCCTGCGCGCGGGTCGTAGTTCTTGTAGACCCGGTGGCCGAAGCCCATCAGCTTGGAGTGGCTCTCCTTGTCCTTGGCGCGCTCGATGAACTCGGGGATGCGGTCCGGCGTGCCGATCTCGGCCAGCATCTTGACCACGGCCTCGTTGGCGCCGCCGTGCGCAGGCCCCCAGAGGGCGGCGATGCCGGCGGCGATCGCCGCGTAGGGGCTGGCGCCGGTCGAGCCCACAAGGCGAACCGTCGAGGTCGACGCGTTCTGCTCGTGGTCGGCATGCAGGATGAAGATGCGGTCGAGCGCCTTGGCCAGGACCGGGTTGACCTTGTAGGGCTCGCACGGCACCGCGAACATCATGTGCAGGAAGTTCTCGGCGTAGGTCAGATCGTTGCGCGGATAGACGAACGGCTGACCGATCGAATACTTGTAGCACATCGCGGCAATGGTCGGGATCTTGGCGATCAGCCGGAAGCTCGCGATCTTGCGATGGTGCGGATCGTCCGTGCGCAGATCCTCGTAATAGAACGCCGACAACGCGCCGACGACACCGATCATCACGGCCATCGGATGCGCGTCGCGACGGAAGCCGCGGAACAGATACTGGATCTGCTCGTGCACCATGGTGTGGTAGGTGACGCCCCGATGGAAGTCGTCGAACTCCGTCTTGGTCGGCAGCTCGCCGTTGAGGATCAGGTAGGCGACCTCGAGGAACGAGCTGTTCTTCGCCAGATCCTCGATCGTGTAGCCACGATGCAGCAGCACGCCCTCGTCGCCGTCGATGAAGGTGATCTTCGAGCTGCAGCTGGCCGTCGAGGTGAAGCCGGGATCGTAGGTGAACATCCCGGTCTGGCCGTAGAGCTTGCGGACGTCGATCACGTCCGGGCCCAGCGTGCCCTTCAATACCGGAAAATCGGAACTCTTGCCGTCGCCGGCCGAAATGGTCACGGCCTTCGCCTGGTCAGTCATCGATCCTCTCCTCACGGCGTGCCCGGAGCCGAAGCTTGTGCGCATCCCTACGTTCCCGTCCCGAGATTTAGACCCTAAGGGCCGGGCGGAACACTCTCAACTGGCCTGCGGCACCGCAGCATTACGTCGCGACGCAGCGTCCTCGATCCGCCCCAGAACCTCGTCACGGCCGAGCACGCGCATGATCTCGAAAATGCCGGGCGACACCGTCGACCCGGTCAACGCCGCACGCAAGGGCTGTGCCAGCTTGCCGAAACCGATCGCCAGACTCTCGGCCCGCGCCCGGCACAGGCTCTCGAGCGCCTCCTCGTGCCAGTCGCCGAGCGTCGCCAGCGGTGCCACGAGGCCGGCCAGCGCGCTGCGGGCCGGCTCGTCCAGGAGCCGTGCCGCCTTGTCGTCGAGCGGCACGGGCCGGGCGCGGGCGTAGAACGCCGCCGATTGGGCGAGATCGACCAGGGTCCGCGCCCGCTGCTTGAGCCCGTCCATGCCGAGCGTCAGGCGGCGCTCGGCCTCCGCGTCCACCGCGATGCCGAGCCGGGCGAGATGCGGGAGGATCAGCTCGACGAGCTCGGCGTCGGGTCGCACCCGCAGGTAATGCGCGTTGAGGCTGGTGAGCTTCGCCAGATCGAACCGAGCCGGCGAGCGCCCGACACCACCGAGATCGAACCAGGCTATGGCCTGCTCGGTCGAGATGATCTCCTCGTCGCCGTACCCCCAGCCGAGGCGCAGCAGGTAGTTGCGCACGGCTTCCGGCAGGAAGCCCATCTCGCGATACTCGGTCACGCTCAAAGCGCCGTGCCGCTTGCTCAGCTTCGCCCCATCGGCGCCGTGGATCAGCGGGATGTGCCCGAACGCGGGCAGGGCCGCCCCGATGGCATGGTAGAGCTGGATCTGCCGGAAAGTGTTGGTCAGGTGGTCGTGGCCGCGGATGACGTGGGTGATACCCATGTCGATGTCGTCGACGACGACCGAGAGCATGTAGGTCGGCGTGCCGTCGGCACGCAGCAGCACCATGTCGTCGAGCTGATCGTTGGCGACCTTGATCTCGCCCTGCACCAGGTCCTCGAGCACGGTCTCGCCGCTTTGCGGCGCTCTCAGGCGGACCACCGGTGGCACGCCGGGGGGCGCCTCGCGCGGGTCGCGGTCCCGCCAGCGCCCGTCGTAGCGCAGCGGCAGGCCCAGGCGGCGCTGCTCCGCACGCATGGCCTCGAGCTCCTCCGGCGTCGCCCAGCAGTGATAGGCCTTGCCCTGCGCGATCAGCTCGCGGACGACCGCCGCATGCCGATCGGCGCGCGGGAACTGGAACACCGGCGCCTCGTCCGACATCAGCCCGAGCCAGCCCAGGCCATCGAAGATCGCGTCGATCGCCGCCTGCGTCGAGCGCAACCGATCGGTGTCCTCGATACGCAGCAGGTAGCGCCCGCCATGGTGACGGGCGAACAGCCAATTGAACAGGGCGGTTCGGGCGCCTCCGATGTGCAGATAACCTGTAGGCGAAGGTGCGAACCTAACAACAACACTCATAGTTGATTCCGGCGCGTGTTCGCGCGATAGGTGGGCAGGGTCGTTTAGCATGGCTCGGCATGCGGTGCAGCACAGGCTGGACGTCTTCGGCGACCTGGGCGGATGGCTGCTTTCGCAGCGGTTGGTGACGGCCCGGGCAAAGCTGGTGGCGACGCTCGAGCGGGAGCGGCCGCGCTGGCTGCTGTGGCTGCCCGTGGCGTTGGCCACGGGCAGCATCGGTTACTTCGGCCTGCCGTCCGAGCCGCCGGCGTGGTCGGGTCGGCTCGCCGGGATCGTGGCGGTCGTCCTCGTCGTCGTCGCCCGGCGGGCCCGGCACGGTGCGGTGGCCGGCCGGGACGCATTGGCCATCGGCCTCGCCGCGGCGAGCCTCGGCTTCGCCCTGGCCCAGACGCGGCTGCAGACCGTGGCGGCGCCGATCCTGGGCCGCTCCGGGCTCTATCGGGTCGAGGGCCGGGTGAGCGAGCTCACGCCGCTGCCCAAGGGGGCCCGGGTGGTGCTGCGGGAGGTGACGCTCGACGGTGTGCAGCCCGCGGCGACGCCGGTCGGGATCCGGGTCAATCTTCGCCGGGTACCGGCCGGCCTCGTCCCTGGCGAGCGGGTGCGGCTGCTGGCGCGGCTGCAGCCGCCGCTGCCGCCGGCCCTGCCGGGGGCGTTCGATTTCGCCCGTCAGGCCTGGTTCGAGCGCCTGGGGGCGATCGGCTTCGCCGTCGGGCCGGTCGAACGCTTCCACGACGATCCTGCCGGCCCGCCGCCGTCGATCGCCACGTTGCGCGCGACGATCGCGGCGCGGATCGCCGGTGCGAGCCCCGGTCCGCCGGGAGCGATGGCCGCGGCGCTGGTCGTCGGGGTGCAGGAGGGGCTCGACCAGGCGACGTGGCGGGATCTGCGCATCTCCGGCCTCGCCCACCTGGTGTCGGTCTCCGGTTTGCACATGGTACTGGTGGCGGGCGGCGTGCTCGCGGCCTGCCGCTGGCTGCTGGCCTTGTGCCCACCCTTGGCGCTGCGCGTGCCCGTGCGCAAGTTGGCGGCGATGGTGGCGATGCTGGCCGCCGGCTTCTACCTCGTCCTTTCCGGCGCCAGCGTGCCCACCCAGCGCTCGTTCCTGATGACCGCCGTGGCGTTGCTCGCGATCGTCGTCGATCGCAACCCGTTCTCGCTCCGGCTTCTGGCCTGGGCCGCGGTCGTGGTCCTGGTGCTGCGGCCCGAGAGCGTGCTCGGCGCCTCGTTCCAGCTCTCGTTCGCCGCCGTGCTGGCGCTCATGGTCGTCCACGAGGCCTGGCGCGGCACCGAGCGCAGCGACGATACCCGGACGGCGGGTCGCGTGGCCGCGGTCCGACGCTACCTTGTCGGCGTCTCGATCACGACGCTGGTGGCCACCGGCGCCACGACGCCGCTGGCCGCGTTCCATTTCCAGACCATCCCGACCTACGGCGTGCTGGCCAACCTGGTCGCCGTGCCGCTCACCAGCTTCCTGGTCATGCCGGCCGGCATCCTGGGCCTCCTGCTCATGCCGCTGGGCCTGGACGGCCCCGTGTTCCAGCTCATGGGCTGGGGCGTCCAGGGCGTGCTGCTGGCCGCGCACGTCGTCGCGAGCCTGCCGGGCGCCTCGATCCTGGTGCAGCAGTGGCCCGGCACCGCCCTCGCCATGCTTGCCGCAGGCGGGCTCTGGCTGGGGCTATGGCGGCAGCGCTGGCGCTGGCTCGGGCTGCTGCCCTGCCTCGCCGCGATCGTGCTCGTGGTGTTGGCGCGGCCTCCCGATCTGCTGGTCGATCCGGGGCTCGGCATGGTCGCGGTCCGCCACCCCGATGGTCAGGTGACCGTCATCGAGTGGCGCCGTGACCGTCTGGTCAAGGAGACTTGGCTGCGCCATCTGGGTGTGCCCGAGGCATCGGCGGCACCCAAGGCCGGCGCCGGCAGCGTCGACGGCGTCGCCTGCGACGATGCCGGCTGCATCGTGGCCTTGGCCGGCCGGCAGGTCACGTTGGCGCGCGACGTCGCGGCGGTGTTCGAGGATTGCGGCGTGACCGATCTCGTCGTCGGCCGCGCCGGGCCCGAGCGCTGCCGGGGCGCCGGCGCCATGGTCGGGCCGCGGGCGCTCCGCGCGTCCGGCGGCATCGCCCTCACGCTCGATGCTGACGGGATCACGCTGACGACCGTGGCGGCCAGTCGTGGCGACTGGCCGTGGACACATCGGCATATGATGCAATGAACGCTTAAGTTGAAATTTTTCCGACAATCTCTATCATCAGGGAATGACCTCCCCAGCCCCGGATCGCGCGGCTCCGACAGCAGCGACGGCATCGCCGCGTCCGCACGACGACGAGCTGTCGTTGGCGGAACTGCTGCAGGTCGTGCGCCGCCGCCGCTGGCTGCTGCTCGGCTGCATGTTCCTTGCCGGTCTCGTCGGCATGGGCGTGGCCTTGAGCCTGACCCCGCTCTACGACGCACGCGCGCTGCTGATCATCGAACCCGACACTGGCGGCCGGGCTGCCGCGACGGTGGCGACGCCGAGCCAGACCCCCGACAGCGCCGCCGTCGACAGCCAGGTGCAGATCCTGGGCTCGCGCTCGCTCGCCCGCGAGACGCTGGCGGCCCTGGCGCTGCTGACCGATCCCGAGCTCGTCGCGCCGGACGACGGCCCGCTGCGGCGGCTCGTCCCCGACGCCGCCGAGCCGATGCCGGCCGACATCGTCGGCCGCTTCCTCGAGCGTCTGAGCGTCAAGCGCGAGGGCAAGAGCAACGTCATCGGCATCACCTACCGCTCCGCCGACCCGGACAAGGCGGCGCGGATCGCCAACAAGCTGGCCGAGCTGTACATGGCGGGCCAACTCGCCCGCAAGCAGGCCGCCGCCACGCGCCAGACGAGTTGGCTTGACCAGCAGTTGCAGACGCTCAAGGCCCAGCTCGACCAGGCCGAGGCCCAACTCGTCGGCTTCCGCAGCCAAAGCGAGGCCGTGCGGCGCGACACTTACGGTGCCGATCCGGCGGAGATCGCGGGCCTCAACGGCCGGCTGGTCGCGGCGACCGTCGCGCGCGCCGGCAAGGCAGCGACCCTGACGCGGCTCCGGCGGGTGATCGAGGGTGGCGATCCGTCGGCGTCCTTGGGCGAGCTCGGCAGCTCGGCCCTGCTCGACAACCTGATGGCGCTCAAGGCCGAGCTGCTGCGCCGCGAGGCGGAGCTCACGAGCCAGTACGGCGACCGCCATCCGCGCATCCAGGATCTGCGCGCCGAGAAGGCTCGGCTCGACCAGCGCATCCGGGCCGAGCGCCAGGCGTTGCTGCGGCAGCTCGACGGCGAGGTGGCGCAAGCCGTGGCCAGCGAGCAGATGCTGGCGGACCAGCTGGCCGAACTGAAGGGCAAGGCGCTGCGGCGCGAGGCCACCCTGCAGCGTGCCGAGGAGCTGGAACACGCGGTCGAGCTCGACCGCCGCCTCTACGAGGCCTACCTGACCCGCGCCAGCACCGACGACCGGGCCGCCGGCACGCACGAGCCCGACGCGCGGCTGATCTCCGAGGCCGTGCCGCCGACGGTGCCGAGCTTCCCCAAGCCCAAGCTGCTGCTGTCCCTGGCGCTGACCGCGGGCTTGCTCATCGGCATCACCGCCATGTACGTCGCCGAGACCGGCGAGCAGGGCCTGTGCTCGGCCCACGACATCGCCGAGGTGCTGGGCCTGCCGACGCTGGCGCTGGTGCCCAGGCTCGACGCGGTCCGGCAGCGCGGTATCGCGCCGCAGGACTACGCGCTGGAGCGGCCGCGCTCGCGCTATGCCGAAGCCTTGCGCGAGGCGCTGACCGGGCTCCTCCTCCGCCGCGCGCCCGAGGGCGAGACGAAGCCGCGCGCCCGCGTCGTCCTGGTGACCTCGGCGCTGCCCGGCGAAGGCAAGTCGACCCTGACCCTGAGCCTCGCCCGCGTCGCCGCGGCCGAGGGGCTGCGCGTCATGGTGGTCGATGCCGACCTGCGCAAGCCGATGCTGCACGAGCTGGTCGGGCTGAAGCAGGGGCCGGGGCTGGTCGAGGTGCTGCGGCGCGAGGTGCCGCTCGCCGAGGCGCTCGCGACCGATCCCCGCCAGCCGATCCGGCTGCTGCCCGGCAGCCGCCGCCTGCTCCAGCCGACCCGTCTGCTCGGGCAGGACGGCTTCGGCGCCCTGCTCGCGGCGCTGCGGCCGGCCTTCGATCTGGTCCTGGTCGACAGCGCGCCGCTCGTCGCCGTGGTCGACGCCAAGCTCCTGGCCAAGCTCGCCGACACGGTGCTGCTGGTCGTGCGCTACGGCGCCACCCGGCGGGACTTCTGCGAGCTGTCCTTGCGCGGCCTGCGCGAGAGCGGGGCGGTCGTCGCCGGTGCCGTCCTGACCCAGGTCGACCTGCGCCGGCACGCCCGCTCCGGTGCCGGCGACGCCGGCTTCGCCTACGCGCGGCTCGGCGAGTACTACGCCGACTGACACGGCTGCGCCGGCTCCACCTTCCCGTTCCGGGATCGGCGGTATATGGGAACGTTTCGGCTGCAATTTGGGAGGGGCACCATGCCTGTCGATGTCAAGTACACCACCAGCGCCACGGCCACCGGCGGCCGCGACGGCCATGCCACCACCAAGGACGGCGCGCTCGACGTCAAGCTGTCGACGCCCAAGGAGCTGGGCGGCGCCGGTGGTTCGGGCAACAATCCCGAGCAGCTGTTCGCGGCCGGCTACGCCGCCTGCTTCCTCGGTGCCATGAAGTTCGTGGCCAGCCAGGGCGGCAGCGCCAAGGTGCCGAACGACGCGTCGGTGACCTCGACCGTGGGCATCGGCCCGCGCTCGGAAGGCGGCTTCGGCCTCGACGTCGCCCTCGACGTCTCGCTGCCGGGCGTGGACCGGGCCGCGGCCGAGGAGCTGGTCGAGAAGGCGCATCAGGTCTGCCCGTACTCC
Source organism: Geminicoccaceae bacterium (assembly GCA_039808865.1). Lineage (GTDB taxonomy): Bacteria > Pseudomonadota > Alphaproteobacteria > Geminicoccales > Geminicoccaceae > Benzoatithermus. Next base: position 44,157 of record JBDHTW010000025.1, read on the forward strand.
AACGCCACCCGCAACAACGTGCCCGTCCGGCTGCGCGTGGTCTGACGCTACCGCCTTGAGCCCGCCCGTCGTCCGGTTCGCGCCCAGCCCGACCGGCCATCTGCATCTCGGCAACGCCCGCGTCGCCGTGGTCAACTGGCTGTTCGCGCGCCGGCACGGCGGGCGCTTCCTGCTGCGGATCGACGATACCGACCGCGAGCGCTCGACGCGCGCGTTCGAGACCGCGATCCGCGAGGATTTGACGTGGCTCGGCCTCGGCTGGGATGCCGAGTTCCGCCAGAGCGGGCGCCATGCGGCCTACGACGCGGCGTTCGAGCGGCTGCGTGCCGCGGGGCGCGCCTACCCGTGCTACGAGACCGCGGCCGAGCTGGCGGCGGCGCGGCAGGCGCGGCAGGCGCACGGCCTGCCGCCGCGCTACGATCGGGCGGCCCTGCGGCTGACGGCGGCCGAGCGCGCCACCTTGGAGGCCGAGGGCAGGCGACCCCATTGGCGCCTGCTGCTCGGCGACGGCGCGGTCGTGTTCGACGACCTGGTCATGGGCCCGCGCCGGTTCGCGGCTGCGGATCTCGGCGATCCGGTGCTCCGGCGCGAGGACGGCAGCGCCACCTACATGTTCGCCTCGGCCGTGGACGATGCCGAGCTCGAGGTCACCCACGTGATCCGCGGCGAGGACCATGTCAGCAACACGGCGCTGCAGATCGCGATCCTGGCGGCCCTGGAGCTGCCGCTGCCGGCGTTCGCCCACCTGCCGCTGATCGCGGATGCGGCGGGGCGCAACTTCTCCAAGCGCCTCGGCGCGCTGAGCCTGCGCTCGCTGCGCGAGCAGGGCATCGAGCCCCTGGCGATCGTCGCGACCATGGCGGCCCTCGGCACCGCCCAGGCGCCCGATGCGACCCGCGGGCTCGCCGAGCTGGTGGACGGCTTCGACCTCGCCGCCTACGGCCGGGCGGCGCCGAAGCTCGTCGTCGACGACCTGCCGCGCTTCTCGGCCGCGGTCCTGCACCATCTGCCGTTCGCGGCCGTGGCGCCACGCCTGCGCGAGCTCGGGCTCGGTGGCGTCGATGCCGGGCTGTGGCAGGCGATCCGCGGCAACCTCGCCAGGCTCGAGGACACGCGCGACTGGTGGGAGGTCTGCCGCCGGACGCTGCAGCCGGTGGTCGCCGACCGCGCGCTGCTCGCGGCCGCCGCCGAGCTTCTGCCCGTGGCGCTGGACGAGGCCGACGCGTTCACGCGCTGGATCGAGGCGCTGAAGGAGGCGACCGGGCGCAAGGGCAAGGCCCTGTTCCAGCCGCTGCGCCTGGCGCTCACCGGCCGCGAGCATGGACCGGAGCTGAAACATCTGCTACCGCTCCTCGGCCGCGAGCGGGCCCTGGCCCGCTTGCGCGGCGAGACGGCGTAGCCGCTGGGCCAGACATCCGGACCGAATCGAGGGACGACCGTGCAGCTTCGATTGCACAACACGCTGACGCGCAAGAAGGAGGACTTCGTCCCGCAAGATCCGCAGCGGGTACGGATGTACGTGTGCGGCCCCACGGTCTACCAGCGCATCCACGTCGGCAACGCGCGCGCCTTCGTCGTCTTCGACGTGCTCTACCGGCTGCTGCGCCATCTCTACGGCGAGGACCACGTCGTCTATGTCCGCAACATCACCGACATCGACGACAAGATCATCGACCAGGCGCGCCAGAACGGCGAGAGCATCCGCGACCTGACCGACCGCACGGCGGCGCAGTTCCAGGAGGATCTGGCGGCACTGGGCTGCCTGCCGCCGACGCACGAGCCGCGCGCCACCGAGCATGTGGGCGGCATGATCGCGCTGATCGGCACGCTGATCGCGCGCGGCCACGCCTACGCCGCCGACGGCCACGTGCTGTTCAGCGTGCCGTCGATGCCGGCCTATGGCCGGCTGTCGGGGCGCAACCGCGACGAGCAGATCGCCGGGGCGCGGGTCGACGTGGCGCCCTACAAGCGCGACCCGGCCGATTTCGTGCTGTGGAAGCCGTCGGTCGGCGACCAGCCCGGCTGGGACAGCCCGTGGGGCCACGGCCGCCCCGGCTGGCACATCGAGTGCTCGGCGATGAGCGAGCATTTCCTCGCTCCGCTGCCGTTCGACGTCCACGCCGGCGGCCTCGACCTGATCTTCCCGCACCACGAGAACGAGATCGCCCAGAGCTGCTGCGC
>JBDHTW010000026.1:0-46074 GCA_039808865.1 Geminicoccaceae bacterium
GCGAGCGGAAGCGGTTCTCGCTTTGGCGCAGCCGCTGCTCGGCCTCCCATTCCTCGGTCACGTCGCGCCCGGTGCCGCGGTAGCCTTGGAACCGGCCGGCCGCGTCGAACACCGGCGTGCCACTGAGCCGTACCATCCGCGCCTGTTCGGCATCGTCGGCATAGGCAAGTTCGAGATCGCGGAACGGACGCCGTGCAGCCAGGGCCGCAAGGTATGCCTCCCCCGAACCGTCGCATCGGTCGCCGGTCCAAGTCTCCCCGGCCGACCGGCCGAGATGGGCCTCTGGCCGCAGCCCGGTCGCGTGCCCGAAGCTGGCGGAGAGCCAGACGAGCCGCAGTTCGCCGTCGGCTTCCCACAACCAGTCGGAAGATATGCGTGCGAAATCGCGCAGCCGGGCCTCGCTGTGGCGCAGCGCCCGGATGTCGCGGATACGGCGCCATGCCAGGCTCGTGAACAGCAGGCTGGCGAGCATCGCCCCCGCCATGGCCGGGACCAGCCAGCCGAGCTGCTCCTGGCCGGATCGCCGCGGCATCCAGGCGATGCGTCCCGTGACCTCACCGGCCGGGCCGCGCAAGGGTATGCTGGCATGGTCGCCGGGAACGGTGTCGGCCGACACGAGCGTCAGGCCGTCCAGCCCGAAGGCGCGCTCGAGATCCCGCAAGAAGCTCGCGTCGATGCGCTTGCCAAAGAGCAGCATCGATCTCGGTCCGGGCGGGAGGACGAGCGCCGATCCGGGTTCGGGAACGATCGGGGCGGCCGCCACAATGGTCGGGCCATACCGGCCGTTCAGGACGGCGACCTTGGGCTTGACCGGCGAGGCTGGATCGTTGCCACGCACCTGCGCCGCAAGCTCGTCCAGGTCGCTGGCGAGGCTCGCCGCCAGATCGGCGGCGCCGGCATTCGCGGCGCCGGCATAAATCCGCTTCCCGGACGTATCGACGACGACACCGAAGTCGATGTGCGACACGCTGCGCATCATCGCGGCGAGATTCGCCTCGGCCCAGGCACCGTCGAAGTCGAGCACGAGGCGCCGCACGGCCTCGTCCCAGACCGCGTAGTCGACGACATTGCCGACCAGGGCACGCTCCAGCTCCCGGAAGCTGCCGGCAACGACCGTCTCTTCGTGCTGCTGCTGCGTGACGTCCAGCCGGACGCTGGCCCAGTAGACGGTGGCAGTGATCAGCAGCAACGCCGTGATGAACAGGACGCTGAGCAGCGACAACCGCGCCAGCTCGCCGCGATGGCCGCTTTCCCTGGCGTCGGAAAGCGGCAGGCGGGCATTCGTCACCATCCGCCCGCGCCCGTCGTCCACCTTCGCCACCGTATGGCCCCCGGCTCGGCACGCTCACCCGCTATCCGTGCTGAACGAATCGCATGCACAGGACAAGCCACTCGTACCTGCGGTTATCACGCTGCGGCGCACGACGCTCACCAGACGCTGGGCGCGCTCGCATGCGCATGGGTCGACGGCGCGGCGCGGGCTTGCGCGCCGCTCGTGCACGAGGCAGTCGCCGCATGTTGCATTCTGATGCAGCAGCGATGCGTACCGAACACGGCAGACCATTAATTCCCTGAAAACGCAGACAATGCTGCAATGCAGAAACGCCTATTCTCGCAGCATCGTTGCACAGCATATAAGCAGCACGAATTCGCCACCGTGCCGATGATGACCGGTGGAACCACTTAGGAGACTATCGTGACGACGACCCTCGTGAATGCCTATCGCGGCCTCAGCGCCCCTGCGACGCATGGCGCCGCAGGTGACACGGCGGGCACCTTCTTCGGCCGTCTGGTCGAGCGGATGGGCGACTGGTTCATGGAGCAGCGGCGCTTTCGCCAGACGATGAACGAGCTTTCCGCCCTGAGCGACCGTGAGCTCGACGATATCGGCCTCCGCCGCAGCGAGATCCACAACGTCGCCCAGCGCTGCGCCTACCGCCGCTGATGCGCACGGCCGAGAAGCCGATCCCGCCTGAACCGGCCGCCTCATGGGCGGCCGGTTTGCTTTCGGGCAGCTCGTCCTGAGACTGATGGCAGAACGCCGCTGGGATGCAGGCGTCGGTATCGTCTCGGCAGAAGGTAGCCAGGCGCCCGATCCGTCTGGACGCGTCGTCGCCCGTGCGGCGGCACGAGCTCGATGAGCGGCACCACCACGCCGGCGGGCTCCTCCGGTACGGCCGCGGGCCCGGATGCTCCTGTTCACGGCCGAGCAAGGGACCGTCGCGGCGGCGGTCGCCACCATCGTTCGGCAGGACGAGGAGACGCCGCGGCGGTGGCTCGCGCGATAGCTGGCCGAAGGCGTCGCCCTGACCCTCAGACGCCGGCGAGGCCCAGGCGCTTGGCGAGAAGATAGACGGCGAGGCCGACCACGATCGCGATCACGAAGTGGCCGGTGCGCCGCATCGCGACGAAGCCGGCACCGGCCGCGATCCAGCCGGCCGGACCAGCGCCGGCCACCATCGGCGCGACCATGGCGGCGAATACGGCGCCTGGGAGATTCTCGAGCCAAGCACGCAGGAACGGTCCCGGGGACATGCGCCGCGCGAGCCAGAACCCGCCGGCCCGGGTGGCGTAGGTCACAAGACCCATGAGCAGGATGGCGAGAAGGCTCGACGAACTCATCGCTGCGCGCGCCAAGCTCCCGCAAGGCTGCCACCGACCGCTCCCAGCATGATGTACCACGTGCCGGGCAGTGTCCATTTGGCGGCAACGGCGATGCCGCCGGCGACCAGCCAGGGGAAGGCGTCGCCGCGGCCGCGCCAGAAGCCGGCGAGCAAGGCCACGAAGAAGGCGGTGGTCAGGTAGTCGAGGCCCCAGCGCTCGACCAGGAACGACAAATCGCCCGCGGCCCGGCCGAGGATGGTCGCGACCACCCAGAAGCCGTACAGGCCGAGGCCGGCGCCGAGCAGAAACGCGGCATCCCGCCCACCGCGGCGCAGCTCGGCCACGCTGACGCCCCAGCTCTCGTCGGTCATGAAGTAGAGGCTGGCATAGGCCTGGCCCGGACGCACGCGCGCGAGCCAGGGCAGCAGGGCCGGTCCCATCAGCAGGTGCCGCAGGTTGATCACGAGCACGCCCAGCACCAAGCCCACGACCGGCAGCGGGTGTCCCCACAGCTCGAGCGCCAGGAACTGCGAGGCGCCCGCGAACACGAGCATGCTCATCAGCGCGATCTCGAGCACGCTGAGACCGTGCTGGCCGGCGATGAAGCCGTAGACGAGGCCGAACACGATCGCGCCCGGGACGATCGGCAGCACCGCCCGTGCGCCGCGCACGGCGCCCGACCAGGTGAAGACGACCGGGGATGTCGCGGTCGACGTCGCGGCCTCGCTCACATGCCCACCTCGATCGTGCCCTCCGCGACGCGTACGGCCGCGCCGCCCACCCTGACCTCGACCACGCGGCCATCCACCCGTCGCGCACGGGTCTGGATCAGGCTGGGCCGACCCATCTCGATGCCCTGCCCGATACGCCAGGCGTGCCATCCCTCGGCCAGACCGGGGCGACCGGCCAGATAGCCGGCCAAGGCGGCGGCGGCACTGCCCGTGGCGGGATCCTCGGGGACCCCGTGTCTCGGGGCAAACATCCGGGCGCGCAAGTCCAAATTCGAATCGGCGGTGGCACGGGTGAACACCAGCACCCCGGTGGCGGACGACGGCAGATCGGCGGCGACGTCCGCCCGGGCATCCGCCAGCGCCGCGAGGCTCGCGACCTCGGCCAGGACGAACGGGGCGCCGCAGGAGGCGACGCAAGGCAGGCCATCGAGCGACAGCACGGCGGCGCCAGCCAGGCCAGCGGCCGCGGACGGCAGGCTCGGGCCGTGCGTCGGAGCCACCGGGGCCACGAACTCCGCGAACGCAGCGTCGACACCTGCCTCTTCGACGCGCACCGGAACGGGTCCGGCAGCCTCCTCGAGCACGATGGCCCCATCCGCCGGCACGCGGCCGAGCCACGCCAGGACGAGAGCCGTGCCGACCGTCGGATGGCCGGCGAACGGCATCTCGGCCTTGGGCGTGAAGATCCGCACCCTGGCGAGGTGGCGGGGATCGTCGGGCGGCAGCACGAAGGTCGTCTCCGAGTAGTTGAACTCGGCCGCCACAGCCTGCATCTGCGCCGGCGTCAGGCCTTCGGCGTCCGGCAGCACGGCCAGCTGGTTGCCGCCGAAGCGCGTCGCGGTGAAGACGTCGCAGGTGACGAACCGGTACCGCATCGCCCTTCCCTCCCCCTCAACCGCGCCAGAACGGCTTGGCCGCTTCACGCTCGGCATCGCTGCGGTTAAGCCCGATGTCCTTGAGGACATGATCGCTCAACTCGCGCAGCGCCAGCCGCTGCCGGCGACGCTCGGACCACATCTCCAGAACCTCGACCAACAGGTTGGACAACCTTTTGCGGTACCTGGATTGATTCGTTTCGAAACCTATTGATTCGCTTTCACTGCTTGTCATCGCCTTTGCCCTATGGATCATCGGGTAGAACAGGATACAATCTTGACAGCAATTAGGAGTCAATTCTAACATTGATACCATGACAATTCAGCCTATGGATCTGCGCGACCGGCCGGGACCGGCCTATCGCGCCCTGGCCGACGCCTTCGCGGAAGCGATCGCGAGCGGCCGCCTGCCACGTGGCGAGCGGCTGCCGCCGCAACGCGAGCTGGCCTACCGCCTGGCGGTGACGGTCGGCACGGTCGGGCGCGCCTACGATCTTCTGGCCCAGCGCGGGCTGGTGCGCGGCGAGGTCGGCCGTGGCACCTACGTGCTGGGCGCTGCCGCCCCCATGAGCGCCATCGAATCCGGCGCGACCGCACCGGGCGGGCTCATCGACCTCACCGCGAACTTCCCGGCGCCGACCGCGGCGCAGGCACGCCTCGGCGACCTGCTACCCGGGGAGGAGCTGGCGGCTGGCGTGCTCGGCGACCTCCTGCGCTACCCGGATGCTGCCGGCATGCCGCGCCACCGCGCGGCCGCGGCGAGCTGGCTCGGCGAGCTCGGCCACACGGCCGAGCCCGACCAGGTGATGCTGAGCAATGGCGCCGAAGGGGCCCTGGCGGCGACGCTGCTCGCCCTCGCCCGGCCGGGCGACACGGTGCTGGCCGAGCAGCTCTGCTACGTGGGCCTGCGCAGCCTCGCCGCCCGACTGGGCCAACATCTTGAGCCCGTGGCCATGGACGAGCACGGCATCCTGCCGGAGGCGCTGGCCGCGGCCACCCGCCATCGCGGCGCCAGGGTGCTGATCCTCAGCGCCAACCTGCACAACCCGACCGCGACGCTGATGCCCAAGGAGCGGCGCGAGGCCATCGCCGCCACGGCGCGTGACCTCGACCTGGTGCTGGTCGAGGACGACGTGTACGGACCGCTCGTGCCCGACCGGCCACCATCGTTCACCGCGCTTGCCCCCGAGCGCACGCTCTATCTCGGCAGCCTGTCGAAGTTTCTGGCCCCGGGCCTGCGCCTGGGCTTCGTTCACGGCCCGGCACCGATGCTGCGCGACGTGCTCGCCGCCCAGCGCGAGCTGTCGCTGGGCTATGCGCCGCTGTCCGCGGAGCTGTTCGCGCGCGCGCACCGGGTCGGGGCCGTGGCCGAGGCACAGGTGCAGCAGCAGCGCGAGATGACGACCCGGCAGGGAATCGCCCGCCAGATTCTCGCCGGGCTCGACGTGCAGGCGCCGCCGACCGCCCTCCACATCTGGCTGCGCCTGCCGGAGCACTGGAGCAGCGGCGACGCCGCGCTGGCCTTGGCGCGCAAGGGTGTCCTCGTCACCCCGGCCGAACGCTTCTTCATCGGTCGCGGCACCGCGCCACGCGGCCTGCGCATCTCGCTCTCGGCACCACCGACGCACAGCCACCTGCGCAACGCGCTCGAGCGCATCGCCAGCGTGCTCGCGCCGGATGCCGGGATCGGCGCCGCCACGAGCCTCGTCTAGCCGCCGGGCGGCGGTGCGCAGCAGAGCAGCTCGAACACCACCGTGTCGGTGCGGACGGTCGCCGCCAGCGGACCGGCATCGAAGCGGACGGCCAGACGCTCGGCGGCAATGCCGTGCGCGATCAGATACTGAGCGCTGGCCCCGGCACGCAGCAGCGCACGCTCCCAGGCGTCGACCAGCAGCCCCCCGCGATCGGCGGCCCGGTCGATCGCGGCCTCGACCTGCAGGACCCAGCGGCCGTCCTGCGGCAGCCCGCCGATCGCCCGCTGCAGCTCCTTGGCGATCGCGTCCAGGCGGGCCTGGGTGGCCTCGTCCAGCTCGGCCGAGCGGGCTGGAAAGCGCAGCTCGCTGCGGTAGATCCGGGGCAACGGCCCATCCTCCGGACGGGGCGCCGAGGCGGCGGCCGCCGCCGGCGCCGCCTCGTGCTGACGCCGCAGCTCGCCAAGCTCGCGGTCGCGGTCCGCGACCCGGCCGAGCGTCACCGCCAGCAGGGCCAGCAGCACCAGCACCAGCGCGGACAGGCCGAGGTGCCAGCGATCGTGCCGGCCCGACCTCGCCTCCAGCCATGCCCGCAGGCGGCGCAGGAAGTCCGGGTCCGACCGGTCCGGTTCCCGCTCGTCCGTCCGCGGCGCCGGATCGGGACCATCCCGCCAGCGCTCGTGGGCAAGACTCTCGGCATCGTAGCGCACCCGCTGCTGCGGGTCGCGCAGCGCCTCGTAGGCCTCGACGAGGCGGCGGAAGCCCTCCTCGTCGCCGCCCTCCCCGCTCTGATCGGGATGCAGCAGCTTGGCGCGGTACCGGAACGCCGCCTTGATGTCCTCGGCCGAGGCGGTGCGGTCGAGACCGAGCGCGCCATAGTAGCCCCGTGGATCACTCGCCGCGGCCATGCCGCCGGTCTCCGCTCGCTGCCGCAGGCGGCACGACTATACTTGGCGTCGCTGCCGATGCCACGCGAGCCGGCGATCGCGTCGCCGAGGCCATCGCGCCGACGGACGCTTCAGCCCATCTTGAGCGCGGCCAGGAACGCCTCCTGCGGGATCTCGACCTGACCCACCTGGCGCATGCGCTTCTTGCCCTCCTTCTGCTTCTCGAGCAGCTTGCGCTTGCGGGTGATGTCGCCGCCGTAGCATTTGGCGAGCACGTCCTTCCTGAACGCCTTGACGGTCTCGCGCGCGACGATGCGGCCGCCGATCGCGGCCTGGATCGCCACTTGGTACATCTGGCGCGGGATCAGCTCCTTGAGCTTCTCGCAGATGCCGCGCCCCTTGAACTCCGCATTGCTGCGGTGGACGATCATCGAGAGCGAATCCACCCGGTCGCCGTTGATCAGCACGTCGAGCTTGACCAGATCGCTCTCGCCGTAGCCGTCGAGCTGGTAGTCGAAGCTGGCATAGCCGCGGCTGATCGACTTCAGCCGATCGTAGAAATCGTAGACGACCTCGTTCAGCGGCAGCTTGTAGACCACCATCGCCCGGTTGCCGACATAGGTCAGCTCCTGCTGCGCGCCGCGCTTCTCGGTGCAGAGCTGCAGGATGCCGCCGAGGAATTCGTCGGGGACCAGGATCGTGGCCTTGATCCACGGCTCCTCGACATGGTCGATCCGGGTCGGATCCGGGTAGTCGGCCGGGTTGTGCAGCTCCAGCACGTTGCCGTCGCTCTGGTGGACCCGGTAGACCACCGAGGGAGCCGTGATGACGATGTCGAGGTCGAACTCGCGCTCCAGCCGCTCCTGGATGATCTCCAGATGCAGAAGGCCGAGAAAGCCGCAGCGGAAGCCCAGGCCCAGGGCCGAGCTGCTCTCCGGCTCGAACTCGAAGCTCGCGTCGTTCAACCGCAGCTTGCCCAGGCTGTCGCGCAGGTTGCCGTAATCGTCGGCATCGGTCGGGTACATGCCGCAGAAGACGACGGGCTGGCTCGGGCGGAAGCCGGGCAGCGGGCCCTCGGCCGGCTTGCGGTCGTCGGTGATCGTGTCGCCGACCCGCGCGTCGCCGATCTCCTTGATCGCGGCGGTGATGAAGCCCACCTCGCCCGGACCCAGCGCCTCGATCAGCAGGGCCTTGGGCGTCAGCACGCCGACCCTATCGACGAGGTGCGCCGCACCCGTGCCCATGAAGCGGATCTTCTGGCCCTTCTGCAGGGTGCCGTTCTTGACCCGGACCAGCGTCACCACGCCGAGGTAGCTGTCGTACCAGGAATCGATGACGAGCGCCTGCAGCGGCACCTCGGCATCGCCGGCGGGTGCCGGCAGGCGATGCACGATCGCTTCCAGCACCTCCTCGACGCCGAGGCCGGTCTTGGCCGAGATCATCAGCGCGTCCGAAGCGTCGAGGCCGATGATGTCCTCGATCTGCTGCTTGATCTTGTCGGGCTCGGCCGCCGGCAGGTCGATCTTGTTGAGCACCGGTACGATCTCGAGATCGGCGTCGATCGCCTGGTAGGCGTTGGCCAGCGTCTGCGCCTCGACGCCCTGCGTCGCGTCGACGAGCAGGAGCGCGCCCTCGCAGGCGCGCATCGACCGGCTGACCTCGTAGGAGAAGTCGACATGGCCGGGCGTGTCGATCAGGTTGAAGACATAGTCCTGACCGTTGCGGGCGGTATATTTCAGCCGAACCGACTGCGCCTTGATCGTGATGCCGCGCTCGCGCTCGATGTCCATGGAATCGAGCACCTGGGCGGTCATCTCGCGCGCATCGAGCCCACCGCACTTTTCGATCAGCCGGTCGGCCAGGGTCGACTTGCCGTGATCGATGTGCGCCACGATCGCGAAATTGCGCAGATGGGAAAGGTCGGTCATCGGATCGGCTCGTCAGCTCTCGTCGAGGATCTGCCTACGCGGCACACGCGGCAGGTGTCTCACACCACGGGTTGTCGGCAAGGTCGGCAACGACGCCCGGCTCGGGCCACATCAAGCGAACGAGGTGCGACGGGCCTGCATCGCACCTTCTCGCGCATCAGCGGATGCCCGGAACCAACGTAGTCATTCGGGTCCCCGCGGTCAAAGTCGCCGCTAGCGCAGCACCGCGCCCGTGGCCTTCCCCGCCGCCGCGACGATCCGCTCGGCCACGGTCTCGATCTCGGCCTCGGTCAGCGTGCGATCGGCGGCCTGCAGGCGCACCGCCACCGCCAGCGACTTCCGCCCCTCGCCGACCCCCGGGCCGACATAGAGGTCGAACAGCCGCAGCTCGCGGATCAGCCGGCGATCGACGCCACGGATCGCATCCAGCAGCTTGGCGGCCGGCACCTCGGCACCGACGACGAACGCGAAGTCGCGATCGACCGGCGGGTAGGGCAAGGGCTCCAGCGCCGGCCGGGCCTTGCTCGAGCGCACCTTGGGCAGCGGCACCGTGTCGAGGTCGATCTCGAAGGCCGCCACCGGCACCGTGAGCTCGAACGCCTGCGCGATGCGCGGATGCAGCTCGCCGAACACGGCCAGGAGGGCCCGGCCCTGGCGCAGGCTGCCGGACCTGCCCGGATGGTACCAGGCCGGGGCCTCGGCGCCGATCTGGATGCTTTCCGGCTTGATGCCCAGCACCGCCAACGCCGCCAGCGCGTCGGCCTTGGCATCGAGCGCATCCACCGGACGCGGCTTCTGCGCCCAATGCCGCGGCACCGCCGCACCGTAACGGACGCCGGCAAGGGCCATCGCCTGCTCGCCGGGCAGCGCACCCTTGAAGCGCGGCCCCAGCTCGAACAGGGCGCCGTCGTCCTGCTTGCGCGCGAGGTTGCGCCCGACCGCGGCGACCAGATTGGGCAGGAGCGAGGGGCGCATCGCCGACAGCTCGGCATTGAGCGGGTTGCGCTTGAGGATCGGCGGCGCATCGCCGAACTGCGCCGCCTGCTCGGGCGGGATGAACGACCAGGTGACCGCCTCGGCATAGCCGAGATCGGCCACCGCCCGGCGCACCGCCGCCCGCCGTCGCTGCGCCGGCGTGAGCACGCCCGGGCTCACCGCCGTGTCGCGCACGAGCGGCACGGGCCGGATTTCGTCGTAGCCGTGCAGGCGCGCCAACTCTTCGACGATGCAGGCCTCGGTCGAGACGTCGTGGCGCCAGGACGGCGGCGTCACCCGCCATTCGGCCGGACCACCTTCCAGCGCGAAGCCGAGGCCGGTCAGGATCCGCTCGATCGCCGCGGGCTCGAGGTCGATGCCGGCGAGCCGCGCCAGCCGCTCCCGGCGGAAGCGCAGCGGCACGCTGCCGGACGGTACGGCACCCGCGATCACCGGCATGCCGGGCTCACCGCCGCACAGCTCGAGGATCAGCCGGGTCGCGTACTCCATGCCCGGCAGGACGAGCTCCGGATCGAGGCCGCGCTCGAACCGCGTCCGGGCGTCGCTCTCGATGCCGAGCCGGCGCCCGGTGGCAGCCGTACGCCGCGGATCGAACAGCGCCACCTCGAGCAGCACCTCGGTCGTGTCCTCGTCGACGCCGGTGCGCTGCCCGCCCATGATGCCGCCGAGGCTCACCGGACCCTCGGCGTCGGCGATGACGGTGACGCCCGCGTCGAGGGAGTAGGTCTTGCCGTCGAGCGCTTCCATCCGCTCATCGGGACGGGCGAAACGCAGCGCGATGTCGCCCTGCACCCGGCCGGCGTCGAACACGTGCAGCGGGCGGCAGATGTCGAAGGTCAGGTAGTTGGTGACGTCGACCAGGGCCGAGATCGGCCTGAGGCCGATGGCCTTCAGCCGGTTCTGCAACCAGGTCGGGCTGGGGCCGTTGCGCACGCCGCGGATCGTGCGGCCGACGAACAGGGGGCATGCCGCCGCGTCGCCCGGCGGGAACGCCAGGCGGATGTCGGCGCCGTGCGGTCCCTGGCTCGGCACGGGCGTGAAGTCGCGCTGCCGCAACCGGCCGAGGCCGGCGGCGGCGAGATCGCGCGCGATGCCGGCGACGCCGAAGCAGTCGCTGCGGTCCGGGGTCAGCTTGATCTCGATCACCGGCCCCTCGAGGCCGAGCACGGCCGCCGCCGGCGTGCCGACCTCGACCTCGGCGGGCAGCTCGATGATGCCGTCGTGGTCGTCGCCGAGCTTCAGCTCGCGCGCCGAGCAGAGCATGCCGACGCTGGCCACGCCACGGATGGTGGCCTTCTTCAGCACCTCGCCGGAGACCGGGATGACCGAGCCCTCGGGCGCGAAGACGGCCTTGATGCCGGTGCGGGCGTTCGGCGCGCCGCAGACCACCTCGAACACGCCGTGCCTGGTCTCGACCGTGCACAGCCGCAACCGGTCGGCGTTCGGGTGCGGCCGCGCCTCGCGCACGTAGGCGACGCTGAACGCGGCGAGCTCGGCACCCGGGTCGGAGACGCCCTCGACCTCGAGGCCCAGCATGGTGAGCCGGTCGCAGATGGCCTCCAGCGACGCATCGGTCTCCAGATGCTCGCGCAGCCAGGGCAGGGTGAACTTCATCGCGACAGCCCCGCATAGGTGGTGGGCACATCCAGCGGCACGAAGCCGTAGTGGCGCAGCCAGCGCAGGTCGGATTCGAAGAAGGTGCGCAGGTCGGGGATGCCGTATTTGAGCATCGCCACGCGGTCGATGCCCATGCCGAAGGCGAAGCCCTGCCATTCCTCGGGATCGAGGCCCACCGCCTGCAGCACCTTGGGGTGGACCATCCCACAGCCCAGAATCTCGAGCCAGTCGCTGCCCTCGCCGATGACCAGCTCGTCCTTGCTGCGCCGACAGCCGATGTCGACCTCGGCCGACGGCTCGGTGAACGGGAAGTAGCTCGGACGGAAGCGCACCGGCACGTCGTCGCGCTCGAAATAGGCGCGCACGAAGTCGATCAGGCAGCCCTTGAGATGGCCCATGTGGGTCTGCCGGTCGATCAGCAGGCCCTCGACCTGGTGGAACATCGGCGTGTGGGTGGCGTCGCTGTCGCGCCGGTAGGTGCGGCCCGGGGCGATGATGCGGAACGGCGGCTTGCCGGCGAGCATGGTGCGGATCTGCACCGGGCTCGTGTGCGTGCGCAGCAGGAGCGGGCGGCCGTCGCGCTCGGCCTCGAGATAGAACGTGTCGAACATCTGCCGCGCCGGATGCTCGGGCGGGATGTTGAGCGCCTCGAAATTGTGCCAGTCGTCCTCGACGTCGGGTCCTTCGGCGACGGCGAAGCCCATGTCGGCGAAGATGGCCACGATCTCCTCCGCAGCCTGGCTCACCGGATGGATGCGCCCCTCCGGCCGCTCGCGCGGCGGCAGGGTCACGTCGATCCGCTCGGCCTCGAGCCGTGCATCGAGGGCCGCCGCTTCCAGCGCCAGACGACGGGCCGAGAGCGCTTCCTCCAGCTCGCGCTTGACGCCGTTGAAGACCTGGCCGGCCTCACGCCGCTGCTCCGGCGGCAGCGAGCCCAGCTGCTTGACCAGCTCGGTCACCCGGCCCTTCTTGCCGAGGGCGGCCACCCTGATCTCTTCGAGCACGCGCAGATCGCCGGCAGAGGCGACCTGGCCCAGGATCTCGTTCCGGAGACCGCCGACATCGACGTCCATCCGCGTTCCTCTCGACTGTCGAGACAACAAAAAAGGGGCCGATACGGCCCCTCTTCGTCCATCCAGGATCACGGCGCCGAACGCGGCGCCGCTCCGATCATGCCTGGAGAGCGGCCTCGGCCTGCTGCACGAAGCCCGCGAATGCCGCCCCGTCATGGACGGCGATATCGGCCAGGACCTTGCGGTCGAGATCGATGCCCGCGAGCTTCAGCCCGTGCATAAATCGACCGTAGGTCAGCCCGTGCTCGCGCACGATGGCGTTGATGCGCTGAATCCACAGCGCACGGAACTCGCGCTTGCGCACCCGCCGGTCGCGATAGGCGTAGAGATGCGACTTCTCCATCGCCTGGATCGCAGCGCGGATCGTGGTGCTGCGGCGCCCCCGCTGCCCCTTGACCTGCTCCAGCACCTTCTTGTGGCGGGCGTGGGTGGTCACACCGCGCTTGACACGAGCCATCTTGATCGATCCTCAGTCTTCGAGCCGCCAGCCGATCAGCTATAGGGCAGCATCAATTTGACGAGCGCAGCATCACCGGGCGCGAGGTACCGGGGCTTGCGCTGGTTGGCCTTGGCCGCCTGCGGCTTACCGGTCATCATGTGACGATGGTAGGCAGCGGCACGCTTGACCTTGCCCGTCGCGGTCAGCGAGAAACGCTTGGCGGCGCTCCGCTTGGACTTCATCTTCGGCATGTGCGGAAAAACTCCAAAACGACGCCACGCGCGCCGCGGCGCGACGACAGCCCGCGGCTTATAGCCAAGCGCGCCGGCCCGCGCAACACCGCAGTGAGGCCTCAGCCGCCGCGCCGTGCCGTGCTGCGCCGGGCGAGGAGCTGCAGGCGCGTCGGCAGGTCGGGCTCCGGCGGCCGCCGTCGCCGTACGGGCCGGCGCAGGATCAGGGCCGTCCAGGGACCCTGGTCGATCCGCCCGACGGTGCGCAGCCCGTGCTCGGCATGTGCGGCCAGCACCGCCGCCGCCTGACGGTCGAGCAGACCGGACAAGACGGCCCAGCCGCCGGGGGCCAGATGCCGCGCCAGGGCGGGCGCGAACTCGATCAGCGGATCGGCCAGGATGTTCGCCAGGATGAGGTCGAACGGCGCCCTGCGGCGCACCAGGGAATGGCGATAGCCGTCGGCCACGACCGCCCGGACATGCTCCGCCACGCCGTTCAGACGCAGATTCTGCTCGGCCACGCGAACGGCGATCGGATCGTTGTCGACCGCGACGACCCGCGCCGGCCAGCACTTGGCGGCGGCGATCGCGAGCACCCCGGAGCCGCAGCCGACGTCGAGCACGTGGCGGAACCGGCGGCGACGAGCCAGCCGGTCGATCGCCAGCAGGCAGGATTGCGTCGTCGCGTGCTCGCCCGAGCCGAAAGCGACACCGGCATCGATCTCGATCGGGATCAGGCCCTCGGGCACGTCGCCGCGGGCGTGCGCGCCGTGCACGACGAACCGGCCGGCCGTGATCGGCGGCAGGCGCAACGAGGTGGCGGTGACCCAGTCCTCCTCGGCGACCGGCTCGATGGCGATCTCGTCCAGGATGGACCCCGCCTCGGCGCAGGCCGCCGCCAGGCTCCGCTGCAGGACGGTGCGATCGGGCTTCCCGCCGAACAGAAGATCGATCCGCCAGCCGACGGCCTCGGCCGTGGCCTCGTCCTCGATCTCGAACACGGAGACGCTCAGCGCCTCGTCCTCGTACCGCTCCAGCACGTCCGGCATGGAGGGCCCTTTGGTGCGGACGCTGACACGCCAAAGCTCGGCTGGAGCCGCCACGGCAGAACCTCGATCGCTGGTGGGAAATGAAACTGCCGGTCAGGCCGGCTGGACGAAGCTGTCGATGACCTTCTTGCGTCCCGAATGCTCGAACGCGATGTCGAGCTTGTTGCCGTCGATGGCCTCGATCTTCCCGTAGCCGAACTTGTCGTGGAAGATCCGGTCCCCGGTCTTGAAGGTGCCGGTCCTGCCGACCGGCCGGGACTGCAGGATCTCGGCCCGACCTTCGATCAGCTTGCCGGCCTCGGCCCGGCGCGAGCGGAAGCGGCTGGTCGGCCGGGCCACGAACGGCTCGTCGTCGAGGAAGGTGCCGAGATCGGGCCGCGTCGCCGGGTTGCGGTGCAGATGCTCGATATGCGCGTCCGGCAGCTCGTCGATGAACCGCGACGGCACGCTGGACGACCACTGATTGTAGACGCGCCGGTTGGCCGCGAAGGTGATGGTGAGCCGGCGCCGGGCCCTGGTCATGCCGACATAGGCGAGCCGGCGCTCTTCCTCGAGCGCCTTGGTGCCACCCTCGTCGATCGCACGCTGGTTGGGGAACAGGCCCTCCTCCCAGCCGGCCAGGAACACGTTGTCGAACTCGAGCCCCTTGGCCCCGTGCAGGGTCATGATGCCGACCAGATCGGCATCCGGCGCCGCGGCGTTCTCCATGACCAGGCTGACATGCTCGAGGAAGGCCGCGAGCGTGTCGAACTCCTGCACCGCCTTGACCAGCTCCTTCAAATTCTCGAGCCGCCCCGGCGCGTCCGGCGACTTCTCGGCCTGCCACATCGCGGTGTAGCCGGATTCGTCGAGCACGATCTCGGCCAGCTCGCGGCCGCTGCGCTCCGGCAGCCAGCTCCGCCAGCGGTCGAAGGTCGCGAGCAGCCCGGCCAGCGCGTTGCGCGCCCGAGCCGGCAGCTCGTCGGTCTGGCACATGGCGCGGGCGGCCTGGAACAGGCTGACCTCGGCGGCACGCGCCGCGGTGCGCAGGATACGGATGGTGCTGTCGCCGATGCCGCGACGCGGCAGGTTGACGATGCGCTCCAGCGCCAGATCGTCGTCGGGCTGGCAGACGACGCGGAAATAGGCGATCGCGTCGCGGATCTCGGCGCGCTCGTAGAAGCGCGGACCGCCGACCACCCGGTAGGGGATACCGAGCTGGATGAACCGCTCCTCGAACGAGCGGGTCTGGAAGCCGGCCCGGACCAGGATCGCCGACTGGCTGAGCGCGCCGCCACGGCGCTGCCAGGCCTCGACCTCGTCGGCGACGAAGCGGGCCTCCTCCTGATCGTCCCAGAGGCCGGCGACGCGGACCTGCTCGCCGGCTTCGTCCTCGGTCCACAAGGTCTTGCCGTGCCGGGCGCGATTGCGGGTGATCACGGTGGACGCGGCGGCCAGGATGTGTCCCGTCGAGCGGTAGTTGCGCTCCAGGCGGACGATCCGCGCCCCGGGGAAGTCCTGCTCGAAGCGCAGGATGTTGCCGACCTCGGCGCCGCGCCAGCTGTAGATCGACTGGTCGTCGTCGCCGACGCAGGTCAGGTTCTTGTGCCCGCCGGCGAGCAGCCGCAGCCACAGGTACTGGGCGACGTTGGTGTCCTGGTACTCGTCGACCAGGATGGCGCGGAAGCGGCGCTGGTACTGCGCCAGCAGATCGGGGTGCTGCGTCAGCAGGGTGAGCCCGTGCAGCAAAAGATCGCCGAAGTCGCAGGCGTTGAGCGTCAGGAGCCGCTGCTGGTAGGCGGCGTAGAGCGCCACGCCCTTGCCCAGCGCGAAATCCCCGGCCTCGGCCACCGGCACCTGGTCCGGGCGGTAGCCGCGATCCTTCCACCGCTGGATGATCGTGACCAGGAGGCGCGCCGGCCAGCGCCTCTCGTCGAGATCGGCCGCCTGCAGGATCTGCTTGGCCAGCCGCTCCTGGTCGTCGCTGTCGAGGATGGTGAAGCTCGACTGCAGGCCGACGAGCTCGGCATGCGCGCGCAGCATCCGCACGCCCATCGCATGGAACGTGCCGAGCCACATCCCACCGATGCTGCGGCCGATCAAGCCCTCCAGGCGCTCGGTCATCTCGCGCGCGGCGCGGTTGGTGAAGGTGACCGCCAGCACCTCGTGCGGGCGCACCCGGCCGCTCAGGAGAATGTGCGCGAGCCGCGTGGTCAGGACGCGCGTCTTGCCGGTACCGGCACCCGCGAGCACCAGCAGCGGCCCGTCCTCGGCCGTCACCGCCGCCAGCTGCTCCGGATTCAGACCGGCCAGATAAGGGGCGTCGGCCTCCAGCGGTCGCGCAGTCGATGCCGATCGGGTCGGGTGGCTGCCCATGGACCGCTCGTCTTCCTCATCCGCGGGGCGCTTCCATCGGCCCTTGCCCGGCGATCGCGGTCCATGCCGGCCGGCCCGCAGCGAGCAGGGCGGCCTTACCTAAGGCCCATGCGACACGGCGGCAAGGCACGGATCGCACGCGATCGATTCTCCGCTACGACCGAGCCCGGATTCGATGCTAGATCGGCCTTGCCGACAGTCGGGGCGTGCCGACGGACCGCCATGCCGTGCGCCCATGCGCACGCCCGGGCCGTCGCCGGGCAAACGGGGCGAAGCGCCGAGCGAGCCAATGATCCGCGTGGCCATCTGCATCTGCACGTGCGAGCGGCTCGCGTCGCTGGAACGGCTGCTCGGCGTGCTGGAGCACGCCGGGCTCGACGGGCTGGCGCCCGACGAGGTCGCGGTGATCGTCGTCGACAACCGGCCGGACGGACGCGTGCGCGCGCTCTGCGCCAGGCTCGCCCACCGGCTGCCGATGCGGCTCGAGTGCGTCGAGGAGGCGACGCCCGGGATATCCCAGGCGCGCAACCGCGCCGTGGCCGCGGCAGGCGCCCTTGGCGCCGCGTTCGTGGCCTTTCTCGACGACGACGACGTGCCGGAGGCGGACTGGCTGGAGCAGCTGCTCGCCACGCAGCGGGCGACGGGTGCGGACCTGGTGTTCGGCTTCTGGCGCCTGCCCGACGATCTGCGGGTGCCGGACTGGCTGGAGCAGACGCGCTACTTCCGTCCACCCGATCCGGCCGCGCGCAACCGCTACGGCCTGCCGGCCTGGGCCGGGACGTTCAATCTGTTGGCCTCGATGGCGCTGCTCGACCGCCTGTCGGGGCCGGACGGACCGTTTCTCGTCGCGTTCACGCACAGTGGCGGCGAGGACAGCGACCTGTTCATCCGTGCGCAGCGTGCCGGCTACACCCATGCCTGCGCCGAGCGCTCGATCGTGGTGCGGACCTGGGAGACCGAACGGCTCAATCTGCGTGGTGTCCTGCGGCGCGGCTTCCTGCTCGGCGGCTCGCGGGTGCATCTCGCCTGCGCCCACCTGCCCGCGGCGCAGGTGCGCCGGCTTCTCTGGTCGAGCTGGCGCAAGCTGGGCAAGGCCCTGCTCCAGCTGCCGCTGGCGGCCACCGGCCGGGCGCGGCGCGTGGGGCCGCTGCTGGCCACGGCGCAGGCCCTGGGTGAAATCTATGCATGGACGGGCATGCGCTACGCCTATTATCTGCGGCGGCGCGCGTAGAATCCGGGAGGCCTCGAGCAAAGTGCCTGCAGCAGCCGAGCCATCGCCGGTCCTGCCCAATCCCGCCAACCCGCCGCGCGTGCCGCGCTGGCGCAAGCGCATCGGCAAATGGTCGCGCGCGATCGGCCAGGTGCTGCGGCTGGCCTCGCCGCGCCACCGGGCGCTGGTCATCGTCGGCACCTTCATCTCCAGCATCCTCGACCTGGTCGGTCTGACGATGATGGTGCCGCTGATCATCGCCGCCACCGACATCAAGTCGTCGTCCAAAGGCGTCGTGGTCGCGATGGGCAAGGCGCTGGCCTTCATCGGGCTGCCGTTCGAGCCCCTGCCGATCCTGGTCGTGATCATCATCGGCCTGGCGCTCAAGGCCCTGGTCGGCGTCCTGGTCACCCGGTACGTCGGCACGGTGGTGGCGAGAGTCACCCGCGACATGCGCATCCGCCTGATCCGCAGCCTGCTCGACGCGCGCTGGGCCTACTTCCTGCGCCAGCCGGTGGGGCGCCTCGCCTTCGCGATCGGCCCCGAGGCCGACGCCGCCGGACAGTGCTTCGACACGCTCTCCAAGCTGCTGGCGTCGATGCTGCAGGTGGTGGTGTTCGTCACCATCCTGGCGCTGCTGTCCTGGCAGCTCATGACCATCGCGCTGGTCGCCACGGTGGCGACCACCTTGTGGTTCGGCGGCTTGGTCCGGCGGGCGCGGCAGGTGGCCAAGGAGCACCGCCACATGGTCCGGCAGCGCTCGGCCAAGTTCACCGATGCGCTGATCGGCATCAAGCCGATCCGCGCGATGGGGCGGACCGACCGCTTCGCCCGCGTGTTCGAGAACGAGGCTCGCGACCTCGCCCGCAGCTCGCGCCTGCGCATCCTGAGCGCCGAGTTCTCGGCCGATCTGCAAGAGCCGGTGATCGGGGCGGTCCTGGCGATCGGGTTCTACCTGGCCGTGACCGAGCTGAGCCTCGAGGTCCACGACCTGCTGATCATGTCGGTCCTGATGATCCGTACGATCGCCGCGCTGTTGCCGATGCAGCGGCAGGCCCAGCAGTTCATCCAGACCTACGATCAATACCGCTCGCTGTGCAGCCTCCTGCAGATCACCGAAGAGGCCAAGGAGGTCTCTGCCGGCACGCTGCCGCCGAGCCTCGACCAGTCGCTGCGCCTCGAAGGGGTCACCTTCGCCTATGCGGCCAAGCCGATCCTCAGCGACCTCGACCTGACGATCCCCACCGGCAAGATCACCGCCCTGGTCGGCCCGTCGGGGGTGGGCAAGTCCACGGTCGTCGACCTGCTGGTCGGCCTCTACCAGCCCAATGCCGGCACGGTGCGCGTCGACGGCGTCGACCTGCGCCAGATCGACCTGACCGCCTGGCGCCACGGGATCGGCTACGTGCCGCAGGAGGTGCTCCTGTTCCACGACAGCGTGCGCAACAACGTCACGCTGTTCGAGGAGGAGGTGGCGCCGGCGGCCGTGATCAAGGCGCTGCAGGCAGCCGGGGCCTGGGGCTTCGTGGCCGAGCTGCCGCAGCAGATGGAGACCATCGTCGGCGAGCGCGGCAACCGGCTGTCCGGCGGGCAGCGGCAGCGGATCTCGATCGCGCGCGCCCTGCTGCACGAGCCGCGCCTGCTGATCCTCGACGAGGCGACGACCGGTCTCGATCAGGACACCGAGCGAGCGATCTGCGCGCATGTGCGCGAGTTGTGCGAGCGCACCGGCCTCACCGTGCTGGCGGTCTCCCATCAGGTGGCCTGGCAGGAGGCGGCACATCAGGTCTATCGGCTGGACGGCGGCAAGGCGACACTGATCGCGCCCAAGCGCTCACCCGAGCTCGCCGCCTCGCCCGCCGCCTCCTGAGCATGCAGGAAGGCACCACCCGCGAGCGGCCCCGCCCTCGTCGTGACTCTGGAGCGGGCCGGGCACTGTTCCGTGCTGTCAAGCTGCTGCTGCGCGGTGATCCGCTCAAGGCGCGCGGCGTCCTCGACGAAGCCTATGTCGCATGGCGCGTGCCGCCGGCACCGCTGCCGAGCCTGGCGCAGGTCGCGGCCCAGTTCGCGCCGCCGACCGAGCCCGCCGGGCCGGTCGAGCCGGTCGACGTGATCGTGCCGGTCCACAACGGCCCGCAGCACGTGGCGCGGCTGTTCGCCACCCTGTTCGATCGCACCGGTCCGCAGCACCGCTTCCTGCTGGCGGACGATGCCAGCACGGACCAGCAGACCCTGTCGCTGCTGCAGGCGGCATCGGCACGCCCGAACGTCCGTCTGCTGCGCAGCGAAACCAACCGCGGCTTCACGGCGACCGTCAACGCCGCCATGGCCGAGGCCACGGGCCACGCCGTCCTGCTCAACACCGACACCGAGGTCCCGCCCGGCTGGCTCGACCGGCTGATGCGGCCCGTCCGGAGCGAACGCCGCATCGCCTCGGCGACGCCGTTCTCGAATTCGGCCTCCATCTTCAGCTTTCCGGTCCCGGACCGGGTCAACGCCCTGCCGGCCGGGCTCGACGTGTGCGCGGTGGACGCCGCCTTCGCCCGCCTCACCCCGGCTTTCGATCCGAGCCTCGTGGCCCCTGCCGGGGTCGGCTTCTGCATGGCGGTCCATATTGGCGCCTGGCGGGCGCTCGGGCCCTTCGACGCCGCCACGTTCGGCCGCGGCTACGGCGAGGAGACCGACTGGTGCCTGCGCGCCGCCGCCGCCGGCTGGCGCAACCTGCTGGTGCCGAACCTGTTCGTGTACCATGAGGATGGCGGCACGTTCGGAACGGCGACGAAACGGGCGATCCTGCAGATCAACCTGCGCCACCTGCACCGGCGCTGGCCGGCGTATCGACGTCAGCTCGCCACCTTCTGCCGGCGCGATCCGTTCGCCCCGCGCCGGGCAGCGGCCATGCTCGCGCTCGCCACCGCACCGCACGGGCAGGCCGGGACCATGGTCCGCGCGAGCCCGGCGAACGACCGGGGCGAGACCGTGGTCGAGATCGAGGTCGACCACGGCCACTGCGCGATCGGCCCGATCGCCGATGCCGACCCGGCCGGCCGGGTCATCGCTCTCGGTCGTTCGGCATGGCGGTGAGCGCTTCGGGCGCGTGGTTGCGGTCCGGATACGCGACCGCTATCGAGCCGCAATGCGCCATTTACCCGACGGGACGCGCCGGCGCGTTCCCGGCAAGCTGGAACAGTCCGAATGCTGCAGGTCCCGGCCTCCGCTGAGCCGACACGAAGCGCACCGACCCGGGATTCGGCGGGTCAAGCCATCCTGGACGGCACGCGGATGCCCGGCCGGTGCGCATTCTGGGCGCCCGATCGGCTCGTCCTGTCGTCGTGGCTGGGGCACATCCCGTTCGCGTTCTGGGTCGTGGCGGCGCATCGGCCGCGGACGCTGGTCGAGCTCGGCACGCACAATGGCGCCTCCTACCTCGCCTTCTGCCAGGCCATCGACCGGCTCGGCCTCGACTCGCGGGCATGGGCGATCGACACCTGGCTCGGCGACGAGCAGGCCGGCTTCTACGGCGACGAGGTGCTGGCGGCGCTGCGCGACTACCATGACGCCCGCTACGCCCGCTTTTCCCATCTGGTGCGCGGCACGTTCGACGATGCCCTGGGCAATTTCGCCGACGGCTCGATCGATCTGCTGCACATCGACGGGCTGCACACCTACGAGGCGGTCCGGCACGATTTCGAGACCTGGCTGCCCAAGCTGTCCCCACGCGGCCTCGTGCTGTTCCACGACACCGAGGTGCGCGAGCGCAATTTCGGCGTCTGGCGGCTGTGGGAAGAGCTCACCCGGCGATATCGCAGCTTCGCGTTCGAGCACACGCACGGCCTCGGGGTGCTGGCGGTCGGCGCAGAGCAGACCAGCGAGGTTCAGCAGCTGCTGGCCGCGGCCAGCGATCCCGTCGCGACCGCGTTCGTCCGCGACGCATTCGCCCGACTCGGCCAGACGGTGCAGACCGAGTTCGACCTCCAGCATCTGACCACCGAACTGGACCGGGTGATGGGTGCCGGGGCGCGGATGACGCTGGCGCGCGACAGCCTGATCGGCGAATGCGCGCGTCTGGTGGAGGAGCGCGACCGGCTGGCGGAACGGCTGCGGACCACGACCGTCGAGCGCGACCGCTACCGCCACGAGGCCGGCGTCCGCACGGTCGAGCTGGCCACCGTGACCCAGCAGCGCGACCTGGTCGCCCAGGATCTGAACCGGCATCAGCGCAAGCGCCGGAAGGTGATGCGCTCGCTGTCGTGGCGGATCACCCGACCGTTGCGCATGCTGGGCGATCTGAAGCGCGACCTGCTCAAGAACAAGCCCAAGCGCCCGGATGCGGTCGCGACGCCCATGGACGAGCGCAGCCTGCTGCCGCCGTCGTTGCAGCCCTTCACCACTTTCGCCGAGCCCGAGCCATTCCGCCAGACTGCCGGCGTGGTGGCGGATTCCTCGCCGCCACGGCTCTGCTGCCTGCTGCACCTCTACTACCCCGAGCTGTGGGACGAGCTCGCGGCCGATCTGCGGCGGCTGCGCGATATCCCGCACGACCTGTTCGTGAACTTCGTCGACGCCACCGTCACCGACCTGGTGCTGGCGCGTGCCCGCAACGAGTTCCCACACGCCACGATCCAGGTCTCCCCCAACCGCGGCCGCGACGCGGGCGGCATCTTCGGCCTAATGGCGCAGGTCGATCCCGACCGTTACGCGGCGGTGCTCGTCCTGCACGGCAAGCAGAGCGTCAGCCTGCCGGCCGGCCACGGCGACCAGTGGCGCCGCACGCTGCTCGAGCCCTTGCTGGGCTCGGCCATCGTCGCCCGGCTGAACCTCGAACTGATGGCCGCCGATCCCGGCGTCGGCCTGATCGCCGCCGCATCCTGCCACAGCACGTTCCGCGGCAACAACGCGACCCTGCTCGACCTGCTGGCGGCACGGCTGGACATCCCGCCGGTCGAAGGCCAGCCACCGTTCGTCGCCGGCTCGATGTTCATGATCCGGCCCCAGCTCATGGCCGAGTTGCACCGGGCCTTGCACGATCTGCCGTTCCTCGGGCCCGACCACGCCGCGGCCCACGGTGCGATCGATGGGCTGCTCGAGCACGCGGTCGAGCGGATGTACGGGGCTCTGGCGGCTGCCCGCGGCCTACGCATCGTCTGGCGTGACGTCCGCTCGAGCGAGGTGCCACTGGGTCTGACCAACGTGCCGGCGCTTCCGACGGCACCACGACAAGCTGGTGCCGTACCGACGGGCAAGCGCAAGGACAAAAAGAACAAAAAGTCCCGCTCAGCACTGGCCGAGCAGCTCCGCCAGGCGCGCAAATCGATCAAGCGCCGCCTGAAGGGTCGCGACGGCGGCGACGGGGCCGCGCCTCGGGCGCGTACCTATCAGGATTGGGTCGCCGCCTACGATACGCTGACCGAGCAGGATCGGGAGTTGATCCGGGCACATATCGGGCGGCTGTCGCGGCTGCCGCTGATCTCGGTCGTCATGCCGGTGTACAATCCCGACGAGGAGCAGCTCCGCGCGGCGATCGAATCCGTCCGGGCCCAGCTCTACCCGAACTGGGAGCTGTGCATCGCCGACGATGCGTCGACGTTGGCGCACGTGCGGCGCGTGCTCGACGGCTTCCGCCACGACCGCCGCATCAAGGTCACCTACCGCGAACAGAACGGACATATCGCCGCCGCGAGCAACACCGCGCTGGGCATGGCCGAAGGCGAGTTCGTGGCGCTGATGGACCACGACGACGTGCTCCCGGCGCAGGCACTCTACGAGCTTGCGGTCGTGATCAACGATCGGCCCGACGTCGACCTGATCTACAGCGACGAGGACCGGATCGACGATGCTGGTCAGCGTCTGCTGCCCTACTTCAAGACGGATTGGGACCCCGAACTGATCCTCGCACACAATATGGTCAGTCATCTTGGCGCCTATCGTCGAACGATCCTGATCGCAATAGGCGGCTTTCGACCCGGGTACGAAGGTAGTCAGGACTACGATCTGGCCCTGCGCTTCTCGCGCGCCACCAGCATCGATCGAATTCGGCACATTCCCGCCGTGCTCTATCATTGGCGGCTGAATGCGCAGAGCTCGTTCTCGAGCCAAGCCATCGACAGATGCGTGCAGGCGGCTCGCAGAGCGATTGACGACCATCTCCGTGCAGGCGGCATCGAGGGCGAGGTGGCTTCATCGACAGAAACGCGGAACTGGAATCGCGTCATCTATCGGTTGCCGGCAAAGCTGCCCCTGGTGAGCGTGATCATCCCGACGCGTGATCGCGGCGATCTTCTGGCCATGTGCCTCGACGGGGTACTGAAGCACACCGACTACGACCGGCTCGAGGTCATCGTCGTCGACAATGAGAGTTCCGATCCGGCCACCTTGGAACTCCTTGAGCGCATCGTCGTCGACGAGCGGGTACGTGTCATCCCGTTCCCCGGCCCATTCAACTTTTCGGCCATGAACAACCACGCGGTGGAGCAAGCCAAGGGCGACGTGATCCTGCTCTTGAACAACGACGTCGACGTTATAGGGCCGGGATGGCTCAAGGAGATGGTGTCGCACGTGATGCGCCCGGAGGTCGGCGCCGTCGGGGCCAAGCTGATCTATCCGGACGACACGGTGCAACATGCGGGGGTGGTGTTGGGGGTTGGCGGCGTTGCCAATCACTTCGGCCACCGGGCGGCACGCCGCGACGTAGGCTATTTCGGTTTACTCAGTGTCGTGCGCACGGTCTCGGCCGTGACCGGAGCATGCCTCGCGGTCCGACGGGAGGTCTTCGACGAGGTCGGCGGGTTGGATGCCGTCAATCTCAAGGTCGCTTTCAACGACGTCGACTTCTGCTTGCGCATCCGGGAACGCGGCTACCGCAACCTCTTCACCCCATTCGCCGAGCTTTATCATCACGAATCGGTCTCGCGCGGACCCGACACCACTCCCGACAAGATCGAGCGCTTCCGGCGGGAGGTCGAGTACATGCAATCGCGTTGGCAAGACGAGCTGCCCACGGATCCGTACTATAACGTGAATTTTGACTTGGGTTTTTCCAACTTCCAGCTGAGCTTCCCACCTCGTCGCGTCAAGCCTTGGATCGCCAGCGACCCGTCTGCCAAGACCTCGACTGCCCGCGATGCCGGCCATGTCGCTTAGCCAGAGACCCGACCGCATGCTCTCCTCTGGGTTCATCGGCTATCGACATCAATGAGGCATACGTCGTGCAGAGGTTAGCCGCTGTCGTGCCGATCAGTTCCGCCCGGGACTCGTCCAGAAGCATGGACTCATGCGATCGACTTTCTTCGCGCCCGATCTAGAGCAGAACGTATTTTGACGACAAACCTGCAATTTGGCCTATCAGGCGATGCGGATGAAGCGGGTGCAATTGTGGCTGCAGAAATTTCGACGGACGAAGACTGCAGCGTGTATCGTCGTCAAAAACGAGCAGGACGACATTGGAGAATGGATCGCCTATCATTTGGCCATTGGCTTCGATTCAATTCTTCTATTTGATAATGCGTCGGATGATGCGACATCCCGCATCGTCGATGCATATGCACGCAAGTATGATGTCAGGCGAATATTCTGGAGCGACACCTCACGCTATTATCAAGTGAACGCATACAATGCTGCGCTGAAGATGCTTCGTCATGAGCATGACTGGCTGTGCTTCATCGATGCCGACGAATTCCTGGTTCTAAAGCATCATGTATCCATTCGCGAGTTCGTCGGCGACTTTTCTGGTTCGGCGGGCATAGCCGTCAACTGGGCCCTGTTCGGCTCCTCGGGCTTGCACGAACGCCCGAACGGCCTCGTGATCGAAAATTTCCTGCATCGAAGCGATGCATCGTTTGCGCCCAACCGTCACGTCAAGTGCTTGGTGCAACCTCGTCGGACGAGGTATTGCGTCAATGCGCACTTTTTCGGAATCGACGGCACCTTCGTCTCGCCACTCGGCGAACCCCTAGACTGGGAATCGCCCGGCCTGTCGAGCAGGCCGCCGGAATACGGCGCCGCTCAGATCAACCATTACTTTGTCAAATCATTTGATCAATGGAAAAACAAACTCAACCGCGGCTACCATGATACGCAACGATTGATCGACACTTTTTCGATCTATGATCGCAACGAAATATTCGATGCAGTAATAGTTCACCTTGCTTCCAAGGTCCATGCGATCATGGCCGAGATCGAAACATAGCCGAGAACAGACGCACGGCGACACTTGATCCAACCACAAGGCTCTTCTATCGGCCAAAAATTGATTTGCGCAGCCTCTTAAAGGACTTCTTGACCATTCTTTTCTTGCGTGCCGGAGCAATGACTTGCTCGGACTGCCGCGCGGCCGCCCGTTCGATGACGGGCTCGACGTCGTTCTCTGCTGGCTTGGGTTCGAAAGCCGGCACAGCTTCGAGCTGAGCCGCTTCCGCCAGCTCCAGACGGTCCAGGCTGGCATACGACTCACCAGCCGTCAAACAAATGAAGAACTCGAAGCCCAGCGTATCGTGAAACTCCCTCTCACGCAGGTTCACCACGCCCATGGCGGCGAGATCGTGGAGGATCAGACGAAAGCTCGACGGCGTGAACTGCCATGCATGGCAATCGACATAGGAATCCGTCGGATCGTAAGTCTGAAAGAAATTCTTGGCCTCCTCGAGGGTATGACAGAACGCGAAGGACGTTCGGTCATTGTGCGCCCAAGTGATGTTTCCACCCCGCTGGGTCACATAGGCGATATGATCGAACAGTGCCCCCGCCGTATGCCGCGTGCGATTCTCGCGATAGGCCTGGAGGATATCGCCGGTCGAGCTCACTGGTCGGAAATAGTCGAAGCAGTAGCGCTTGTCCGGCACCGCCAGGACCAGACGGCCGTCCGGCTTCAGCAGTTCCGCGCAATCGTTGAGAAAGCCGAGCATGTTGGGGGTATGCTCGATCACGTGCGAGGCCACGACATAGTCGTATCTGGCCCGATGGCCGATCACCTCGATCATCGGGCGCCCGTCGGACACGTAGTCGACCGGCTCGATCCGGCTCACGTCGACCGCGGGGTGGTTGCGATACTTCTCGACCAGCCCGGCTTGGTCGGTGTGATCGATCGTCTCGATCCTGGCCCCGCTCGCCTTGGGCACCAGCGGATTGTAGCTCGGGCCGATTTCGAGGCCGATGCCGTTCCGATCAAACATCGAAGTCAGGATCGTCGTTCTGTCCATGGTCGTACTCCCCCGACATGAGCATGCAACACCGAGCCGCCGGCCGCGCCGGGCCGATAGAACTCAGCGCCGCTCTTCGGCCACCCGCGCCAGATACTCGCCGTAGCCGCTCTTGTGCAGCTGCTTGGCATGTTCCAGCAGCCGGTCGCGATCGATGAAGCCCATCCGGTAGGCCACCTCCTCCGGACAAGCGATCTTCTGCCCCTGCCGATGCTCGAGAACGCGGACGAACTCGGCGGCCTCCAGCAGGGAATCACAGGTGCCGGTGTCGAGCCACGCATAGCCGCGGCCCAGCCTGGCGACCGCGAGCGTGCCCTGGGCGAGGTAGGCACGGTTGACATCGGTGATCTCGATCTCGCCACGCGCGGAGGGCTGCACCGCGGCGGCGATGTCACTGACCTGCTCGTCATAGAAATAGAGGCCGGTCACGGCCCAGTTCGAGCGGGGGTGCTCAGGCTTCTCGACGATGCCGATCGGACGCCAAGCGGCGTCGAACTCGACCACGCCATAGCGCTCCGGGTCGCGGACGGCGTAGCCGAACACCGTCGCACCGCGCTGCTGGCGCGCCGCGCGCTGCATCTCGTCGGCCAAGCCGTGGCCGTAGAAGATGTTGTCGCCCAGCACCAGGGCACAGCTTTGCCCGGCGATGAAGCTCCGCCCGACGATGAACGCGTCGGCAAGGCCGCGCGGCTCGGCCTGGACCGCGTAATGGAGATCCAGGCCCCACTGGCTGCCGTCGCCGAGCAGCGCGCTGAACTGGGCCTGGTCGCGCGGCGTGGTGATGATCAGGATCGAGCGGATGCCGGCGAGCATCAACGTCGCGATCGGGTAGTAGATCATCGGCTTGTCGTAGATCGGCAAGATCTGCTTGCTGACCGCGAGCGTCATCGGGTAGAGCCGCGTGCCCGAGCCGCCGGCAAGAACGATGCCCTTCATCGGCCTCCCCTTCCTTCTTTTAGCCGGCGGCCCGCAGCTCGCGGCCGACATCGGCCAGCGCCTCGCGCCAGGGCCGCGGCACGATCCCATGCACCGCACCGATCCGGGCGCAATCCAGGACCGAGCTCGCGGGCCGGCGGGCCGGGCGCGGGAACTCGGCGGTCGTGATCGGCACGACACGTGGTGCGGCACCGCCGGCGGACCGGCACAGCTCCATCACCGCCACCGCGAACCCATGCCAGCTCGTGACGCCGGCTCCGGCGAAATGGAAGGTGCCCCAGCCCTCGTCGCCGCTGCCGGCCCGCCGGGACAGCACGAGGATGGCCTCGGCCAGATCGGCGGCCGAGGTCGGGCAGCCATGCTGGTCGCCGACCACCTTGAGCAGATCCTGCTTGTCCGCAAGCTGCAGCATGGTCAGCACGAAGTTGCGCCCGTGCGCACCGTACACCCAGGACGTGCGCAGGATGAGATGCGCCGCCAGTTCCTCGCGCACGGCGCGCTCACCGGCTTCCTTGCTGGCGCCGTAGACGTTGAGCGGCGCCACCGGGTCGTCCTCGCGATAGCCCCCCGACTTGGTGCCGTCGAAGACATAGTCGGTGGAGACGTGGATCAGTGGCAGGCCGTGGGCAGCGCAGGCACGCGCCAGATGGCGGGGCCCGTCGGCGTTGATGGCAAAGGCCCGCTCGGGCTCGCTCTCGGCGAGATCGACCGCGGTGTAGGCCGCGGCATTGACGACGATCTGGGGTGCGGCGGCCGCGACGGCCCGCTCGACCGCGGCGGCGTCGGCGATGTCGAGTTCGGCCCGGCCGAGGCCGGTCACGGCGAAGCCCTGCCGCTGGCCGCGAAGCAGCAGCTCGCGGCCGAGCTGTCCTTGCGCACCGGTGACCAGGAGCCTAAGCGGCATCGCCGGCCCCCTTCCCGCCGCCCAGGCCCAAGCGGTCGCCGTCGTAGCGGCCGGCACGGATCGGCTCCCACCAGGACCGATGCGCGCGGTACCAGCCCACCGTCGCGGCGAGGCCGTCCTCGAAACCCTGCTGCGGAGCCCAGCCGAGCTCGCTGCGGGCCTTGCTGTCGTCGATCGCGTAGCGGGCATCGTGGCCGGGACGGTCGGCCACGAAGGTGATCAGCCGCTCGCGTGGCGCGCCTTGCGGATCGATCCGGTCGAGCGCCGCGCAGATCGTCCGGACGACGTCGATGTTGCGCCGCTCGCTGGCGCCGCCGAAATTGTAGCCCTCGCCGACCCGCCCTCGGGTCAGCGCGGCATGAATGCCGCGGGCATGGTCCTCGACATGGATCCAGTCGCGCACGTTCTCGCCGGTGCCGTAGACGGGCAGGGCCTCGCCGGCCATCGCCTTGATGATCGTGAGCGGGATCAGCTTCTCCGGAAACTGGTAGGGACCGTAATTGTTCGAGCAGTTGGTCAGGATGACCGGTAGCCCGTAGGTCCGGTGCCAGGCTCGCGCGAAGTGATCGGCGGCGGCCTTGCTGGCGGCATAGGGCGAGTTCGGGTCGTAGCGCGACTGCTCGGTGAAGCGACCTTCCGGCCCGAGCGAGCCGTAGACCTCGTCGGTCGACACGTGCACGAAGCGGAATGCCTCGCGGCGCGCGTCGGCAAGGCCGCGCCAGTAGGCCAGCGCCGCATCGAGCATCACGTAGGTGCCGACGACGTTGGTGGTGACGAAGGCGCCCGGCCCGTCGATCGAGCGGTCGACATGACTCTCGGCCGCCAGATGCACGACCGCCTCGGGCGCGAACTCGGCAAAAGCCCCGGCCACCGCCGTCCGGTCGCAGATGTCGGCCTGCAACAGCCGGTAGCTCGCACCGCGGCCGACCTCCTCGAGCGCCTCGGGACTGGCGGCGTAGGTCAGCAGGTCGAGGTTCAGCACCTCGTGCCCATGCGCACGCACCAGCATGCGCACCACGGCCGAACCGATGAACCCGGCACCGCCGGTAACCAGAATGCGCATCGCGCGAGTCCTCGCAGCGTCAGGATCGTGCCGGTTCGTAGTCGAACAGCTCGCCGGGCGCCACCTCGGCCAAGCGGGGCTGGATCTGGTCCTTGGCCGACAGGATGGCGGCCGCCGCATCCACCGGCCAGGCGAGCCGCAGCTCCGGATCGTTCCATCGGATGCCACGATCGTGAGCACGGCTGTAGTAAGCCGAGACCTTGTAGATGACCTCGGTGTCCGGCTCGAGGGTGCAGAAGCCGTGCGCGAAGCCGACCGGCACGTAGAGCTGATTCCAGGCCGCGGCGCTCAGCGTCGCGGCGACGTGCTGGCCGAACGTCGGCGAACCGCGGCGGATGTCGACGGCGACGTCGAGAATGGCGCCGCGGGTGACACGCACCAGCTTGGCCTGCGCGAAGGGCGGGAGCTGGTAGTGCAGCCCGCGGACGGTCCCGACCTGCGCCGACAACGAATGGTTGTCCTGGACGAACTCGTCCTCGATTCCGGCATCGGCCAGCGTGCGACGGCTGTAGCTCTCGGAAAAGAAGCCCCGATCGTCGCCGAACCGGTCCGGGACGATCAGGCGGACGGCGGGCAAGGATAGGGGTGTGATCGCGGCTGCCATACCAGTTTCACCATGTCGTCGGGTCGACCACCGCGCGAGTTACGGCGCTGCCATCCCGTCCATCGCCGACAAAACTTGTCCCATGGGTGGATGCCATGGCAGTCCGCGAATGGCAATCTCGCGCCGGGGAGCACGTGGGTATCGTTGCAGGCGGCACCATGTCTGCGGCCAAACGTTATGGTGCATGGAGCTTTGGTAGTTCCCGGCACATGTTTTGCAAATGACGGCTCGTACCAAGATTTTTCTTCCAGAAGGGCGCCGCGCAGGCGGACGGTAGGCTGACCATGCGTTACGCGACACGGGTTGATCGGCTCGGCGGCGCCGAGGCGGCAGCCTGGGAGATTCACAGCGAGGCACTGGCGCGCCAGGCGCGCGGCGAAGACATCATCCTCCTCTCCGTGGGTGATCCAGACTTCCCCACGCCGACACCGATCGTCGAGGCTGCCAAGGCCAGCCTCGACGCCGGGCGGACCCACTATGCCGAGATCACCGGCCAGCGCCGACTGCGCGCTGCCGTCGCCAGCGCGCAGACCCGCCTTTCCGGCCAGATCGTCGATCCCGACCAAGTCGTGGTTCTGGCCGGCGCGCAGTCCGCGCTGTTCACCGCCTGCCAGTGCCTGCTCGATCCGGGCGATGCGGTGCTGGTGCCGGAGCCGATGTACGTCACCTACCCCGCCACCATCGCGGCTACCGGGGCCGACATCGTCCGTGTGCCACTGGCGCCCGAGCGCGGCTTCCATCTCGACGTTGCGACGCTCGAGGCGGCCTTGACCCCGGCCGTCCGCGCCATCCTGATCAATTCGCCGCACAACCCGACCGGTGCCGTCATGACCCGGGCGGAGCTCGAAGCGGTGGCCGAACTGTGCCGGCGGCACGATCTATGGCTGATCAGCGACGAGGTCTACGCCAACCTCGTCTACGAGGGCCAGCATGTGGCGCCGGCCGCCCTGCCCGGCATGGCGGAACGCACGGTGACCATCTCGAGCCTGTCCAAGTCGCACGCGATGACCGGATGGCGCATCGGTTGGTTGACCGGGCCGCACGAGCTGGTCGCGCATGCCGCCAACCTGGCTCTCTGCATGCTCTATGGATCGCCGTCGTTCATTCAGGACGCCGCCACGGTCGCGCTCGACGGCGAGATCGCCGCGGTGGGCGCGATGCAGGCGCGCTTCCGCCATCGCCGCGACGCCGTCTGCCGCCGGCTGGCGGGACTACCCGGCCTCGCCTGCGCGCGGCCGGAGGGGGGCATGTTCGTCATGCTCGACGTACGCCGGACCGGCCTCACCGCCGACGGCTTCGCCCGGCGTCTGCTGGCCTCCGAGGGGGTGAGCGTCCTTGCCGGCGATGCGTTCGGTGGTGCCGCGGCCGGCCATGTCCGCCTCAGCCTGACCGCCGCCGACGAGAAGCTGGCCGAGGCGTGCAATCGGATCGGGCGGTTCGCCTTCCGACTGGCGGCCCAGGCACGTGCCGACCTGCCGTTCGCCGCCATGGCGCTGCCGGTCGGCGCCTGAGCGGCCCGGCGCGTGGCCGATGCCCCGCAAAAAGAGGGCGGCCGCGCGGAGCACGCGGCCGCCAACACCCGGCGATCCCGGCCGGCCAACGCGGTCTCGATAGGCCGGCCGAGTGGGAACCACGCCGAGAAAGGCTAATGGCGCCGGCGCGTCATGGCGCACCAGGGTATCATGGCATCAGCCGACCAGACGCGCCGTGAGCTTGAACGCGGCCGTCACCAGACCGATACCGCCGGCCAGAGTCATCACCGATCCGCCGGCCACGACCAGCTTGAACAGCAGCGGCGGGTCGGCCACCGGTTCGCCTTCGATCTGCCGGATCTCCTCGACCAGAGCCGCGAAGTCGGCATCGCGGGGCAGAGCGAATGCGGCTTCGGCCCGAGCGTGGGCCGGATCGTCCGTGCCATGGTCGAAATCCAGGGAGTCAAAGGTGATCGACGCTGCTGGCATGACGCCCATCCCTCGTGCTGTCGCCGACAGCCGTCGTCCGGCCGATGTCACGAATGATTCCCATAAAACACTATCTAGTCAATAGTCTTTTGGCGGGAGCGGACGCAAGCCACTCTGACAACTGCCCTTTACCCGCGGTGGGCCGCGTGTATGCTTCGCCCATAAGCCCGGGCGGCACCGATCGTTCCGGAAAGGGAGGCAGTCATTGGCGCTGCTTGAACTTCGGGGTGTAGCCAAGCACTTCGGCGCGATCGAGGCGCTAAAGGGTGTGGATCTCGCCATCGAGCCCGGCGAGGTCGTGGGCCTGATGGGCGATAACGGGGCCGGCAAGTCGACGCTGGTCAAGATCATCGCCGGCAATTTCCGCCCGTCCGAGGGCGAGCTCCATTTCGGTGGCGAGGCGCAGCACTTCCAGAAGCCAGCCGATGCCCGCGCCAAGGGCATCGAGATCGTCTACCAGGATCTCGCGCTCTGCGACAATCTGAGCGCGGCCGAGAACGTGTTCCTCGGACGCGAGCTCAAGAAGCGGATCGGACCACTCGAGATCATCGACTACCGGGCGATGTACGCCCGCGCCGCGGTGCTGTTCAAGGAACTGAAGTCGGAGACCCGCCCGCGCGATCTGGTCAAGCAGATGTCCGGCGGCCAGCGCCAGGCCGTGGCGATCGCCCGCACCCGTCTGGCCGACTCCCGCCTGGTGCTCATGGACGAGCCGACGGCCGCGATCAGCGTGCGCCAGGTGGCGGAGGTGCTGGAGCTGATCCGGCGCCTGAAGCACCAGAACATCGCCGTGATCCTGATCAGCCACCGCATGCCCGACGTGTTCTCGGTCTGCGACCGGGTCATCGTCATGCGCCGTGGCACCAAGGTCGCCGACAAAGACATCGAGTCCAGCTCGCCGGAAGAGGTCACCGGCCTCATCACCGGT
Source organism: Geminicoccaceae bacterium (assembly GCA_039808865.1). Classification (GTDB taxonomy): domain Bacteria; phylum Pseudomonadota; class Alphaproteobacteria; order Geminicoccales; family Geminicoccaceae; genus Benzoatithermus. The sequence continues at coordinate 33,276 of JBDHTW010000026.1, forward strand.
GCCATCCGAGCGGCGTGAGGTCCCTCACCATGCAGAACACGCGTCCGCTGCAGACGAGCGTCGAGATCGACGAGGTGACGGGACTGAAGGAGCGAACGGTCCTGCAGCGCGTGATCGGCAGCCAGCCCTTCTGGGTGCTGGTCACGCTGATGGTGATCTGCGTGGTGATGTCGTGGCTGCAGCCCGACGCGTTCGCCTCGATGGACAATTTCTTCAACATCACCCGCAACTTCGCCTTCATCGGGATCATGGCGCTGGGCATGACCGCGGTCATCCTCACCGGCGGCATCGATCTGTCGGTGGGCTCGGTGATGGGCCTCGTCGGCGTGGTCTGCGGGCTGATCCTGCAGGCCGAGCAGCACTGGGCGCTGGCGGTGATCGCCGGGCTGGCGACGGGTGCCGTGTGCGGCGCGGTCAACGGCCTCTTGATCGCCTACGCCCGGCTGCCGCCGTTCGTGGTCACGCTGGGCATGCTCTCGGTGGCCCGCTCGCTGGCGATCGTCCTGTCGCAGAACAAGATGATCTACGAGTTCGGCCCCTACGGCGACACCTTCAACCTGATCGGCGGCGGCGAGATTTTCGGCATCGCGACGCCGGTCTGGATGCTGATCCTGCTGACCCTGGTGTTCGGGTTCGTCTTCAACCTGACCGGCTGGGGGCGCTATCTCTACGCCATCGGCGGCAACGAGAAGGCCGCGCAGATGACCGGCGTGCCGGTCGAGCGGATCAAGGTGCAGGCCTACATCGTCTGCTCGCTGACCGCGGCCGTGGCGGCGATCATGATCGTCGGCTGGCAAGGCTCCGCCATCAACGCGCTGGGCCAGGGCTACGAGCTGCGCGTGATCGCCTCGACCGTGATCGGCGGCGCCAACCTGATGGGTGGCGAAGGCGGCGCCTTCGGCGCGTTCATCGGCGCGGCGCTGATCGAGGTGATCCGCAACAGCCTGCTGATGGCAGGGGTGGACGCCAACTGGCAGGGCACGTTCGTCGGCGTGTTCATCATTCTCGCGGTGCTGCTCGAGCAGATCCGCGGACGACGCTCGGGCTGAGCCGTTCGGCCCGACGTCCCATCGGCTACAGGGAGGCCATCGGATGAAAAAGCTCTTGCTCGGCACGGCCATGGCGGCGCTGCTCGGGGCCTGGGGCGCCACGGCGCCGGCCAGCGCGAAGGAATACGTGTTCGCGCTGGTGCCGAAGAACATGAACAACCCGTTCTTCGATCAGGCACGTGACGGCTGCAAGAAGGCCGAGGCCGAGTCCGGCGGCAAGTTCACCTGCGACTATATCGGCCCCGGCGAGCATGGCGGTGGCGAGGAGCAGGTCCAGGTCGTGCTCGACCTGATCGCGAAGAAGGTCGACGGCATCGCGGTGAGCCCGTCCAACGCCGCGGCCATGGCCAAGGCGCTGGAGAAGGCCAAGTCGGCCGGGATCCCGGTGCTGACCTGGGACAGCGACCTGCTCGACAAGGACAAGGCGCTGCGCATCGCCTATGTCGGCACCAAGAACTACGACATCGGCGTGAACCTCGCCAAGCTGGCGCAGGGTATCAAGCCCAAGGGCGGCACGATCTGCATCCAGTCCGGCGGCGCTGCGGCGGCCAACCACAACGAGCGCATGCAGGGCATCCGCGACACGCTGTCCGGGACCAAGAGCGCCAAGGCCCCGGGCGAGGCGCTGACCGGCCAGAACGGCTGGACCGAGGTCGCCGGCTGCCCGCTCTACACCGACGACGACTTCCCGCGGGCGGTGCAGCAGATGGAGGACATCCTCAACAAGTACCCGAACCTGGACGCGTTCATCCCGACGGGCGGCTTCCCGCAGTTCATCCCGCAGGCCTACGCCAAGGTGGCCGAGAAGCACAAGGCGCGGATCGAGAGCGGCGAGCTCGCGCTCGTCGTCGCCGACACGCTGCCGGTGCAGATGGAGCTGATGAAGAAAGGCCTGTCCGCCGGGCAGGTGGGCCAGCGGCCGTTCGCCATGGGCCACGACACCATGGGCTATCTCTACGAGATCGTGACCGAGAAGAAGATGCCGACCGACCCGACCTACACCGGTCTCGACGTCTGCACCCCGAAGACCGCCGACACGTGCATCGGCGGCTAGTATAGGTCCCTTGCAACGTTGACGACGCCCTCGGGCCCGGCCTGAGGGCGTTCTCATTCAGGAGTGGTTGATGACGCAGCACACGCTTCGGTCCGGAGACCTCGAGCTCGTGGTCGACGCCGGCCATGGCGGCTCGATCATGGCCTTCCGCAAGGGTCAATTCGACCTGATGCGGCCATGGGACGGGACCTCGGCAGACCCGCGCAGCTACGCGAGCTTCCCGCTGGTGCCGTTCTCGGGCCGCATCGACCACGGCCGCTTCCGTGTCGGCGGGCGCAGCTACGCGCTTCCAGCCAACTTCCTGCCCGAGCCGCACGCGATCCATGGCGATGGTTGGACCACGCCATGGACGATGGGCGCCACCGACACGGCCTCGGCCGAGATGGAGCTGCTGCACGACGAAGCGGGCGACGTCTTGCGCTATCGCGCCACCCAGATGTTCTGGCTGTACCCGGACCGCCTCGAGATCTCGATGAGCATCACCAACCGCGGCCCCGAGCCGATGCCGTTCGGGCTCGGCCATCATCCCTATTTCGGTGATCGCGACCAGGCGCTGCTGTCGGCGGACGTCGAGGGTGTGTGGATGCCCGACGACCTCAACGTGCCGGTCAAGCTCGAGCCGGTGCCAAAGCTGTGGGGCTTCGCCGAACGCCGGCCGGTCGATGAGCTGGTGCTCGACCACGTCTTCCAGGGCTGGAGCGGCAGCGCCCTCGTCGAATGGCCGGAAGCCGGGCAGGCGCTGGAGATCACCGCCGACGAGCTCTATCGTCACCTCGTCGTCTACACCCCACCCGGCCAGCCGTTCTTCTGCGTCGAGCCGGTCAGCATGATCGGCAACGGCTTCAACCTGCTCGAGGACGGTGTCGCCGGCACCGGCGTGCGCATCCTCGCCCCCGGCGAGTCGATGCGCGGCAGCATGTATTTCCGCCCGGTGCCGCCCAGGACCAAAGGCTGACGGCAAGCCGGCAAAGCGGGTCTGGGCGGCCGGCGGACGCTCAGACCCAGCCGCCGTCCACGATGTAGCTCTGGTTGGTCATCGCCCCGCTGTCGTCGGACGCGAGGAACAGCACGACGCGCGCGATGTCGTCGGGCACCAGCTGGCGCTTCAGGCACTGCCGGGCCATCAGCTCCTGCTCGCCGGCCGGGGTCAGCCAGAGATTCTTCTGCCGCTCGGTCATGATCCAGCCGGGGGCCAGCGAGTTGACCCGGATGTTGTCCGCACCCCAGTCGCGGGCGAGCGAGCGGGTCAGGCCGAGCACGCCCGACTTGGCCGCCGTGTAGGCCGCCATGCCGCCCTGCCCGACCATCCAGGAGGTCGAGCCCATGTTGATGATGGAGCCGCCGCCCGCCTCTTTCATCATCGGGTAGGCGGCCTGCGCGGCGAAGAACTGGTGCCTGAGGTTGGCGGCGAAGCGCTCGTCCCAATATTCCGGTGTCACCGTGTCGAACGGGTGGCGATCGTCGCGGGCCGCATTGTTGACCAGCACCGTGATCGGACCGTTGGTCTCGCCCGCCTGCCGCACCGCTTCCCGCAGCGCCGCGATGTCGCGCAGATCGCACGGCAGGAACAAGGGAGCGGCCAAGCCTTCCTCGCTCAGGGCGCCGACGAGTTCGCCGCTGGCCTGGCGATCGATGTCCACGAAGGCGACCTTGCTGCCCTGCTCGCAGAACCGGCGCACGATCTGGGCGCCGATGCCGGAACCTCCGCCGGTCACGAGAACGGAACGCCCGTTCAGGCTGGGATAGCTTGCCCAGCTGCTCATTCTTTTTGCCTCCCAGCTTCGCTGTCCGATGCGGCATAGCCCCCCGGTTCGCTGGCGGCAAGCCTCGGACCGGACCGGTGGCGGGTGCTGCAGGGGACGTTCGAGATGGAACAGTTCGTGGCCAGGAAATCAAAAATTTTATCTAAATTCGCTTGGTAATTGTCGCATCGATAGGGCCTCGCCATGCCCTGCGCAGCCGACGCCACGCCGGCTGATAAATGCGTGAGAAGAGACGATGGCGTATTGACGGCTCACCCCTTCTTCCTAGACTACAACGTGGTACTAGGGTTTTCGTGCGCGTCGTCCGCTGTCGGGCGTGCGACGGTCCCACGTCTCTCAGGGTGATCGGCATAGCTGGTTCGAACGATTTTGCCATGGCGATGCGCACGGTGCGCATGCATCGCGGCCGGCATGGTTAAGGTGTGCTTCGATACGCCCCGAGTAGCCTTCGACGCTCTTTCTTTCAAAAAAATATCGGCTTGGGAGGACACACCGCACGATCGGTACGGTGTCCGCAATTGTTTTGGGTTATGGTGCACGTTGAGGTTCGCAAAAAATTGGCGGCGCCATTCACGGACGACCAGGGGGGATTGCTGCTGACGTGACGCTAACCAGCGAGGTTTGTGTGCATGCCGGGTGACCCGATCGATTTCGCCTCCATCATCGAGCAGGACCGCTCCGAGCGTCAAAGGCTGGAGTGGCAGGGAACCTTCCTGCAGTACCTGGAGCTGGTGAAGCAGCGGCCGGCATTGGCCGACCTCTCCCATCGGCGCATGTACGACATGATGGCTGGACCAGGGGTGACGGAACTCGATCTCGAGGCCGATCCCCGCGCCAAGCGCGTGTTCGGCGACGAGTCCGTAAAGATCTACAACTTTTTCGCGGACGAGTTCTTCGGCATGGAGCGCACGCTCGACAAGATCGTGCGCTACTTCCACTCGGCCGCCATGGGCGGCGAGGAAGCGCGCCAGGTGCTCTACCTGATGGGCCCGGTGGGCTCGGGCAAGAGCTCCCTCGTCGAGCGGTTGAAGCGCGGGCTCGAGGATCTCGATCCGATCCACGTCATCGAGGGCTGCCCGATCTACGAGCAGCCGCTGCATCTGATTCCACGCCATCTGCGCAAGGCGTTCGAGGACATGCTGGGCGTGCGGGTCGAGGGTGACCTGTGCCCGGTCTGCCGCTGGCGGCTGATCAACGAGCACGACGGCAAGTACGAGAACGTGCCGATCAAGACGGTCTCGTTCAGCAAGCGCGCGCGGCGCGGCATCGGCGTCGTGCCGCCGGTCGACCCCAACAACCAGGACACCTCGGTCCTGATCGGCTCGGAGGACATCAGCAAGCTCGACCGCTACAGCGAGGGCGATCCGCGGGTGCTGGAGTTGAATGGTGCCTTCAACGTCGGCAATCGTGGCATGGTGGAGTTCATCGAGGTCTTCAAGAACGAGACCGAGTATCTTCACACCATGATCACCGCGACGCAGGAGAAGTTCGTCCCTGCGCCCGGCCGGCACGGCACGATCTACGTCGACACCTGCATCGTCGCGCACAGCAACGAGGCCGAGTGGCAGAAGTTCAAGGCCGACCACACCAACGAGGCGATCCTCGACCGTATCGTCGTGGTCAAGGTGCCCTACAATCTTCGTCTGTCCGAAGAGGTGAAGATCTACCGCAAGTTCCTCGACCGTTCCAAGTTCAACGCCCGGATCGCCCCGCACACGCTCGAGGTCGCGTCGATGTTCGCGATCCTGTCGCGCCTCGAGGCGTCGCCCAAGTGCGACCTGATGACCAAGCTCAAGATCTACAACGGCGAAGAGGTGCTGGAGAAGGGGCGGCCGAAGAAGCTCACGGTCCACGAGCTGCGCGAGGACGCGAAGCGCGAGGGCCTGTTCGGGATCAGCACCCGCTTCATCATGAAGGCGCTCGACACCGCCCTGACCCGCAACAACGGCACCATCCATCCGATCAACGTCCGCGAGGCACTGATCGGCATGGTCAAGGAAGCCGACATCGCCGAGGACACCAAGAAGCACTATCTGGAGTTCCTGCAGGACGCCTTGCACAAGGTCTATCTCGAGATGCTCGAGAAGGACATCACCAAGGCCTTCGTCTACAGCTTCCAGGGTCAGGCCGAGACGCTGTTCCACAACTATCTCGACCATGCCGAGGCCTACGTCACCAAGACCAAGGTCAAGGATCCGACGACCCGGGACGAGATGCAGCCCGACGAGGCGTTCTTGAAGTCGATCGAGGAGCAGATCGCCATCATCGGTCCGGCGGCCGACGGCTTCCGGCAGGAGGTGATCGCCTATCTGTGGGCCGCCACCCGCCGTGGCGAGAAGATCGACTATGCTTCCTACGAGCCCCTGAAGGAGGCGATCGAGAAGAAGCTGATGAACTCGGTCCGCGACATCAGCCGGATCATCACCAAGGCGCGTACCCGTGACGACGAGCAGCGGCACAAATACGACGCCATGGTGGAAAATCTGATGGCGCAAGGGTACAATGAGGACAGTATCGACACGATCCTGAAGTACGCCGCCAACCATCTGTGGAAGGATTGATGGGCAAGGTGGCCGTCGAGCGGGCCACCGGACCCAGACCGGCATGAGCACCACGTTCAGACCCTATTCGGAATCGGAGGCGCTGCGGTCCGACCGCAGCGCCGGGGACCGCAAGCGGCATCGCGAGAAGCTGCGCCGGTCGATCCGCGAGAACATCGCCGATGTCATCGCCGAGGAGAGCATCATCGGTCGGGATCGCGACCGCGTGATCAAGGTGCCGATCCGTGGCGTGAAGGAGTATCGGTTCGTCTTCGGCGACAATTCCGGCGGCGTCGGCACCGGCGACGGCAACACCGAGCCCGGGCAGGTGGTCGGTTCGTCGCGCAACAAGGGCGATCGCGGCCAGGGCCCGGCCGGAAACGACCCCGGCCTCGACTATTACGAGACCGAGATCACGCTCGACGAGCTGATCGACATCATGTTCGAGGATCTCGAGCTGCCCGACCTCGAGCGCAAGATTCTCAAGCAGGCCGTGGCCGAGCGGGTTGCCAAGCGCCAGGGCTACCGCAAGGCCGGCATCCGCGTCCATCTCGATCGGCGCCGCACCGTCCGGGCCAAGCTCAGGCGCAAGATCGCGGCCGGCATCCCTCTCGCCAGCCTGGCCGAGGATGCCGAGCCGGAAGCGGCGGACGAGCGCATCGCGTTCCCGTTCCGCAAGGAGGATCTGACCTACAAGCGCCTCGTGCTGGACGAGCGCGAGGAAAGCAACGCGGTCGTCATCTGCATCATGGACACCTCCGGTTCGATGGACCGGCTGAAGAAATACCTCGCCCGCAGCTTTTTCTTCCTGCTCTACCAGTTTCTCTGCACCAAGTACAAAGCGGTCGAGATCGTCTTCATCGCCCATCATACTCAGGCCAAGGAAGTCACCGAGGAGGAATTCTTCCACAAGGGCGAGTCCGGTGGCACGCTGATCTCTTCGGGCTACCGCAAGGCCCTGGACGTGATCCAGCAACGCTATCACCCCGACCATTGGAACATCTACGCCTTCCATTGCTCCGATGGGGACAATTTCGACTCGGACAATGACGAGGCGATGAAGGCCGCCCGCGAACTGTGCGCCATCTGCAACCTGTTCGGCTATGGCGAGATCAAGCCGATGGGCTCGCACTATTACGAAAGCTCGATGCTCGAGCGCTTCCGCCGGATCGACGAGGACAATTTCCAGTCGGTGCTGATCGAGCGCCGGGAGGACATCTGGCCCTCGTTCAAGGCCTTCCTGTCGCGGGACGCGGCAACCGCCGGCTAGCCGGCGGCCTAGCTGCCAGGACGCTCGCGGCCCAGGTCGAGGCCGCGAGCGACAGCACGGTGAAGGCGACGAACGGGTGCAGGCCCCAGCTGACCTCCACCGTGCCGATGCCCACGCCCTTGAGGCCGACCAGGATCACCGCCAGCAGGAAGACCTCGGTCATGGCGAGCTTGCCGAGTACCGCCAGCCGGTCGAGCCGGCGGCGCGCCTGGTCGGCGGGCAGTCGGTACCAGGCCCAGACCAGGGCGGCGCCCTTGGCCAGCGGCGTCAGGACGGAGAAGACGAGCACCGCCGCCCACAGCACCCAATCCAGCCGCCACAGCTCGGCGAGGCCGCTGGCGATCGACACGTCGTGACGCCACAGGAACGGCACCCGCGCCACGAACAGGGGCAACCACCAGGTGATCGGAACCGCGAGCAGACTGAGCAGGAGCAATGGGCCGATCGTCCGCCCAGCGATTCCCGGGACGATCCTGGCAGCACTGTCCTCCCGGGCGATGATGAACAAGACGCAGGGCTCCGGGCGGTGCCGGGCCGGACCGGCGCGGCACGCATGAAGGTATCGCGCCGGACGCAGCTGTCGAGACCTCGCAGACGGCACGCGCAGCCGCTATATTGACCGGATCGCAATCCCTGCCGCGGAGTGCGGATGCAGTTCGATCGATTCGCCCTTGCACAGGCGGAAGGAACCGTGCTCGCCCATGGCGTCAAGGCGGAAGGCATCGTCTTTCGCAAAGGCCGCCAGCTGAGCCAGGACGATCTCGAGCGTCTGGGTGCGGCCGGGGTGACGAGCGTGGTCGCGGTGCGCTTCGCGCCCGACGACGTGGCCGAGGACGAGGCCGCGGCCCATCTCGCCGATCTCGTCGCCGGCCCCGGGGTCGCCGCCGCCACGGCTTTCACCGGTCGGGCCAACCTGCATGCCGAAACGCGCGGCGTCCTGGTGCTCGATGCCGAGCGGATCGATCTGTTCAACCAGATCGACGAGGCGGTGACGCTGGCGACCCTGCCGCCCTATGCCGTGGTCGAGCCCCGGCAGATGGTGGCCACGGTCAAGATCATCCCGTTCGCGATTCCCCGTAGCTTGCTGGAGCGCTGCTGCACGGCTCTGGCCGCGGCCCCGCCGGTGCGCGTGGCCCGCTTCCGCCGTCAGCGCGCGCGCCTCATCCAGACCGAGCTGCCCAGCGTCGCGCCGAAGGTACTGGACAAGACGGTGCGGATCACCCGCGACCGGCTGGAGGCCGTCGGGGGCGAGTTGCTCGGCGAGACGCGCTGCGCGCACGAGCCCGGAGCGCTGACCGCCCGCATCCGCGAGGCCAAGCGGGCCGGGTTCGATTTGCTGCTGATCGCCGGGGCCTCGGCCATCGCCGATCGCAACGACGTGCTGCCGATGGCGATCGAGGCGGCCGGGGGCACGGTCGAGCATTTCGGCATGCCGGTCGATCCGGGCAACCTGCTGCTGCTGGCGAGGCTCGGCGAGCAGCCGGTGCTCGGCCTTCCCGGCTGCTGCCGCTCGCCCAAGCTCAACGGGTTCGACTGGGTGCTCGAGCGCCTCGCCGCCGGCGTTCCGGTGATCGGCCGTGATCTGATGCGCATGGGCGTGGGCGGCCTGCTCTCCGAGATCCCCTCCCGCCCGCAGCCGCGCGAGCGGCAGGAGGTGCCGCCGCACGCGCGCATCGCCGCCATCGTCCTCGCCGCCGGTCAGTCGCGGCGCATGGGCGGCCCCAACAAGCTGCTGCTGCCGGTCGCCGGCAAGCCGATGGTGCGGCACGTGGTCGAGGCGGCGCTGGCCTCGACGGCTGCGCCGGTGATGGTCGTCCTCGGCCATCAGCAGCACGAGGTTCGTCAGGCGCTGCGCGGGCTCCGCGTGCATTTCGCCACCAACCCGGCCTTTGCCGAGGGCCTCAGCACGTCGCTGCGGGCAGGGATCGCGGCACTGCCGCCCGAGGTCGACGGCGCCGTGGTCTGCCTGGGCGACATGCCCTTGGTGAGCGCGGGGCTGATCGACCGGCTGATCGGGGCGTTCGATCCGGACGCCGGCCGGCGGATCGTCGTCCCGACCTGGCAGGGTCGGCGCGGCAATCCCGTGCTCCTGGCGCGCGAGCTGTTCGATGCCGTGGCCGCGATCACGGGCGATGTCGGTGCCCGCGACCTGCTCCGCGCACACGCCGCCAGCGTGGCCGAGATCGAGGCCGAGGACGACGCGGCTCTGATCGACATCGACACCCCGGAAGCGCTCGCAGCCCACGCGGAGGCCGGCGCATGAGCGGCCTGCGCGACCAGTTCCCGATCTTCGCGGCCCAGCCGCAGCCGTTCCACTACCTCGACAATGCCGCCACCGGCCAGATCTGCCTGGCCGCGGCACAGGCGCAGTGGCGCTTCGAGACCACGGCGCGGGCCAACGTCAAGCGGGGCGTCTATCGCCTGGCCGACGAGGCGACGAGCGCCTTCCAGCGCGCCCGGGCCGAGGTCGCGGCCTATATCGGCGCCACCGACGCGGACGAGGTCGTCATCACCTCCGGCTGCACGGCGGCGATCAATATAGCGGCGCACGGCCTCGCCGCGCGGCTGCGCCCCGACGACGAGATCCTGGTCTCCGAGCTCGAGCACCACAGCAATCTGGTCCCGTGGCAGATGGCGGCGCAACGGACCGGCGCATGCCTGCGCGCGATTCCGGTCACCGCGGAAGGCCGCCTCGCCTACGACCGGCTGGACGAGCTGGTGTCGCGCCGCACGCGGATCCTGGCGGTCGGCCACGTCTCCAACGTCACCGGCGCGGTGGCCGAGGTCGGCCGGCTGGTCGAGGCCGCGCGCTCGGTGGGTGCCGTCGTGCTGCTGGACGGCGCCCAGCGCGCGCCGCACGGGCCGCTCGCCGTGGCCGAGCTCGGCTGCGATCTCTACGCCTTCTCGGCGCACAAGATGTTCGGTCCGACCGGCGCCGGCGCCTTGTGGGGCCGACGCGAGCTGCTGGACGAGCTGCCGCCGTTCCAGGGCGGCGGCGAGATGATCCGGCGGGTCGAGCTGGCGCGGTCGACCTATGCGCCGCCGCCGCACCGGTTCGAGGCCGGCACGCCGCCGATCGGCGCGGCCATCGGCATGGGGGCTGCAGCGGCCTGGCTCACGACGCTCGATTGGCGCGCGCTGCGCGAGCGGGAGCTGGCGCTGACCGAGCGGATGCTCGACGGGCTCGACAACCTTGTCGGCGTGCGGGTGCAGGGGCCGTCCGGTACCCAGGATCGTGTCGGTGTGGTCTCGTTCACCGTCGACGGCGTCCACCCGCACGATGTCTGCCAGATGCTCGACGCGTTCGGGGTCTGCCTGCGCGGTGGGCATCACTGCGCGCAGCCGCTGATGGATGCCTTCGATGTTCCGGCCACCGCGCGCGCGAGCCTGGCCCCCTACAACGACGTGGCGGACGTGGATGCGATGCTGATCGGCCTCGACCAGGTGATCCGCCGGCTGCGGCTGGATGAGCGATGAGCGAGCAGGTCTACAATCAGTCCATCCTGGCCGAGGCCAAGGCGGCGCACGGCAGCGGCAGCCTCGCCGAGCCCGACCTGTCGGTCACCTGCGACAATCCCCTCTGCGGTGACCGGGTGACGCTCGACCTGCGCCTGCACGCCGGTACGGTCGGGGCGCTGGCCCAGCGGACCCGGGGCTGCCTGCTGACCCAGGCGGCGGCATCGGTGCTGGGCCGGCACGCCGCCGGCAGCACGCCGGCGAGCTTGGCAGCGATCACCGCCCAGCTGCAGCGTCTGCTGGCAGGCGAGGCCGCCGCGCCGGACTGGCCGGAGCTGGCCATGTTCCGTCCGGTGAGCGCGATCAAGAGCCGCCACGAATGCGTGCTGCTGCCGTTCCGCGCGCTGGAACAGGCCTTCGCGACGTCGCGCCGCTGACCTTCTGGGCCTGTCTCAAGCGGCGTCGAGCTGCCGCTCCGGGCGGGCCGCCTCGAACGCGGGCAGCTGGATGCAAGCCGCCTCGATGCGGCGGATCAGCGGGAACGGCGCCAGCTCGCAGCCGTGGCGGCGCGCCTGGTGCACCTGCGGAACGAGGCAGGCGTCGGCGAGCGTGACCGCGTCGCCGTAGCAGTAGCGCCCGGCCACCGTCCGCAGACGCTGCTCGAGCGCCGTGAAGCCCTCGGCGATCCAGTGGCGCTGCCAGCCATTGCGCTCGGCGCTGCGCAGGCCGACCCGATGCTGCAGGTACTGCATGACCCGGACGCCGTTCAGCGGCGCCATGTCGCTGGCGACGTGCTGCGCCAACGAACGGACGACGGCGCGGCCCACCGGATCGGGCGGCAGCAGCGGCGGCGACGGGTACGTCTCGTCAAGATACTCGATGATCGCCAGGGACTGGGTGAGCAGCACATCCCCGTCCTCCAGGGTCGGAACGAGTCCTTGCGGGTTGCGGGTGAGATAGTCGAGCGTGCGGTGGCTGCCGCGGCGCAGATCCAGCGGCACCTGCTCGAAGCACAAGCCCTTGATGCACAGCGCGATGCGCACGCGATGGGCCGCAGGGCTGCGCGGGTAGTCGTAGAGCCGCATGAATATGGCCTCGCCGATCAGAAGAGCCGGCCGGACCGTGGGACCGACCGCATGGCAACCGTAGTGCCGGCTCGCGCAACATGCCCGGCTCGAACGCCTTGCACGAGGGCAGCGCGATGGCGATTTCTTCTGCAGTGTATCGCTTCACCCTCACCACGGACACGATGACGTCGATCCCCGGCTCGGCCACCCTCGTGCGTCTCGCCTTCGTCGCAACCCGTTGCAATCGAGCCGAGCAAATTTGGACTGCACCGACCGCTTGAAAATGGGCTCTCCCGCACTTTCGATACTGCTGGCGAATTCGCATTAGGCGGCCTTGGCCATCAAGGCAGAGAATTTCGAGTGTCTGGTCGTCGCCAAACACGCGCCGGCAAGCCATTCGGTCATCCGAACGAGATTCATGGCGGCGGCAGTCGCGACATGCTGCAGATGGGTTTTTGCTTGGCCGACATAGCGTGATCGGCGCAGGCCAAAGCCGCGAACGGCTTGCGCTATCGTCCCCTCCACACCAGCCCTGACTGCGCTCAGAGCGGCGTACTCAGCTGTTGCTTGCCGCTTCCTCGCCTTGACCAAGGCAACATG
>JBDHTW010000027.1:0-45832 GCA_039808865.1 Geminicoccaceae bacterium
TCAAGGATCCCGACAATCACCTGTTGCTCGAGCGCGACCTGCGCTACGCCTTCTGGCAGAACCACGCCATCGTCGATGCCGCCATCGGCACCTTCATCGAGTACGGCACGACCAACCGCGACAAGGACAAGGAGTCCTACGCGGAGATGTGGCACCGGTGGATCTTCGAGGACTACTACCGCACCTACATGCTGCCGCTCGAGAAGTACGGCATCAAGGTGCACCACGACGACGTCCACGAGGCGTGGCGGCGGATCACCGAGAAGAAGTACGTCCACAAGGTGGCGCAGTTCTTCGCCGTCGGCTGGCCGGTCAACTTCTGGCGGATCGAGGCGCAGACCGAGAAGGACTTCGAGTGGTTCGAGCGTAAGTATCCGGGCTGGTACGACGAGTTCGGCGAGTTCTGGAAGTGGTACGCCAAGCTGAGCCGGCCCGGCCAGAAGGTGATCACCTTCAACGAGGAGGTCGGCTACGTCTACCCGCACCGCTGCTGGAGCTGCCTCGTCCCCTGCCTGATTCGCGAGGACATCGTCGTCGACGAGATCGACGGCAAGCTGCACACCTTCGCGCACGAGCTCGACCGGTGGACCGCCGTCGAGGCGTTCGCCGAGGAGTATCAGGGTCGTCCCACGCCGGCGATGGGTCGGTTCAGCGGCAAGCGCGAGTGGGAGACGCTCTACCACGGCTGGGATCTGGCCGACGCGATCAAGGACCTGAACTTCGTCCGTTCCGACGGCAAGACGCTGGTCCCGCAGCCGCACCTGCGCTTCGACGACAAGGACATGTGGACCCTGGACGACGTCCGCGGCCACACCCTGCTCTCGCCGCTGACGCTGCTGCGCGAGATGTCGCCCGAGCAGCGCGAGCAGCACCTCGCCGAGTATCGGGCGGGCTTCACGATCAATCCCTGCAACTAGCCGCGCCGAGCTGTGGGGGCCGTCCGCGGCCCCCACCCTTTCCGCCACCTGCCCGCCGGGCCGGAGATTTGGGGGACCGATGAGCGACACGTACACCGTACGTCTGGCGCCGGTCGACGTGGAGTTCGACATCCAAGAGGGCGAGACCGTCCTCAACGCCGCCTTTCGCCAGGGGATCGCCTTGCCGCACGGCTGCAAGGAAGGGCAATGCTCGGCCTGCAAGTGCGTGCTGCTGGAAGGTGAGGTCGATCTGCTGCGCTACTCGACCTTCGCGCTCAACGACTTGGAACGGGAGTCCGGCCACATCCTGCTCTGCCGGTCCTTGCCGCAGAGCGACATCGAGGTCGAGCTGCTGAACTACGACGAGGAGCTGCTGGCGAAGGCCATCGCCGTCAAGAATTTCAACGGCACGATCGTCCGTTTCGAGAAGCTCACCCACGACATCCGTGGCATCGAGATCGAGATCGACCAGCCGATGAAGTTCTGGGCGGGCCAGTATGTCGACATCACGGTCACGACCGAAGAAGGGGAGACGATTACGCGCTCGTTCTCCATGGCAAATACGCCGAGCGAAACCAAGAATCTCGCCTTCATCATCAAGAAATACCCCGACGGAAAGTTCTCCGGCCAGCTCGACAGTGGCGGGATCAGCGTGGGATCCGCCGTCCGAATCGTCGGACCCTACGGTACCTGCTTCCGACGCGACGGACGCGACGGAGCCATGATCCTGGTCGCGGCGGGATCCGGCATGTCACCGATCTGGTCGATCCTGCACGATCATCTGGCCAGCGGCGAGCACCGGCCAGTCTACTTCTTCTATGGCGCACGCACCCAGCGCGACCTGTTCCATCTCGAGCAGATCGCGGCCGTCACCGAAGCCCATCCCGAGGTGACGTTCATCCCGGTCCTGTCGCACGCGGACGACGACGCGACCTGGCAGGGCGAGCGCGGCTTCGTGCACGAGCGCGTCGGCGCCTGGCTCAAACGGCTGGAGCTCGGGGGCAACGGCGACGTCTATGCCTGCGGCCCACCGCCGATGATCGAAGCGCTCAACCCCGTCCTGTTCATGCACGACTTCGAGCATGAGCGGATCTTCTTCGACAAGTTCACGCCGTCGTCCAGCGCATCGGCCGCATGACCGCGCGGCCCGTTGCCAATCAGACAACCTGAGGCAAGGTCAAGGAGACTGCAGCAATGCCAGCAACATCCAGTTCGGTAGGCTCGGGGGCGGCGGGCGCCGCGATCTTTGCCGACTCCGACAGCCGGCGCTACCGTTACTTCGAGCCCAAGGGCAAGCGGGCGACGCACTACGAGGATGTCACGGTCGACGTCCAGCCCGATCCTGAGCGTTACCTGATCCAGAACTGGATCATCTCGTTTCCGAACGGCAACGGCGCCTACGTCAAGGACGCCACGGCGGCCAAGAGCTCGAACTGGCACCGCTTCCGTGCGCCCGATCAGGAGTGGGAGCGGACCCACTACCAGCGCCAGTCGAAGATCGAGACGATGGTGCAGAGCGTCATCGCCAACGCGCGCAAGTCGGGGGCACCCAAGGCCTTCGACCAAGTCTGGCGCAAGATCCTGCAGACCCATCTGGGAGCATGGAAGCATGCCGAGTTCGGGCTGGGCACCTCGCTGATGCAGGCCCAGCGCTACGGCTACACCCAGATGATCAACAACGCGACCCTGACCAACTCGTCCTACAAGCTGCGCCTCGCCCAGGACATCACCCTCTATCTCGCCGAGATCGGCATGGATCTCGCGGGCTGGAACGACGAACTCGGCAAGAAAGCCTGGCTCGAGGACGGGATCTGGCAGGGCACGCGCGAGGCGATCGAGACCATCATGGGCTCGAGCGACTATCTCGAGCAGTACTTCGCCACCAACATCGTGTTCGAGCCCCTGGTCGGCGAGCTGTTCCGCTCGGGTTTCCTGATGCAGGTGGCGGCGGCCAACGGCGACTTCATCACCCCGCCGGTGATCTCGGCCGCCGAGGCCGACTACGAGCGCAACCTCGCCAACACCATCGACCTCGTCTACCTGCTCGCCAACGACGAGAAGCACGGCGAGCACAATCGCGGCCTGTTCCATGCCTGGCTCGCCAAGCACGGCGCCCTGGCCCGCAAGGCCGCGGCCGGCCTGCAGCCGATCTGGTCGCAGCCGCACAGCAAGCCGGTCTCGTTCGAGGACGTGCGGACCGGCTCGGAAGAGCGGCTCGGCAAGATCCTGGGCGAACTCGGCCTCACGCACTGAACAGGGGAACTGGAACATGTCGGTTGCCGCGCGCGGAGCGACGCACGAGAACATCTTCAAGTCGATGAAGGACATCACGTTCGAGCAGACGATCTCGGACGAATGTGGGGTCACCATGAACGACTCGGTCGAGGCACGCGCCATCGCCGAGTTCATGGCCGAGAAGCCCGGGGTCACGGTGACCTACCAGCCGGCACTGATCCGCATCGACGGCCATGGCAAGCTGGTCTTCAAGATGGACGAGATCAGCGAGTATCTCGGCCGCGACATGACCGCCGAGATCTTCGAGGTCAACACCTCGACCCACTATGGCCGGATGGTGCGCGTCGACGACAACACGGTCGTTCTGTTCGGCAACATGGACGACGTGTTCGAATACATCTGAGCTGACCTCCCGAGCACCGGGGCGGCGCGACGCCGCCCCGGCCCACGACCCAAACAGGAGCGGAGAGCCCCATGTTCGTGACGCCGGAAGGCAAGGAGATTTTCGTGGTCGACGGGCACACCCATTTCTGGGATGGCAGCCCCGAGAACCAGCGCAATATCCACGGCAAGCAGTTCATCGACTGCTTTTACGGTTACCACATGGCGCTCAGCCCGCCCGAGCAGCGGTGGGAGAAGGCCAAATTCGAGAAATATTCGGCCGACGATCTCTACCGCGATCTCTTCATTGATGGCCCGGACGACATGGCCATCGTACAGTCGACCTATCTCAAGGACTTCTACAAGGAGGGATTCAACACCCTCGAGCGCAATGCCCAGATGGCGCAGCGCCATCCCGACCGGTTCATCGTCAACGGCGCCTTCGATCCGCGCGACGGGGAGCTGGCGCTCGAGTACATCCACTTCATGAAGGAGACCTACGACATCAAGGGCGTGAAGCTCTACACCGCCGAATGGCACGGCGACTCCAAGGGCTGGCGCCTCAACGACCCCGCTGCCTACAAATGCTTCGAGCTGTGCGAGAAGCTCGGCATCAAGAACATGCACGTCCACAAGGGGCCGACCATCATCCCCTTGAACAAGGACGCGTTCGACGTCCACGACGTCGACCATGCCGCCACCGACTTCCAGAACCTGAACTGGATCGTCGAGCATTGCGGCCTGCCACGGCTGGACGATTTCTGCTGGATCGCGGTCCAGGAGAGCAACGTCTACGGCGGCCTCGCCGTCGCCCTGCCGTTCATCCACGGCCGGCCACGCTACTTCGCTGAGGTCATCGCCGAGCTGCTGTTCTGGGTCGGACCCGACAAGCTGCTGTTCGGCTCGGACTACGCGATCTGGACGCCGCGCTGGCTGGTCGAGAAGTTCTGGGCCTTCGAGCTGCCCGAGGACATCAAGCAGGAACGCGGCGTCGATCTCACGCCGGAGATCAAGGAGAAGATCCTGGGCCTGAACGCGGCCCGGCTCTACGACATCGACGTCGCGGCCAAGCGGGCGCAGTTCGCGCAGGCCCCGTTCAGCATCGCCGCCGAGTGACCGCGATGGCGAGCATCAAGGACGCCCGGCGTGGCGAGGCCGAGGTCTGGGCCTGCCTCGGCCGGGTCGTCGACCCCGAACTCGACGAGGCGATCACGGACCTCGGCTTCGTCGAGCGGGCCTCCGTCTCCTCGTCGGGTGAGATCGAGGTCGCCTTCCGGCTGCCGACCTACTGGTGCTCGCCCAACTTCGCCTTCCTCATGACCGAGGACATCCATCGCGAGCTGGCCGCGCTGCCCTGGGCGGCGCGGGTCACGGTCCGGCTCCTGGACCATATGTGGGGCGAGGAGATCGCCGCCGGCGTGAGCCAAGGGCGCGGATTCGCCGAGATCTTCGGCGATCTCGCCGACGGCCAGAGCTTGGACGAGCTGCGCGAGAAGTTCGCCGCCAAGGCGTTCCAGCGTCGGCAGGAGGCGGTGCTCCAGGGCCTGCGCGAGCTCGGCCATACGGATGCCGCGATCGTCGCCATGCGCCTCGCCGACCTGGACGGACTCGATTTCGGGACGAGCGAAGCGGCGAGGCAGCTGCCGCGCTATCGGGCGCTGCTCCTTGATCGTGGCCTCGCCTTCCGCCCGCGCGATCTCGCCTTCCGCAACCTCGCCGGTGCGGCGCTCACGGCAGCGGGCCTGCCGGACTACCTCGCCGAACTGCGCGGCGTGCGGATCAACATGGAGTTCAACGGCGCGCTGTGCCGCGGGCTGGCCCGGGCCCGGTACCACGAACGGGCGCCGGGGGAGGAGCCGACGCTGGTCGATTTCATGCTCGGACCGGTTCCCGCCCCCCGCGCACTGGCCAACTAAGTCCAACGACAGGGTCGCGACGCAGCGGACCGTCGCGATCGCAGGGAGAGTCACGTGCCGAAGATCATGCTTCACAATGCCGACGCCCGCCACGCGCTGGCGCGCGGCGTCCAGCGCCTGTCCGCCGCGGTCGAGCCGACGCTCGGGCCGAAGGGGCTGAACGCGATGATCGACCGTCCGGTGGGCACGCCGCTGATCACCCGCGATGGCGTGAGCATCGCGTCGGAGGTCGAGCTGCCCAACCGCTTCGAGAACATGGGCGCCCAGGTGGCGCGCGAGGTCTCGATGCAGACCAACGAGGTCGCCGGCGACGGGACGACGACGGCGATCGTGCTCGCCAACGCCATGGTGCAGCGTGGCGTGGAAGCGACCGATGCCGGAGTCAAGGCCGTCGACCTCTGCCGCGGCATCGACCTCGCCGTGGCCGCCGTCGTCGAGGCGTTGAAGGCCTCGGCCAAGCCGGCGAGCGATCCCAGGATCCTGACCGCGGTCGCCAACATCGCCGCCACCGACGCCAAGCTCGGCGCGCTGGTCGCGGAGGCGCACGCCCGGGTCGGCAAGGACGGTGTGATCACCACCGAGTATGGCGTCACCACCGAGACCGTGCTCGAGGTGGTCGAGGGCATGTCCTTCGACCGGGGCTATCTCTCGCACCACATGGTGACCGATGCGGAGAAGATGGAGGCCGTCCTCGACAACCCGCTGATCTTGATGACCGATCTCAAGATCAGGACGCCCGACGCTCTCGCCACCGTGCGACGGATCGCGGACGAGGAGAACCGGCCGCTGCTGATCATCGCCGAGGAGATGGCGCCCGATGTGGTGGTCACCCTGCTCGGCAAGCAGGGGTCCGGCCGCTATCTGGTCGTGCATCCGCCGGAGTACGGCCACTGGCGCAAGGCCATGCTCGAGGATCTGGCCATCCTGACCGGTGGCCGCGTCGTCGCCCGCGAGCTCGGCGGCCGCATCGAGGACGTCACCCGCGAGGATCTCGGCTCCGCCAAGCGCGTGCAGACGACGGCCTCGCACACGACCATCATCCGTGGCGCCGGCAGGCCCGAGCTGATCGCGGCCCGCCGGGCGCAGGTCCAGCGGCAGTACGAGGCCGCTCCGCCCAACATCGAGCAGGACAAGCTGCGCGAGCGGCTGGCCAAGCTCTCCGGCGGGACGGCGGTGCTGCATGCCGGCGGCGTGACCCCGGTCGAGCAGAAGCGGACCATCCAGCTGATCGAGGATTCGCTCCATGCGGTGCGGGCGGCGGTCGAGGAAGGCGTGGTCGCCGGCGGCGGCTCCGCCCTGACCCAGGCCGCACCGGCGCTCGACCGCCTGCTGCCGACGGTCGAAGGCGACGTCGCCGAGGGGGTGCGCCTGCTGCGCTCGGTCCTCTCCCGTCCGCTCGCCCGGATCGCGGCCAATGCCGGCGCCGACCCCGATGCCGTCGTGGCCGAGGTCACCCGGGTCAACAGCGGCCACGGCTACAACGCCGCGGTCGGCCGCTTCGAGAACATGTTCCAGGCGGGGATCGTCGACCCGGTGCGCGTCACCTGCAGCGCGTTGCGCAACGCGGCCTCGGTCGCGACCCTGATCCTGACCACCGAGACCCTGATCGGCGACCTGGCCGAGGACGAGGATCCGACCGCCGGCCCGGCACGCGGCGGCGGCGCGGAACGGCTCGGCCGGCAGTAAGTCAGCTCAGGCAAGAAGGAATCCCGGTCATGCTAGCGGCACGACTGTACGACTACGACCCGGCCATGAACGTCCAGCTCAAGATCGAGGAGGTGCCCGCCCCCACGATCATGGCGCCGGACGAGGTCGTGGTGCGGGTGGGGGCGGCCGGCCTGTGCCGCACCGACCTGCACATCATCGAGGGGGTCTGGAAGGACATCATGGACCCCAGAGGCGAGCTCCTGCCCTACATCATGGGGCACGAGAACGCCGGCTGGATCGAGGACGTCGGCAGCGGTGTGAAGTCGGTGAAGCCCGGCGACGCCGTGATCTGCCATCCGCTGCGCTCCTGCGGCATCTGCCTGAACTGCCGTTACGGCGAGGACATGCACTGCAGCCACGGCCTGTTCCCGGGCCTCGGCCTGAACGGCGGCTTCGCCCAGTACTTCATCACCAACGAGCGCGCGCTGATCAAGCTCAACCCGAACGTCACGCCACTCGAGGTAGCGCCGATGGCGGACGCGGGTATCACCGCCTACCGCGCCGCCAAGCGGGCGGCCAAGCTGCTGCGGCCCGGCGCCTACTGCGCGATCCTGGGCATCGGCGGGCTCGGCCATATCGCCCTGCAATGCCTGCACGCGATCTCGGGCTGCCGGACGATCGCCATCGACCGCCAGCCGTCGGCGCGCCAGCTCGCCAAGGAGCTCGGCGCCGACTTCGTGCTGGACGGCGGCGCCAACGTCGTCGACGAGGTGCGCGAGATCACCGGCGGCGGCGCGCAGGTGGTGATCGACTTCGTGGGCGAGCTCGGCGCCGAGAACCTGTGCTGGAAGATGGTCCGCAAGGGTGGCCAGATGTTCGTCGTCGGCTACGGCGGCAAGGTCGAGGTCCCGACCGTGCATCTGGTGGTCGAGGAGATCAACGTCGGCGGCAGCTTGGTCGGCAACTACACCGAGCTGGTCGAGCTGATGGAGCTGAATGCCGACGGCAAGGTGAAGATGCACTACAGCAAATACGCGCTCAGCGACATCAACACTGCGCTGGACGATTTCAAGAACCGCCGTTTCGCCGGCCGCGGCGTTATCGTGCCATGAAGGCGCTGGTATATCGCGGCCCGGGCAGCAAGGCGGTGGAGGAGCGCCCCCGTCCACAGCTGCAGTCGCCGACCGATGCCGTGGTCCGGGTCACCAGGACCACGATCTGCGGCACCGATCTGCACATCTTGAAGGGTGACGTGCCGACCTGCGAGCCCGGCCGCGTCCTCGGCCACGAGGGTGTGGGCGTGATCGAGGAGGTCGGCGCCGCGGTGTCCAGCTTCAAGGCGGGCGACCGCGTGCTGATCTCGTGCATCTCGTCCTGCGGCAGATGCGAATTCTGCCGCAGGAACATGTATTCGCATTGCGCCACCGGCGGATGGATTCTCGGCCATCTCATCGACGGGACGCAGGCGGAGTACGTGCGCATCCCGCACGCCGACACGAGCCTCTATCCGATCCCCGAAGGTGCGGATGAAGAAGCGCTCGTCATGCTGAGCGACATTCTGCCGACCGGATTCGAATGCGGCGTGCTCAACGGCAAGGTCCAGCCGGGCAGCGCGGTCGCGATCGTCGGTGCCGGCCCGGTGGGCCTGGCCGCCCTGCTGACCGCCCAGTTCTATTCCCCAGCGCAGCTGATCGTCGTCGATCTGGACAAGAACCGGCTCGAGGTCGCAAAGCGGTTCGGTGCCACCGACACGATCGACAGCAGCTCCGGTGATCCTGCGGCGGCGGTGATGCAGCTGACCGGTGGCCGGGGGGTAGACACGGCCATCGAAGCCGTAGGCGTTCCGGCCACCTTCGTCTTGTGCGAGCGGATCGTGGCTGCGGGCGGTACCATTGCCAATGTCGGCGTGCACGGCGCCAAGGTCGACCTGCATCTCGACACGCTGTGGGCGCACAACATCTCGATCACGACCCGCTTGGTCGACACCGTGACGACGTCGATGCTGCTCAAGACCGTGCAGGCGAAGAAGCTGGAGCCGGAGCGGCTGATCACGCACCGGTTCAGCTTCACCGAAATCCTCGCGGCATACGAGACCTTCGGCAAGGCGGCCGAGAACAAGGCGCTCAAGGTCATCATCAGCGCCTGAACGCCCCGTCGGGCGCATGGCCCGGCTTTGGATGTCGACGAGCAGCCCGCGCCGGGACATGGCGGCATACCCCGGCTCGGGTCGCTCGCCACAAGTGAGGGGAGGTGATCACCGACCGACACGAAGCGCGGCATCATTGTGGCGCACACACCGGTCCCGTCGCGATGGCAGCGTCGCTGCGGCGGCGATACCGGTCACGGCCAGAACCTGCCTGCCCACACCGAAATTTGATCACGATGGCTGCCGGCCGCTGCCATCCGTGCGGCTGCGCGCTGCCCCGGCCCGCCTGCCCACGATGTGCCAGGACGACGGTCGTCCTTGTCGCACGACCGTGATCCTCGCAAGGATCTCGATGATCTTTACCGGCAAGGAGGAGAATTGGAGGTCGTCACAGACGAAAAGTGTAACGAAATTTAACGCTATGCTCAAAGGATGGTCATTCGCTATGCGGCAATAATTCCTTAGACAGCAACAACACGTAGTGTAATTATACTACGTTGGGCTGCCTGATCGCGTATAACGTTTTTCTATAGGCAACGGAAAGCACGAGTGTTAGGCTTCCCGCCAGGGATGCTGAATATCATATGTGTTAGCCGATCAGGGGAAGCAGGTGCGAGGAACCTACTCACGGAGCGGCGGTGTCGACGCTGCCAAGCAGCTCGTCGAACGCAACCGCGCCACGATCGAGCGGCTGGCCAACCAGTTCTCCGGTGGGACTTACGCCGCCTCGCGGGCGCCACGTCCGGAACCCCGGCCAGAAGGCCTGATCATACATGCCCTGGGCGGGCCGCCGGTGGTGGAGGCGGCCAGCCCCTATGTACGGATCAGCCCCAACGACCGGGTCGTGGTCGCCGACCATGCCAGCGGTCGCCAGTTGCAGTTCCTGGGCCAGATTCGCTACGAGAACGGTGCGCGAAGATTCGTGCTGGCCACCAGGGCCAACGGCTTCTTCTCCCCGCTCGAGGACGACGTGGCGCACGAGCTTGCCGGGCTCGACGGGTTGGCGTTGAGCCGGGACTACGACGACGACCGGCTGGCTGCCGACATCGCGCACTGCCTCGGCATAGGCCAGCCATGAGCCGTTAGCCACCCTTCGAGGCTGTTCCGCAGCGCCGCTCTGCCTTGCACCCCGGGCGGCGGATGCTGCCTGCAAGCGGACCAAGCCCTTGGAACAGACAAGACACAAGTCGCTTCGGTCGTTCGCCACCGACATCCGTGTGGACTACGACCAGCGGGCCATCATGCGTGCCTGGGAGAGCTTCGTCACCGAAGGCGACAAGGACGGTGTCGCCGAAGTTCGCCCGCTGATCATGGAATCATGGCATCGCTGCGCCTCGAGTTCGATCGATGCCACCCGCGACGAAGCCCCGCTGGCCCATTGCGAGAGCCAGATCGAGCAGCGGCGCCATCGCTGTCGCACCCTGCGTGAGGCCGCCCGCGATTCGTTCGCGCGCAGTGGCCTGCTGCTCGAGGGTGCCGAGGCGATGCTCATCCTCACCGACGAGGAAGGGGTCATCGTCGAGACGATCGGCGATCGGCGCACGCTCGAGGTCGGCCGGCGGATCCATCTCGAGGTCGGCGGGGTCTGGAACGAGCAGGTCGTCGGCACCAACGGCATCGGCACGGCGCTCTGGACCGGCGAGCCCGTGTTCGTGCACGCGGCCGAGCATTTCTGCGCCGGGATCAAGCCGTGGAGCTGTGCCGGCGTGCCGATCCGCGACCCGTTCGACAACCGCATCGTCGGCGTCGTCGACCTGTCCGGCCTCACCGAGATCTTCCGCCCGCACAACACGGCGCTGGTGGCCCTGGCCGCGCGCGAGATCGAGAGCACGATGGCCCGGCGCCAGAGCGAGGAGCGCACCCGGCTGCTCGAGGCCTTCCTCAGTTCGCGGCTGAACACCGGCCACGAGGACGGCGTCATCCTGCTCGACCGCTTGGGCCGCGTCGTCTACAGCCGGCGTGCTCCGGACCGGGCCCAGATCGGCGGCGTCGAGCGGCCGATCGAGGTCAGCCTGCGCCTGCTCGAGCTGTCGGAGCGGATGAGCGACAGCGACCTGCTCGCCGCCCTGCCCGACGGGCTGCAGCCGCACGACGTCAGCCGGCTCAAGGTCGATGGCGAGCTGTCGGGTGCTGCGTTGCTCTTCAGACGCGACCGTCCGGTGGCGCGCCCGACGGAGTCGGCGCCGCGGCGCCATGGGCCCAGCGATCTGTCGCCGATCATCGGCCGCAGCCCGGCACTGCTCGAGGCCGTCGAGCTGGCACGCAGCGTGGCGCGTGGCGGCACGTCGGTGCTGGTGGAAGGCGAGACCGGTGTCGGCAAGGAACTGTTCGTCCGCCTGCTGCACGCCGAATCGAGCCGCCGCCCCAATGCCCCGTTCGTCCCGGTCAACTGCGGCGCCATCGCCAAGGAACTGTTCGGCGGCGAGCTGTTCGGCTACGTCTCCGGCGCCTTCACCGGTGCCGCGCGTGAGGGTCGGCCCGGCAAGTTCGAGCTGGCCGACGGCGGCCTGCTGTGCCTGGACGAGATCGGCGAGATGCCGCTCGATATCCAGCCCTACCTGCTGCGCGTGCTCGAGGATCAGATCGTCTACCGCATCGGCGACAGCAAGGGCCGGCCGGTCGACGTCGATCTGGTGGCGCTGACCAACCGCGATCTCAAGGCCGAGGTCGCGGCCGGTCGCTTCCGCCGCGACCTCTACTACCGAATCGGGGCCGTCACCATCTCCGTGCCGCCGCTGCGCGAGCGCGGCGAGGACGTGCGGCTGCTCGTCGACCACTTCAACCGCCAGCTCGCCGCGCGGGACGGTCGGGAGCCCCTGCACTTCCCGGACGCGGTGATGGACCTGCTGCAAGCCTATCCCTGGCCAGGCAACGTGCGCGAGCTGAAGAATCTCGTCATGCGCCTGCACCTGCTCGTGCAGGGCCGGGTGGTGTCGTTCGGCCACCTCCCGGCCGAGATGGCGTCACCGCCGCGCCTCGTGCACGAGGCCCCGCCCGAGGCCACGACCAGCATCGACCAGATGACGCGGCAGGCGATCACCCGGGCCATCGCCGCCGAGGCCGGCAACATGACCAAGGTGGCGCAGACGCTGGGCATCTCGCGCCCGACCCTGTACCGCAAGCTGAAGTTGTACGCGATCCGGCCTTGAGCCTGCCGTGCGGCCCCGCCCGACGACCCGATGCGCCCGCTCGCCGAAGGCCCTGCCGATGCCGATGACGACCGGCTCGCCGTCGTCGGCCTCGGCGACGACGGCCGGCAGATCACGCAGCGTACCGCGCCACAGGCGCTGCTCCGGCCGGCTCAGGGCGGAGGCCACGGCGATCGGCGTCGCGTCCGCGAGCCCGTGCGCGGTCAGCCGGGCCACGATCTGCCCCGCGGTGCGGCCGGCCATGTAGAAGATGGTCGTGGTCGCGGGATCGGCCATGGCCCGCCAGTCCAGGTCCTCGGGCAGGTCGCCGCGGCGGGAATGGCCGGTGGCGAAACGAACCGAGCGCGCATGGTCGCGGTGGGTGAGCGAGATGCCGAGCGCCGCGGCGAGCGCCATGCCCGAGCTGATGCCGGGGACCACCTCGACCGGAATACCCGCCGCATCGAGCTGCGCGATCTCCTCCCCGGCGCGGCCGAAGATCATGGGATCGCCGGACTTGAGCCGCACCACGTGCTGGCCGGCACTCGCGAGCCGCAGCATGAGCTCGTTGATGTCCTCCTGCCGGCAGCTCGGCCGCCCGCCGCGCTTGCCGACCTGGATGCGCTTGGCCTCGCGACGGGCAAGTTCCAGGACCGCATCCGGCACGAGATCGTCGACCAGGATCGTGTCCGCCGACTGCAGCACGCGGACCGCCTTGAGCGTCAGGAACTCCGCATCGCCGGGCCCGGCACCGACCAGCGTGACCCTGCCGGCACGTGGCGCGTCGATCGTGGCGATCCGGTCCATGTCGGCACGGAGCGCCACCTCGTCGGCCGGCGTCGGCGGCGCGGCGAAGGCGCGGTCGACGAACCGCTCCCAGAAGGCCCGGCGCTGCCGGCCGGGGCGCAGCCGCTCGTTCAAGTGCGCGCGGAGCTTGCGCGCGAGCGCGGCCCAGGCCTGCAGCGAGGGCGGCAGCACCGCCTCGATGCGCCGGCGGATGGCCTGACCCAGGATGGGAGCCGCCCCCTCGGTCGAGATGCCGACGACCACGGGCGAGCGGTTGACGATCGAGCCGAACATGACGTCGCAGTAAGCCGGCCTGTCGATCACGTTGACGGGCACGCCGGCCGCACGCGCGGCCTGCCGGATCGCCAGCGCTTCGTCGTCGGTCGCGGCGTCGGCCACCACGATGGCCGCGTCGGCGAAAGCCTCCACCGTCCACGGCATGGCGCGCCGGTGAACGGTGGCGCCGCCGTCGAGGACACGGCTGAACCCGTCGCCGAGTTCGTCGGCGAAGACCTCGACCAGTGCGCCCGCCGCCGCGAGCAGCTCGGCTTTCCAGGCGGCAGCGTCGCTGCCGCCGACCACGACCGCACGCCTGCCGCGCAGATCGAGGAACACCGGCAGCACGGCAAGCGGCGCCACCCGCGCCGCGGACGGCTCACTCGGCCGCCTGGAGGCGATATGCATCGATGATCCCCTTGATCTCGGCGCGGCAGGAGCCGCAGTTCGTTCCGGCCTGGGTCGCCTCGCCGACGGCGGCCACGCTCAGGCAGCCGCCGGCGATGGCGGTGGCGATCTGGTTGACGCCGATGCCGAAGCACGAGCAGACGGTGGCTCCCTTGTCGGTGATGCCGCGGCCGGGCCTGCCGGCCACCATGCCGAGCCTGCCGCTCGCACTCGTGAAGCGCGCGGACAGCTGCTCGACCGCCCATGCGCGCGAGACCGCCACCGGTTCCGGCGCCAGGAACAGCGCACCTTGCAGCCGCCCGCCCTCGAACCAGGCGAAGCGCTCCTGGCCGCTGTCGGCGTCGCGGTAGGCCAGGATCGCGGTCTCGACCGGACAGCCGAACAGGCTGCAGGCGAGCGTCCTGCCGTCCAGGCCGACGCCCTGCCAAGCCAGTTCCAGCCGCCAGCCGCCGAGGCACGTTGCCAGCGCCCAGTAGTCGGCATCCAGGATGCTCGGCCGTGCGTGCAGCACCGCAAAGCCGAACCGTGCCGTGGCGAAACGCTCGACCTCGACCGGGACGTGCTTGGATGCCGGCTGACCCGAGAGCGGATCGGTGAGCGCCGGCACCAGCGTGTCGATGCGTGCCTTGGACGCGAACTGGTCGGTCCAGTGCATCGGCACGAAGACCGAGCCCGGCTGCTGACGCACGGAGAGCAGCGCCCGGGCCAGCACGAAACCGGCGTCCGTCGTGATCCTGACGATGTCGGCGTCGGCGATGCCGCGGCGCCCGGCATCGGCCGGATGGATTTCGGCATAGGGCTCGGCCAAGTGCTGCGACAGGCGCGGGCTCTTCCCGGTGCGGGTCATCGTGTGCCACTGGTCCCGCACCCGGCCGGTGTTCAGTACCAGGGGCCGGCCCGGGCCGGTGCGCCGCACGGCGGTCGGCGCGACCGCGACCAGCCGGCCCTTGCGCTCGGGCGTGAAGAAGCCGCCGCCGGCGAAGAAGCGCGTCTCGGCCGATGGCCTGTCTTGTGGCTGCGGCCATTGGAACGGGGCCAGCGCGTCGTAGGTGGCCTGGTCGATGCCGGCATGGGCGCCGATGTCGAAGTCCCGCTCGCCTTCGTTCTCGAAGCCCGAGAGGGCCGCATGCTCGGCGAAGATCTCGGCCGGCGAGGCGTAAGCGAAGGCCGTGGCGAAGCCCATGCGCGCGGCGACGTCGCAGACGATCCGCCAGTCCGGCCGGGCCTCGCCGGGCAGCGGCAGGAAGGCCCGCTGGCGGGAGATCCGGCGTTCGGAGTTGGTGACCGTACCGTCCTTCTCGCCCCAGGCGGCCGCCGGCAGGCGGACATGGCCGTGGCGGACCGTATCGGTCCGGGCCAGCACGTCGGAGACGACCACGAACGGACAGGCACGCAGCGCCGCCTCGACCGTGCCGGCCTCGGGCAGCGAATCCACAGGATTGGTCGCCATGATCCACAAGGCTTTGATCCGCCCGTCGGCCACGGCGCGGAACATGTCGACGGCCTTCAGGCCCGGCCTCGTCGCGATCACCGGCGCCCGCCAGAAGCGCCGCACCCGGTCGCGGTGCTCGGGACGCTCGATTTCCATGTGTGCCGCCAGCATGTTGGCGAGGCCGCCGACCTCGCGGCCGCCCATGGCGTTGGGCTGCCCGGTGACCGAGAACGGCCCCATGCCGGGCTGGCCGATGCGGCCGGTGGCGAGATGGCAGTTGATGATCGCGTTGACCTTGTCGGTCCCGATCGACGACTGGTTGACGCCCTGGCTGTAGACCGTGACGACCCGTCGGGTGCCGGCGAACAGCCGATAGAAGCGCTCGAGCTGATCGGCATCCAGCCCGGTTCCGGCGGCGATGTCGGCGCGGCTTGCCATGCGTGCGGTCGCCAGCGCCTCGGCGAGGCCCGTCGTGTGGGCCTCGACATAGGCCTGGTCGAGCGCGCCATGGTCGGCGAGCCAGGCCAGCAGGCCCGTGAACAGCAGAACGTCGCCGTCCGCCTTGAGCGGCAGGTGCAGGTCGGCCAGGTCCGCCGTCATGGTCCGGCGTGGGTCGACGAGCACGACCTGCATCTCCGGCCGGTCGGCCTTGGCGGCGGCGAGGCGCTGGTAGAGGACGGGATGGCACCAAGCGAGGTTGGAGCCGACCAGCACCACGAGATCGGCTTCCTCGAGATCGGTGTAGGTGCCGGGCACCGTGTCGCTGCCGAATGCCCGCTTGTGCCCGGCCACCGACGACGACATGCACAGGCGCGAGTTGGTGTCGATGTTGGCCGAGCCGATGAACCCCTTCATCAGCTTGTTGGCGACGTAGTAGTCCTCGGTCAGGAGCTGACCCGAGACATAGAATGCCACCGCATCCGGCCCGTGCTCGGCGATGGTCCGGGTGAAGGTCCGGGCGACCAGGTCGAGGGCCTCCTCCCAGCCGGCCCGTCGGCCACTGATCTCCGGGTGGAGCAGGCGGCCGTCCAGGTCGATCGTCTCGGCGAGTGCGGCGCCCTTGGAGCAGAGGCGGCCGAGATTGGCCGGATGCGCCGTATCGCCCCGGATCGTGACCGAACCATCGTCGGCGATCCCGGCCGCGATGCCACAGCCGACGCCGCAATAGGGACAGGTGGTCCTGACCGACCGCTGCATGGTCAGGCCGCCCGCACCTGTTGGACAGCGAGCTGGACGAACAGCCGGCCCTCCTCGACCTTGACCGGGATCGTCCTGATCCGGCCCTCGTCGGCGCCCAGGGCCATGCCGCTCTCGAGCGACAGGACCATGCCATGCAGCGGACAGGTCACGGCGTTGCCGTGCACGATGCCCTGGCTCAAGGGGCCGCCCTTGTGCGGGCAGCGGTCCTCGGTCGCGAACACCCGGTCGTCGATCGTGCGGAACACCGCGATCCGGCCTTCGGGTGAGGTCACGCAGCGGGCACCGCGCCGCGGGATGTCGTCGAGCGAGCCGATCTCGTACCAACCCTGCATGTCTCTCACTCCGCGGCAGTGGCGTAGGGGATCGACGCCATCGGCTGGAACTCGTGCTTGTCCTTGCCCGAGACGCGCTCGGACCAGGGGTCGACCTGGGCGAACGTCTGCGAGAAGACGAACCGCTCGAAATAGGCCCGCCGCCGCTCGACGTCGTCGAGCACCTGGCGCCTGATCTCGGCCACGCCGATCCGCTTGGTCCATTTGTAGATCCGCTCGAGATAGCGGGCCTGCTCGCGGTACATCTGGACCAGCGCCACGATCACCTCGAGTGCTTCGTCCTCGGTCTTGACCAGGCCCAGGATCTCGGTGCCCTTGATGTCCAGGCCGGCGGCCCCGGCGAAGTGGATCTCGAAGCCCGAATCGACGCAGACCACGCCGACATCCTTGCAGGTGGCCTCGGCACAGTTCCGTGGGCAGCCGGAGACGGCCATCTTGACCTTGGCCGGCGTCCACGAGCCCCACATGAACTTCTCGATCCGGATGCCGAGACCGGTCGAGTCCTGCGTGCCGAAGCGGCACCAGTCCGTGCCCACGCAGGTCTTCACGGTGCGCAGCCCCTTGGCGTAGGCCTGCCCGGAGACGAAGCCCGCCTTGCCCAGGTCGGCCCAGACCGCGGGCAGGTCCTCCTTCCTGATGCCCAGCATGTCGATGCGCTGGCCACCGGTGACCTTGACCGTCGGGATCGCGAACTTGTCGACCACGTCGGCGATCGCGCGCAGCTCGGCCGCGCTGGTGACGCCGCCCCACATGCGCGGGACGACCGAGTAGGTCCCGTCCTTCTGGATGTTGGCGTGGACACGCTCGTTGATGAAGCGCGACTGGTAATCGTCGGCGTACTCGTCCGGCCAGTCGCAGACCAGGTAGTAGTTGAGCGCCGGGCGGCATTTGGCGCAGCCGCACGAGGTCTTCCACTCCAGTTCCTGCAGCACGGCTGGAATGGACTTGAGCTGCTTGGCCTTGATCAGGCGACGCACGTCGTCGTGGCCGAGCGTGGTGCAGCCGCACATCGGCTGGACGGCGGCGGGATTGTAGCCGTCGCCGAGCGTGAGCCGCATCAGCTGCTCGACGAGGCCGGTGCAGGAGCCGCAGGAGGCCGAGGCCTTGGTGTGCGCCCGTACATCCTCGAGCGTGGTCAGCCCCTTGGCCGTGATCGTGCCGGCGATCTTGCCCTTGCACACGCCGTTGCAGCCGCAGATTTCCGCATCATCCGGCAAGGCTGCAACGGCCGCCATAGGGTCCAGGGGGGTCCCTCCCTGGTAGGCTTGGCCGAAGATGAGCGTGTCGCGCATCGCGGAGATGTCGACCGCCTTCTTCTTCAGATCGTTGAACCAGGCGCCGTCGCCGGTCTCGCCGAACAGGACCGTGCCGATGATCCGGTTCTCCTTGAGCACCAGCCGCTTGTAGATACCGGCGGCCGCATCGCGCAGCACGATCTCCTGGCGGTCGTCGCCGTCGGCGAAGTCGCCCAGCGAGTAGACGTCGATGCCGGTGACCTTGAGCTTGGTCGGCGTGTCGCTGTGCACGAAGCCGGCACCCGGCTGGTCGGCCAGCGTCGCCGCCGCCACCTTGGCCATCTCGTAGAGCGGGGCCACCAGCCCGTAGACGTGGCCGCCGACCTCGGCGCACTCGCCGATCGCGAGGATGGCCGGATCGGAGCTGCGCATGCGATCGTCGGTGACGATGCCGCGGTTGACCTCGAGCCCGGCCTGACGCGCGAGCTCCGTGCTCGGCCGGATGCCGACCGCCATGACCACGAGCGAGGCCGGGATGACGGTGCCGTCGGCCAGCTCCACGCCCTCGACCTTGCCATTGCCGAGGATGGCCTTGGTGTTGGCCTTGGTGACGACCTTGATCCCGCGCTCCTCGACGGCTTTCTGCAGGAGATAGCCGGCGGCCGGATCGAGCTGCCGCTCCATCAGCGTCGGCATCAGATGGAGCACGGTGACGTCCATGCCGCGCGCCTGCAGCCCGGCGGCCGCCTCGAGCCCGAGCAGGCCGCCGCCGATCACCACCGCCTTGGCCCGCGATTGCGTCGCGAGCAGCATGGCATTGACGTCGTCGAGATCGCGGTAGGTGAGCACGCCCGCCAGCTCGCGGCCGGGTACCGGCGGAACGAACGGCACCGAGCCCGTGGCGATCACCAGTCTGTCGTAGGTCTCGATCACGCCGTGGTCGGAGCTGATCGTCTTGGCGGCGCGGTCGATCAGGACGACCTTGTGGCCCTTGTAGAGGGTGATGCCGTTCTTGATGTACCAGCCGTCACCGTGGATGATGATCTGCTCGTAGTCCTTCTCGCCGGACAGGACCGGCGAAAGCATGATCCGATCGTAGTTGACCCGCGGCTCGGCGTTGAAGATGGTCACCTGATAGCGGCCGGGGGCATGTTCGAGCAGATGCTCCAGCATCCTGCCCGGTGCCATGCCATTGCCGACGATGACGAGTTTCTCGGTCATGATTCTTGCTCCCGGCTCAGCGGCCGAAGCCGTAGGCCGGCGCAGTGGCCGGACCGGCGGTGCGGTTCATCTTGCGGACCGCCTGCTGCATCAGGACGAGCGACAGCAGCACGATCGCGAACAGGAGGAGAAAGCAGCTCGACCACAGCCCGGTCAGGTCCTTGAGCGCGCCGAACGCGATCGGCAGGATGAAGCCGCCGAGGCCACCGACCATGCCGACCATGCCGCCGACGGCGCCCACATTGTCCGGGTAGTAGGCGGGGATGTGCTTGTAGACCGCGGCCTTGCCGAGGCTCATGACGAAGCCGAGCACGAAGGCCACGCCGAGGAAGACGGCGGGTGTGATCGCGAACGGCACCGCGGCGGTGCCGGTGGCGGGCAGGGCGAGCAGCAGCGTGGCCAGGGCCGAGACGATCAGCGTCACGTACATGACCTTGCGCGCGCCGATCCGGTCGGAGAGCATGCCGCCGTAGGCGCGAAAGACGCTGCCCGGGATCGAGTAGCCGGCGGCGACCAGGCCCGCGGTCTTCAGATCGAAGCCGTAGACGCCGACCAGGTAGCGCGGCAGCCAGAGCGCCAGCGCCACGAAGCCGCCGAAGGCAAAGAAGTAGTAGAGCGCGAACCGCCAGACCTGCGCCTTCCTGAGCGGGGCGAACTCGGCAAGGAAGCGCCGTGGTGCCGCCTGCTGCGCCTTGCGGGCCTGGAACTGCGGATCGTCGCTCGTGGTGAACCAGAACACGAGCGCCATCACGCCGAGGCCGAGCGCCCAGACCTGCGCCACGGCCTGCCAGCCCCAGGCGAGCAGGACGAACGGGGCGAGGAACTTGGTGACGGCGGCGCCGACATTGCCGGCGCCGAAGATGCCGAGCGCCGTGCCCTGCCGCGCGGGCGGAAAGAACGGCGACACGTAGGCGACACCCACCGCGAACGAGCCGCCGGCCAGGCCCACGCCGAGACCGGCCAGCAGCATCTGCGGATAGGTGGTGGCATAGGAGAGCAGGAAGGTCGCGACCATCGCCGCCAGCATCGTGGCCGTGTAGACCAGCCGACCGCCGAAGCGGTCGGTCCAGACGCCGAGCACGATTCGAACGAGCGAGCCGGTCAGGATCGGCATGCCCAGCAGGATGCCGAACTCGGTCTCGTTCAGGCCGAGCTCGTCCTTGATGCGGACGCCGATGATCGAGAAGATCGTCCACACCGCGAAGCATACGGTGAACGCGAGCGTGGACATCCACAGTGCACGGGTAGCTGCGGTCGACTCGCCCGTGGCGGTCGGTTGACGAAGGGTCATGATGATGGCTCCCAGGCGCGACCGCATGGTCACGCGCTGCAGGTCGCTGACGCGACGACGAGCTGCGGCACGGGTCCGGCACGGCTCCGACGCTGGAGCGCGACGAGAATCCCGGACGGCAACTTTGCTGGTTGGGGGTGACGCCCGCCATTGGACGTCGAAGACGCGGCCTAGTGGCCCTAGGACATGCTAAGCAAGGGACGTGCCAGAATCGGCAGGCGATACGACGCCAGGATTTGCGAGGCTTTTGCCATATGGTCCCTGATGCTGGCCGCCGATGCCCTGCCTAAAGGGCCGCCATTTCGATCTACCTGCCTGCCCAACGTGCAGGCCGTTGCCCCGCACGGCGGCAGAGCACCGCCTAGCGCTGATGCGCCCGCTGGCGCGCGATATAGGCGTCCAGCTGGTCGGGATCGAATATGCCGCCGTCGAAGAAACCATCCGGGCCGAGGATGAGGCGACCGCCGCGGGCGCCGACCGGCGTGGCCAGCGTCAGTGCGCCCTCGACCTTGGCGTTCGCGCCTGGCAAGGCCGCACCGAGCGGGCCGAGGACGCGGCGGTAGATGTCCGGTCGGTAGATCTCGGCGGCAACGGCCGCGCCCGCGGCATCGTGGCTGGTCTGCCCCCAGCGCACCATCTGGCTGTAGAACCACAGGGCATGACTCTTCCAGGGGAAGGTTGCCGCCTTGGCAAAGGGAATGAAAAAGTCGTCCACGCCCGCGGTCTCGCCGCCGCCAAGCGGGATACGTCCGTCGAGCGCCGGCAGCAGCCAGTCGGCCGGCACGCCGACATGGTCCGAGCGGGCCAGAAGCTCGGCCAGCGTCGCGTGGTTGGCCGGCTGGCCGCACCATTCCGCCGCGCGATAGAGGGCGCGCAGCAGGGCGGCCACGGCCTCGGGCCGCGTCGAGGCGAAATCGGCCGCCACCGCCAGCACCTTTTCCGGGCTGGAGCGCCAGATCGCCGCCTTGACCGTCGCGATCCGACCGCCGCGCCGCATGACGGCGGCCGTGTTCCAGGGCTCGCCGACACAGTAGCCGTCGATCTCGCCGGCTGCCAGGGTGGCCGCCATGCGCGGCGGGCGGACGACCTGCACGTCGACATCGGCATCGGGCGCCACCCCGCAGGCGGCGAGCCAGTAGCGCAGCTCGTAATTGTGCGCCGAGTACGGGTGCACGACGGCGAAGCGCAGCCGCGGCAGACCTTGCTCCCTTCGTGCGGCCACGACGGCGGCAAGCGCACCACCGTTGCGGCGCGCATCCAGATCCGGCCGCGCGCCGTGCGCCAGCATCGCCGCCCACAGTTCTTCGCCGACGGTCACGGCGTTGCCGCCTAGGCCCAGCGCCATCGGCACCACCGTCCGCGCCGCCAGCGGGTGCAGACCCAGATTGCCGGCGATCGCCAGCGGCGCCAACATGTGCGCCACCTGCAAATGCCCAGCCGCCAGCCGATCGCGCAGCGCGGCCCAGGAGGTCTCGCGCACCAGCGTGAGGTCGACGCCTTCGGCCTCGGCGAAGCCCTGCGCGGCAGCGGCCACGAGCAGCGCGCTGTCGAGCAGCGGCAGAAAGCCGGCGGTGATCTCGATGCGCCCGCTCATGCCTTGTCCCCGGGATCGAGCAGGCTCGCCGCCGTGACCAGGCTCTGCGCGATCTCGACGATCTTGCGGTTCTGGTTCATCGCGGTCCGGCGGAGCAGGGCGTAGGCCGCCTCCTCGGTGCAGCTGCGCGATTTCATGAGGATGCCCTTCGCCCGCTCGACGAGCTTGCGGTTCTCGAGCTCGCTGCGCGCCTCCTCGAGCTCACGCTCCAGTCGGGCATAGGCGGTGAACCGGCTGACCGCGATGTCGAGGATCGGCTTGACCCGCTCGCGCTTGAGGCCGTCGACGACGTAGGCCGAAACGCCCGCCTCGACCGCGGCCTGGATCGAGGGCCCGTCCGATCGGTCGACGAACATGGCGACCGGGCGCCGCACCGCCCGGGAAAGCTGGAACATGTTCTCCAGCATGTCCCGATCCGGGTTGCCCAGATCGATGATGATCACGTCCGGATTGATCTCGGTGATCCGGCGGGCGATCCCGGTGACATCGTGGATCAGGGTGACCATGGTGTGCCCGGCCTCGCGCAACCCGGCCTCGATGATCGAGGCACGGATGCGATCCTCATCGATGACCAGGACAGCCAACGCCGGTGATGTCATGGCCGCATTGTGCCAAGCCCGGCAAATGGTGCAATGCAGTAATCACGGTGCCGGTCCGGCCGCTGCGCTCAGCCCCGGCCGCGGATCAGCCTGCCATGCCAGCGTGGCGACCGGTGCTGCGAGGCGCGACCGTCAGTAGACGTCCGGAACATAGAGCTCGTCCGGCAGCACCTTGCGCTCGTAGTCGGGATTGAACACCCGGTTCGGCAGCTCGATCGGCTCGTGCGGCACCTCGCCATACGGCACCTGCCGCAGCAGATGCTGGATGGTGTTCAACCGGGCGCGCTTCTTGTCGGTACCCTCGACGATCCACCACGGGGCCTCGGCGATGTTGGTGCGCTCGAACATCTCCTCCTTGGCCTTGGTGTAGGCCTCCCAGCGCACCCGCGACTGCAGGTCCATCGGGCTCAGCTTCCACTGCTTCATCGGATCGTGGATGCGCATGAGGAAGCGGAGTTGCTGCTCCTGGTCGGTGATCGAGAACCAGTACTTGACCAGCTTGATGCCGGAACGGACCAGCATGCGCTCGAATTCGGGCACGTCGCGGAAGAACTGCTCGACCTGCTCGCCATCGGCGAAGCCCATGACCCGCTCGACGCCCGCGCGGTTGTACCAGGAGCGGTCGAACAGCACGATCTCGCCACCGGCGGGCAGGTGCGGCACGTAGCGCTGGAAGTACCATTGCGTCCGCTCGCGCTCGGTCGGCGCTGGCAGCGCCACGACCCTGCAGGCACGCGGGTTGAGCCGCTGCGTGATCCGCTTGATGGCGCCGCCCTTGCCAGCCGAATCGCGGCCCTCGAACAGGACGACCAGCTTGTAGTTGGTGTGCGCGACCCAGTCCTGCAGCTTGACCAGCTCGGCCTGCAGCCGGAACAGCTCGTGAAAGTAAAAACGCCGGTCGATGGTCGACTCGTGCCGAAGGTCGGTGATCTGCCGCAGCTCCTCGGCGATGCGAAGATCGTCGATCTCCATCTCGAGCTCTTCGTCGAAACTGTCCTCGAGCTCGGCCTCGATCCAGGATTTGGTCTCGGGCCGGTGGCGGTCGTCGTTCATGCCGGTGTCTCGCATCGTGGCACAGCAAAGGTTCTCTCGGCAGTAGTTACTACCGATCCCTATCCCGAAGCACCATGGGGCCAATGGACACGAGGGTGACGTTTAGTTCCGCAAAAGTATCCTTGCCAGCCGTTCAGTCACGAAACCGTCACGATCACGGTGACCAACCTGTTCCCGTCCGTGAATATTGTGACCGGACGAGGCCCGAAGGTCGTGGCGACGCGTGCCGGACCGTCAGGCGGCGTCTTCGAGAGGCCGCGGCGTGAGCGTCGTCATCGCCGCCGCCGTGGCCTCGAAGCTGGTGAGGCAGGCGTTGGAGCCGAGGCCGGTCGCCACCAGGGCCGAGGTCGCGGTGGCCAAGCGGGCGCAGCGCTCGAGATCCCAGCCACGGTGCAGCCCGGCGATGAAACCGGCGGTGTAGCTGTCGCCGCAGCCGCTGGTGTCGACGACCGGCACGTCGAACGCCGGCAGCCGCAGTCGGGCACCGTCGGCCGTCATCACCAGCGAGCCCTCCCCACCCATGGTCAGCGCGCAGACGCCGACACCGCGATCGAGGAAGAAGCGGGCGACGTCGTCGGGTGCCGTCAGGCCCGACATGGCCGAGGCCTCCTCGATGCTCGGCAGGAAGTAGTCGATGTGCGGCAGAAGCGGCTCGACCAGCCCCAGCGTTTCCTCGGTTGCCTGAATGAGATCGAAGGTCGTCGTACGGCCGAGCCCCTTTGCCCGGGCCAGCACACGTCGCGCGGGCTCACCGTCGAACGAACGCAGGAGTCCCGTCCCCCCGACATGGACGATACCGGCGTCGAGAGCCGCGTCCATGGCCTCCTCCGGCACCGTGAACACGGCGGCGGAGCCGGGCACGTGCCATGCGGGGCGCTCGCCGTTCGGCCGGACCGGCAGGATCGTGGCCGAGGTCGCGACCCCGGGCAGCCGCTCGACCATGGTGAGGTCGATGCCGTGCCTGGCCATGCTGTCCAACAGGAAGGCACCCGCCGTGTCGTCGCCCACGGCGGTGACCGCCCGGGTGCGCAGGCCGAGGATGGCGCAGGCGACGGCCGTCCCACCGCCGGTACCGGCGACCACGAGGCTGATCTCGTCGATGTACTGGGCCCGCCCGCCGGGCGGGATCGATTCGATCGGCCGGCCGAGAATGTCCAGGATGTAGAGGCCGATCGCGCTCACGTCGTAGCTGGGCATGGCCATGTCCGTC
Source organism: Geminicoccaceae bacterium (assembly GCA_039808865.1). Classification (GTDB taxonomy): domain Bacteria; phylum Pseudomonadota; class Alphaproteobacteria; order Geminicoccales; family Geminicoccaceae; genus Benzoatithermus. Next base: position 25,008 of record JBDHTW010000027.1, read on the forward strand.
CGCACACGTGGAAGATTCCGGGCGGCATCATCGCCGCCAGCGCTGCTGGGCGATGGAGAGCGCCAGCGCGAAGACCAGGATCAGCCCCGCCAGCGCATCCTTCACGTTGAAGTCGAGCCCCATCAGGTTGAGCCCGTTGGTGACCATGCCGAGGAACAGCACGCCGAGCAGCGTGCCGGGCACGTTGGGCCGCGAGCGGGGGTGCAGCGACGCGCCGATGAACACCGCGGCGATGGCGTGCAGCAGGTAGGCCGAGCCGGTGAGCGGGGTGAACTGACGCAGATTGGCCGAGAGGATCACGCCGCCCAGGGCGCAGATCGCCGAGGCGGCGACGAACGTCACGGCCAGGTAGCGGCCGATCGGGATGCCCGCGACCTCGGCCGCGCGGCGCTGCAGGCCGATGGCGTGGATGCGCTTGCCGTGGATCGACCATTCCAGCACGACCCAGCAGACCACGAGCACGAGGAGCGCGATCACGATCTCGGCGGGGATGCCCAGCACATCGCCGATCGCGAGATCGCGGTAGGAGGCAGGCATCGCGCGGAAGGCGATCGGGCCACCGCCCTCGGTGTAGATGCGCTCGATGCTGCTGCCGATGAACAGCACGCTCAACGTGGCAAGGAACGGACTCACCCCGAGCACGACGATCAGGCCGGCATTGGCCAGCCCGACCAGCGCGCCACCGACGACCGCGGCCAGCACCGCCACCGCGCCCGGCGCACCATACTGCTTGAGCGCCACCATGGCGAAGGCGGCCCCGAAATCCAGCGCCACCCCGATCGACAAATCGATACCGCCGCCGGCGACGATCAGGGTCATCGCCAGCGCCAGGATCAGCAGAACCGCGTTGCCCTCGAGCACGTCGAGCAGGTTGCCCGGGGTGAGAAAGGCCCTGGCGGTCAGCGCGAAGAACAGGAAGAAGCCCGCCATGATCAGCACGAAGCCGTGCCGCAGCAGCCAGTCGGCGACGGGTCCGCGCGGACGGCTGCCGCTCATCGGCGGCTCCCGGAGCGGATCGCCGCCGTCGCGACCACGACCAGGATCAGCGCACCCTTGATGCCGCCGATCCAGAAGATGTCGACATGCATCAGGGCGAGGCCATTGGACAGCGCGTTGACCAGCACCGCGCCCAGCACCGCGCCCCAGACGGTGACCACGCGGCGCGGGGAGAATGCGGCGCCGAGGAAGGTGGCGAGCACCATCTCGACCAGGAGCGTCTCGTCCGAGCCCGGCGAGCTGCCCGAGCCGCGGGCCAGGATCGTGGGGGCGGCGATCACCGCCGCCACCGCGGCGACGAGGAAGGCCTGCACGGTGCGGCGGTCGGACGGCAGGCCGGATATGTCGGCCGCATCGCGATTGCCGCCGACGGCCTGGAGCTGCAGGCCCCAGCGGGTCCAGTGCAGCGCATAGAAGAAGCCGCAGCCGACGACGAGCATGAGCAGGACCACGGCCGGCACGCCGAGCACGGCACCGTCGCGCAGGATGGTCACGATCGGGCCGTCGAGATTGATCCGCCTGTTGGCGGTGACGACCTTGGTCAGCCCGACCACGGCCACGGAGCTGGCCAGGGTCGCCAGCAGCGGGGTCATCCCGACCGCCACCACGAGCAATGCGTTGACCGCCCCCACGGCCAGACCGGCGAACGCCGCGACCACGAAGGCGATCGGCGGCGCCAGCCCGCCATGCGCGACGAGCTGGGCGACGATGGCCGCGACGAAGACCGCGTTCGCCGGCACCGACAGATCGATGCCGCCCTTCACCACGTCGTCGCCGCCGGCCATGACCACGGTGGCGAGGCCGCAGCACAAGATGGCCAGGGGCACGCTCTGCTTGAGGATCGTCGCGAGATTCTGCCAGTCGAGGAAATGCGGCGCGCGCAGCGCGAAGAACAGGAGCAACAGCACGAACAGCAGCAGCGGGCCCTTGGCGAGGAGCAGACGGCCCAGCCGGCGCGGTGCCGGCATCGACACCGTGATGAGGGCGGTCACGCGTGGAGCCGGTCGGGCACGGCGCTGCCGGTGGTCAGCGCCAGGAGGTCGTCGAGGCCGAGCTCACCCGCGGCCCGGGTCGCCACCACGCGGCCGCGGAGCATGACGATCACCCGATCGCACAGGCCCAGCAGCTCGGCATCGTCGCTGGAGGAGACGATGATGCCGGCGCCGCGGGCGGCCAGCTCGTCGACGAGGCGGTAGAGCTCGATCTTGGCGCCGATGTCGACGCCGATGGTCGGCTCGTCGAGGATGAACAGCCGGGCGCCGGTGGCCAGCCAGCGGCCGAGGACGACCTTCTGCTGGTTGCCGCCGCTGAGGAACTTCGCGACCCGGCCGGTATCCGGCGGCCGGATGTCGAGCCGCTTCACGAGCTCGGCGGCACGCCGGTCGGCCGCCCGCCGCCGCTCGATGCCGGCCACCGCCACCTGATCGAGCGAAGCCAGGTTGACGTTGTCGGCCACGCTCATGTCGAGCACGAGGCCGGCATGCCGACGGTCGCGCGGCACCAGCGCGAAGCCGTGCGCCAGGGCCTTCGCCGGCGAGTCGATGCGCACGGGTGTGCCTGCGAAGGTCATGCTGCCCGCATCCAGCCGGCGCAAGCCGTAGAGGCTATCGACCAGCTCTTCCCGGCCCGAGCCGACCAGACCGGCGATGCCGACGATCTCGCCGGCACCGACCGTGAAGCTCACGTCGGCGAACCGAATGCCGTCGGACAGCCGGTCGCAGGCGAGCAGTGGCCCGGACATCTGCCGGGTCTTGGGCGGAAACAGCCCGCCCAGCTCCCGCCCGACCATCAGCCGGATGATCTCGTCCGCATCCCGCGCCGCCACCGGCCGGATGACCCCCACGTCGCTGCCGTTGCGGAACACGGTGACCGCATCGCAGATCTCGGTGATCTCGCCGATGTAGTGGGAGACGTAGATCATCGCGATCCCGCTCTGCTTGAGCCGCCGGATCGAGCGGAACAGCTGCTCGACCTCGCCGGCGGCGAGCGGCGCGGTCGGCTCGTCGAAGACGACGAGCCCGGCCCTGCCGTCGATCAGGGCGCGCGCGATCTGCACCAGCTTGCGCTCGGCCACGCCGAGATCGCGGATCAGCGTGGCGCCATCGATGTCGGCATGCAGGGCGTCGGCGAGGAACGCGGTGGCGGCGCGGCGCATCCCCGCCAGGTCGAGCCAGGGGCCGAGGCGGGATGTGCGTTCCTGTCCGACGAAGATCGATTCTGCGACGGTGAAGTGCGGGACGAGCTGCAGCTCCTGATGGATGAACCGCACCCCGAGTTCGTGCACGAGACGCGGTGTGATCGTCTCCAGCGCGCGGCCGGCGAGGCGCACCGTGCCGGCGTCGCGAGCGTAGACGCCGGCCAGAACCTTGATCAGCGTCGACTTGCCGGCGCCGTTCTCGCCGACGAGGCCGTGGATCTCGCCGGGAGCGACCATCAGGCTGGCACCGGCGAGAGCCTGGACGCCGGGGAACGCCTTGGCGATCCCCGACATCTCCAGGCCGAGGCCGGCCGGAGCGGGCATCAGGACGACACGGGTCGGCCTACTTGCCGTAGCCGAGCTGCTCGTAGACCTTGGCCGCGGCTTCCCGGCCGTTCACCGGCAGCACGTCGATGTAGGTCTGCGGCAGCAGCTTGGCGCCGGCGAAGTAGCGCGCGACGTTGTCGGCGGAGGTCTTGCCGATCAGGCCGGGCTGCTGGGCCACGTTGGCGACGAAGGGGCTACCCTCCTCCATCATGATCTCCAGCGTGTCCGGCCCGGCATCGAGGGCGGTGACCTTCACGTCGCCGGCGCGCCCGGATTCCTCGAGCGCCTGCACGACGCCGATCGCCGGCTGGTCCCAGCAGGCGACGTGGATCGCATCCAGCTCGCCCTTGGGATATTGCGCGAGCAGCGCCAGGGTCTGCTTGCGGGCATCTTCGGGCGCGTTCGAGTAGGCCTCGGCGAGCTCGGGCTGGATGATCTGGATGCCGGGATAGTCCTGCAGCACGTACTTCCACAGGTCATAGCGCGTCTGGCAGATGCGCAACGCGCCGGAGAAGCCGTTGAACACCGCGACCTTGCCCTTGGCGCCGATCGCGTCGGCCATGAAGCGGCCGATGCTCGAGCCCATGTAGTAATTGTCCGAGGTCGTGTTGTTCACCGCGTTCGGCGACAAATGGTCGACGGTGAACACCGGGATGCCGGCCGCCTTCAGGGCCGCGAACTTCGGCTCGACCGCGGCATCGCCCAGGATGCTGATGACCGCGTCGACCTTGCGGGCCAAGAGGATGTCGTGGTTGTCGGCGTGGACCTGGTTGTCGCGCCCGCCATCGACGCCGATCACCGTGCCCCCCAGCGCCTCGACCTCCTTGGTGGCGCCGTTGTAGGCTTCGCGGTCCCAGAAGTGCTGGGTGCCCACCACGGCGACGCCGATCGTCTTGCCGGCGAGGCTGAGTTCCTCGGCGGTCACCGGGGAGCTGACGAGCGCAACCAGAGCACATGCCGCGAGCACGTGGCGCAGCATGAAGGTCGTGCGGTGCATGTTGATTCGTCCTCCGCTGAGAGCGCGCTGTCTGGTCCATGAGCGCTTGGCCACGGTCTAGCGGTACGCCGACACCTGCGCAACCCGGCCACGGCCCGCCTCCCCGCTCGAAGCGGCTCGGTCGCCACGCGGTTTTCACGACTTAATCTATGAAGTCAATTGTCTATATGGCGCGCCACTGAGGCCGGCGCCGCTATTGCCCCGGCTCAGTCCTCGGGCCAGCCGAACATCTTGGGATCGCGCCACACGAACAGGCTGCGATCGAGCGGGACGCCGGTCCGCACGTTCTCCAGGACGACCGTCGTCGTCAGCCCCTGGGCGTCGGTGACGGCCCAGCGGCGGAGCTGCATCGGGTCCGTGCCGAGGGTCAGCACCACCCGGCCCTGATCCGCAGCCGCGGTGCGGATCAAGGTCAGATCGACCTCCGCCCCACGATCCTGCACGTTCTCCACCGTCACGTCGCCGGATAACGTCACCTTCTCGCTCAAGATGAAGCCCAGCGGCGTTTGACCGATCGGGATCACGTTCACCTGCTGGATGCTGCCATCGTAGAAGATCAACCGCCAGTCGCCGGGAGCGATCAGGCGGACCTTGGAGGGCGGATCGTAGGTGAAGCGCATCGCCTCGCGGGTGCGGTCGATATAGAGCTTGCCGGTGGCGAGGCTGCCGTCCGGACCGAGCTGGCGGAAGCCCGCCTCGAGCGTCTGGATGCCGTTGAAGTAGGCTTCGATCCGACCGACCAAGCCTGCCTGGTCCGATGGCAGGTCGGCTCGGGCCGGCACGACGAGCGCCGTCGTCAGCAGCAGGGAGAGAATCGCCCGCCGGGTCAGCAGGGTCGGGTGCATGTTCGGGAATCCCGGGCCGGTCAGAAGGGTTCGTCGGTCGGCTCGTTGCCGTCGACGCCGCCTCGGCCCATCAGGACGTGGCGGCGGCCGACATGGTCCGCGCGGCTGATCAGTCCCTCGTTCTCCATCCGCTCGATCAGCTTGGCGGCGCTGTTGTAGCCGATCGCCAGCTTGCGCTGCAGATAGCTCGTCGATGCCTTGCCGTCACGGGCGACGATCTGGACCGCCTGGTGGTAGGTCGAATCCGTGCCGCCCGGCGCGTCGGGTAGCGGCCCGTCCGCCTGTGGCTCGCCGTCGCCGTCCTCGGTCACCTCCGCATGATAGTCGGGCTCGCCCTGGGCCTTGAGGTGCCGCACCACCTGCTCGACCTCGCCATCGGTCACGAGCGGCCCGTGGATGCGGCTGATGCGATCGCCTGGCATCAGGTAGAGCATGTCGCCCTGGCCGAGGAGCTGCTCGGCCCCCGGCTCGCCGAGGATGGTGCGGCTGTCGATCTTCGAGCTGACGCGGAAGCTGATCCGCGACGGCAGATTGGCCTTGATCACGCCGGTGAGCACGTCGACCGAGGGCCGCTGCGTCGCGACGATCAGGTGGATGCCCGCCGCCCGCGCCTTCTGCGACAGGCGCTGGATCGCGTTCTCGATCTCCTTGCCCGCCGTCAGCATCAGGTCCGCCACCTCGTCGACGATGACGACGATCAGCGGCATCGGCGTCATGTCGATCGGCTGCTCCTCGAAGATCGGCACGCCCGTTCCGGGCTCGAACCCGGTCCGCACGCGCCGCTTCAGCTCCTCGCCCTTGGCCTTGGCCTGCACGATGCGCTTGTTGAAGGCGAAGATGTCGCGCACGCCCAGGTGCGACATGAGACGATAGCGCTCGTCCATCTGCCGCACGACCCATTTCAGTGCCACGACCGCCTTGGGCGGATCGGTGACGACGGGGGCGAGCAGATGCGGGATGTCCTCGTAGACCGACAGCTCGATCACCTTGGGATCGATCATGATCACCCGGAGCTGCTCGGGCGTGAGCCGGTAGAGCAGCGACAGGATCATCGCGTTGATCGCGACCGACTTGCCTGCCCCCGTGGTGCCGGCGATCAGCAGATGCGGCATCCGGGCGAGATCGGCGATGATCGGCTGCCCGGAGATGTCCTTGCCCAGAGCCAGGGGCAGCCGCGCGCCGCTGGCGGCATAGGCCGGCGCCTCCAGCAGCTCGCGCAGATAGACCGTGGCCCGTCGCTCGTTGGGCAGCTCGATGCCGATCACGTTGCGACCGGGCACGACCGCCACGCGCACGGACAGCGCGCACAGCGAGCGGGCGATGTCGTCGGCGAGACTGATCACCCGTGCCGCGCGCGTGCCCGGCGCCGGCTCGAGCTCGTAGAGGGTGACGACCGGGCCGGTCTTGGCGTCGATGATCTCGCCGCGCACGCCGAAATCGTCGAGCACGGTCTCGAGCTGGCGCGAGGTCTCGGTCAGCGCCTGCGGCGTCTGGCCCGGATGGCTGGTGACCTTGACCGGCGCCAGGAGATCGAGGTTCGGCAGCTCGAAATCCGACGTGGGTGCCACCATCGGCGGCTCCGGCGGCGGCGCGGGCTTGCGCCGCACCTCCTCGACCGGTGCCGGCGCCGGTGGTGTCAGCCGAGCCCGTGTCGCCGCCGGCGCTGACGCCGGCGGCGGGGCCGGCTGACGCATCGTCGGTGGCTCCAGCTCAGGCTCGGGTGCGGCCATGACCGGCCGCACGCGGCGCACCCGCACCGTCGGCGGATCCTCCTCGGGCTCCTCCGCCGGCTGCGGCCTGCGGCGACCCGGCCGGCGCATCGGTTCGTCGGCCGCGGCCTCGGCCGTGCGCGGCGTCAGGATGGGCCACCGCCACCGCGGCAGTTCCACGCCGCGCCAGCCGTCGCGCACCAGTCGCCCGGAGGACAGCGTGGCGGCGCCGGCGACGTCGCCGAGGCGTCGACCGACCCAGAGCGAGCCCGCGGATACCCGCCCCGCGGCCCAGATACCCTCGGCCCAGCGCACGCCGAGCGCCGTGAAGCCGAGCAGAATGGCCAGCAGCAGGCTGCCGACGGCGAAGCCCTGCTGCCCGAGCAGGGGCTCGAGCCAGCGCCACTGCACGTCGCCGACCGCCCCGCCCAGGCCCACGCGGAACGGCCACTTGGTCATGGGCTGCAGTGGCAGCGTCGCAAGGTATGCCGCAAGGCTCAACAGCGCCGGCGGCAGGCTGAGCACCGGCACCCAAGGCCAGGTCAGCGGACGGCCGACCGCCAGCCGCACACCCCAGCTCGCGGCCACCAGCACCGGCAGCCACGCCGCGAGACCGAAGAGCTGGTAGAGCAGGTCGGCCGCATAGGCCCCCGCCAGGCCCGCCGGGTTGTGCACGACCCGTGCCGTCGCCTGGTTGAGCGAGGGATCGTGCCAGTCGAAGCCGAGCAGGGCCACGGCGAGCGCGCCCGCCAGCGCCAGCGCCACGATGCCACCGAGCCGGCGCAGGCCACCCCGCAGCCGCGCCCAGATCGGCGAGCCGCCGAAGGCGTCAGCGGTCGAAGCGGCCATGCCTGTCTCCTTGGTTGCTCATCATCCTCAAGGTGCCGTGCCCTCGGCTTCGCCCAGAACGTCGACGAGGCGGTCCAGCGCCCGCTCGACCGTGCCGATCTCGTCGACCAGGGCCACGCGTATGTAAGGTGCCGCGGCGTTGACCCCGTCGGCGCCGCCGGCCGAGAGATAGCCGCCGGGCAGCACCCGCACGCCACCCTCGTGCCACAGGCGGCGGGCCGCAGCCTCGCCGTCGCCGACGTCGAGCCAGAGAAAGAAGCCGCCCGCCGGGCGGTAGAACCCGAAGCGGTTGCCCAGCCGCCGCTCGGCCAGATCGAACTTGGCCCGATAAAGGGCCCGGTTGTCGGCCACGTGGGCCTCGTCCGACCACAGCGCGGTGGCTGCGGCGAGAAGCGGCAGCGGCTGGACCGGCGAGGCGTAGGCGCGCAGACGGACCAGGGAAGCGAGCACCGCCGGGTCGCCGGCGATGAAGCCCGAGCGCAGGCCGGCGGCGCTGGAGCGCTTGCTCAGCGAGTGGAACACGACGACGCCGTCGAGGCTGCCACCTTCCGCCAGGGCCGTGCTCAGTGCCCCGGGCGGCGGCGCCTTGTCCCACAGCTCGCTGTAGCACTCGTCGACCGCGAGCAGAAAACCGTAGCGCCGGGCGAGGGCCACCGCCCGGCTCAGATAGGCCTCGTCGGCGATGGCGCCTTGCGGGTTGGCCGGCGTGCACAGGTAGAACAGCGCGGTGCGCTCGAGCAGCTCGGGCTGCAGCGCGTCGAGATCGGGCAGAAAGCCGCTCGCGGCGGAGGTCGACAGCAGCACCGGCTCCGCGCCGGCCATGACCGCCGCACCGTAGTAGACCGCATAGACCGGGTCCGGCATCAGCACCGCCGGGGTGGCGCCGGAGCGGCGCTCGCCGACCAGCACGGACGGCAGCAGATAGAGTCCTTCCTTGGTCCCGGCGAGCGGCACGACGTGGCGCTCGGGATCGACCGAGCCTTGCGGCAAAGCGAAGCGCCGTGTCAGCCAAGCCGCGACCGCGGCACGGAACTCGGCCGTCCCCAGAACCGGCGGGTACCGGTTCCACAGATGGGCATGCGTGGCGACCGTCTCCGCCAGCAGGGCCGGCGGCGCATGCCGCGGCTCGCCCAGCGCGAGGTCGAGCGTCCCGCCGGCGGGCGGCGGAACGCTCGCCAACAAGGCCGCCAGACGGCGGAACGGGAACTCGGCCAGGCGATCGAGGCGTTGGTTGCGCATCGGATTTGCAGGTCACCGGGATCGCGCTCCAGCGGCTGCCGCCGGAGCCTCACCCATCGATTTAACATTTATCCCGAAGCTGCATCAACCACACGACAAACGGATTTGCACATCGAGATCATGACCGTGTCAGCCGAGCGCTTGGCGCAGCGGCGTGTAGGACATGCCCAGGCTCTTGGCCACGGCCTCGTTGGTCAGCCGGCCACGCACCACGTTGACGCCGGCCGCGAGGTTCGCATCGTCCTGGACCGCCTTGCGGAAGCCCTTGTCGGCCAAGGCCAGCACGAACGGCAGCGTCGCGTTGTTCAAGGCGAAGGTCGAGGTCCGCGGCACGGCACCCGGCATGTTGGTCACGCAGTAGTGCACGACGCCTTCCTCGATGTAGGTCGGGTTGTCGTGCGTCGTCGGGCGCGAGGTCTCGGCGCAGCCGCCCTGGTCGATCGCGATGTCGACGAACACCGAGCCCGGCCGCATCTTGCGGATCATGTCGCGGGTGAGCAGCCGCGGCGCCGCGGCGCCAGGCACGAGCACGGCGCCGATCACGAGATCGGCCGTGGTCACGTGCTGCTCGATCGTGGCGACGGTGGCGAAGATGGTGTTGAGCATCGGCCCGAACTGCAGGTCGAGCTCGTAGAGCCGGTCCAGGCTCTTGTCGATGACGTAGACCTGCGCCTCCATGCCCATCGCCATGCGGATCGCGTTGGTGCCGGAGATGCCGCCGCCGAGCACGACCACCTTGGCCGCATGGACGCCCGGCACGCCGCCCAATAGGATTCCGGCGCCACCCGGCAGCTTCTCGAGCAGATGCGCGCCGACCTGGATGCTCATCCGACCGGCGACCTCGCTCATCGGCGCCAGCAGCGGAAGGCGCCCGCGGCCGTCGGTCACCGTCTCGTAGGCGATGGCGATGCACCCGGACTGCAGCAACGCCTCCGCCTGCGGCGGATCGGCAGCGAGATGCAGATAGGTGAACACGGTCTGCTCCTCGCGGATCAGCCGGTACTCGGCGGCCACCGGCTCCTTCACCTTCACGACCATCTCGGCCATGGCGAAGATTTCCGCCGGCGCGGCGGCGATGTTGGCCCCGGCGGCTCGATAGGCGGCATCGTCGATGCCGATGCCGGCGCCCGCGCCCGTTTCGACCAATACCTGATGCCCGTGCAGGGTCAGCTCGCGCACCGAGGCCGGCACCAGACCGACGCGATGCTCATGCGGCTTGATCTCCTTCGGCACCCCGATCAGCATCACCCGGTCCTCTGGTCCGTCGCATTGGAAACGGCGCTGGTGCGGCGTATTTCTAGCGGCAAATCTGTCCCCCCGCCAATTGGCGCGGCCGGCTGCGGAGCATCACCATGCCGAACCAGCGCAAGTGTGGCTCAACAAGCATGTGGAGGCTGCGCCACGTCCTGGCCGGGGCACTGGCGTGGCTGGCCGTGACCTCGAGCGGCGTGGCGGCGTCCGGGCTCGAAGCCTTGCACGGCCGTTGGGCCGCGGCCACTGGACAACCTCCGGTCATGGAATGGGGATCGGGCGCGGACGGCGTCACCCTGCGCTGGACGCCCGAGGGCCACGATGCCGTGCTGGTGGTGTTCGCTCCGGCCGGGCGCCCCGACGTGTTCGCCGGCAAGATCAAGGAAGGCTGGTCGATGTTCGGCGACGGGCCGGTCAATCCGCTGCGCGGCGACACGCTGGTCTGGGCACGCACCGCCAAGGACACGACCTTCGTCTACACGCTCGGCGTCCAGGACGACGGCAGGTTCCAGCTCGACCGCTACGCGCTCCGGCGCGACGGCGATGCGTTGGTGGTGACGCTCGAGCGGCGGACGCCGGCTGGCGAGGAAGAGCCGCGGGAACAGCGACTGGTGAGGACCGACCGATGACGGACTGGCGCATCTACCTCGTCCCCGCGGCATGCGTCTGCGCCGGCTGGCCCGTCGTGGCCGCGGCCGAGACGCCGAGCACCCAGCAGCTCGTCGGGGTGTTCGTCGGCGAGGCCGCGGACGATCCGCAGGTCGGGCCGAACCGCGAGCAGCGCGAGATCGACATGGTGATCGTTCCCTACCAGCACGACGGGCTCAAGGTGACCTGGACCAACGTGACCCTGGTCGACGGCCGCCGCGACGTCCCGGGCGTGCGCCGCCACGCCGACGAGATGCTGCTGATGCCGGCGCCGGACCGCTCCTTTTTCCTTGCCGGAGTCGGCTACGACCCGTTCAAGACCGTGCACGAGCCCGATGTCATGCACGGCGACCCGCTGCGCTGGGCCGTGGTCAAGGGCGAGGCCCTCGACACCTACTCGTTCGTGATCGACGCCGACGGCCGCTACGAGCTGCAGGTATCGCAGCGTCATCCGATCGCCGAGGGCATGGGCCTCAAGTTCGAGCGGATCGTCGACGGCGAGGTGGTGCGGCGGATGACCGGACGCGCGGTCCGGGCAGCCGAGTAGGCCTGGTCGTGGTGCCCCTCGCACGCCGCCCGCTGCTGGCCGCCGGCTTGGCCACCGTCGCCGGGCGGTGGCGGGGCGAGGCCGTGGCCGACGATGCGCGCTTCCTGCGGATCGGCACCGGCAGCGTCACCGGCACCTACTACCCGGTCGGTGCATTGATCGCGGCAGCGCTGTCGCGGCCGTCCGGCGCCAGGACCTGCGACGAGCCCGGCGCCTGCGGCGTGGCCGACCTGACCCTCGTCGTCGAAGCCTCCAAAGGTTCGGTCGACAATGTCGAGGCGATCCGCGCCGGGCGAATCGAGACCGGCTTCGCCCAGAGCGACATCGCCTACGGTGCCTATGCCGGCACCGGCGTGTTCGAAGGGCAGCCGCCGCTGGAGAGCCTGCGCGCGCTGGCCAGCCTCTATCTGGAGAGCGTGCACATCGTCGTGACGCCGCAGTCGGGAATCGCCCGTGTCGCCGACCTGCGCGGGCGCCGCGTCTCGCTCGATGCCGAGGGCTCGGGCACGCTGGTCGATGCGCGCCTCATCCTCGCCGGCTTCGGCCTGTCGCCGGGCGACCTGCAGCCGGTCTATGCGACGCCCGCCCGCTCGATCGATCTCATGCGCGCGGGCGAGCTCGACGCGCTGTTCCTGGTGGCGGGCTACCCGGCCGCCGCCGTGACCGAGCTCGTGGAAGCCGTTGGTGCCCGGCTGATCCCGGTCGTGGGGAACCCGGTCAACACGCTGCTCGAGCAGCACCGCTTCCTCACGCCCGCCGACATCCCGGGCGAAACGTACCCCGGCATCGAGACCGGCACGCCGACCTTGGGTGTGGCCGCGTTGTGGGTCGCGACCGCGGCGCTGGACGAGACCTTGGCCTACGAGATCACGCAGGCTTTGTGGAATCCGGCCACCCTGAAGCAGCTCGAGGAGGGACACCCCAAGGGCTCGGAGATCCGCGCGGCCGACGCCTTGCGTGGCGTCGCCATTCCCGTGCATCCGGGCGCGGCACGCTACTATCGCGAGCGCGGCCTGACCGAGTGAGCATGCCCCTCGCAGCGATCACCCCCGACCGGACGGCACCGGCCATCGCCGTGGCCGGTCTGACCAAGCGCTACGGCGACGTGCTCGCCGTGGCCGGGCTCGACTTCACGGTGCGCCGCGGCCGGACGGTGGCGCTGCTCGGCCCCAACGGTGCCGGCAAGACCACGACCATGGCCATGCTTCTGGGTCTGCTCGAGCCCACTGCCGGCACGATCAGCCTGCTCGGCGAGCCCATGCCCGCGGCCCGGCAGCGCGTGCTGCCGCGCCTCAATTTCACCAGCCCCTACCTCGACCTGCCGCAGCGGCTCACCGTGCAGCAGAACCTGCGCATCTATGCGGAGCTCTATGCCGTGTCACGGCCCAAGGAGCGCTTGGCGGTGCTCGCCCGCGACCTCGATCTCGCAACGTTTCTCGATCGTCCGTTCGGACGCCTGTCGGCCGGGCAGAAGACGCGCGTGCTCCTCGCCAAGGCCCTGATCAACGAGCCCGAGCTCTTGCTGCTCGACGAGCCGACGGCCTCGCTCGATCCGGATACCGCCGATCAGCTGCGCGGCCATCTCGAGCGCTACCAGAGCCGTACCCAGGCCACGGTCCTCCTGGCCTCGCACAATATGGGCGAGGTCGAGCGGCTGGCGCATCACGTGCTGATGCTGCGCGGGGGCCGGCTGGTCGATCAGGGCAGCCCGGCCGACCTGCTCGCCCGCTATGGTCGCGACGATCTCGAGGACGTGTTCCTCGACATCGCCCGCGAGCGGCGGCCGCCGATGGCCGCGGTCGACGCATGAGCGCCATCGCCCTACCACCGCCGTTGCGTCGCATCCGCGCCATGCTGCTGCGCCACGCCTACCTGCTGCTGGGATCGTGGCCCCGCCTGCTCGACCTGATCTACTGGCCCACGGTCCAGATGGTGCTGTGGGGCTTCATCACGCGCTTCCTGGTCGGGCAGTCGGGCTGGGTCGCGCAGGCCGCCGGCGTGTTCCTGTCGGCGGTGCTGCTCTGGGACACGCTGTTCCGCGGCCAGCTCGGCGTGTCGATGTGCTTCCTCGAGGAGATGTACGCCCGACACCTCGGTCACCTGTTCGTGACGCCGCTGCGGCCGTGGGAGCTGGTCGTCGCCAATTTCCTGGTCAGTGCCATGCGCGTGCTGATCGGCGTCGGCGGCGCAGCGCTCCTGGCCTACCCGCTGTTCCACTACTCGCTGCTCGGGACGCTGGGCTGGGCGATCATTCCCTTCTTCGCGGTGATGATGCTGTTCGGCTGGGCGATCGCGCTGATCATCGCCGGCCTCGTCGTCCGCCTGGGACTCGGCGCCGAGAGCCTGGCCTGGGCGGCGATCTTCTTCATCCAGCCTTTCTCCGGCGTGTTCTACCCGATTGACACCTTGCCTGCCGCCGTCCGCTGGATAGCCTGGCTGCTGCCATCCGCGCCGGTGTTCGAGGGCATGCGCACCGTGCTGGTCGAGCACCGTTTCGACGCTGGCCTGTTCCTCCAGGCCGTGGCCGTCCTGGCCGCCTGGCTGGTCGTGGGCGGCATCGCCTTCACGCTGCTGTTTCGCAGCGCGCGCCGGCGGGGCCTGCTGCTGCAGATGGGCGAGTAGGCTGGCAACGCTCGGTTGACGGTCCGTGGATGGCTGCGCATCTTGGCTCGCGACGAGAATAGGTGGAGGCAGCATCGAGCGGAACGCCGCCATTGGCGTCGGCCGCGTGGGCTCGTCCTGCCTCGATCAGCCCAGGTGAGGATCTCATATGCTGCCCCCGCGTTTCCGCTTGCGCCTGCTGGCCCTGTTGAGTTGCTTCGCCATCGCCGGACCGCTCGCGGCGCAGGCGGCCTATCCGGACCACCCGGTCACCCTGGTGGTGCCGTTCCCGGCAGGCGGCTCGACCGATCTGGTGGCGCGGGTCGTAGCCGAGAAGATGAGCGAACTGCTGGGCCAGCAGATCGTGGTCGAGAACAAGGGCGGTGCCGGTGGCAATATCGGCTCGGCCAGCGTCGCCAAGTCGGACCCCGATGGCTACACGATCCTGATGGGCACGGTGGCGACGCACGCGCTGAATCCGGCCCTGTACAAGAAGATCCCTTACGATGCGGTGAAGGATTTCGCGCCGATCTCGCTGCTGGTCACGGTGCCGAACGTGCTCGTCGTCAATCCGAACCTGCCGGTCAACTCGGTGCAGGAATTGATCACGCTGCTGAAGGAACATCCCGGCGAGTATAGCTACGCGTCGTCGGGTAACGGCACGCCGCTGCACCTGTCCGGCGAGCTGTTCAAGTCGATGGCCGGCGTCCAGATGGAGCACATTCCCTACAAGGGCGCGGGGCCGGCATTGACCGATCTGCTCGGCGGCCACGTCATGATCATGTTCGACAACCTGCCGTCGTCGACCGGCTACATCAAGGACGGGCGGCTGCGCGGCCTCGCCGTCACCACGGCCACGCGCGCGTCGTCCATGCCGGATCTGCCGACCATCGCCGAGTCGGGCGTGCCCGGCTACGAAACCTACACCTGGAACGCGCTGTTCGCTCCGGCGGGCACGCCGCCCGAGATCATCGCGCGCCTCAACGCCGCCGCCGTCGAGGCGCTGGCCGACCCGAAGGTGCAGAGCAAGCTGCAGGAGTTCGGGGCGACGATCGTGGGCTCGAGCCCTGAGGCGCTGGCCGACCACGTGCAGGCCGAGCTGGCCAAATGGGCGCCGGTGGTCCAGGCGTCCGGGGCCAAGATCGACTGAGCGCCGGCAGCCGAGCCCGCCCTGCGGTCATGGCAGGCTGGCCAGGAGCTGCTCGACACCGGCGCGGGTAGCGGCCACGACCTCCTCCAGCTCACCCAGGAGCGCCGCCAGGGCCGGCTCGTGTTCGGCCTGCGCCTCGATGGCGCCAGCCAGGGTGGCGATGCGGGCAAAGCCGAACGTGCCGGCGGTGCCGCGCAATCGATGCGCGGTCCGCGCCAGCCCGGCGGGTTGGCCGCATGCTTCGCGCAGCAGCAGGCAGCTTTCGCTGGCGCCGTCGAGCCCCCGGCGCACCAGCTGCTTGAAGGCTTCCGGCGGCAGGTTGGCAGCCAGCCCTTCCAGCAGGCGACGGTCGATGAGCTGCGGTGGGTCGGCAGCATCGGCGGGGTGCGGACCGTGCATCGGCGGCATCTCGGTGCCGGCAACGCCGGCCAATGCTGCGAACAGCTCGGGCCAGATCACCGGCTTGGTCAGGCAAAGGTTCATCCCGGCGGCGAGATGGCGCTCGCGATCGCTGGCCACCACGTTGGCGGTCAGAGCGAAGATCGGCACCGCGCCTGCCGGTGGCGGCAGGGCACGGATGCGCCGCGTCGCCTCCATCCCGTCCATGACCGGCATCTGCACGTCCATCAGCACGACGTCGAACGTCTGCCGGCCGACCCGTTCGACCGCCACGGCACCGTTCTTGGCCACCTCGACCACGTGGCCGTGGCGCCGTAGCATCTCCTGCAGCAGGTCGCGGTTGGCCGGGACGTCGTCGACGACCAGGATGCGCAGCGGGCGAAGCCGCGGCGCAGGCGCGTCGCGCCGGTCGGTGATCAGGGCCGGGTCGCCACGGCGGAACGGCACCTCGAACCAGAACAGGCTGCCATGCCCTTCGCTGCTCTCGACCCCGATCGTGCCGGCCATGGCGGTGACGAGGCGCTTGCAGATGGCCAAGCCGAGGCCGCTGCCGCCGAAATGCCGGTTGGTCGAGCTGTCGACCTGCACGAAGGCCTCGAACAGCTCGGCCTGCCGATGGGCCGGGATGCCGATGCCGGTATCGCGCACCTCGAACCGCAACCGCACCGTGGCCGCATCTGCGACGCCTTCACGAACCGTGAGCGATACCTCGCCCGCGCGCGTGAACTTCAGCCCATTGCCGATCAGATTGACCAGGATCTGGCACAGCCGCATCGGATCACCGCGGACGACGGGCAAGCGCTCCGCCGCCACGGCCAGCCTCAGACCGAGCCCGCGCTCGTTTGCCTGCGGGGCGAGCAGCGAATGCACCTGCTCGACGATGTCGGCCAGGATGAAGTCGGTCCGCTCGAGCTCGAGCCGCCCGGCCTCGATGCGCGAGAAATCGAGAATGTCGTTGATGATGTTGAGCAGATGGCGGCCCGAGCCGCGGATCGTGTCGACGAAGTGGCGTTGATGGGGAGCAAGCTCTTCCGCGGCAAGCAGATCGGCCATGCCCAGGACGCTCGTCATCGGCGTACGGATCTCGTGACTCATCGCGGCGAGGAAATCGGACTTGGCGCGTGCCGCCGCTTCCGCCGCCTGGCGCGCGACCTGCAGCGCCTCGTTCTGGGCGGCAACGAGTGCGTGCGCCTCGCGGAGTTCCGCTTCGCGCCGCTGCTCCTCGGTGACATCGATGCTGGCCGCCAGCAGCCGCAGCGGCGCACCGGCCTCGTCCCTGGCCACGACCTTGCCCCGGCTCAGGATCCACCGCCAGCGGCCGTCCTTGTGGCGCAGCCGGTAGGTGGCCTTGAACAGATCGGTCTTCCCGGTCAGCAGACGATCGAGCCGGAGACCGGCACGGTCGTCCGGATGGACGATCCGCCAAGCCTCGTCCTCGGTGTCGACCTCGTCGTCACGATAGCCGAGTGTCGTCTTGTATTGCGGCGAGCGCCACACCCGGTTGGCGGGGATGTCCCAATCCCAGACCCACTGGCCGGCATTCTCGAGCGCGATGCTCAGCCGCTGCTGGACCGCCTCCAGCGTGCGCCGCGCCTCCCACTGCTCGGTGATGTCCCGACCGACGCCGCGATAGCCGAGAAAGGCACCAGCCGGAGTGAACCGCGGCACCGCGCTGGCCGACAGGATGCGGCGTCGTCCCTGCTCGTCGTCGAGCGCGTAGACGAAGTCGCGAAACGGCCGCCGCGCGGTGATGTCGGCGACGTGCCGATCCCAGTCGCCGCTCATGGCGCCGCCCGGGTCATCGGGTCCGGCCGCCTTCTGCCGTAGCGACGGGCAATCCAGGCCGACCAACTCGCCAAAGCGCTCCGATACCCAGGTCACCCGCAGCGTGCGATCCGTCTCCCAGAACCAGTCCGATGTGGCGCTGGCGAGCTCCTTGAACCGGGCCTCGCTTTCCAGGAGCATGTGTCGAGCCCGACGCTCGCGCAGCATCAGGGCGGCGAACAGCAGCGTCAGCAGCAGGACACCCGTGGCCAGGGCGCCGAACCAGGTCAGGGCTCCCCATCCGGAATCTTGTGGTGTCCAGACGATTTGCGCGACCGGACGCCCCTCCGCGTCGTACAGCGCGAGCGCTGCCTGATCGTCGACGGGTGCATGAGCCGGCACGATGGCGAGATCGGGCAAACCGAGTTCGTCGCGCCAGCGGTCGAGCTCGCTTTGGTCGATGGTCCTGATGAACACGATGACGGTGTCCGCTCCGCCCCGGTCGCTGCCGCGCCAGCCAGGGTCGGGCTGGACCTCGTCCGCAGCGGCGATCGACCAGCCGCCGGCATGGTGCAGCACCTGCGTCGGCGGAACGGCCGTGGTGGTGTCGCGGGCCCGGCGCACGAGCGCGTGCAGTTCCTGGGCCAGCGGTGGCCGGTCCGTGCTGGCCGCGCCATGGCCGTCTCGGTCGTTGGCGAAGAGCACGCGGTCGTCGCCATCGATCACCAGGCTGTCGATACCGAAGCGGTCGTACAAATTCTTGCCGAGCGTCCGCTCGGCCCAGTCTTGATCGATCTCGGTGTCCAGATGGGCGACCGCCTCCGTCCAGATCGTGTAGCCCGCCAACCTGCGGACCAGCGCGGTGCGCAGATCGCCGATGCGCTCGTGGACGATCTGCCGCGCCTGCTCCCGCCGCTCGAGATCGTGTCGCCAGCGCTCGGCATGCGTGGTGATCGCGGTCACGAGCAGCATGACGGCGACGACAGCGATGGCCAGTTGCACGAGGGGCTTGCGAATGAGGTGCCGAACCGCGATCCCGGGTTCGCTTGCCTGTCTCGGGCCGGCTACGGACGAATGCGCTTCCACCACATAATGTCCCTACCGCTCCTAGCCGTGTCCCGCTGCGAGCCGCCCTATGGGCCAGTCCATACACCGTAGAGAGATACGTCCAGGCTGCTTTGCTATCCTTCGGATACGGCTTAGCCGTTAATGGCCGTTGATATCGATATCTATCGGCTTGCCGGTTACAGACTTCCCGCAAAGCCGCTCGCCCGCAAGCGTGAAGCGGCCGCTACCGGTCCGTCTGCGGGTGCCATCGACGGCGTGCCCGAAAGCCGGTGGTCACGCGTCAGGCATGGATGGCCGGACGATTCACGATCAGTCGGCCCCTAGCATCGACCAGCAGTTACGAGCATGTCATGCAATGATGCGCCAGTGATATGCACAAGACACGCAATCGAACAAAAGAAAGCGAAGCACGCAGCCATCAGTATATGCATTCTCGTCGCATCTTCTGCCGTACTCCCTTTGTCGACACTGGAACCGACTGCGTCGAGGCCTGTTAGCATAGGAGAAGATCGAAGGAGGCCTCGAGATGGGCATGATGCATGTTGCACGAAGATTGACGTTCGTACTCCCGCTTGTGACGGTGGTGGCCTGTGCGGGTGGCGAAAATCTGCCCGAGGCGCAGCTTTCCCGTGCCGATCTGGCGGTGCAGCGGGCCGTCGCGGCGGATGCCGGCGCGCACGCGCCGGCCGAGCTGGCGCGTGCGCAGAGCGAGTTGACGGCGGCGCGGCAGGCGGCAGCGGAGGAGAACTATACCCAGGCGCGCCGCCTCGCCGATCAGGCGGAGAGCGACGCCACCCTGGCCGAGGCGCGGGCTCAGGCGGCCGCGAACAGCCAGACCTTGGGCGAGATGCAGGCGACCATGGGTGACCTGCGCGCCACCGCCCAGCCCCGGCCGGTGACGCCGGCAACACAGCCTTGAGGACAGCGACGATGATCATGCCTCTGCACCGTGCGTGGGTGTGCGGCCTGAGCCTGACCGGGCTGGTCGCGCTTGCCGGCTGCGCATCCCGCCCTGCGGCCTTGAGCACGGCCCAGTCGTCCATCCAGACCGCGCGCGCCGATGCGGACGTCAGCACCTATGCGGCGGCCGAGCTGGATGCCGCCCAGTCGCAGCTGAACAGCGCCAATCAAGCTTGGGAATCGGGCGCCGGCAGCGACGAGGCCGCGCATCGTGCGGCGCTGGCGACGCAGCAGGTGGAGATCGCCCGCGCCGAGGCACAGGCGCGCAAGTCGCAGGCGCAGATCGAGAGCTTGGGCGACCAGCGCGACAAGGTGATGCGGCAGTCGGCCGAGCAGCAGGTGCTGACTCTGCAGCGTCAGCTGGCCGATCTGCAGGCGCGCCAGACCGATCGAGGCATCGTGCTCACGGTGGGTGACGTGCTGTTCGATGTCGGTCAGGCGACGCTGAAGCCCGGTGGCGTCAACCAGATCGTGCGGCTGGCGGACTTCCTGAAGGCCAACCCGGACCGCGACGTGCGGATCGAGGGTCACACCGACAGCACCGGCACGCTCGCCACGAACATGGCGCTTTCGCAGCGGCGCGCCGATGCGGTGGCCGATACCCTCGTGGCCGCCGGCATCCCACGCACCCGCGTGACGGCCGTGGGCTACGGTCCCGACTCGCCGGTCGCAACCAACGCCACCGCGGCAGGGCGGCAGCAGAATCGACGAGTCGAGGTCGTGATCGAGAACGCGCCGCCCACCGGCTTTCGCGCCTCCGCTGCCGGACTGTAGGTCGCCCCCGGCCATCCCTCCGCGCCGGGACCCGGAGGCAGGAGGATTGGCCGCAAGGGCATGGTTACGGTTGGACCTTTCGGCCATCCTGCTTGAGACGAGCAGGGTATCGGCAGCGGACTTTCGGTCGCGGATCGCGCGCCTGGAGACGGTTGCAGCCGATCGTGATGGTTCGAAGGCTACACTTGAAGGGCCGGTATCGTCCTGGCCACGGCCCAAAGCTTCAAGCCTGCGTCCAGCTCTGACGGGCCTATGTCGCAACGTGATGTGCCCCTAGTGTCCTGATCGTGAAGTTTCTACGATTATGGTGATGATCGTGGGAGCTGGTCGATAGGGAAGGCAGCGGTAGCGATCGCGTTGAGCGCGGCCGAGCGGCGGGAGTTGGCATCGCTGGCGCGGACGCCCAAGACCGGTCGGGCGATGGCGCGGCGGGCGCGGATCGTGCTGGGCGCGGCGGCGGGGCTGGAGAACGAGGCGATCTGCGCCGCGGTCGGCGCGGATGCC
>JBDHTW010000028.1:0-45465 GCA_039808865.1 Geminicoccaceae bacterium
CGGCCGAAGCGCTCGGGCTCGTCCAGCCAAGCCGCGATCAGCGCGAGCTGGTTGCTGCAGCTCAGCGCCGGCGTATGGCCCGTGCTCGGCACGTCGATGGTGGTGAAGGCGCGGATTTCCTCCATCCTGAGCAGTGTTTCGGTGGTCAACGCATCGGACTCCAATCCGTGCAGCACCAGCACCGGACAGTGCACCCGCGCCCAGACCGGCCACAGGTCGAGATCCTGCTGCGCCATGGCCCGGTAGGCCAGCAGCGCGCGCAGGTCGTGGCGGTAGACGCGGCCGCCATCGGCGTCCGACCACCTCGTCTGGTGGAAGCCGTTGTGCAGCAGCACCGCGTCCTCGACCGGGCCATCGTGCTTCTGCGCGGCGCCACTGCGCCGGAACATGTCCGCCGGTCGGCGGAAGACGTAGTGACGGCCGACGGCCAGTGCCCGTCGCTGCCGGCGCTGCCAGGGGATGAAGGCACCGGAATCGTTGAGCACGATGGCCTGGAGCAGCTCCGGTCGGCGCGCGGCCAGGCAGAGGGCGGCGCTGCCACCGATCGACGAGCCGACCACCGTCACCGGCGCGCCGCCCAGATGCTCGATCATGCCTTCGAGTTGGGCCGTGTAGGCGTCGAAGCCGTAGTCGTCGACGTCGGGGAGCCAGCCGCTGCGGCCGCGGCCGGCCCAGTCGAGCGCCACGATGCGGAACCGGCCGGCAAGGTCGGCGCCGAGAAAGTCGAAACGGTGCGCGGTGTTGGCGATGCCGCCGACGCAGACGAGGGTTCGTGCCGCCGGCCCGCGCCAGAGCGAGTAGGCGGTGCGTGCATGCTCGACGGTCGCCTGCAGCCTGCCGGCCTGCATCGGCCGGAAGGCGAAATGGAAGATGTGCTCCTCGCGCTCCTGCTCGAGCCGCGCGTCGACCGCGGCGGCCAGGGCCAGGTAGTCGTCCCAGCCCATCCCGTCCGGCTCGACGATGCCGCGCGCGCGGATGCAGGCGTGCAGGCGCGCCTGCGCCTGTGCCGCCGCGCCCGGGGCCGGCGGCGCCGGGCCGGTCAACCTGGCCGCGCGCGACGCTCGCGCAAGTGGTAGATCGGCTCCAGCCCGAAATTCTTCGCCAGCGGCAGCAGCCCGACATAGGCACAGACGAAGGGCGCGGCGTAGGGCTCGCCGATCTGCGCCGCCTCGCTGGCGCGCACGCTCTGCTCGGAGGTCAACAGCGCCACGAACGGCTGCGTCGCGTAGACGTGCCCCGGCACCGTGACCGGCTCCAGCCTGGCGGCCCGGTTGATGTCCACGCCCCAGAAATTGGTCCGGTCCGTGAACGGGTCCGTGGTCCGGAACACCGGTCCGGCATGCAGCGAGATGCGGATGTCGAGATCGCCCGGGAAGCCGAACTTGGCCCGGCCGAACCGTTGCACGAGCTGGCGCAGCCGCAGCGCGAAGGAGGCGAGCTCGGATGCCTCGGCCATCACCACGAACAGCGCGTCGCCCCAGCTGTTGACCAGCTCCGGCCGGAAATCGGCGGCGAGAGCGGCCTGCAGGCGCTCGATCAGGTGGAAGTAGTTCGGCATGTCGGCATCGGTGAGCCGGCCGAAGCCGAGTATGTCCGCGAACAGCATCACCCGCAGCTCGCGCTCCGGCTCGACGCGCGCGATGGTCTGCTCCTCGGGCGGCACCGCCGGCACGGCCACGGGCGCTTCCGGCAGCTCCGACAGGTCGATCAGCGACAGTCTGGCGATGTCGCCCCACTGGTCGATGAAGTCCGCCGCACCGCCCGCGAGCGAGCCCTCCTCGTGATCCCAGACCGCCAGCAGGTGCGGCGCCGTGCCCAGGAACTGCGCGCGCAGCGTGGCAAGGCCATGCAGGATCTGGTTGCCGTAGCGGAACATCAGATCGTGGCCGAGATAGGGGCCTTGGCTCGCGTAGCTGATGCTGGCGCTGCCGGCGACCGCCCGCTCGAACCGGTCGACCCAGGCCGGCCCGGCATAGGCCACGCATTTCCTGACGAAGTCGTCGCGGGCGAACGGCAGGATCAGGTTGACCTCCGCTCCGCGCTCGAGCATCGCCTCGACGAAGACCAGACCGGCGCCGGCGGCGGGGCTGACATAGGCGATGCGGGCGCGCAGGCGATCGAGCCGGGCATCGAGCTCCGCGCGCAAGGCCGGCAGCCGGGCTTCGGTCAGGCGCGGCGGCTCTTGGCCCGGATGGTCGAGATCGTGCCCCGTGAACACGATCACGGTCGGTGGGGCGAGCAGCCGCAGGATCGACTCGGGCACGCCGGTCCCGGCGTGCGCCAGCTCCAGCAGCATCTGCCGCAGGACGACGATGGGGGTGTAGTCCGCGTCCGATGCGGCCAGCACGGCGTCGGCCCAGGCCTCGAGCCGGTCGGGCGGGGCGCCGGTGATCAGGCCGGCGACGAGCGTTCCGGCCTCGTCCCAGAGCGGCTGGGCGCGGGCGGTCGCCAGCGCGGCGTCGGCCAGCTGCTCCGCGCGTGCCGATGCACCCAAGAGCTGGGCGAGCGCGGCGGCACGTGCCCACGCCCAGATCGAGGGCTCGAGATCGGCGACGAGCCCGGCGATCCGGGTCGCCTCGCCGAGCATGGCCGTTCCGCCCGACTGCCGCCAGGCTTCCTGATAGATGCCGACGACGTGCACGAGGTCGTCGCTGCGCTCGGCCTCGATCACCCGGTCGAGCCAGGGGGTCAGCTGGGCCACGGCCTCGCCCACGGCCCCCGTCCTGGCCAAGGCCAGGGCGCGCAGCACGCGCAGGCTCAGATTGTGCGTGAACAGCTCGAGACCGGCAGTGGCGGCTTCGTAGGCCTGGAAGACGAGGCCGGCGGCGAGGTGGGTCTCGACCTCGGCCACCAGCAGGCTGTCGGCCGCCGCGGTCACGGCCCGGTCCGGGCGCGCAGACGGACCAGATTGCGTTCGCCGTCGCGGCGGTAGCCGACCTCGGCCATGAAGCTGCGGATCAGGTGCACGCCGAGGCCGCCGATCGGGCGATCGTCCAGGCCTTGCTCCAGATCCGGAACCGGCGCTTCCGCGAAAGGGTCGAACGGCCGGCCATCGTCCTCGATCTCGGCCGCGACCGCGCCGTCCTCCAGGGCAAGGCTCACCTTGATCCGGTGCGGCAGGTCGTCCGCGTAGGCGTGGCAGACGATGTTGGTGACCAGCTCCTCCAGGGCCAGGTTGAGCTGGAAGACGAGCTTGGGCGGCAGGTCATGGTCTTCGCCGAACGCCTCGACCCAGTCGGCAAGGCCGGGGATCTCGTCGAGACTGTTGCCGATGTCGAGCTCGACCCGACGCATCGGTTCAGCGGACGGCCGCCAGCGCCTCGGCCGAGCCGGGCCAGATGGGCAGGATGCGATCGAACCCGCTGACCTCCAGCACCTCGCGGATATTGTCGCGGATGGCGAACAGGCCGAACTTGGCACTGGCCGACTTCTGCCGCTTAGCCGCCATCAGCAGGACCCTGAGGCCGGCGCTGCTGATGAAGTCGAGCCGGCTGCCGTCGACCAGCACCGCCGGCTCGCCGGACTCGATGCGGCCCAGCAGCTGCGCCTCGAACTCCTTGGCGGTCTTGCTGTCGATGCGGCCGCTCGGGGCCAGAATCAGGACGCCGCCGTCGCGCTGCTCAGTGCACTCCATCTTCCCTCGCTGCCCCGCGCTGCATGTCGTTGCTGGACCGGCCCATGGTAGCACAGGGCCACACAGGTGATGTCGTCGGCCTGCGGCTCCGTGCCGGCGAAGGCCCGGATGTCGTCGAGGACGGCCTCGAGCACGGAGCTCGCGCTGGTCGTCCGCGCCGCGACAAGACAGGCGGTCAGGCGGTCGACGCCGTACTCGGCGCCATCCGGGCCCACCGCCTCGGTGATGCCGTCGGTGAAGAACAGCAGCATGTCGCCGGGGCGGACGTCGATGCCGAACTCGGCATAGTCGACATCGGCCACCGCGAGCGCCATTCCGCCGGTCCGCTCGAGGAACCGGGTCTGCATCCCGCGCACGAGGACGGGTGGGTTGTGCCCGCCGTTCGCGTAGACGAGATGGCCGCTGCGCCGATCGAAGATGCCGTAGAACACCGTGACGAACAGCTCTTCGTGGTTGTTCTGCAGCAGCAGCTCGTTGAGCCGGGTCAGGCAGGCGCCGGGGCTGTCGAACCGCTGCGCCACCGCCCGCAGCAGCGTCCGCGCGATGGCCATGAACAGGGCCGCCGGCACGCCCTTGCCGGAGACGTCCGCGACGACGATCCCGATCCGGGTCTCGTCGAGCTCGAAGAAGTCGTAGCAGTCGCCGCCCACCTCGCGGGCCGGCAGCATGCGCCCGACCAGCTCGAGATCGGCCGTGGCCGGCAGCGCCTCGGGCAGGCTGGAGAGCTGCACGCGCTGCGCGATCTCCAGCTCCTGCTGCAGCGCCAGATAGGCCGACTTGGTCGCCAGGGCGTCGCGCAGCTCCTTGATCAGCTCGCCCATCCGGGCCTGCTGATCGCGCACCCGCGTCGCCATCTTCTCGAACGCCATCGCCATCAGGCTCAGCGCCTCGGCGCCCTGCGGGTCGAGAATGCCGAAGCCGGGCCGGCGCTGCGCGGCGAGCCGGGAATCGATCTCGTCCAGTTCCTTGAGGATCTCCTGCCGCTCGACCGGATCGAGCGTCGCGGCCAGTCCGGCCATTTCGCGGCGAATGAACCGCTCCTGCCGATCGCGCTGCTTCTCCCGCGCACGGCGCAGGCGGCCAAAGGCCAGCAGCTCCTTGCGCAGCCGCGCGACCGCGGCGGCGATGCGTCCGACCTCGTCGTGGCGCCGGCCGGCATCGAGGTGCACGGTCGTATCGCCCTGCGCCAGGGCATTGAGCGCGCCGACGGCCGTCTCGAGCCGACCGAGCGCATGCCGCAGGTAGAGATAGAGCACCGCCAGCGCCAGCATGAAGAACAGGCCGAACAGCCCGGCCGAGATCCAGACCATGAGCTGCTGCTGGCGATAGACCGCGGTGATGTCCTTGGCCATCACCAGCCAACCGACGAGGTTGCCGAGTTCGGCGGCCACGGGGATCATGGTCAGCGATTGGACGCTGTCGCCCAGATCGATCACGGTCGAAGCATCGCCGAGCTCGATTTCGCGGTCGGTGGTCAGGCGGTCCCACAGCGGCAGATCGGTGCCGGCCAACGCCCGCGCGCGGCGGTTGACGAACAAGATTTCGTTGCCCGTGCTCGCCTTCATCTCCTCCAGCGCGCTGGCGATGTCGGTGGCGAGCACGCCTACGCCGATGATCCGGCCGTCCTTGCGCAGCGGCAGCCCGATGACCACGGCCACGTTGCGCTCGGCGTCGTTGCCGATGCCACGCAGCCGGACTCCGCGGGTGAGCAGGTCGTGCGTGGCGCCGGGCGCGATGATCGGGGTGGGAAACAGGCTCGAGTTCGACGAATAGAGCAGGTCACCCTCGTCGCCGAGGATGTCGAGGCGGGTGGCGAGCCTGTCCCGGCGCAGCTCCTCGACGAGCTCGGCGCCGCGGACCGTGAGGCCGGTCCGGTCGTTGGCGGCGACGAGGTCCGCCGTCGCCGTGTCCTCGGTGACGATCCAGGCCTTGTCCTCCATCCGTTGGACCAGGCCTTCGATGATCTTCCGCCACAGCGTCGTCCGGTCGCTGACCACGGCCTCGGCGAACTGCTCGCGGGTCGCCTCCTCGCGCTGCCGCCATTCGATGGTCGCCCCGACGGTGATCGCCAGCCCGAAGGCCAGCGTGATCAGGATGACTCGGGTCCGGATCAGCATGACGTCTAGTGGATGATGTCGGCGATGCGGAGCACCCGCATCGGCGGAAAGATGCCGAGCTGCTTGATCACCGGCATGTTGAGCACGAGCGAGAAGCGTGACAGCTGCGCGACGGCGAGCCGGCCGGCAGGCGTCCCCTCGATGAGGATCTTCTCGGCCTGGCTCGCGGTGAGCTTGCCGAGCGCATAATACGGGCTGACGAGGCCGGACATCGCCTTGGCGGTCTTCAGCGGCAGCTCGGTCGCGGCGAAGCTCGGCAGCCGCGCGTCGAGCGCGGTGCCGGTGAGCGCGTCCGCGTTCACGGCGGTGAAGCTGTCCGGGCCGATATAGAGCCAGTCCGCGCCGTCGTCCTTGGCCTGCCGCACCAGCATCGGCACCGCCGAGCCCTGCGGGTTGCCATTGCCGTCCAACGGTGCCGGCTTCTCGATAAGACGGAACCTCCCTTGCGCCGCACGCTCGCGCAGCTCGGCGATGTTGATCAGCGAATTCTGCTCGGCCGGATTGTAGACGACGGCAAGGCTGTTGAGCGAACGATAGTTCTCGATGGCGGCCAGCTGCGAATCGATGGGGGCGAGAAACCGCACGCCGGTGACGTTGCCGCCCGGCGTCGTCTCGTCGGCGACGAGCTTGGCGGCGAGCGGGTAGGCCACCAGGGTGAACACGACCGGGATGTCGGTGACGAACTTCGCCGGATCGCGTGCGTCGTAGGGGCCGACGATGCCCAGCGTCGACGTGGTCCCCCAGGTGTAGACGAGATCCGGGCGCAGCTCGCGGATCTCGGCCACGAAGCCCGGCAGCTTCGAGCGGTCGGTGTTCAGGTCGCGCACGATCAGCTCATGGCGGATGCCGCGCTCGTTGAGGTAGGCCTGGAATCCTTGCTCGACGTCGGTGTTGCCGCGCCAGAGGACGAGGTAGATGCGATAGGTGCGGCTGGCCGCCCGCGCCGGCATGGCGCCAAGGAGAGCACCCGCGGCCAAGCCCCGGATCAGGGTCGATCGTCTCATGTCGTCCGGTCCATCAGCGGCTGCCGCGGCGCGGTGGAGCGCAGCCGGCTGAGCGCGAAGGCGAGCGAGCAGACGACCACCAGCGCGCCGGTCGCGGCGGCGGCGTGCGCGTAGTCGAAGCGGCCGAGGAAGAACGCCGCGACCAGCGGTCCGATCACCGTGCCGATGCGCTCCAGCAGCCGGTAGGCGGCGAGGACCGTGGCGCTGCCGAGGCTGCTCTCATAGTCGATGGCGATATCATGGATGACCGCCAGTTGGTTGGGCAGCGCCGCCGCCTGGCCGATGCCGAGGCCGACGATCGCGACGAGCATCGACAGGCTGTCGGGACGCCAGAGAACGAGCAGGCAGCCGAGCCCCGACACGATCCCGCCGATGGCGACGAACACCGCGTGGCGACCGGAGCGATCGGCCCAGCGGGCGATCAGGGGCGCCAGCACGACCGTGGCGATGCCGTAGGTCATCATGATCCGGCCGATCGCCGGCTGGCTGTTGTGCAGCTCGAACAGATAGAGCGGTGCCAGGTAGAACAGGAAGCCGGCAAGGATCAGCTTGCCGGGGATGGCGGCGAACAGCACGATCGCGACGAAGCGGAAGTCGCGCAGCAGGATGCCCACCTCGCGCGCCCGCAGCCGGCGCGCCTGCCGCTGGCCGGTCGGGGGCCGGTCGTCGAGGGCTGCGTAGACGATCCACGCCGCGGCGACGGCCAGACTGAGCGAGACCAGGAAGGTCAGCCGGTAGCCGATCCGGTCGGCGATGATCGCCCCGATCGACGGACCGCAGATGCCGGCCGCGGCCACGGCCCCCACGAAGATCGCCATGCCTTGGGCGCGGCTGCCCGAGCTCGTCGTCTGCGCGATGTAGGCTTGGCTCGCGATGAAGATCATGCCGTAGCCGACCGCGGACAATGCCCGCCACAGCAGGAAGTCGTAGATACCGTAGGCGAAGCAGGCGCCGATATAGCCGGCCATGAC
The DNA here is from genome assembly GCA_039808865.1 of Geminicoccaceae bacterium. Classification (GTDB taxonomy): domain Bacteria; phylum Pseudomonadota; class Alphaproteobacteria; order Geminicoccales; family Geminicoccaceae; genus Benzoatithermus. The sequence continues at coordinate 7,727 of JBDHTW010000028.1, forward strand.
CGGCAGGATGGCCAGCAGGAACACGCGGCGCGCGCCGAGGCGGTCGGTGAGCACGCCGGCAAACGGCGTGATCAGCGCCACGGTCGCCATGAACACGGTGATCGGCAGGCCGACGACCATGGCGACGCTGAGGCCCGGGATCGGCTGGTAGAGGTCGCGGACGAACAGCGGCAGGAACGACCGCGACAGCTCTTCGGAGAACATGAACAGGAACAGCGGTGCGCGGATCTGCATGCCGAAGCGGGCGTCGACGCACTCCTCGGCCTCGGGTTCGGCGAACCGGAAGCGCCGGGCCAGATTGGCGACCGACGCGTCGATGCGGCTGACCAGACCCTTGTCGATCTGGCCGGCCCTGGCCTCGTGCGCGTCCTGCCGCAGGTCGAGGAAGCGCTCGTTCAGGCGGCGGATCAGACGGTCGACGCTCTGGCCGAAGCGGCCGATCTCGTCGCCGCTGCGCATGGTCAAGACACGCGTGAAATCGCCCGACGCCAGGCGGGCGAGCATGTCGCGCACCATGCGCATCGGCGCCGAGATGTGCACCGCCACGAAGAACAGCAGCAGTTCCAGGGTCACGAGCAGCGAGACGACCAGCACGGTCAGCACGTCGTGCAGGATCTCGTCGAGTTCACCGCGGACGAACGCCTTGTCGACGCCGACGTGCAGGCTGCCCACGGCGAGACCGGCCAGGGCCAGCGGGAAAGCGGTGTCGAAGGCCGACGCGTGCTCGACCAGTGCCGGCGTCGGATCGAGACTGCCGCCTTCGCTGGACGGCGGCGGGGCGAGGCTCCCGGCGAGATCCTCGGGCAGGTTCTTCGCGAACAGGATGCGGCCGTGCCGATCGAGCACGGCGAGATAGAGGATGTCGGTGTTGTCGGCGATGATGTCGCCGAGGAACCCGTCCATGCCGACGAGCCGGTCGAGCGGGATGCCCAGCTGCAGCGCTTCCTCGATCTGCGCGGCGACGGCCCGCCCGACCACCTCGGCCTTGCGGTGCAGTTGCGGCGCCAGTTCGGTCTCGAACGCGCGCAGCGCGTACCAGGACACGGCACCCTGCGCCAGGAGCAGGACCGCGATGCACATGATGACCAGTCGCCAGAGCAGATTCCCCTGCAGTCGCGTTGCGGTCGCGCTGGCCGGCGTCATCCGTTGTGGTCCAGCCGGTGGATCTCGGCCGTGGCGTCGTCCAGAGCCTTGGCGGCTTTGGAGGCGGTGCCGACGAAGTCCGCGTAGGTGGGATCGGGCTCCGACCCGACCACGACGCTGGACGGAGTCGCCTTGAGCAGCCGTTCGGTGCTCGCCTGCATGGCCAGCAGCTGGTGGCGCATCGGGCGCAGCAGCAGGTAGCTGCCCAGGCCGACCAGGGCCGTGGCGCTGGCGACCACGACGAGGCTGACGCCGGCCAGCCGCAGCGCCATGCCGTAGAGCAGCCCGTCCTCGAGCCGGCGGTTGTAGCGCAGCGCGATCGAGCCCGCGGTCTGGCCGAGGCTGTTCTGCAGCGTGATGCCGAGGGTGTCGGCATCGTGCTCCTGGACGTTCCAGATCGGCTCGGGACTCTTGTGCCAGCGGTCGAGCCAGGTCTCGGCGACGAGGTCGCCGACGAAGCTCGAATCGGTGCTGAACAGGACCGTGCCGCTCGGATCGAACACCTCGATCGACAGGATCTCGGGATTCCTGGCCGCGTTGCCGCTGATCAATTCCGGCACGTTGTCGAGGCCCTTCAGCGGCAGCCCGAGATTCATGCCGGTCTCGAGAGTGTTGCGCATATCACGCAGCAGGAACGTGAATCGCGAGCGGAGCAGCTCGGCAAGCGTGCTGTCGTACTTGTAGAAGTTGAGCGTTGCGGTAAGCGCGACCGCAAACACGCAGATCGCTCCCATCGTCGCAACGATCCTGCCGGGAAGGTTGCCGATCATCTGCCGTGCCGATCAACTTCCGAATGATTGCCCGCAAGGGCGTGGGGCGACAGTAGGTAGGCCTTGGGTCCATGTCCAGTCGAGGAACTCGCCCGGGGCCGGGGGCAATGCAACCTTGGCCCTACTGTGCCGATTTCATTCTCGGGTTGGACAATGGTACGGATTGGAATCCGTGTCGTTGCACAGTCCTCGACGCTGCCGACAAGCGACGGAGTGGCGTGATGCCGCACCGCGACTGGCATCGTCGCGGTTTCGGGCAGGCACCGGCCGCGCATTCGCGATGGGTTACAATCCGTAACCCTAAGTGAATTGGCGATGGCGCCGGGCGGGAGCATCTATCCAGCGTGGAAATGACGCTTGTCGAGAGAGTTCATGACTTCCCGTTCCTTCACCGCCACGCGTGTCTTGCGCGACGCCCCGAGCCAGGAGCAGCTGGAATCGGCGCGCAGCCTGACGCCGATGGTGTCCGGTGGGAATACGCCGCGGGTTTGGGTGCTGTCCTCGCCCCGTGCCGGCGAACGCAGCCAGCTTTTGGCCTTGGCCGAAGGTCTGGGTCTGCCCTTCGAGATCAAGCGCATCGTGCATCATCGGCTGGGCGGGCCGCTGAGCCTGATCAGCGGTGAGCATCTGGCCGGGGTCGATCGTCGCCGTTCCGACGCGCTCGATGGCCCATGGCCGGATCTGGTGCTGCTCGCGCACCAGAGCAACGAGAACGTGGCCCGCTGGATCCGGCAGCAGTCGGGCGGCAAGACCCGTCTGGTGCTGATCGGCCGGCCGTGGGCCGAGGTCGAGGCGTTCGATCTCGTCATCACCACGCCGCAGTACGACCTGCCGGAGGCGGCCAACGTCCTGCACAACCCGCTGCCCCTGCATCTGGTGGCGCCGGCGCGGCTGAAGGCGGCGGCCGCCAAGTGGGAGTCGCGTCTGGCCCATCTGCCGCGGCCGTTCATCACGGTCCTGGTCGGTGGCAGCAGCGGTCCTTACGTGTTCGACGCCGCCGCGGCGGCGCGCCTCGGGCGCGAGGCCAGTGCGCTGGCCCGTCGTCTGGGCGGCAGCCTGCTGGTGACGACGAGCGCGCGCACCCCGGCCGATGCGGTCGATGCCCTGTTCGCCGCCGTCGACGCGCCGGCATGGCTGCATCGGTGGTCGGCGGGCGACAGCCAGAATCCGTATTTCGGCTTCATGGGTCTGGCCGACCGGATCGTGGTCACCGCCGACAGCATCTCGATGATCGCCGAAGCCTGCGCCACGGGCAAGCCGGTGGAGATGTTCGACTTCGGTGCCGGCGCGTTGCCGATGCGCGCCGCCCACGACGGCCGCAAGGTCGATGCCTCGCTCGGCAGCCGGATCCAGGGCTGGCTCTATGCCGCCTACAGCCGGTTGCCGCTCGGCCGCTTCAACCGCTCGCGCGACCTGCGGATCGTGCACCGGGCGCTGCTGGCCACGGGTAGGGTGAGCTGGCTCGGCGATAGCGCCCCGGCCATCAGCATGCGCTTCGTCGGTGACGAGATGACGCGTTCGCTCAACCGCCTGCGTGGCCTGCTGCAGCTTCAGCCGGCGCCGCAGCGGGTGGTGCAGCCCGACGGGATCGCCTCTGAGCTGTCCGATCTCGCGACCGCCTCGGCCTGAGCCGAGGCGGCGCACCTGCACCTCGGGCCATGCCGCGAGAGCACTTGACCTGAGCCCGTGATGGGCCGTACTTGCCGCTGGCCCGAAAGCGCCTGGAGAAGCCGTTGGCCCGCCAAGGACTGCGCCTGGAGCCGGTGGCTGGAAAGGCGGGGCTGCAGGCCTTCGTCGGTGTCACGCGGACTATCTTTGAGAGTGACCCGTGCTGGGTCCAGCCGCTGACCTTCGAGCGGCTGGATCATCTCAACCAAGCCAAAAATCCGTTCCTGCGCGCGATCGATGTGCGCTATTGGCTCGCCTATCATGGCGAGCGGCCGGTCGGGCGGATAAGCGCCCAGATCAACCAGCGTCACCTCGACCGGCATCAAGACGCCACCGGTCATTTCGGATTCCTCGACGCTATCGACGATCCCGACGTCTTCGCGGCTCTCTTGGCCACGGCCGAGGGCTGGCTGCGCGAGCGTGGCATGCGCCGCGTCGTCGGGCCGTTCAGCCTGTCGATCAACGACGAGTCGGGACTGCTGATCGAAGGGTTCGATCGTCCGCCCGCGATGATGATGGGACATGCCCGGCCCTACTACCGCGACCGGCTCGAAGCTCTGGGCTACGCCAAGGTCAAGGACCTGATCGCCTACGACATCGCGGTGGACGCGCCCTGGCCACAGGCGGCGCACAAGCTGCTCGATCGTGCCAAGACCCTGCCGGGCATCACCATCCGGCCGCTCGACATGAGCCGCTACCGGGAGGAGATCGGCGCGATCTGCCGGATCTTCAACGATGCCTGGGCCGACAATTGGGGGTTCATCCCGTTCGGCGAGGACGAGGCGGCCTATTTGGCCAAAAGCATCCGCCCGCTGGTGACCAAGGACAGCTTTGCCATCGGCGAGATCGGCGGCGAGCCCGTCGGCATGACGGTGACGCTGCCGAACCTGAACGAGGCCATCGCGGGCCTCGACGGACGTCTGCTGCCCTTCGGCTGGCTCCAGCTGCTGTGGCGGCTCAAGGTCCGTGGCGTCACCTCGGGACGCATGCCGCTCATGGGCATCGCCAAGCACCTGCATGGCACCAGCCGCGGCGCCGCCATCGCCCTCGGCATGATCGACCGCATCCACCAGCATTACCTCGCCCTGGGCTACAAAACCGGCGAGCTGTCCTGGGTGCTCGAGGACAATCGCGCGGTCCAGGCGGTGATCGGCCTGATCGGCGCCAAGCCCTACAAGCGCTATCGGTTGTTCGGGAAGGAGCTGGCGTGACCGCGCCTTCGATCCACGCCGCCCTCGTCCTTGCCGGAAGCCGCCGTGGCGAAGCCGACCCGGTCGCCCGCTATCGTCGCGTGGCGTGGAAATGCCTCGCGACGGTGGGCGGGGTTCCCATGCTGACGCGGGTGGTCCGCACGCTCGAGGGCTGCGCGCGGATCGGCACGATCTACGTCTCGCTCGACGACGAGCGCCAGCTCGACCTGCTGCCCGAGTTGGCCAGCCTCAGGGCCACGAGACGCCTGCGCACCGTGCGCAGCGCCGCCAGTCTCAGCGGCTCCGTGGCGGACGCCTTCCAGCTCGCCGGCGCCCCCTTGCTGGTGACCACGGCTGACCACGCGCTGCTCACGGTGGACATGATCGGACATTTCTTGACGGCTGCTGACACTTCCGGCGCGGACGTCGCCGCTGGGCTGGCTTCGGCTGCGGTCATCACCGCGCGCTATCCCGAGACGAGGCGTACCTACCTGCGGTTCCGCGACGGTGCCTATTCCGGCGCCAACCTGTTCGCGCTGCGCACGCCGGCCGCCGCCGCGGCGATCGGATTCTGGACACGCATCGAACGAGACCGGAAGCAGCCCTGGCGCTTGGCCAGGGCGTTCGGGCCGACCCTGCTGCTGGCCTACCTGTCGCGTCTGGCCACGCTCGATCAGGCGATGAGCCTGGTGTCACGGCGGCTGGGCCTGCGGGTCGCCGCGGTGCCGATCCCGATCGCGGAGGCGGCCATCGACGTCGACAAGCCGGCCGACCTCGACCTGGTCGAGGCCATCGTCGCGGCTCGCGGGCGCGCCGCATGACCGGGCTTCGCGTCGCCGTCATCAGCAACCCGCTGAGCGAGCGCAATCGCGCCGGCATGGCCGACATCGTGGCCTGCCTCGCCGGCCGGCGCGACGTGCAGCACATCATCTTCGAGCCGGGCCTCGATCTGCAGGCCGTCCTGATCGAACTCGCCGCCAAGGAATGCGGGCTGATCGTCCTCAACAGCGGCGACGGCCTGGTCCATGGCCTGCTGGGGGCGCTGTTTCTCGGCAACGCCTTCGCCGAGCCGCCGCCGTTGGCGCTCCTGCCGCGCGGCATGACCAACATGACCGCGGCCGATGTCGGGCTCGGCGGTCGCGACGCCGGCACCCTGACCCGCCTGCTCGACCTGGCGGCGCAGGGCGACATCCGCCGCTTTCTGGTCAAGCGCCGCGTGCTGAAGGTCGAGTACGATCCCGAGCGGCCCGGCGAGCGCGGCATGTTCTTCGGCGCCGCGGGCATCTACGACGCGATCCATCTCTGCACGGGCTCGATCCACACCCGCGGTCTCACCGGCAGCTGGGCCAGCGCGGCCACGATCCTGACCATTCTCGGCCGCGCGCTGATCAAGGGACCGGCGGCGACCGGCATGGGTGGCGCCGTCGTCGGCGTCAACGTCGACGGCCTTCCGGGCGGCATCGGCCCGCGCTCGATGGTGCTGGCCACGACCCTCGACCGTCTCGTGCTCGGCTCGCGGCCGTTCTGGAACAACGGCGACGCGCCGATCCATTTCACCGTCGTCGACCAGCCGCCGTCGGGCATGCTGCGCTACAGCCGCCGGCTCCTGTTCGGCGGCAAGGATCGCGACTTGCCCGATCCGCCCTACCGGAGCATTTCGGCGGGGCGGGTCGAGCTGATGCTCGAGGATCCGTTCACCATCGACGGCGAGTTCTTCCAGGCGGCGCCGGACACGCCGGTGGTGATCACCGCAGCCGAGGAAGTGCGCTACGTCAAGCTGCGGCCGTGAGCGTGCCCGACCGCGACGTGCTGGCGCGCATCGTGGCGCCCGAGCTGGCGACGCCCGTGCCGGGAGCGGTGGCGGCGATCGCGACGGCCGCCCGCGCCGCGCACGGCCCGGCGGTCAGCGCCGTGCTCTACTATGGCAGCTGCCTGCGCGACGGCTACCAGGAGGGGCTGCTGGTCGATCTCTACCTGCTGGTCGACGACTACGCCGCCGTCCACGCCTCGTGGCTGATGCGCTGGCTCAATCGGCTGGTGCCGCCGAACGTCTACTACGTCGAAACCGACCATGCGGGCGGCCCGGTCCGCGCCAAGTACGCGCTCGTCACCCTGGCCCAGTTCGAGCGGCGGGTCGCGCCGCGGACGCGCAATCCCTATTTCTGGGCCCGCTTCGCGCAGCCGACCGGGCTGGTCTGGGCGCGTGATGCCGGCGTGGAGGCGCGGGTGCGCGCGGCCCTGGTCCAGGCGATCGCGACCACCTACGAGGCGGTGCGCCCGCTCGTCGAGGACGCGGCCGACGCCGAAGCGCTCTGGGTCCGCGCGCTGAGCGAGAGCTACCGCACCGAGCTGCGGGCCGAGAAGCCGCACCGCGCCCAGGCGATCGTCCAGCACGATGTCGACCGCTATCGGCGGATATCGTCGGCCCTGCAGGGCGTTCCCCCGGTGTTGCGCGCCGACGCGGCCGCGCGGCTGTGGCGCCGCCGGCGTATCGAAGGCAAGGCGCTGTCGCTGCTGCGGCTGGCCAAGGCGTCGTTCACCTTCGCCGGCGGTGCCGACTACATCGCCTGGAAGATCAGCCGCCACGCCGGGGTGCCGGTGCAGTTCAGCCCCTGGGAGCGCCGGCACCCGCTGCTGGCGGCCCCCATCGTGCTGTGGCGCCTTACCCGGCAGGGCGCGGTCCGTTAGCTCCGCTGCGGGTGCCCGGGCCGCAGGCGGTCGAGATAGGCGCCGATCGCCGCCCCGTCGTCCCGCCCGGCCGCGAGCGCCACGTAGCCGTCCGGTCGAACGAGCCAGATTCCGTTCTCGGCGAACGGGGGACGACAGGCCGGCTCGAGCAGATCCCGATGACGGGCGGGCACGGCGGCGCCCGAGGCGTCGGCGGCGAACAGGGCGAAGCGCGGCCGATCGCCCGCGCCGACCGGCACGTCACCGGCGCGAATCGGGGCGCGCGTGCCGGCCACGGGTCCGCCATGGCCGGCACCGGCCACCGTGAGCGGGCTCTGCGGGTAACCGACCGAAAGCTCGCTCAGCATGCTCGTCATCGCCTGGCGGAAGGGGGCGAGGCCGAACACCAAGGAGGCGACGTGGTTGCGCACGCTCTGCCATACCGGACTCTTGACGATGGCGAGCGACGTCGCGCGTCCGGTCATGTCGAGCACCTGGCGGCCAACCGCATGCCGCTCGATGCTGTAGCTGTCCAGCAAGGTGTCGGCCATGCCGGTGCCGTGGCAGACCAGCGCCAGCTTCCAGGCGAGGTTGCAGGCGTCCTGCATCCCGGTGTTCATCCCCTGCCCACCGGCCGGGCTGTGGATGTGCGCCGCATCGCCGGCGAGAAAGACGTGGCCCGAGCGGTAGCTGGCGACCATGCGCTCGTTGATGCGGAAGGCCGACAGCCAGATCGGATCGGCGACGGTGACGCCGCCGGGGCCGCGTCGGTCGACGAGCGCCTGGACGTCGGCGAGGGTGGGTTCCGCCACGGGCGCGTCGTCCCGCGTCGCGCCGAGGTCGGCGATGATCCGGTAACGGTCGGGCGTGATCGGGAACAGCGCCAGCACACCGTCGGCATGCCAGTACATGTCCATCTCGCTCGGCGGCGTCGCGAGGCCGCCGAGGCGCACGTCGGCCAGAATCCATTGGCTCGGCAGCGTCTCGCCGTCGAACGTGGCGCCGATGGCGTGGCGGACCGCGCTGTGGGCGCCGTCGCAGCCGATCAGCCATTCGACGGTGAGCGTTTCCACGGCGCCGCCGGGACGGCGCAGCGTGACGGCGACCTCGCTGCTGCCCGGCATCAGGTCGACGAACTCGACCTGCCGCTCCACCGCGACGCCGAGGCCCTGCAGATGCGCCTCGAGCAGCCGCTCGGTCTCGCTCTGCGGCAGCATGAGGGCGTAGGGATGCGGCGTCGCGACCGAGGCGAGGTCGACATGGGCGATGCGCTTGGCACCGGCGGTGATGTTCACCGCCGCGACCTCGTGCCCGGCGTCGAGGAACGACCCGCCGCAGCCCGTGCGGTCGAGCAGCTCCAGCGTCCGGCTCCACAGCACGAGCGCCTTGGACCGGTCGGACCGGTGCGGCGCCTTGTCGACGATCCGGACCGGAATGCCGTAGCGGGCGAGCTCGGCCGCCATGGTCAACCCGACCGGGCCGGCGCCGACGACGAGAACGCGTGCGTGCATGCCGATTCTCCTCAACCGCCGGACGGTCGTGGAGCGGAAGCGGCCTAGACGACCTCCGCCAGGGCCGGCTCCGGCTTCACGGCCAGCGCTTCCAGGACCGAGCCGAACCGTGCCACGATCGTGTCGATCTGGGCGAACGTATGCGCCGCCGACACGCTGCTGCGAAGCAGGCAAAGGCTGTTGGGGGTGCCGGGCGGCAGGGCCAGATTGACGTAGACCCCAGCCTCGCGCAGCAGGTTCCAGGCGTGCGCGGCCGTGGCCTCGTCGGGCAGCGCCACGGCGATCACCGGGCTCGCCGGCGCGCAGGGCTGCAGGCCGAGGCCGACGAGGCCGTCATAGAGCCGGTGCGCGTTGGCCCAGAGCCGCTCGCGCAAGGACGGATCGGCCTCGATGCGCGCGAGCGCCGCGTGGACCGAGGCGACACTGGCCGGGCTCGGCGAGGCCGTGAACATGTAGGGCCGGGCGCAGAACCGCAGCAGGTCGAACTGCGGATGGTCCGAAGCGCCGAAGCCGCCGATGGCGCCGAGGCTCTTGCTGAACGTGCCGACGACGAAGTCGACGTCGGCTTCGACGCCCTGCTCCTCGGCAAGGCCGCGGCCGTCCGCGCCGTAGACGCCGAAGGAGTGCGCCTCGTCGACCAGGAGCCACGCGCCGTGCTTCTTCTTGACCTCGACGAACTCGCGCAAAGGTGCCGTGTCGCCGAGCATGCTGTAGAGGCCCTCGACGATCACCAGCTTGCACCCGCCCTCGCCACCGAGGCGGGCGAGCCGGCGGTCGAGGTCGGCCGCGTCGTTGTGGCGGAAGCGGACGATGGTGGCACCGGCGAGCTTGCAGGCATCGTAGATGCTGGCGTGCGAGTCGGCGTCGATCAGCACCGTGTCGCGCGGCCCGGCGAGGCCCGCGATCATCGCGAGGTTGGCCTGGTAGCCGGTGCTGAACACCATGCACGAGCGCCGCCGCAGGAAGGTCGCGAACGCGGCCTCGAGCTCGGTGTGCAGACCGTACGTGCCGTTGGCGATGCGCGAGCCCGTCGTGCCGGTGCCGTAGCGCCGCACCGCCTCCTCGGCGGCGGCGATGCAGCTCGGGTCGTAGGTCAGGCCGAGATAGTTGTTGGTGCCGGCGAGGATGGTGGGGCGGCCGTCGATATCGGCCTCCGTCGCCGAGCGCAGCTCGTCCAGGCGCACGGCGAACGGATCCGCGCCGAGCTCGAGCAGCTTCGCATGACGTCCGGCGAACTGGGCGTACTTGTCGAAGATGTCCATCATCGAGTCCCCCGCGCCTTGAGCTGCTGTTCCACGAGGGCCACGAGATCGGCCACCGTCGTCATGTCAGAAACCAGGTTGATCGGAATGTCGACCTCGAAGCGGTCCTCGATCTCCATGATCAGATCCATGGCCGCCACCGAGTCGACGTTCAGGTCGGCGGCGAGATCCGTGCCGGGCTCGATGGCACGACCGGAGGGGTTGTAGCGCTGGAGGACGGCCGTCACCCCGCTCAAGATGGTCTCGCCCTCGCTCACGCGCGCCAATCCTTTCCGTTTGGGTTCGCGACCGGCATCACAGCCAGCCGGCGTCCCGGTACCAGCCGAGAGTGGCACCGACCCCAGCCGCGAACCGCATCCGCGGTCGCCAGGACGTCGCCGCGGCGAGCCCGCTGGTGTCGCACACCCAGTTGCGATGGAAGAACTCCTCGACCTTGCCCCGCGCCAACACCGGCACACGACTCCGTCGCGCCGCATAGCCTTCCGCGAGCTTGGCCGCAACGGCCAGCGGCGGCTTCGGCAGTCCGAACGCCCGCACCCGCCGTCCCGTCGCTGTCTGCGCGATCGTCGCCAGCTCCGCCCAGGCGTACCCGCCCGGCGTCCCGTCGTCCGGCTCGAGCGTGGTGCCGCTGGCCGGCGGCTGCTCGAGCAGGGCCACGATCAGCTGCGCGAGCTCGCTGGCGTAGAGCAGCGAGAAGCGTGCCGCCGGCTCGGCCGGGTGCAGCAGCCAGCCACGGTTGATGGCGCGGAAGATGGGCAGGGTCGAGCGGTCGCCCGGACCGTAGACGGCCGGCGGGCGCACGACGACGATGTGCAGCCGCCGCGTCTGTTCCAGGACCAGCCGCTCGCCCTGCGCCTTGCTGGCCGCATAGACGGAGATGCCCGGCTCCCGCGCGGCCAGGGACGAGACGTGCACCAGCAGCCGGCCCTCGGCCAGTGCTTCGGCGACGTTGGCCGCGCCGGCCGCGTTGACGGTGGCATAGGCGGTCCCGTCCGGGGCGAGGATGGCGCCGGCGGCATGCACGACGGCGTCGACCCCGGCGAGCAGGGCGGTCAGGCTATGGCGCTGCTGCAGATCGCCGTGCACCAGCGTCGCGCCCAACGCCTCGAGGTCGGGGGCATCGCGGCGGGACAGCGCGCGCACGCCATGGCCGGCCGCGCACAAGGCCGCCACGACATGGCGGCCGATGAACCCGGTGGCCCCGGTCACGGCGATCAGCATGGGCAAGGCGCTATCTTGCTGCCGGCGACGAGACGGCTCAGCTCGCGACGGCAAGCGGCTCCAGCGCATTTTCGGCCGACACGGCGGCGATGTCGCGAATGGCGCCGCTGAGGAAGTCCGCCTTGACCGCCGCCCGGCTCAGCTTGCCCGACGTGGTGAAGGTCAGCGAGCGGGTCGGGGCGAGGACGACGACGCTTTCGACGCCCGCGGCCCGCCGCACGGCGCCGGCCACCGCCACGCGCAGCTGCTCCTGGGCCTCGGCCGTGGCGGCCCGGCACTGCACGACGCACACGACCTGCTCGCTGTCGTCGTCACGGTTGACGGCGAACGCCGCCACGTCGCCGGCGCGCACGCCGTCCAGATGCTCGACCGCCCACTCGACGTCCTGCGGCCAGATGTTCCGGCCACCGACGATGATCAGGTCCTTGCTGCGGCCGGTGATCACCAGCTGGCCGTCGGCGAGATACCCCATGTCGCCGGAATCCAGCCAGCCGTCGCCAAGCAGGACGCCATGCGTGGCGACGTCGTTGCGGAAATAGCCGGCCATCAGGCTCGGGCCCTTGATGCAGACCCGACCGATCATGCGTTCCGGCTGGCGCCGGCCGGATGCGTCGCGGATCTCGATCGTGTACCCCGGCATCGGCCGGCCACACACCACAAAGCTGCGCGTCGGCGCGACGCGCCCGCCGGGCTCGGCCGCCACCGCCCGGCGATCGACCTCCAGCATCCGGCCGCGTCCGACCACGTCGACCGTCACGCCCTGGCTGAGCGGGGCGAAGGTCACGGCCAGGGTGGCCTCGGCCAGACCGTAGCTCGGCAAGAAAGCCTTGGCATCGAAACCGACGGCCGCGAAGCGCTGGGCGAACTCGGCCAGCACGTTGCTGCGGATCATCTCGCCGCCGATCCCGGCCACGCGCCAGCGCCGCAGATCCAAGCCCTCGGGCAGGCCGCTCTGTGCCCGCCGCGTGCACAGCTCGTAGCCAAAGGTCGGGCCGAACGAGATCGTCCCGCCGAAATCGGACAAGAGCTTGAGCCAGAGCAGCGGACGCCGCGCGAAGGCGGTGGTCGGCAGGTAGTCGACCGTGATCTGCGCCATGACCGGCGTCAGGCAGCAGCCGACGAGACCCATGTCGTGGTAGAGCGGCAGCCACGAGGTGCAGCGATCGTCCGGGCGCAGCGCGAGGCCGTGCACCGCGATCGCATGCGCATTGGCGGCGATCGCCTGCTGCGTCACGAGCACGCCGCGCGGAAAGCTGGTGCTCCCCGACGAGTACTGGATGTAGCAGGCATCGTCGGGCCCGAGCGGCTCGATGGCCCCGCTGGTCTCCGGCCAGGCCGCGATGTCGGTCGCCGTCGCCACCCGCAGGACCTCGGTGCCCACGGCGGCCTCGGTCAGCGTCGCGCGCAGATCGTCCGGTGCTACCGCCAGCCGCGCCCCGGCTGCGGTCAGCATGCCGCGCAGCCGCTCGACATAGGCGTCGTGGCCGCCGATGTTGATGCACAGCGGCAGCGGCACCGGCACCAGGCCCGCATACTGGCAGGCGAAGAACACGGTGACGAACTCGGGCGAGGTCTCGGCGACGATCGCTACCCGGTCGCCGCGCTCGAGTTCGCTTGCGCAAAGGCGCGAGGCCAGCGCGCGCGCCCGTTCGCGAAGCTCGCGGTAGGGCAGGGCGGTGACCAGCTCGCCCCTGGCCGAAAAGAAGTTGAGGCCGGTTACGCCGTTCGCCGCATAATCGAGCCCCTCGGCGAGGGTGGAGAATTCCCCGCGCCGGAAGGCCAGCTCAGGATTGGCGGTTGGCGTAGGCGTGCTCATCGCGCAGGGCAGTCTCGACAATGCTCTTCCGCTTCCAGAATCCGGATCTGGCCGTTCGGCAGACACGTTGCCGGCTCAGATAGAGATGGGCAATTGCCCCTACTACTCACGTTCCGTTACGCTTTCTTACGGATCACGGGTGGTTTTAGTGCTAAGTGCCCGATTCGTCGACAGATGCAGCAGCACATGGCATCGTCCGCGCCGCCGTTGGCGCATTTATGTCGCACTTCGCGCATCCCGCGCCTGCGGCGGGCACGACGCTGGCTTGTGGTCTTGGGCGATTGCCGGGCCGCGTGCCGTGTGCTTCAAGCCGCCCGAGCCCGACCGGCCGCCATGGTCGATGCGGCCTTTCCCGCCTGCGAGTGATGCCGCGTGTGGAGCGTCCTTCGGATCTTCTTCCGTGCCCGCGGCACCAACCCGTGGGTCGTGCTCGGCTGTCTGATCGTCGCCAGCATTTGCGAGGGCATCGGGCTTGCCAGCCTCGTGCCCCTGCTCGCGGCCGCCAGCGGCTCGGCCAAGAAGACGCTCATCTCCGACAGCGTGCACGGCAGTCTCGCCGCGCTCGGCCTGGACGCCTCGCTCGGCACGCTGATCGTCGTCCTGGTCCTGGGCTTCCTGCTGAAGTCGCTGATCTCGATGGCCGTGATGCGCAAGATCGGCTACGCCAACGCCGAGGTCGCGAACAGCATGCGCGTTCAGCTCGTCCGGCAGATGCTCGGGGCGCGCTGGAGCTACCTGCTCGAGCATCCGAGCGGCCGGATCGCCAACGCGTTCAGCGGCGAGGTCGGTCGCTCGCAGCAGGCCTACCAGCTCGCGGCGCAGTTCGTCGCGCAGGCGGTCGAGACCGCCGTGCTCCTGCTGCTCGGTCTGCTCGTATCCTGGAAGCTGGCGCTGGCCTCGATCCTGATCGGTGTCGCGACCGGTGCCACGGTGCACTTCCTCGTCGCCCGCGCCAAGCGCGCCGGACGCTCGCAGACCGAGTTGACCAAGGAGCTGGTCAACCTGCTGACCGACACGCTGGACAACCTGAAGCCGCTCAAGGCGATGGGCGCCCAGCAGGAGTTCGTCGCGTTCTTCGACGGCCGGCTGCACCGCCTGCGGCGCGCCCTGCGCCGGCAGGTCGTCAACCGTGAGGCGCTGCGCAACGGCCAGGACGCGCTGCTGGCGCTTTGCATGGGGGTTGCCGCCTATCTGGCGATCGTCGTGCTGGCGAGCCCGCTCGAGCAGGTGATCGTGGTCGGGCTGATTTTGTCGCGTACGGTGAGCGGCTTCGGTCGGCTGCAGGGCCTGCTGCAGCAGGCCGTGGTGGTCGAATCGCCGTTCCGCGAGGTCGAGGAGCTGATCGCCGAGCTTGGCGCGAACCAGGAGAGTCCCGGCGGCACGCTGCAGCCGAGCTTCGTCCGCGAGATCCGTTTCGATGCGGTGCGCTTCGCCTACGGCGCGCGCCCGGTCCTCGCCGGTGCCAGCCTGACGATTCCGGCGGGCAGCGTCACCGTGCTGACCGGCCTTTCGGGTGCCGGCAAGACGACCCTGATCGATCTCGTGCTCGGGCTGCACCGGCCGCAGGCCGGACGGATCCTGATCGATGGCCTCGATCTGGCGGAGATCGACCTGCGGGCGTGGCGCCACATGGTCGGCTACGTGCCACAGGAACTGATCCTGTTCCATGCCACGGTGCTCGAGAACCTCGTGCTCGGCGGCGAGGCCGAGCACGATCCGGCCGCCGTCGACGAGGCGCTGCGCCTCGCCGGCGCCGAGGAGTTCGTGGCCGAGCTGCCGCAGGGCCTCGCCACCGTCATCGGGGCGAAAGGGGCCCGGCTGTCCGGCGGGCAGCGGCAGCGGATCGCCTTGGCGCGGGCGCTGATCCGGCGGCCGCGCCTCCTCGTCCTCGACGAGGTGACCAGCGCCCTGGACCCGGAAGCCGAGCTGTCGATCTGTCGGAACATCGCGGCCTTGCGCGAGCGCACCACCGTGCTCGCGGTCACCCACCGTCCGGCCTTCCTCGACATCGCCACGCGCGTCTACGAGATCGACGCCGGGACGGCACGGCTGTGCGCGGCGCCGCTGCCGGCGGCCGTCTGACCCGCCGGCACGGCTCACACCGTGGTCAGCACCTTGATCCGGCTCAGGCCCAGCGCCTTGGCGACGGCGCGCAGGCGTGGCCGGAGGATGTCCGGGTCGGGTTCCGCGTCCGGCGCCGGCAGGTGCAGGCGCAGCTCGTCGTTGCCCGGCTTCAACCGGCTGGTGCGCAGCAGCTCCGGCACGGCGGCGGAGATCCGATAGCCGAGCTGCAAGGTGGCGCCCAGCAGCTCGGCGCGGCGCCGCTCGGCCTCGGGCAACAGGCTGACGATCGGCCGGATGAACAGATCGTCCGGGCTGCCTTCGTAGCGGATGAACACCGCGTAGGCGACGAACGCGCGCGCGGCATGGTCGAGGCCGATGAACGGGTACTGCGCCAGGCGATAGAACGCCTCACGCGCCCGAAAGGCCGGGTGCTCGCGCCATGCACTGTCCGACAGCTCGCACGCGGCCAGCCGCAGGCGCCGCTGCTGGCCCGACTCGCCCGCCGCGACCGTGGCGGTCCATTCGCCCATGGCCGCGCCGATGTCCGGCACGCGTGAGCGTGTCCGCCCGAAGTCGCGAGCCCCGGCCAGCAGCGGGTCCTGGGCCAGCTCCTCGGCCGGCAGGCGCAGGAAGAGGCGCCCCTCGCGCAGACCGAAGGCCGAGAACACCACCGAATCGGGCTCGATCACGCGCACGACACGCTCGAACAGCAGCGCTGCCGCCCGGACCGTCTCGACCCGCCGGCTCGGCATGCCGGGAACGGTCTGCAGCTCGTCGGCGCCGAGGCCGGCGATGCTGCGGCCGAGGGTCATCGCCTCCTCGGCGCTGAGCCGGTAGTCGTGCACCACCTTGAGCGGGGTGTCGGTGATCGCGAGCCGGATCCGCGCCAGCGCCCGCCAGCCGCCGCCGACGACGTAGAAGCTGCGGCCACGCGCGGCGCCGGCGAGCCAGGGCAGGGTGGCGAGCTTGCCATCGATGAACCGTGCCGCCGCGGCCGGCTCCTCGAGCATCATCCGCGTGACCGGCAGCGTGCCGATCGGCAGGCTGCCGTAGGGTGCCGTCGGGCCTTCGGGTGTCACCATCGACAGATCGGCGCTGCCGCCGCCGAGATCGCCCACCACGCCGTGCGGCTCGTGGAAGCTGTAGGCGATGCCCATGCCGGCGGTATGCGCCTCCTCGTGGCCGGAGAGCACGGTGACCGGCTGACCGATGGCGCGCTCGGCGGCCGCCAGGAACTCCGCCCCGTTCGCGGCGCGGCGCACGGCCTCGGTCGCGACATACTCGATCTGGTCCGCCTGCAGCGCGTTGGCGATGTGCGCGAAGCGGCGCAGCGCGTGCAGGGCGCTCTCGGTCTCCTCGCGCCCGATCCGCCCGGTGGTGGCCAGGCTCTTGCCGAGCGCGCAGAGCGACTTCTCGTTGAACAGGGCGATCGGCGCGCGGCACAGGCGCTCGTAGACCACGAGGCGGATCGAGTTCGATCCGATGTCGACGACCGCGAACGGCTGTGCCGTCTCGGTATCGGTGGCGGCGATGTTCGGCGCGTGCTGCTCGGGCCTCACGCTGCCTGGGTCTCGCCGAGACGGTTGAGATGCAAGCGGGTGACGCCCTTCTTCTTCAGCGCGCTGCCGCGACCCGACAGGCTGGGGTTGGTCATGAAGTAGATGTGCGCGGAGAACGCCTCGTCGTCCGGACGCACCCGTTGGTAGGTGCCGTCCGCTTGCAGGATCCAGCTGTTGGTCATGTCCTTCAGGTTGGCGACCATGACCTGCGACATGATCTGCTGGTGGCAGGTGTCGTTCTCGATCGGCACCAGGGTCTCCACCCGGCGGGACAGGTTGCGCTGCATCCAGTCGGCCGAGGAGATGAACAGCTTGGCCTTCTTCGAGGGCAGGCCGTAGCCGGCGCCGAAGCAGACGATGCGCGAATGCTCGAGGAAGCGGCCGACGATGCTCTTGACCCGGATGTTCTCCGACAGTCCGGGCACGCCGGGACGCAGGCAGCAGATGCCGCGGATGATCAGGTCGATCTTCACGCCCGCCTGCGACGCTTCGTACAACTTGCGGATGATCTGGTCGTCGACCAGCGCGTTGAGCTTGGCCCAGATCTGGGCTTTGCGCCCGGCCCGCGCATGCGCCATCTCGGCATCGATGAGCTCGACGAGCGTCTCGCGCAGGTTGTAGGGGGCCAGCGCCAGCTTCTCCAGCGTGGCCGGGCGGGCGTAGCCGGTCATGAAATTGAACGTCTTGGCGGCATCGCGCCCCAGCGTCGGGTCGCAGGTGAAGAACGATATGTCGGTGTAGATCTTGGCGGTCACCGGATGGTAGTTGCCGGTGCCGAAATGGCAGTAGGTGCGATAGCCTTCGGCCTCCTTGCGCACCACCATCGATACCTTGGCGTGCGTCTTGAGCTGGATGAAGCCGTAGACGACCTGCACCCCGGCCCGCTCCAAATTGCGCGCCCAGCGGATGTTGCGCTCCTCGTCGAAGCGCGCCTTGAGCTCGACCAGGGCGGTGACCGACTTGCCGGCGTCCGCGGCCTCGATCAGCGCGGCGACGATCGGGCTGTCCTCGCTGGTACGGTAGAGGGTCTGCTTGATGGCGATCACCGCCGGATCGCGGGCGGCCTGCCGAATGAACTGCACCACCACCTCGAAGCTCTCGTAGGGATGGTGGACGACGAAATCCTTGGCCCGCAGCGCGGCGAAGCAATCGCCGTTGAAATCCTTGATCCGTTCGGGGAAGCGCGGCGTGAACGGCGAGAACAGCAGCTCCGGGCGCTCCTTGCCGATCACCTGCGCGACGTCGGCGAGGCCCAAGATGCCGTCGACCTCGTCGATGTCGTCGGGCGCCACGTGCATCTGGTTGATCAGAAAGGAGCGCAGCTGCTCGGGCATCGCGGCGTCGATGCTGAGCCGGATCACGTTGCCGAGGCGCCGGCGCTTGAGCAGCGTCTCGAACAGCCGGACGAGATCCTCGGCCTCCTCCTCGAGCTCGATGTCGCTGTCGCGCAGCACCCGGAAGTAGCCGCCACCCTTGCACTCGAAGCCGGGGAACAGGAAGTCGGAAAATTTGAGGATCAGCTGCTCGAGCCGGACGAAGCGCGGGTAGTCGCCGGGCAGGCGGATGAAGCGCTCGAGCTTGTTCGGCAGCAGCACCAGCCCGAACAAAAGCTCCCCCTTGCCGCGGTCGAGCTCGAGGACGACGCCGATGCCCTTGTTGGGGATGAACGGGAACGGGTGGGCCGGATCGACGGCGATCGGCGTCAGCACCGCGATCGCCTCCTCGTCGAACCGCCGCTGCAGGAATTCCAGATCCGCGTCGCTCAGCTCGCCCACGTCGAGCACCGCCACGCCCTGGTCGCGCAGCAACGCGGTGAGTTCGTGCCAGCAACGTTGCTGCACGCGCGTGAGCGCGCTGACCCGCTGCTTGATCGCCTGCAGCGCCTCCAGCGGGGTCACGCCGTCCGGGCCGACGGGCGGGATCGGCAGGCGCACGACCTCCATCAGGCCCGACACCCGGACCATGTAGAACTCGTCCAGATTGTTGTCCGAGATCGACAGGAAGCGCAGCCGCTCGAGCAGCGGATGGCTGGGATTGTCGGCCTCCTCGAGGACACGCTCGTTGAACGCGAGCCACGACAGCTCGCGGTTGATGAAGTGCTCGGGGCGAACCTCGATCGGGGCAGGCAACGGCTTGTTGCGCTGACCGCCGACATCGACGACGTTGGAAGAGGAGGCAACGACTTCGGGGATATCCTCGGTCATAAGGCTGGCTCTTTCTTCCCGGCGCGGGCGCGACGGCTTGGCGTTCCCACCGTGCGTCCGCTTGGTCACAGCTCTATTACAGGCCGGGCGGCGCCATGTCATCCAGGCCGCGCGAGCCCTTGGTGATGGGACAACGATCCGATGCGAGAGCTGCTTCTGTTCCGCCATGCGAAGTCGAGCTGGGATCGGCCGGACGTCGGCGATCATGATCGCGATCTGACCCAGCGTGGCGAGCGCGCCGCCGCCCGGATGGGCAAGCTGTTGCGCGAAGCGGACATCCTGCCCGACCGCGTGCTGTGCTCGACCGCGAAGCGGGCGCGGCGGACCTGGGAGATCGCCAGGGCCGAACTGCCGACTGTGCCCGAAACCGTTCTCTGCGAGGCGCTCTACATGGCGGCACCGCAGCGCATGCTGGAGGTGATCCGCCAGCACGGTGGCGACGCCGGGCGGCTGATGCTGGTGGGGCACAATCCCGGCATGCAGGAACTCGCCGTTCGGCTCGCCCGACGCGGCGACGCGCCACTACGGCGGCGGCTGGCCGCCAAGTTCCCCACGGCCACGCTGGCACGGTTTCGCTTGGCGGTCGACGATTGGACGACGCCGGTCGACGCTGCGGCGGAACTGCTCGACTTCTGGCGTCCGGTCGACCTGGAAGATGCCGGCGGTTGATTTCCACGTGACAGCGTTGCGCGGCATCGCGCCACGTTCCGTGCGGCCAGACGTTCGTCCGAGGACACTCTAAAATTAGCTTGGCGATGGCTTGGTCGCCTTCAGCCTGTGCAGGCTCCATTGCGTCGCGGCAAGATTGCGGCAATGGCGAAAAATCGCTCCGTTCGGTGCCCTTCGGCGAGAGTTCAACTTGACGGCGACAAGACCTGCATGCTCGACTGTGCACATGGCGGTGGGAAGCCCTCGTTTGACCGTCGAAATTTAACAACAGTTACCAGCGTGTAATGTAATGTTAAGTTGCGACGGCGTCCTTCCAGGGTTTCTGACCATTTGGTAAGATGCTGTTGGGGTCCGTGCTCGATACACAAGCAATGCTGGCAATACTTATCGCGTGTAGAGCCAGTGTCTTCGCTGTCGTATCTTCTCGGTTGCCGGCAGCGGCTTGGAGTTACGGTCGGGCCAAGCGATGCTCGGCTGAGCAGACCTGCGTGGAGCTGTGATGTACGAGACGGTTATTGTCGGTGCAGGTCCTGGCGGGACGGGGCCGCTCATCTGGGCGGCGCAGCATGGACAGTTGCCCGATTGGCTCAATGCCGGTGTCGCTCTGGTCGATCGGTCGCCGACCATCGGCGGAACCCTCGCCAAGTATACAATCGGTTCCGATTCGCCGGGCCGCTCATATCTTGAGTGCTTCGATCATCCCGCCTTTTTCGATCTGTTCGGTGATCTCTATCGCGAGGACACGACCAAGCAACTGTTCGAGTATTACGAGACGTTGCCACCCCTACCACTGGTGGGTGCGTTTCTGCAGCGCCAGGGTGTGCACCTGCAGCGGCTGATCGCCAAGTTTCCAGCGAGCCGCTTCTTTCCGAACAGCCAGGCGCGGCAGCTCCGGCTGCTGGCCGACGGCTGCATCGCCGTCGGCCTCGCCGATGGCCATCCGGCGGGCGAACTGGTCGGCGGGGCGGCGATCGTGGCGCTGGGGGGCCGGGAGGTCACCGATGCGCCGCTCGACGGCCGTCTCGATCTGCACGAGATCGTTCGTCCGGGGCGTCTGTTCGGCAGCGACGCGATGCTGGCCGGTGCGTCGATGCCGGAGGCGCTGGCGCGGATCGGGGAGCTGCGGCGGGTCGTCGTCGTGGGCGGATCGCACAGCGCGTTTTCGGTGGCATGGCGGCTGCTCCAGGAGGCCGGGGATCGACTGGCGCCGGGCGCCATCACCATTCTCCATCGTACCGAGCCACGCTGCTTCTACCCCACGCGCAGCGAGGCGGACGCCGATCACTACGCGTTCGTCGAGGACGACGTCTGCCCCGCGACGCAGCGGGTGAATCGTCTGTCCGGGCTGCGCGGCGACGGTCGCGATCTGTGGCGCCGAATCCATGGCAAGCCCGGCACCACAGCCGAGCAGCGGGTGACCTGCCGGCCGCTGCACGAGATGGCGGCCGATGGCGCTGCGTTCCGGGACTGGCTGGCCGGCGCCGACCTGGTGGTGACGACGTTCGGCTACCGCAGCCGGACCCTACCGGTGACGGATGCCTTCGGGCAGGTGTTGCATTGTGCGCCCGATGCCAGCGGCGCCTCGGTCGATCAGGAGGGGCGGCTCCGGCTCGAGGATGGCAGCACCATCCCCAATCTGTTCGGCATCGGCCTCGGCACGGGCTACCGCCCGAGCGGGCGCATGGGCGGCGAGCCCAATCTTCGTCTGCAACAGAACTCGCTTTGGCTCTACCAGAACGATGTGGGCGAGGTCGTTTGCCGGGCCGCCCGGCGGGCGGCATCCGTGCACCGCCCGGCCTTCGACGTGTTCGCCAAGACGCGGGAGCTGGTCATGGGTGGAGCGCTCGTCGACGCCGCGGCGACCGCCTAGGCCAAGGCAGTTCGGGCTCACGGCAGGTCGCGGAGGGTCCGAACGGGTGCAGGCCGAGGCCGTGTCTGGTCCGATCGTTGGTGGGTCGATCCGGAGCTGAACGCATGAGCGAGCAGCGCCGACGGCGGATCGGCATCGTGCTGATGCTGGGCGCCGTCGCATGCTTTGCCGGCATGGACGCCTCGGCGAAGTGGATCAACCGCACCACCGATCCGCTGCAGACGGCGGCCGTGCGCTATCTCGGCAGCTTTCTTCTGGTCGGCCTGTTCTTCAATCCGGTGACCAAGGTCGGCCTGTTGCGGACCCGCAGCCTCAAGCTGCAGTGCCTGCGCGCCCTGTGCCTGGTCGGTGCCACGATCTGCTCGTTCTTCGCGCTCAAATATCTGCGGTTGACCGAGGCCACCTCGATCACCTTCGCCTCGCCGCTGGTCGTGGCCCTGTTGGCCGGGCCGATTCTCGGCGAGCATATCGGCAGGGAGCGTCTCGCCGCCGTGCTCGCCGGCTTCGCCGGCGTGCTGGTGATCACCCGTCCCGGTCTGGGTGGGATGCAAGCGGCCGCGCTGCTCGCGGTCGGCGCCGCGTGCGGCAATGCGCTCTATTCGGTCACGACCCGGCTGGTCGCCGCCAACGACGCTGCCGAGACGACCCTGTTCTATACCGGGCTCGTGGGCTCGATCGTCTTTCTTCCGGTGCTGCCACTGGTGTGGGTATCGCCGGCCAGCCCGACCCATTGGCTGCTGATGGCCGGTCTCGGCGTGCTCGGTGCGCTCGGTCACTGGCTGCTGATCCTGGCGCATCGCCACGCGCCGGCTTCGGTCGTGGCGCCGTTCTTCTACGCCCAGCTTCTCGGCGCCACGGCTCTCGGCTTCATGGTCTTCGGCGAAATTCCCGACCGCTGGACGTTCGTCGGGGCCGGCATTGTCGCAGCCTCCGGGCTCTTCCTGATTCATCGCGAGCGGGCCGGACGCCTGGCGCACCGTTCGACCGGGCGCAAATAGTTCGCGGTCCTGCAACCCCACCAGTCCCGGTGGTTTGCCAAAAGTGCCAACCACCCCTGCGCCACCGGATCGAGATGCCACTGGCCTGGTGCGGCTAAGTAGCTATTCTGCAATGTGGATCGAGCATGACGGCTCGGTCGGGAACGACATCTCCGCCCCCTTCTACCTGGCAGGTCGATCTATGCCGTGCTGGGCAGTTCGGGAGCTAACGCCGACGAGGGCAGACATCACGAGGCACCGCTGGAGTCGGCGATTTGGTGAGGAGGACATGGTGCTGCTGGCAAGACAACTCGACCGGCTGATCCGTAGCGGTTCCTTGACCATCGTCGATGCAGGCGGGACCATCCGCACGTGCGGCGACGGCACGCCACCTGCGGTCGCGATCCGGCTGACCGATGCCCGCCTGCCGCTGGCACTCCTGCTCGATGCGGAGCTGGCGCTGCCCGAAGCCTATATGGACGGCCGCCTGCTCATCGAGCAGGGCGACCTGCGTACGCTGCTTGAGCTGCTCATCCGCAACCTGCGCCTGCGCAGCCCTACGGCCGGCTTCGGCCTGCGCCGGCATCTGCGCGCGCTGGCGCGCGGCTTCAACCGCCGCAACCCGATCGAACGCTCCCAGGCCAACGTCGCCCGCCACTACGACCTGTCGGACGAGCTCTACCAATTGTTCCTCGATTCCGAGCGCGCCTACAGCTGCGCCTACTTCGAGACCGGGCGCGAGGACCTGGAGACCGCCCAGCGCGCCAAGGAGCGCCTGATCGCCGGCAAGCTGCTGCTGCGGCCCGGCATGCGGGTCCTCGACATCGGCTCCGGCTGGGGCGCGCTCACGCGCCACCTCTGCGAGCTCGCCGGGCGGCAAATCAATCTTACCGGCATCACCCTGTCGCGCGAGCAGCATGCGCACGCGGTGATGCGGGCGGCCGCGGCCGGCCTAGCCGATCGGATCGACTACCAGCTCGTCGACTACCGGCAAGTCGAGGGCAGGTTCGACCGCGTGGTCTCGGTCGGCATGTTCGAGCATGTCGGCGCACGGCACTATGACGAGTATTTCCAGCGGGTTCGCGAGCTGCTGACCGACGATGGCGTGGCGCTGGTCCATTCGATCGGCCGCGCGCACGGACCGTACGAAACCTCGCCGTTCATCAAGAAGTACATCTTTCCCGGCGGCTACATCCCGGCATTGTCCGAGGTGCTGCCGGCGATCGAGCGGGCCGGCCTGTGGGTCACGGATGTCGAGATCCTGCGCCTGCATTATGCCAAGACGCTTCGCTGCTGGCAGAAGCTGCTGGCGGCGCACCGCGCCGAGGTCGAGGCGATCTACGATGCGCGTTTCTATCGGATGTGGGAATTCTACCTGGTCGGGTCCGAGCTGTTCTTCGCGCTCGAGGACGGCATGGTGTTCCAGATCCAGCTCGCCGCCGACCGCAACGCCGTGCCGCTCACGCGGAGCTACCTGTTGGCGCCGCCGCCGGCGGCCAACCGCAACAGCGATCAGATGTCGAGCCGG
The DNA here is from genome assembly GCA_039808865.1 of Geminicoccaceae bacterium. Lineage (GTDB taxonomy): Bacteria > Pseudomonadota > Alphaproteobacteria > Geminicoccales > Geminicoccaceae > Benzoatithermus. Next base: position 31,846 of record JBDHTW010000028.1, read on the forward strand.
CTCGATCGGGCATCCTGAGCCGCGAGCCGGGTCCGCGCAAGCGACGGCCCGAGCCGGTCACGCCATCGGCCCATGGCCGCGCCCGAGTTCGGCCAGCAGCAACCGGGCTTCCTCGATCGCCCGGCAGATCTTCCGCCCGAGCATCTCCGCCTCGACGGCGTGAAGGTTCGCCCGTTGCCGCTGCCGGCAGTCTGGCGGCAGCGATTGAGTCCTGGCGACGAACTGACCTGCGTCCATGACTTGTCTCCCCGAACCTCACATGAACATTCTGCCATCCGGGGATGGTTCCCGCTGTGACGAACGGCACACGGGCCGTCACAATCGATCAACGATTTAAGGGTGAGATAGGCAACCATTCAGCAACCAGAAATTACTAGCAGGGGCATGCGAACTGGAGCAGCTTCTCGAACCAGTGGCGTGCTTGAGGCTCGTCGTTGAACGGTGGTGCGCGATACCCAGTCCCTGCGTCTGCCGGGCCATCCACGTGCGCTTGACTTCCCCCGTCGCCCCGGTGCCCATCTCCAGCCCGCCGCACCCGGCCGGCTCGCCGTCGAGCCAAGCGACCACGAAGAAACCGGCGTCGCGGCGCGCGGCGAGTTCCGCGAACTATCGCATCGGGCGCCATTGCGCCATCGGACCGTCGGCTGCTTCGAGCCGCACGGCCACCGCGCCCGCACGCAACAGCCGTTCGACCTCGGCCATGGCCCCCATCAAGCGATCGCGCCGGGCCGGATCGAGCGGCTGTAGGAACGACATGCGAGTTCGTCCGCCAACGTCTCGTGGGTCGCGCGCTGGCTCGGCCCCTGGCGGCCAGAAGCATGCGCCGCACGGCGCGCGTCGGCCGCATCGCCGGCCGTTCGCACCGGCCTCTCCGAGCTTCCAGGGTGCCGCAGCAGACGGCTGGACATAGCCGGAGCCGAGCCCCAGCCGCTCGCGCAAGCTGCGCACGTCGATCCCGCCCGCGCCCACCCCATGCAACCATCGAGCCTGGCCAAGCTGTCGACCGCATCGCAGGTGGCCCTCGTCGAATGCGCCGATGCGCTGCGTGACGATGCGGTTGAAACGACGGACCTGCTCGATCGTCTCCGCGTTCGTTCTCTGAAGTCAGTCGGAGATACCGGCGGAGCAACCGCCGGATGGATCACGACCACCACCAGCGACGCGCATCCTGTCGTCGCTGGTGGTGGCGAGGATTCGACGAGCCGCGGTCGTGCTCCTAGGCCGCCAGCTCGATCTGCACCTTGACCGAGGTCGGCGGCATGTCGCGTGCCAGCTCGAAGGCGGCGATGCTGTCCTTGAACGGGTAGACGTCGGTGATCAGCGGCGTGACGTCGATCTTGCCCGAGGCCAGCATGGCGACCGCGCGCGGGTAGACATGAGCGTAGCGGAACACGTTCTCGATCCGGGCTTCCTTGATCTGCGCCTTGCTGACGTCGAAGGGCAGGGGCTCGAGCGGGATGCCCACGAGCACGACCCGCCCGCCGGGGCAGAGCACGTCGAACATCTCGGCAGCCGCTGGCGCGTAGCCCGAGCATTCGAACACCACGTCGGCGCCCCAGCCGTCGCTGGCCTGCTTGACGACGTCGGTGAGCTTGCGGCTGCGCACGTTGACGGTCTCGACCGGGCCGAGCTTCTTCGCGATCTCGAGCTTGGGGTCGTGGACGTCGCTGACGATGACCCGCGAGCAGCCGGCGGCCAGGGCGGCGAGGATGGTGACCATCCCGATCGGGCCGGCGCCGATGACCACGGCGAGGTCGCCCGGCTGGATTTGCGCCTTGGTGGCGGCATGCACGCCCACGGCCAAGGGCTCGACCATCGCCCCGGCAGCCAGCGAGACGTTGTCCGGCAGCTTGAAGGTGAAGTCGGCCGGGTGGACGACGCTCGGGCGCAGCACGCCGTGCACCGGCGGGGTCGCCCAGAACCTGACCGCCGGGTCGAGATTGTACTTGCCGAGGCGCGAGGCGCGGCTCGACGGGTCGGGGATGCCCGGCTCCATGCAGACCCGGTCGCCCTCCTTGAACTCGCGCACGTCGCGGCCGACCTCGACCACGACGCCGGCCGCCTCGTGGCCGAGGATCATCGGCTGCTTGACCACGAACGGCCCGATCTGGCCGTGCGTGTAGTAGTGGACGTCGCTGCCGCACACACCCACCGTCTTCAGCGCGACCCGGACGTCGCGTGGGCCCAGCGTTTCCTCGATCGGGAAATCGCGCAAGGACAGCTCATCCTTCCGCTCGAGCACCAGTGCCTGCATTTGGGCCTCCCTCAACCGTACCGAACGATCAGATAGCCGAGCCCCACAGAGATGACAGTCGCCACCTCGAGCGGCAAGTACGCCTCGACGAAGCGCATCCAGAACAGATGCAGGGCGATCATGACCACCACGCTGACGAACACCCGGTCGAAGGCGTTGGTGGGAAAGGGCAGGAAGCTCGTACGGCGTGCGGTGGCGGCGGGATCGGTCATCGCGGCCTCACTCCTTGAGCGCGCCGAACGTGAGCCCGGCCACGATGTGCCGCTGCGCGAAGCCGAGGAACACCAGGGCCGGCACCAGCGTCAGCGTCGCCGATGCGGCGAGCTCGCCCCAGTTGGTGCCGGTGACGGTCACGTACTCGGCAAGGCCGGTCGTGATCGTGCGCGCGTGCACGCTGGTGAGCGTGGCGGCGAACAGATACTCGTTCCAGGCGAACACCCAGCACAGGATCGCGGTGACGGCGAGGCCCGGCCGGGCCAGGGGCACGATCACCTTGGTCAGCACCTGGAACGTGCTGCAGCCATCGAGCATCGCGGCCTCGTCGAGCTCCTTGGGGATGCCGTCGATCATGCCCTTCAGCAGCCAGATCGCGAACGGCAGGTTGAACACGCAGTAGAGCAGGATCAGGCCGAGCTTGGTGTCGTACAGCCGCCAGTCGCCGATCACGAACACCTGGGTGAACAGCAAAAACAGCGGCAGCAGGAACACCGCCGCCGGCGCCATGCGGTTGGTGATGGTCCAGAAGAAGATGCTGTCCTGGCCGCCGAGGCGGAACCGCGACAGGGCGAAGGTCGCGAGCAGCGCCAGCACCGTCACCAGGACCGCGTTCGAGGTGGCGACGATCAGCGAGTTGACCATGTAGCCGCGGATGGTCGGGTTGCCGATGACGTTGACGTAGTTGTCCCAGTGGAACGTCTTGATCAGGAAGGAAGGCCGGCCGAACATTTCGACCCGGTTGCGGCCCGAAACCAGGATCATCCAGTAGATCGGCAGCAGCGTCGCCAGCGTCAGCACGGTCCAGACGCAGACCGGCAGGATGGCGCGCCGCGCGGCGCTGCTCATGACACCTCTCCCTTGGGCTGCCGGCGCGACACCAAGCCGACATAGAGCAGCCAGCAGACGACGATGGTGAGGTAGAGCGTCAGCAGCGACATGGCCGCCCCGTAGCCGTAATCGGTCTTCGGGAAGACGACGCGCCAGATCAGCAGGCCGATATAGCGGGTCGAGGCACCCGGGCCGCCCCCGGTCAGCATCCAGACCTCGTCGACGATGCGCAGCGCGTCCATCAGCCGGATGAACAGCGTGGTGAGGATCACCGGGCGCAGCAGCGGCAGCGTGATGTGCCAGAAGGTCTGCCAGCGGTTGGCGCCGTCGATCTGCGCCTGCTCGAACGGCTCCTTCGGCAGCGCGGAGAGACCAGCCAGCAGGGTCAGCGTGATCAGTGGCGTCCAGTGCCACAGATCCATCAGCACCAGGGTGAGGAAGGCCTGGTCCGGGTAGGTGCCGATCCGGTACTCGAGCCCGAACCAGCGCTCGAGATAATAGGGCACCGGGCCGAGGCCCGGAACCGTGAGCAGCCGCCAGGTGGCACCGACCGCGATCGGCGCCACCATCAGCGGCAGCGTGTGGATGGTGCGGAACAGCCCCTTGAGCGGGAACTCGCGCATCATCAGCTGCGCCAGCAGGTAACCGACCACCAGCTCGCTGACGACGACGAAGAACGCGAACTGCAGCGTGAGCCAGAGCGAGGTCAGGAACTGTTCGTCGAACACCAGGCGGCGATAGTTCTCGAGCCCGGCGAACCGCAGCGTCGGGTCGGCCGCGAACGCGTTCCAGTCGAAGAAGCTGATCACCAGCACGTAGATGAACGGGAACACGCCCATCACGAACAGGACGATCATGGTCGGCAGCAGCAGCAGCCAGCCGGTCATGGTGGAGCGCATGGGATTCCCGACGCCGGAGGGTGAAACGGCGCCCGGCTCAGGGCCGGGCGCCGGGCAGGGACGTCAGTTCTTGATGTAGCCGAGCTTGGTCAGCTCGGCCTCGGCCGCGGCGGCGCCCTTGTCGAGAGCCTCGTCCGGCGTGATCTGGCCGGTGATCGCCTCGTAGATGTAGGGTGCCACGGCCTCGCGCAGCTGGGCGTGGAACGGGAACGGCGGCGCGCCGGCGAACAGCGGGCCCTTCTCCTCCATCAGCGTGTAGTAGCCGTCGACCTTGGCATCCTGCGCCTTGACCTTCGGGTCGTCGAAGGTGGCGGTCTGCACGATCCGGGCGCCCTCGACCGCCCATTCCGGCTGCACCGACGGTTGGCCGATGTACTGCAGCCAGAGCAGTGCTGCCGCCTTGTTCTTCGAGGAATGCGGAATGCCGAAGGCGCCGCCGTCATAGTAGCCGATATAGCCTTCGTGCTTCTCCGCCGCCTCGATCACGCCGGGAGCGGTCGGCGGCAGCGCCACGCCGACCTTGCCGACCACGTTCGACTTGCTTGCGTTGGTGGCGATCCAGGCGGCATTCTCGCCGTAGACCCAGCCCTGCGCGGCACGACCGGCCGCGAACGAGGCCGCGACCTCGTCCCAGGTGCTGGAGGTGGCCTCGGGCGGCGCGTCCTTGATCAGCCCGATCCAGAAGCTCAATGCCTGCTTGGCCTCGGGGCTGTTCATCCTGCCGCCATGCTCGACGCTGGCGTGCCAGGTGTCCATGTTGAGGCCCCAGTTGGGCACGCCCCAGGCCGGTGCGATCGATTCGAAAAATTCATAGAACGATGCCGGGTGGCCGGACGAGGCCTGGACCGTGGTGCCCCACAGATCGAGATCGTTGTCCTTGCCCCACTGGGTGAAGAAGTCGGCGTTCTCCTGATACTCCTTGAACGTCGCGGCCGGCGCGAGGTCGCGGCCGTACTTGGCCTTGAACGCCTCCTTGATCTTCGGGTCCTCGAACAGATCCTTGCGGTAGAGGTAGACCTTGACGAACGCCTCCATCGGCACGCCGTAGAGATCGTGCGTGCTCGGATCCTTGAAGTAGTCGATGAACGAGGTGAACTTCGCCGGGTCGAAGTCCGGCGCGGCGAGCTTGGGATCGTCCTTGAGCGACTTGGTGATGTCGACCAGGAAATTGCGTGCGAGATAGCTGTAGATGATGTCCTGCTCGATGTAGACGAAGTCGTAGAGACCGGTCTTGGCCTCCATGTCCTTGATCGCCTTGTCGTACATCTGATCCCAGGACGTGGTCTCGAACTCGACCTTGATCCCGGTATCCTTGGTGAACTGAGGTGCGATCACGTCCTTGACGTAATTCGACGGCGGCGTGCTCTCCGAGACGCCGCGGATCGTGACCCCGGCATAGGGCTTGCTGGCTTCCGCCCAGAAACTGCCGTCGGCATGGGCGAGCGAGCTGCCGGCCAGAAGAGTCGATGCCAGCGCGATGACGAACCGTCGAGCGGTCATCCGGCATTCTCCCTGAATCGTTAATCGTTTTTTAGCCGACGCAGCATTGGCGCAAAGGCGTACGAGCGTCAACCGTCGCCGCCCGGCAATTCGCCGTTGCCGGAGGATGGTCCGGCTAGCATCATCGCGCCGGGCGTCGGAGCGGATCGGGACATGGACACGCTGCGCATCTATCGCCAGCGCTTCGGCGGCCTGCCGGGCTGGTTCACGGAGGACTCGGCGGCGGTCTGGGACTGCCTGCTGGGCTTCCAGAAGCAGCAGCGGATCAAGGGCCACGCCTTCGAGATCGGCGTCTATCATGGCAAGTCGGCGGCCCTGACCTGCCTGCACCTGCGCGCGGACGAGCAGCTCGTGCTGGTCGATCCTTATCGTCTGGACCAAGTGCGGGCGACGCTGGCGAGCGTGCGGACCGAGCCCATCGTCTGCCATCCCTGCTACTCGACCCAGCTCCCCGCGGCCGAGCTGCTGGCCCTGCACGGACGCTGCCGCTGGGTGCACGTCGACGGCGAGCATACCGGCTTCGCCTGCGCGCACGATCTGGCGCTGGCCGACCGGCTGCTCGACGATCAAGGCGTGCTGGTCGTCGACGACTTCATGTCGCCGCGCTACCCGCAGGTGGCCGCGGCGGTGTTCCAGTATCTGCAGGCGCAGCCGTTCGCGCTGCGGATGTTCCTGTGCGGCTTCTTCAAGGCCTACCTGGCGCGGCCGAAGCACGTCGCGGCCTATCTCGCCTTCGTGCGCGACGCGCTCGGCGCCGAGCTGCGCCGGCGCGACCACGGCGAGCGGATCACCTTCTTCAAGACCACGGTGCCCGACGACTACAACTGCTTCGGCATGGCGCGCTTCGAGGGCAAGGACATGATCGGCCTCGACTGGGACAAGGAGCGGATCCTGATTTGACCACCACCTTGCCACCGATCGGCCCGCTACTGCCGCTGGCGATCCTGCCCAACGGCGAGGCCGTGCGCCCGGACGAGGTCAGCCGCGTGCTGATCGAGGTCGTACCGTCGCTGGTCGAGGAGGCGGGCGAGCGGTTCGCCGTGGCCGTGCATCTCACCGACGGTTCGCGCCGGATCGTGGCCAGCGGCGTCACCCGCCAGGATGCGGCCGATCTGGGCCGGCGCTGTGCGCGGGCGATCAACGACGCGGGGCGACAGGGCGCATGATCAGGCTGCCGACCCGCCAACTCGCCCGCTGGCTCGGGCGGGAGGAGCCGCCGGCCGCCGAGCCGCCGCCGACACCGCCACCGGTGGTCAAGCCCAAGCCGCCGCCGGCCCCGGCCAAGCCCACGCCACCACCACCGGCGAAGCCGATCGTCGTCGCCGTGACCATGCTGGGGCTGGACGGCGACAGCCTGGAGAACGTCGTGGCCCTGGTCGAGCGGCAGTGCGCCGAACGGAACATGCAGCCGGTCTGCATCACCGACCAGCACGATTTCGCGCCGTTCCGACGGCGGCGGATGATCGTCGATCAGGTGGTCGACGCCGAGCGGCGCGCCACCGACATGCCGGAGCTGGCCTGGGGGCTGTATCGCGAAGCCCAGTTCGCGCTGCTCGGCCGGCGTTGGCGACCGGGCCTGATCATCAGCTTCGGCCGCGCGCCGGAGCCGGCCTGCCTCGCGGCCCTGGAGCAGCGGCCGGGCTGAGCCCGCGGCCGGGGTTCACCCCTGGAGCGTGCGCAGCAGGGCCTGCGGCATGCGGCTGCGACCGTCGGCGACGGGCTGGCTGCCGGCCAGATCGGCGATCAGGCTCGCCGCCTCGCGTGCGCCCGCGCACGCCGGCAGCACCCGGGCCGCCTCGCGCATCCGCGCTTGCACCTCGGGTTCGAGCAGCCGCTGGACGGCCCAGGCCAAACGGTAGGTCTCATGGCTGCGCACGCAGATGCCGTGCCCGCGACGGTCGGCCCATAACGCGCGGACCTCCTGCGCGTCCATCATCGGATTCTCGTTCGGGATCAGGATGGACGGGATACCCAGCCCCAGCAGCTCGTGGAACGAATTGTAGCCGCAGGCGCTGACGGCGAGATCGAATGCCGGCAGATGGCGCGCGATCGGGAAATCCCGCAGCCGCTTGACCACCGCCGGCAGCTCGGGCGCGGCCTCGCCGATCAGCCAGTCGACGGCCGCGATCTGCACGTCGGTCCGTGGACCCAGCACGTCCAGCACGACACGGTCGACCTGGCGGAAGTCGAAATTGTTGCGGGCGCCGAGCTGCAGGATCACCGCCGGGCGCTCGGGGTCGAGGCCGAGCGCGGCCCGGGCCGCGGCCCGGCTCGGCAGCTCGTCGGGCTCGTGCAGGGTGATCGGGGCCACGCGCAGCGCCTCGCCGTCGCGCCCGGCGGTGATGCCGGGATCGTCGGCGGCGGCGAACTCGCCGGGCTCGATCACGAGATCGAAATGCCGGGCGCGATCGATCGTGGCCCTGCCGGCATCGGGGCGCCACATGCCACGGCGGATCCAGACGAACGGCCGGTTGGCATTGTCCTGGCGGGCGTCGACCAGGCCCAGATAGGGCACGTTGCCGTCGAAGACGACGCAGCGCGCGTCGTAGAACGCGATGGCCTCGTTGAGCCGCGCCCGCAGCGCCTGGTTCCAGGCCTCGGCAGTCTCGCCGGTATGGCCGTGGTAGGGGAAGTATTCGGCCACGAAGCCGAAGCGCTCGACCACGCCCACCGCCTGCGACATCGACAGGAAGACCGGCCGGATCGAGCCGGGGCCGTGCCGCGCGATCGCCAGCAGGCGAGTAAGATGGCCCATACCGACGCCGTTCGGGGTCAAGAACAGCACGTTGCGCGGCGCCCGGGTCTCGCGGCGCAGCTCGAGCCGGGGCGGCGTCCTGAGCGGTGGCCCGAGCTGCTGGCGCAGGCGCCGCGCCAGCGCCTCCGGCGCTGTCATCCGCCGGTGCAGCGCCACCGCCGCGCGGCGGCAGGCCTGGATCGCGGCCGGCGTCAGCGAGCCGAGCAGATCGGCGACGGTGCCACCCGGCGGGAGATAGCACGCCGCCTCGCCGAAGAAGCCTTCCAGGCAGGGCGGCACGACCAGGAGCGGCGCGGCCGCCAGGGCCTCGACCAGACCCGCCGGCACGAACGCGCGCCAGCTCGGACCGGTGGCGAAGACGTAGGCGTCGAGGCCGGCGAGGAAGGCCTGGGGCTCGGCAAGCTCGCCGTGCGCCACGTGCCAGCCGGGCGGGCGGAGATCCTGCGCCAGCGCCACGGCCGCCTCGGCGAGCATCACCCGATGGGCCGCGTCGGCCGGATAGGCCGCGAGCAGAGCTGCCGTCGACGCCGGCACCGCACCGCCGCCGCCCAGGCAATGCCGGCCGAGGCGGTGGCGGCCCTCGGCCGGCACGTCCGCCGCGCGGAGAGCGGTGATCGGCAGCCAGTGATCCGCGACGAGGCCGCTTGCGGCGCCGAGCGGCAGGGAGGCAGCGACCAGTGGATCGGCGGCGACGAGCTCCGGTAGCTGCCCGAAGGCCGCGACGGCATGGCGGCGCAGCGCGGGCAGGTCGACCAGAGATTCGCCCGCACCGGTGGTCACCGGCTGGTCGAGGCGCAGCAGGCAGCGCGCAGCGCGCACGGGGCTCGCGCGGTCGAGGCCGGCGAGCAGCGGCGCCATATGGTGGACCAGCACGGTGTCGGCCTGCACCGCGCCTTCCGGGTCGAGCCAGGTGATCCGGCCCTCGGCGAGCAGCGCGCGCAGCGCCGGTGCGGTCGGCCTCGCCCGGCCGGCCACGCGGCCACGCAGCGGCAGCAGACCGGTGCGGTAGCCGGCGGCCGCCGCGGCGGCCAGCATGGCCGCCAGGCAGCGGCCGTCGGCGCCGGGCTGGCGCTGGTCGGCGGCGACGACGAGATCGAACCACAACATGGTGCCGCCGACGAGCCATAGGGTCGGACCGGCGTCAAGCGCGCTAGCCGCGGCCGGCAGCCTCCCTTATGACAACGTGACCAACCCGTCGGCGTTCACCGACCTTCGTGCGTACCGAATGACCCACGCCCTGCTGTTCTTCCCCGACTACCGCGCGGCCAACCCGTACCAGAGCCTCCTGTATCGCGAGGCCGGGCGGCATCTGCACCCGCAGCCGGGCACCGTGGCCGAAGCGCTGGCCCTGCAGCGGCAGCGTGGCGCCGGCAGCCGGGTGCTGTTCCACCTGCATTGGGAGGACGCGATCTATCGTCAGGAGACGAGCGAGGATCTGGCTTGGCAGGCGGCGCAGGCGTTCGTCGCCACGCTCGAGATCTTCCTCGAGACGGGCGGGGCGCTGATCTGGACCGTGCACAACGAGGCGCCGCACGACGGCCGCTACCCGGCGGTGCACCGCGCCCTGGCCATGAAGCTGGCGCAGCTCGCCGACACCGTCCATGTCCACTCGCTGGCCGGGTTGGCCTTCGCGCGCCGGCGGCTGGGCGTCGATCCGACGCGCCTGGCGGCGGTCCCGCACGGCAACTATGTCAGCCAATACCCGCGGCTGTGCTTCCCGATCGCCACGAGCCGCGCCGAGCTCGGGCTCGCCGCGGCCCGCCGGGTCGTGCTGCTGTTCGGCCGGCTCGGCCGCTACAAGGGCGGTCTCGAGCTGCTCGACGCCTTCGCCAGCCTCGACGATCCGGGGCTTTGGCTGGTGATCGCCGGCCGGCAGGTCGATCCTCTGGCGCCGGCGCTCGACTGGCTTCCCGACGGCGTGCGGGCGCGGATCGTGGTCGAGGACCGCTTCGTCCCCCCCGAGCAGGTGCCGACCCTGTTTCATGCGGCCGACATCGTGGCCATGCCCTACCGGGCCAGCCTGACCTCGGGCACGGCGCTTCTGGCGTTGTCGCAAGGTCGGCCGGTGCTGGCGCCGGCGCTGCCGGGCCTGGCCGAGCTGCTCGAGGACGGGCGCGACGCGCTGCTGTTCCAGCCGGACGCGACCGACGGTCTGGCTCGCGCGTTGCGGCGCTTGCAGGCGCTGGACGATGCGGCGCTGACGGCGATGCGGGCGGCGGCGCTGGCCAAGGCCGAGCTGTTCGACTGGCGGCACAGCGGCCTGCTGATGGACGGGATCTACGCCCGTCTGACCGCGCTGCTGCGGCCGCAGCGGGCCCTCGGGGCCGGCAATCCGCTGCCCGAGCCGGTCCGGGCTGCGGTCCCGGCGAAGGCGCCTGTCCGCACCGCGATCAAGACGATTTCCTGAAGGGCGCCAGCGGCAGCGCCTCGATCTTGCCGGTACCGACGCAGACCGTGCCCTTGTCGAACCTGCCGACCGTGTCGGACCGGAAGCTGATCACGTCGTGATCGAGCAGCTCGCCCGCCTTGCCGCCCTTGTAGATGCGGCGCAGGGTCTTGGTCGCGACGTAGATCGCCTCGCTGTAGATGCGCGAACCGCGCCCGCGCGCCTCGACGCGGACCATCAGGCGGACGTGCAGCCCCATCTGCCGCAACAGGCCGTAGCGGCGCTTGTTGACGGTCTTGGTCGTGCGCAGCTCCGGTTTCGCGGCGCTGAACGGCTTCACATCCGCAGGGGCGCTGCCGTTGACGAGCGGCGTGACCACGCCGCAGTCGACGAAGGGGCGTGGATCTCCCGTGTACTCGGCGACGACGATCCGCTGCTGTGGGTCGACGCTGGCGATCGTGAGGCCGTTCTCCTCGAGATAGGCCCAGACCCGCTCGAACACCGCGTCCGGAGCCTCGTCGACATAGCGGCTGCGCATGCCCTTGGGGAGGCGGTCCGGCGGCGTGTAGGCAAAGGTCCGGGTCTCGAACGCGGGCGCGGCGGCGCGGCCGGGGAGGGGCGGCAGGGCCAAAGCCGCCGCCAGCAACAGCCACGCGATGGCGCTCGGCCGGTTTCGTGCCGGTCGCGTCGGCAGGGGATGCGGGGGCGTGCTCACCGGCCGCTCAATAGAGCCCGAGCGCCGCAGCCGCAATCGGGCGGCGCTGCGTCGGTCCGCCGGGGCGGAGCGGTGGCTCGACGTCGACCATGCGGGTGACCGGGCGCTGGGCCATGGCGCTCTCGATCAGGCGACGAAAGGCTTCCTCCGCGTAGAGCCCGGTCGGGAACAGCTCGAGATAGCGCTGGTACGCTTCGGGTGTCTGCCGCGCCTGCGCGGTCGCCCAGCTCTGCTGCTCCGCGGCGCTGGGTGGCGTCGCCTCGAGCCCGAGCGCCGCCTGGGCATGCCCACCCCAGGAGACGGGTCCGCCGGCAACGGCGGCCAGCAGCACCGCACGGATGCGGTCGAGGGCGGCCTTGAGGGCCGGACGCATGGGCAAGGCTCCGCTGCCGAGGGTCGCCCGCGCGGCGGCAGCTCCAAAACGCGACGGCCCGACCTTGTGGTTGGCCACTCACATTCCACACTCCAGCCGAGGGTGCAAGGCGGGCCTGGATGGATACCTAGCGGGATATGTTCTCCGAGCAAGGGTCGAGCGCCATCGCGCGTACCGGATAGATGGCCGCCTCCTTTCGATTGTCGGGCCGATGCATGGCCGCGAGCGCATGAGGCGGAACCGCTCCGCCATGCGCTCGCGGCCACGCATCACGTGTTCTCCACCGCGATCCACCAAGAGAGGCGTGCACACGAAACGTATTCGCCTTGATAGATCGAGATGCCCATGAAGACGAATATTGTCGAGGAATCTCGCCATCGATAGTTGGAAGAAGAGCGAAATGCCTATGATCTGCAGGTGAACTATCAATTGAATGCGTCGCCAAAAAAGAATTTGTCGATCAAAGTCCATTGGAATAAAATTGTGTGCAATCGTCGTGCAGTCATCCGTCAAAGTATGGATGTACCCGTCGAATCGCACAGTTGATCGGCGAACCGATGGGAAATTGAGCGCTACAGATCATTGTTCGAGCGGGCGGAGCATGTATAAAATAATCGTGGGGATCCCGCTTGCCGCGTTGTTGGCGAGCACGTTCGGTGTGGCTCGGGGCATGGCTGGCGGCATGGCCGACATCTCGGCACAGGTCGGGCTCGCGAGCGTGGCACCCTCGGAAGGCGACATGCCGGTCTTTCCCTACCGAGGCAGTCTCGCGATCGTGCCCTCGCGCCACGGTTTGGCTTGGCGGGGCATGGTGCGCCAGGGGCACGGCCCCGGCGCCTCGTTTCGCCAAGCGTTCACGGTCCTTCCCGCCAAGCAGGACGGCCACGGCTGCGTCGCCGCCGATTTCACCAACCCGTCGCTGACGGGACGCGACGGCCTGGTCGACCTGTTCTGCACCAAGGGCGCCTGCCACGGCACCTGCCATCGACCCTACGACAAGGAGCTGTGGGTGCAGCTGCCCGCAGGTGGCTTCGTCGATCTGGCACGTGCTGCGGGCATCACGCATCCTCATGCGAGAGGCCGCGATGCCGCGGCCCTGACGCTCGGCGACGGGCGGGTCGTGCTGGCCATGGCCAACGAGCGCTCGACGGCTTATCCGGCCGAGTCCGTCGATCGTGCCTATGTCGTCGTCCGCGGCCGCTTCAGCGAGTTGCCGCTCTACAATGCCGCCGGCACGGGCCCCGGCAACACGGCATCGACTTGCGTCGTCGCGGTGCCACGCGGGGCCAACCTGCCCGACCTGCTGTTCTGCCACGAGGACGGCGTCCACGCCTACCGCCACGACGGCGGCAAGTACCGGCTGAGCACCGCCTACGGCACTTTTCGCGCCCGCGACCTGCTGGTGGCCGACGTCGACGGCAACGACCGGCCCGACCTACTGGCGGTAACCAAGAACGTGCTGCAGCTGCGCCGCGACGATGGGACCGTCAAGACCCTGGCCAAGCTCGGCGATGGGCATGGCCTCGCCCGCGGCGACATGGACTGTGACGGCAAGCCGGACATCCTCGTGGTGCAGTCCAAAGGTGCCGGCAACCGCCATATTCTGCTGCAGAACACGGGTGACGGCCTCATCTATCGGCACTTGCCATTTCCGCACCCGAGCACGGGCAGCGGCGACCAAGCAACTTACATCG
>JBDHTW010000029.1:0-42873 GCA_039808865.1 Geminicoccaceae bacterium
GCGCCATCGGCAGCAGGACCGCCCGATGCGGGCACCCGATTCTCGGACCGACGGACGACAGCTCTGGCGACGGTGACCGGACAATGGACGTCGCGGGACGTGGGTACGAAACGGCGGTGGGGCCGGACTAGCCTCACGTCGCCTCCTACAGGATTGGGATAACTCTAAAGTAGAAATACTAATCTAGACGTAATCTTAATACGCGCATTGGTCAAGGCACCGCAGCTGGCTTCGCCGCTTGCTCGGCCATGTTCCGAACCGTGTGCCGACGCGCCTGCAGCCCGGTCCAGGCATCCACGAACCGATGCACCTGCGCCAGCGTGGTCGTCCAGCCGAGGCTGACACGAATGGCGCAGTGCGCGAGATCGAGCGGCAGGCCCATGGCGGCCAGGACATGCGACGGCCCCACCTTGCCCGACGAGCAGGCGGCACCGCTGCTGACCGCCACCCCGGCAAGATCGAGCGCCATGAGCTGGGTCTCGGCGGGCAGACCCGGGGTGACCAGGCAGGTGATGTTGGGCAGACGGTCGGCATCCCCACCGGCCACGACGGCGTCCGGCCTTACCGACCGCACCAGCCGCTCCAGCCGCTCCTGCAGCTGCCGCACCGCGACCCAATCGGTGGTCACCGCCAGCGCCGCGCCGAAACCCACGATGCCGGGAACGTTCTCGGTACCGGCGCGGCGGCGCCGCTCCTGCCCGCCACCTTGCTGCAAAGGCCGCGGGTCGAGGCCCTCGCGCACGACGAGTGCACCGACACCGGGCGGCCCACCCAGCTTGTGGGCCGACAAGGTGAGCAGGTCGGCACCGAGATCCGTCAGCGCGCATGGCAGCTTGCCGAAGGCCTGCACGGCATCGCAGTGGAGCAGGCTGCCGTGCGCATGGACGAGATCGGCCACCTGCGCCACCGGCTGGATGACCCCGGTCTCGTTGTTGGCGAGCATCACCGACACGAGCCGCGGCCGATGCTGCCGTAGCAGTTCCTGCAGCCCCGCAAGATCGATCCTGCCCTGATCGTCCACCGGGATCATGGCGGGAGCGGACACGGCCTCGCGGATACTCGCATGCTCGATCGCGGAGACCAGCCAATCGCCGCCCGTCCCGATCAGCGCCAGATGATTGGCCTCGGTACCGCCGCTGGTGAAGATCACCCGGTCGGGTGCCACCGCGAGCCGCTCGGCCAATCCCCGTCGGGCATGCTCGATCATGGCCCGGGTGCGCCGCCCCCAACCGTGCAGCGACGATGGATTACCGGGCACGGCCATGGCATCGACCATCGCCGCCACGACCTCGGGCCGCACCGGCGTCGTCGCGGCGTGATCGAGATAGACCGGCTCGGTTAAACCCGATCGATGTCCGGGCGCGGGACGGTCGTCAGCCGGAATCGTCAATCACGCGCAGCGGCTGGCCGGGACCGCTTCGCGCTTGGTCTCCTCCAGCCGCTCCTCGAGCTCGTGCACGCGCGCGGCCAAGCGCTCGATGCTGCGCGTCAGCGGATCGAGCGAAGCGCTGCCCGGGGTGGTGCCGTAGGGGGAGAAACAGGCGCTCTCGTCGATCACCGGCCGGGGGCCGGCCGGCCTGGCGGCGATGCCGACCATCGTCACGCCGGGCGGCACCGCCTTTACCACCACTGCGTTGGAGCCGATGCGTGCCCCGTCACCGACCGTGAACGGCCCCAGCACGGCGGCACCGGCACCGACCACGACACCATTGCCCAAGGTCGGATGACGCTTGCCGGGGTCGAGGCTGACCCCCCCGAGGGTAACCCCCTGGTACAGCGTCACATCGTCGCCGATCTCGGCCGTCTCGCCGATCACGACACCCATGCCGTGGTCGACGAAGAAGCGCCGTCCGATCTTGGCCCCGGGGTGAATCTCGATCCCGGTCATGAAGCGGCCGACCTGGGAGATGAAACGCGCCGCCAGCTTCCAGTCCCGGGTCCACAAAGCATGCCCGATCCGATGAAAGATCAGGGCGTGAATGCCCGGATAGCACAGTACCACCTCAAGCCTGGAGCGGGCCGCCGGATCACGCTGGAAGACCGCCTCGACATCCTCGCGGAGACTCTTGAACATCGGCCCTAGCCTGTTATATGGCACTGTCGCTCTCGTGCCGGCCTGAGATACCGCCTCATGCAACGATGTTCGTCGGACATGAGCGGGTATGCATGGCCGCACCTTCGCGGCGGAGCGAACGTCCTGTCCAATATAATGGGGTGCGAGTCGGGTCAACGTCCAGACCAGGCGGCGATGGTTTCGTGCGGAACCCTCGCTGGCGGCGAACAAAGACGACCGACCCTGCGCTGGAGAACAACATGCCTGAGGTGATCTTCAACGGCTCGGATGGTCGGCTGGAAGGGCGCTATGTGCACGGCGAGGGGCCGACGCCGCCGCTCGCCATGGTCCTGCACCCGCACCCGCTCCACGGCGGGACGATGAACAACCGTATCACCTACGGCCTGTTCCACATGTTCGCGCGGCGGGGCTTCTCGGTGCTGCGCTTCAACTTCCGTGGCGTGGGCCGCTCGCAGGGCGTGTTCGACCACGGCCAGGGCGAGCTGCGCGACACCGCGGCGGCCCTGGACTGGATGCAGACCCACAACCCGAACAGCACCGGCTGCTGGGTCGCCGGGTTCTCCTTCGGCGCCTGGATCGCGATGCAGCTGCTGATGCGCCGCCCCGAGATCGTGGGCTTCATGTGCGTGAGCCTGCCGGCCAACATGTACGATTTCAGCTTCCTCGCCCCCTGCCCGGCCTCCGGGCTGATCGTGCATGGCGAGAAGGACGTCGTCAGCCCGTCGGAGTCCGTCGTCAAGCTCGTCAACAAGCTGTCGCAGCAGCGCGGCATCACGATCGACTACAGCTGCCTCGAGAACGCCGACCACTACTTCTCCGACCATCACGAGGAGCTGGAGGAGGTCTGCGAGGCCTATCTCGACAAGCGGCTGAAGCCGGTCGAGCGGCCCATGGCCCTCGCACGCTGACGGGGTCGGCATGAGCGGCTTTCGTTCCGAGCTGCTGCGCACCCTGGAGATGCGCGGCTACATCCATCAATGCACCGATCCCGCCGGTCTCGACGCGCTGGCGACCGAGCAGGCGATCACGGCCTATGTCGGCTACGACTGCACGGCCGACAGCCTGCACATCGGCCATCTGGTCAGCATCATGATGCTGCGCCTGTTGCAGCGGGCCGGGCATCGGCCGATCGCGCTGGTGGGCGGCGGCACGACCAAGGTCGGCGATCCCTCGGGCAAGGACGAAAGCCGCCAGCTCCTCGACGAGGCGGGGATCGACCACAACAAGCGCGGCATCGAGCAGTCGCTGGCCAAGTTCCTCGATTTCGGCGCCGGCGGCGCCTTGCTGGTCGACAATGCCGAGTGGCTGGACCGGCTGGCCTACATCCCGTTCCTGCGCGACTTCGGCACCCACTTCACCATCAACCGCATGCTGACCTTCGATTCGGTTCGGCTGCGCCTCGAGCGCGAGCAGCCGCTGACGCTGCTCGAGTTCAACTACATGGTGATGCAGGCCTACGACTTTCTCGAGCTGTCGCGCCGCTACGGCCTGCGGCTGCAGATGGGCGGCTCGGACCAGTGGGGCAACATCGTCAACGGCGTCGAGCTCGGCCGCCGCATCGACGGCAGCCAGCTGTTCGGGCTGACCACGCCGCTGATCACGACCGCGTCCGGGCAGAAGATGGGCAAGACGGCGGCGGGCGCGGTCTGGCTCGATGCCGCCAGACGCTCGCCGTTCGAGTACTGGCAGTTCTGGCGCAATACCGAGGACGCCGATGTCGGCCGCTTCCTGCGGCTGTTCACCGAGCTGCCGCTCGACGAGATCGCGCGGCTGGCGGCGCTGCAGGGCGCGGAGCTGAACGAGGCCAAGAAGATCCTGGCCTTTGAGGCCACGGCGCTCTGCCATGGCCCTGCCGCCGCCGAGCAGGCGGCGCAGGCGGCGCGGGCGGTGTTCGAAGGCGGCAGTGACGGCATCGACGGTCTGCCCGTGGTCGACTACGCCACCGACCGACTGCGCGCCGGGGTGCCGGTGATCGAGCTGCTGGTGGCGTCCGGCCTTGTCGCGTCGAACGGCGAGGCGCGCCGTCTGGTCCGCGGCGGTGGCGCACGTCTGAACGACGAGCGGATCGACGACGAGCTGGCCATGGTCGACCTTGCCAGCCAGCGCCACGGCCACATCAAGCTCTCGGCCGGGCGCAAGCGGCACGTGCTGGTGCGGCCGGCCTGAGCCGTTTGCCCTAGCGGTCGTCCAGACGACCGCCGGACGCGCCCTCCGTGTCTGCGCTGAGCGCGTTGAACAGGTCGCGGATCACGCCCGGGACCAGCGCCGCCAGCGGATTCACGCTGATCTGCGGCTGCGAGATCGGTCCCGAGACGCTGAACGTCGCCGCCAGCACCGCATCGGACCGGCCGCCGGACATGATCTGGCCGAGGATGGGGATGCGGCCGAGGAACCGGTTGATGGTGTAGGCCGGCGCGACCGTGCCGTTGATGGCCAGGGTCTGGGCGCCGAGGTCGATCGACCCGTCGGCGCGGGCGCCGATGTCGCTGCCGACCATCCGCGCCTCGTTCAGCGTGATCCGCTGCCCCTGCAGCCGGAACGGCACCACCAGCCGCTGCACCGGCACGCCCTGGCCTCTGAGCGCGTTGCTGAGGCCGCTGAACGAGGCCAGCGACACGATGCGCGCGACCAGCGGTGCTCCCCACAGGGTGAAATCGCGAATCTTCAGCTCGCCGCCACCGATCGGGCCACCCGCGGCCGCCTGGTTGATGTCGGCGGACAGGCGGAACGTGCCGCCGCGGATGCCGTTGTCCGATGCGCTGAGGCCGCGGATCAGCCAGCCGGCATCGCTGCCCGACAGCGTGATGATCGAGCGCTGGGCCGGGGTGGCGACGTCCAGGCTGACGTTGCTGTCCTCGATGTTGGCGCGCAGCCGCGTGCTGGCCCAGATCGACCGCCGGTGCTCGATCGACCCGCTCAGGTTCGAGAACGGCGCGTCGCCGAGACGCAGCTGCCGCGCCGACAGATCGAGTCGGAAATCCGGCAGCGCCACCGTGTCGCCGCCACCGCCCGCCCCGCCCTGCATGGCCGGTCGCAGGTCGAGCCGTCCGATGTCGACACGACCGCGCCAGCGACTGCCGTCCAGGCTGAGGTCGGCGGTGAGATCGCCCAGAGGGCCCCGCGCCTCGCGCAGCACGATGCGCTGCGCCTGCACCGGCTCCAGCGTGAGATCCGCATCGCCGGCGACGCGCCAGCCCGCCACCTCGACCTGCGCCTGCTGCACGGCCAGACTCGTCGGGTTCGCCTGAACCAGCCGCGCCGACGCGCTGCCTGCCTCACCCGGCCGCTTGGTCAGCAGCAAAGGCGGCAGCGCGAACGAGGCCCGCCTCAGATCGAGACTGACATCGACCGTGCGCAGCGGGTTGCGAGCCTCCGTCAAGGTCACGTCGAAGCCGACGGCGCCACCGATCTCCGCCGGCCATTCGACGGCCAGGGCCTTGGCACCCGCCGCATCGATGCTGCCCGAGGCCTTCAACGTCCGCTGCACGCCGCGCACCGCCGGGGTGTTCTCGCGGGCGTCGACGGTGACGGACACGCCGTTGACCTGGATCTCGCCCTTGCCGCTCACGCCAGCGGGCTCCGCCACCAGATCGATCCGCCTTGCGGCCACGTCGTAGCCGGGGCTGGCCTGGCGGAGCTGGACGTCGCTCAGCCGCGACACGGCCTTGAAGCTGATCTTGTCGGGCGGGATCTCGTCGAGCAGCGGCAGCGTCAACGTGAGGTCGGTCACCTGGGTGCCGGACGCGTTCGCGGGCGACAGGCCCGTGGCCTTGCCCAGGGCCACGGGCTCGGCATCGAGCAGGCGCATCGCCGCCGGAACGGTCGAGCGCAGGTTGGCCTGCAGCTTGAGCTGGCTCGGCTGTTCGACGAGCAGGTTGCTGAGGACGACCTCGCCCCGCGTGAGATCCACCTCGCCGCTCCGTCCGGCCGCGACCTTCACCTGCAGGCTGTTGCCGGCGAGACTTGCCGTGCCGGCGAGGTCGGTCGCTGGCGGCATGGTGTCGAGATAGCGGAGCTGCAGGCCGCCGAACGTCAGCTGGCCGCCGATTTCCGGCTGATTCGGCCGGCTGCTGTGGCTGGCGAGCTGGAACTTGGCCGCCGACACCTGCCCGGCCGGGATGTTGTCGACCACCCAGGCGCGTGCCTCGGCAGCGACGTCGCCGGGCCAGAGCTGCAGGATCTCGGCGACGTCCAGCTCGGCGGCATAGAGCGTGAGGTCGGCGTCGATGCCGGTTGCCACCAAGCCTAGCGTACCGGCCAAGGTCAGCGAATAGCCGTCCGTGGCGACCTCGCACCGCTCGATCTCGCCCTGCAGCCAGCCCGGCGCCAAGCGCCCGCGTAAGGAGCCGCCCTTGATCGGGATCGGCGCCAGCCCCAAGGTCGGCACGCCGATCTCGCCGGCTGCGGCGGCGAGGTCGACCGTCGCCGGACCACGGGCACCGGTGGCGGGGTTGATCGTGAAGCCGACGTTCCCCGAAATCGGCACCGTGATCCCCGCCAGCGGCAGGTCGGGCGCAAAGGCGGCGAAGTCCTGGGCCCGGAGATCCTGGAAGCGGACCGTCACCTGCTGGTCCTGGCCATTGGCCGCCGGCTCGGCCGTCGCCTCGACGCGGCCCTCGCCCAACTTGCCGGCCAGGGAAACCGTCCAGACGTGGTTCACCCGCCTGAGTTCGAAGACCGGCTCGGATGCGGTGGCCCGGTCACCGGAGAGCGTGTCCGTGAACTGCAGCGAGGGTGCGGTGACCCGCACCGAGCGAAGCTGGGCGATTCGTGGATCGGTGATCTCGCCGGCGCCACCCAGCAGCGTATCGAGGCCCTCGTCGTTGCCGGCCTGCCCGAGCACGATGTCGGCGAGCTTGCCGCCGAAGCTCAAGACCAGCCGGCCTTCGGCCGTCCTGGCGAGCTCGATCTCGGGCAGATCGAGCTGGGCCTCGACCAGCTCGATCTGCCCGAACAGCAGCGGACGCGCCGCCACCGTGCCCCGCAGCAGGGGCGCACTCGCGACGAACGCGCCTTGCAGGGTGCGGGCTTCGAGGTCGTGGATCTCCAGCGCGATCGTGCCCTCGTGGCGCAGCCAGACCAGGCTCGGGTCGGTGAAGGTGACCAGATAGGGGCCGCCGCGCTCGATCAGCGTCTCCAGCAGCGGCTGGAGGGGTGCCAGCGACAATGGTCCCAGGCTCAGCCGCCACAGCAGGCCGCCGGTGACGATCACCAGCGTCAGGCAAACGACGAGAAGCCATCTGAGCAAACGGCGCATGACGAATCGATCCCGGTCTGCCGCTGCCGTCCCGGCAAAGGCCCGCGGCCAGCATCCCCGAGGCGCCTGCCGACGACAAGCACCCCGTGCCGGCGTTGCCGCTTGACCCCGGTAGCCGGATTCGACGATTCTCCGCGTCCCATTGGCTTGCTAGGTCACGGCGATCACGTTGAGCAGCACCGTTCTTGGACCACCGCGCGTCGCGGATCCCGCGCTGGCCGAGCGCGGGCTGAAGCGCTGGTCGCACGTCGGCGACACCACGACCGATTCGAGTCTGGCCGCGTTCATGCGGCACGCGGCGGCGGCCGGGCTGCGCGACCTGCTGCTTGGCATCTTCAGCGGCAGTCCTTTCCTGACCGATTGTCTGGTGGCCGAGCCCGGCGTGCTCCGCCTGCTGCTCGAGGAAGGCGATACCGCCGCCTACGCGAGGCTGCTGGCAGAACTCGCCGAGGTGCCGACGAACGATCGGACACGGCTGATGGCGGCGCTCCGGCGCGTGCGCCGGCGGCAGGCGCTGCTGATCAGCCTGTGCGACCTGCAGGGCCTCTGGTCCGTCGAGCAGGTGACCGAGGCGCTGACGACGCTGGCCGACCGCTCCGTGCAGCTCTGCCTCCGGCACCTGCTCGACGAAGCCGCCAAGCGCGGCGAGCTCAAGCCGTCCGGTGCGCAGGTCGAGCCCGAGCAGTGCGGCATGTTCGTGCTCGGCATGGGGAAGCACGGCGCCGGCGAGCTCAATTTCTCCAGCGACATCGACCTGATCGTGCTGTTCGATGAGGACCGGCTGCCCTATGTCGGGATCGAAGGTCCCATGGCCTGCTGCATCCGGCTGGTGCGGGGCCTGGTTTATCTCCTGGAAACCAAGACCAAGGATGGCATCGTCTTCCGCACCGATTTGCGGTTGCGGCCACATCCGCCCGGTCACCCGCTCGCCCTGTCGACCGATGCAGCCGAGCTGTATTACGAGCGCCACGGGCAGAACTGGGAACGTGCCGCGCTGATCAAGGCGCGCGTGATCGCCGGCGATCGGGTGGCGGGCGACGGCTTCCTCAGGACGTTGACCCCGTTCATCTGGCGCAAGCACCTCGACTACGCCGCGATCCGCGACATCCACTCGATCAAGCGGCAGATCAACGCCTATCGTGGGTTCGGTACCATCCGCGTTCATGGTCACGACCTCAAGGTCGGCCGCGGCGGCATCCGCGAGATCGAGTTCTTCGCCCAGACGCAGCAGCTGATTCTGGGCGGCCGGGTGCCCGAGCTGCGCCTGCCGCAGACCTGCCAGGCCCTGGCCGCCCTGGCCGCACGCCGCTGGGTCGACGAGGGGACCGCCGCCGAGCTGACCGCAGCCTACCGGCTGCTGCGCTGCCTCGAACACCGGCTGCAGATGGTGGCCGATCGCCAGACGCAGGCCTTGCCGGAGCACGAGCCGGAGTTTCGCCGCTTTGCCGCCTTCGCCGGCTTCGACGAGCCGGCGGCGCTCGAGGATCTGGTCCATCGGACGCTTCTCGTGGTCGAGCGCCACTATGCCGTCCTGTTCGAACGCGAGCCCGATCTCGGCGGCGGCGCCAATCTCGTCTTCACCGGCACGACCGACGATCCGGAGACGCTGAAGACGCTGAGCGGCATGGGCTTCAAGGACAGCTCGGCGATCTCCGGCCGCATCCGCGCCTGGCATCACGGGCACATCCGGGCCACCCGCAGCACCCGCGCCCGCGAGTTGCTGACCGAGCTGCTGCCGACGATCCTGGCCACCCTCGCCGAGCAGCCCGACCGGGACGGCGCCTTTCGTCTGTTCGACGAGTTCGCCAGCGGGCTGCCCGCCGGGGTGCAGCTGTTCTCGCTGTTCCGCGCCAACCCGCGGCTGCTCAAGCTCCTGGCCGACCTGATGGGGACGGCGCCGCGCCTCGCCCGCCAGCTCAGCGGGAATGTCGATCTGTTCGATGCGATGCTGGCGCCCGATTTCCTCGAGCGGCTGCCGGACCGGGCTACGCTGGCCGCCGAGCTGGCGTCACGGCAGGTCGATGCGCGCGATCTGCAGGACCGGCTGGACATCTGCCGCCGCTGGGCGCACGGGCGCCAGTTCCAGGCCGGCCTGCAGGTGCTGCTCGGCATCGCCAGCGCCGGCACCGCCGCCGCCATGCTGGCCGCGATCGCCGAGGTCGTCATCGGCAGCCTGCTCCCCGCCGCCGAGGATTGGCTGGTGGCCCAGCATGGGCAGGTGCCGGGCGGGGCCTTCGTCGTGCTGGGCCTCGGCAAGCTGGGCTCGCACGAGCTCACCGTCGGCTCCGATCTGGATCTCGTGTTCATCTACGACGCGGCCGAAGGGCTGCCGTCCGATGGTGGCCGCCCGCTGCCGGCAGCGACCTACTATGCCCGCCTCGGGCAGCGGCTGGTCAGCGCGCTGACCGCCAAGACCGCCGAAGGACAGCTTTACGAGATCGACATGCGGCTGCGCCCTTCGGGCAATGTCGGGCCGGTCGCCACCACGCTGGTGAACTTCACGAACTACCATGCCGACACCGCGCAGACCTGGGAGCAGCAGGCGCTGACCCGGGCGCGGGTGGTGGCCGGCGATCCGGGGCTGAAACGGCGCGTCGAGGATGCGGTCTGGACCAACCTCGCCCGCCCGCGCGACGCCGACGCCCTGGCCCGGGCGGTCCGCGCGATGCGCGAGCGGATCTTCAAGGAGCATGGCAGCGCCGATCCCTGGCATCTGAAGCACGCGCGCGGCGCCATGGTCGAGATCGAGTTCGCCGTGCAGTACCTCAAGCTGCTGCATGCGCACCACGTGCCACGGCTGCGGGCCACGGCGATGCGCGACCTGCTCGCGGTGCTGCACGAGGAGGGTCTGCTGCCCATCGACCAGGTCCAGGCGCTGGGCCGCGCCTACGTGCTGCATCAGGCCCTGCAGGCCGTGCTGCGCCTCTCGCTGCACGACCGCTTCGATCCCAAGCGGGCGCCGGCACGCCTGCTCGAGGCGCTGGTGCGGGCGGCGAGCATGGCCCTGGACGGCGAGCCGCCGCCGGCCGATTTTGCGGCGCTGCAGCGCTTGCTCGTTGAAAGCCAGCAGTCGGCGCGCCAGATTTTCGACGAACTCTGCCCCCCGGCCATGCCGTCGGCCTGACGGTCCGACAAGGTCCGCTACAAAGGAAACTCTCGATGAGTGGCCCCAGCGAAGGCGATCCGGCCCCGAGCTTCGAGCTGCCCGCCGACGGCGGCGGCCAGATCAGCTCGGCCGAGCTCGCCGGCAAGCCCTACGTGATCTACTTCTACCCGAAGGACGACACACCCGGCTGCACGAAGGAGGCGATCGGCTTCTCGTGCGTCTACGATCAGTTCAGGTCGGCCGGGGTCGAGGTCATCGGTGTCTCCAAGGACAGCGTCGCCTCCCACGACAAATTCAAGCGCAAGCACGAGCTGGTGTTTCCGCTGGCCTCGGACTCGTCCGGGGAGACGGTCGAAGCTTTCGGTGCCTGGGTCGAGAAGAGCATGTACGGCAAGAAGTACATGGGCATCGACCGGGCCACCTTCCTGGTCGGTCCGGACGGCAAGGTCGCCCGGGCATGGCGTGGCGTGAAGGTGCCGGGGCACGTCGAGGAGGTGCTCGAGGCCGCCAAGTCGCTCGCGCGCTGAAAGGCAAGCCATGAGCCCGCGCACGCTTGCCCTGTCCGATCGGGTCGACGCCTACGTGCTGGACGTCGGCCTGCGCGAACATCCAGCACTGCGCGAGCTGCGGCAGCATACCGATACGCTCGAGGACAACAGCATGCGCAGCTCGGCCGAGCAGGCCCAGCTGCTGGCGCTGCTGCTGGAGCTGCTCGGCGCCCGGCGCGTGCTCGAGATCGGCTGCTTCACCGGCTATGGCACGCTGGCCATGGCGCTGGCGCTGCCTCCCGAGGGGCGCGTCGTCACCCTCGACGTCAACGCCGACTGGGCCGACATCGGCCGCCGCTACTGGCGGGCGGCGGGGGTCGCCGAGCGGATCGAGCTGCGCGTCGGTCTGGCGCTGGAAAGCCTGGACGGCCTGCTCGCGGAGGGTGCGGCGGCGAGCTTCGACCTGATCTACGTCGACGCCGACAAGAAGCTCTACGACGACTACTACGAGCGGGCGCTGCGTCTGGTCCGCCCCGGCGGCGTCGTCGCGCTGGACAATGTGCTGTGGCGAGGCGAGGTCGCGAACCCTGCCAACACCGACCGGCAGACCGTGACCTTGCGCGAGCTCAACGCCAAGATCCACGCCGACCAGCGGGTGACGCCGGTCCTGCTGCCCATCGGCGACGGGCTGACCCTGGCCCGGCGCCGCTGAGGCCGCGCGCTCAGTTGACCGACTTGCGCTCGTCGCTGACCAGTTGCGCCAGGCGGTTCACGTCGACCGCCCCCGGAATCAAGGTGTTGCCGATGACGAAGCTCGGCGTGCCATTGATCCCGAGCTGCTCGGCCAGGGCGAGGTTGGCGTCGATCCGCGCCTTGACCCAGGGCTGCTCCATCTCGGCCGCGAGCTTGTCGCGATCGTAGCCTTGCGCCGCCGCGGCATTGAGCACCGTATCGCGGCTCAAATCCTTGCTCTGCATCAGCGCCAGATGCAGATCGTAGTACTTGGCCGGGTCGAGCTTCGATGCCGCGATGGCCGCCTTGGCCGCGGTCACCGAATCGGGGCCGAGGATCGGGATGTCCTTGAAAACGAAGCGAAGCTGCCGATCGGAGCCGATCAATGTCTGCAGCCCGGACGTCATGCTGCGGCAGTAGCCGCAATGGTAGTCGAAGAACTCGACGAGCGTGACGTTGCCGTCGACGTTGCCCGCGACCGGATCATCGGCGCTGCGGAAGATGGCGTCGCCGTGCTGGGCGATCATCGCCTGCTGCCGCGCCGTCTCCGCCGTCTGCTGCCGTTTTTGCAGTTCCTGGATCGCCTGGTAGATGACCTCGGGCTCGCGCAGCAGATAATCGTGCACGATCTTCTCGACATCGCTGGCCGACAGCGCGCCGGCTGGCGCGGCGTTGTCCGCGGCCCGCACGGCATGACCGGATCCGAGCAGGGCGGTCAGCACCACCACGGTGGCAATACGCAGTCTCGACATCACGCTACGGCTCCGGCGCAGAACAGATTTTATGTTCGAAGTAAGCCAGATCGGCGGCCGACGCCAGTCACAAGCCCTTATGGGCGGCGCTGGGGCGTTTCCATCTCGTCCACCGCCCGCGACAGATCCTGGAGCTGCATCCAGGCCGGATCGTTGGGCTGGACGATCTGCTCGGCACGATGCAGGTAGAGCTGGGCATCCTTGCGATTGTTGACCAGCACCGCCTGCTCGGCCAGGGCCAGGGCCGCCGGCCCCTCGCGACCGCGCCGTCCCTCGGCGATGCCGAGGAACCGCCACGCGCCGGGATTGTCCGGCTCGAGGCGGACCACCTCCTGCAGCAGGGCGGCCGCCTCGTCGAGATCCTTGTCCTGCCCGTTCTCCATCAGCGCCCGCGCGAGCCCATAGCGGATCAGCGCCGAATCGGGCCGGTAGCGCAGGGCTTGGCGATAGGGCGGGATGGATTCGGCGATGCGGCCGTTCTCGAACAGGATCTGCCCCTTGAGCTCGGGGAAGTACGGATCCTTCGGGAACTCGGCGGTGAGACCGTCGACCAGCGCCAGCGACTTGTTCAGGTCCGGGATGCGGTAGTAGGCGATCGCGCGCGCATAGCGATCGGGCACGCTGTCGCTCGGCCGCCGGCGGATGACGTCCTGGGGGTCGGACAGGAACCCGTCGAGCTTGGCCACGCTGCGCTCGTAGGCCGCCACCAGGATCGGATTGGGACGGGCATCGCGATAGGGCGAGATCTCGACCTGGCGTTCCAGGAACTCGATGCGGTCCGTGGTCAACGGGTGGGTGCGCAGGAACTCGTTGCCCTCGCTGCTGATGCGCATGTTCTGCGTCTCCAGCACGTGGAAGAAGTCGAGCAGCCCCTGCGGCGACATCTTCAGGGCCTTGAGATAGGTGACGGCGGCCTGATCGGCGGCCTCCTCCTGCCCGCGGGAGAACTTGAGGAAGCCGCTCTGCGCCACGGTGAGACCGCCGGCCATGATCGCCGTGCCGAGGGCGGGCGCGCCCGCCACGGCCGCGGCCGCACCGAGCAGCGCCCCGGCGATGCTGTTGATCCCGGCCTCCTGCCGTGCCTGCAGGGTCCGGCTGAGATGGCCGCCGGCGATGTGGCCGGTCTCGTGCGCGATCACCCCGGCCAGCTCGTCCGGATCGGGCGCATGGATGATCAGGCCCGTGTTCAAGAACAGGTTCTGTCCCCCGGCGACGAAAGCGTTCAGCCGGCTGTCGCGCAGGATGAAGACCTTGATCGAGTCCGGATCGAGCTGGGCCGCGGTGAAGATCGGATCGGCGATCTGCCGCACCGTGGCCTCGACCTCGGCATCACGGATGACGGTGGCGCCGAACGCCGGCCAGCCGGCCATGCACAGCATGGCGGCCGCAATCAGCGGCTTGCGAACGGTCAAAACCCCGAGCTTGCGCCACATCTGTCGCGTCCATTCATTGACCGCCGGCCATGCCACCGTAACAAACGAAGCAGCGGGTCGCCATTCCTGCGACCACGGCCGTGGGATCAGTCTAGCATGAGCGATCGTCAGCCCTTCAAGTCGTCACGGCGAAGCGCCATAGCGCCCTTCATCGTGATGGAGATGATGGCGGCGGCAAACGCGCGCGCCGCGGCCGGCGGTGACGTGCTGCATTTGGAGATCGGCGAGCCCGGTGGAGGAGCACCGCCGACGGCGCTGGCCGCGGTCACCACCGCCCTGACCCGGACCAGCGGCGGCTACACCGAGGCCTTCGGCCTGCCGGCTCTGCGCCGGCAGATCGGCCAGCACTACCACGCCACCTACGGCGTCGCGGTCGATCCGGCGCAGGTGGCGATGACCGTCGGCGCATCGGGTGCCTTCATCCTGGCGTTTCTCGCCGCCTTCGAGCACGGCGACCGGATCGTGGTCACCGAGCCCGGCTATCCCGCCTACCGCAACATCCTCCAGTCCTTGGGTCTGGAGGTGGTGCCGGTGGCGACGGATGTCGAGACCCGCTTCCAGCCGACGCCCGAGCTGCTCGAGCGCGTTCCCGACCCGATCCAGGGCCTGATCCTGGCCAGCCCGTCCAACCCGACCGGTACCATGCTGCCACGGGCCGAGATGGAACGGCTGGCCGCCTACTGCGCCAGCCGTGGCATCCGCATCATCTCCGACGAGATCTACCACGGGATCACCTACGACGAGCCGGCGGAAACCATCCTCGCCTTCAGCCGGGACGCGGTCGTCGTCAACAGCTTCTCGAAGTACTTCTGCATGACCGGCTGGCGCCTGGGCTGGCTGGTGCTGCCGCCGGATCTGGTCGACGCGGTCAACCGGCTGGCGCAGAACCTGTTCATCGCCCCGCCGACCGTGGCCCAGCACGCAGCACTCGCCGTGCTGCAGAACGACCTGCCCGAGCTCGAGCGCCGCCTCGACCGCTATCGGCGCAACCGCGCCCACCTGCTGGCGGCCCTGCCCCGCGCCGGGCTGACACGCATGGCCCCGGCCGACGGCGCGTTCTACATCTATGTCGACGTCAGCGAGTTCACCGACAATTCGCTGCGGTTGTGCCGGCGACTCCTCGACGAGACCGGCGTCGCGATCACGCCCGGGGTCGATTTCGACCCTGCCCGCGGCCAGCATTTCGTGCGGCTGTCGTTCGCCGGTGCCGAAAGCGACGTCGGCGAAGCCTGCGAGCGGCTCTGCCGATGGTTCGCATCGGCACGCCCGACCGGCGGAACGACGCCGGCAGCCGCCCGGCTCGCCGCCGTCGCGCCGCCCTGAAGTCGGCGCGACGGCGGCAGCGGAAGCCGGCTCAGCGGACCCAGCGGCTCCACCAGCCTTGGCGCTGTGGCGCCTCGGCGTTTTCGTCCGCCACCACATCGGTCGTTTCGGTGGTTGCCTCGACCGCCTCGTCCACCGTGGCCTGACCGGAACCGTTCGGCGCGGCCACGGGGGATTCGGCCACGGCCTCGTCGCTCGCGGCCGGTTCCGCCGGGTGGGCCGGCGCGGGTTCGGGAGCGCTTTCCGCGGCGACGGGCGGCTCGGCCGGGCCTTCCACCAACGTCAGCATCGCAACGGCCGCAGGCGGCTCCGCGGCGGCCGGCTCCGCCGCTGCTTCGGCAGCGGCAGCCGCTGCGGCAGCCTCGGCCTCGATCGCGGCCTTGGTCTTGCGCGGTTTGCGCACGCGGCGCGGCTTGGCCGGTTTCGCCGGCTCTTCCGCCATGGTCTCGACCACCGTCTCCACAGCCGCCGCCGGTGCGGCTTCGACCACCGGCTCGGGCGCCGGCTCGATCGACGCAGGTTCGGCTGGCGGAGACTCGGCCGCCACGGCCTCGGCTGGAACGGTGTCGGCAACCGCAGCCTCAGCCTCCATGGCGACCGCCACCGGTTCCTCGTCGGCTGGCACCACCGCCGTCTCAGCTCCGCTGGCAGCGGGTGACGGTGCGGGCTCGACCACCTCGTCGGCCGACGGCGGCACGGGCTCGGCCTCGACCACAGATGCCTCCGGCTCGGCCTCGGCCATGGGTGCCGCGGGCTCGGCATGCACCAGGGGAATGGCCGGCTCGGCTTCCGGCTCCGCCGGCGGCGTCTCGTACTCCGGCTGCTCGTCCTCCTCGCCCTCGTCGCCGGCATCCGCAGCCATGGCCGCCTCGGGCATAGGCGCGCCTTCGTTCGGCCGCCGACGCCGACGCCGACGCTTGCGCCGCCGCCGGCCGTTGGCCTCGTCGCCGTCATCGGCCGACGCGGCGGGTGCAGCCGGCGATGCTGCCGCCGGTGCCGGCATCGGTGCCGCCTCGACCACGACCTCTTCTTCCGGCGCCGCCTCGACGACCACCGGCTCCGCGGGCTCGGCCCGCACGGTCAGCGGCTCGCGCTTCTCGGTCACCTCGATCCGCATCGCCGGAGGCACCAGATCCTGGTCGACCTGGACCATGACCCGCATCGCGTAACGCTGCTCGAGCCGCGACAGCGCCTCGCGCTTCTGGTTCAGCACGTAAAGCGCGACATCACCGGGCAGCACGACGCGCAAGCTCGCGGCATCGCCGCGGATGCCGTGCTCCTGGATGGCACGCAGCGTCTGCAGCGCACAACTTTCGGTCGAGCGAACTACACCGAGGCCCGCGCAGTGCGGACAGACCTGGCTCGACAACTCCTGCAGGCTGGCCCGCAGCCGCTGCCGCGACAGCTCCAAAAGGCCGAACTGGCTGATCTTGCCGATCTGGATGCGTGCCCGGTCCGCCTTCAGCGCGTCGCGCAGCCGCTTCTCGACCGCCCGCTGATGGCGCGATTCGGCCATGTCGATGAAGTCGATGACGATGAGCCCGGCAAGATCGCGCAGCCGCAGCTGCCGCGCGACCTCGTCGGCAGCCTCGAGATTGGTCTTGACCGCGGTCTCGTCGATGTGCCGCTCGCGGGTCGAACGGCCCGAGTTGACGTCGATCGCCGTCAGCGCCTCGGTGGTGTGGATGACGATCGAGCCGCCCGACGGCAGCTGCACGATCGGGCTGTGCATCGCGTCGAGCTGATCCTCGACCCGGTACTCGAAGAAGACCGGCGTCTCCTCCTTGTACTGCTTCACCAGCCGCGCCCGGCTCGGCATCAGCATGGTCATCAGCCGCTTGGCCGAGCGATAGCCGTCCTCGCCCTCGACCAGCACCTCCTCGATGTCGCGGGTGTACAGATCGCGCATGGCCCGCTTGATGAGGTCGCCTTCCTCGTAGATCAGCTTGGGCGCAATCGATTTCAGCGTCGTCTCGCGGATCTCGTTCCACAGCCGCAGCAGGTACTCGTAGTCGCGCTTGATCTCGGCCTTGCTGCGCTCCTGCCCGGCGGTGCGGATGATCAGGCCCATGCCGGTCGGCACGTCGAGATCCTGGGCGATCTCCTTCAGCTTGCGCCGGTCGTCGGGCTGGACGATCTTGCGGCTGATGCCGCCGCCGCGCGGCGTGTTGGGCATCAGCACGCAGTAGCGGCCGGCGAGCGAGAGGTAGGTGGTGAGCGCGGCGCCCTTGTTGCCGCGCTCCTCCTTGACGACCTGCACCAGCATGATCTGCCGGCGCTTGATCACCTCCTGGATCTTGTAGCTGCGCAGCAGGCGCGCGCGGCGGCGGGCCTGGTCGGCCATGACCTCCGCGGTCTCTTCCTCGGGATCGGTGGTGATGGTCTCGGCCGGGGCCACGTCGCCGGCGCTGTCCGCATCGTTCTCGGCCGGCGCGGGCTTGGTCGCCGTCTCGCGTTCCAGATCCTCGAGCAGCGCCCGATCCGCCTGCGGCACCTGGAAATAGTCCGGGTGGATCTCGCTGAACGCGAGGAAGCCGTGACGGTTGCCGCCATACTCGACGAAGGCTGCCTGCAGCGAGGGCTCGACCCGTGCCACCTTGGCGAGGTAGATGTTGCCCTTGAGCTGAAGCTTGGTCGAGGTCTCGAAATCGAAATCGACGAGAAAACGGTCATCGACCACAACCGCCCGGGTCTCCTCCGGGTGGGTGGCGTCGATCAGCATACGTTTGACCATGGACAAGAAACTCCGGTAGCCCCCGTGCCAGCCGCGACAGGGACGTCCGGCAATGGTGGCTCGATGTAGGGACGATCCGGTGCGTGCGACGCGACACTGCGCTGGAAGCGAACAACGCCAGATCGACGGCGATACGACGGTCATTGAACCGGAAGGCGCGTGCGCCGCTCGAGACGCGCATGTCGCAACACTGCGTCGGCAACGGATGCAGCCTGTGGCTCATAACCTTCAGGTTGAGAGGATCGTCAGCCGGCCTATCAGAACGTGTGGGCTTCACACCCTTGCGCGCGTTCGATTGTCGCCAAGCCCGGATCATCACGGGGGCGACTATAGAACCTGTCTTAGCCGTCCACAATCGAGTATTCTGCGTGTGCACATGACCTTGGGCCACCAACTGATCGCGACCCGAACGGGGCCGGCACATCGCGTCGCATCGGGATGGATGTGCGTCGCGATCGTCTTTTTTCTGCTCTGCGGCATGGCGGCACCCGTGCTGGCCCAGACCGGGGCCACGGCGACGATTTCCGGCCTGCGGTTCGGCGCCAGCGGCCCGCGCACGCGCGTGGTGCTCGACGTCGACCGCTCCGTGCCCTTCGATGCCAGCGTGCAGCCCGATCCGACGCAGCTGCGCATCGAGGTCGACGGCGCGCAGTGGCAGGTGCCGGCAGGCGCCGAAGGCAAGCTACGGGGCTTGGCCCGCTCGCACCGGTGGGAGCCGCTCGGCCCGAACCGGGCGCAATTGGCGGTGGGCATGGCGGCACCGGTGCGTATCGTCGGCGCCATCGTCCTGCCACCCTCGCGCGACAGCACCAGCTACCGCCTCGTCGTCGACGTCGTGGCGGATCCGGATGCGAAGGTGCCGGCGCCGCGCCAGGAGGCGGTCAAGGCCGCGCCGCCCGCGGTGCCCGTGCCCGACACGAAACCCGCCGCGGAAGCGCCTCCCTTGCCCGTGATCGTGCTCGATCCGGGGCATGGCGGCATGGATTCGGGTGCCATCGCCGTCAATGGCGAGTACGAGAAGGACATCGTGCTCGAGATGGCCAAGGAACTGCGCACGCTGATCGAGCGCAGCGGCAAGTATCGCGTCGTGCTGACCAGGACCCGCGACCAGTTCATTCGCCTGCGCGACCGGATCGCCATCGCCCGCGAACTCGGCGGCAACATCTTCATCTCGATCCATGCCGACAGCCTGCGCTTGGCCGATCAGCGCGGCGCGTCGATCTACACCCTGTCCGAGAAGGCATCCGACGAGGAGGCGGCCCGTTACGCCGCGCAGGAGAACAAGGCCGACATCCTCGCCGGCACCGATCTGTCGCAGCACGACGTCGTCGTGGCCTCGATCCTGATCGACCTTGCGCAGCGGGACACCAACAATAAATCTATCACGTTCGCCGACATCATGGCCGAGGAGCTGGCGACGGTGACGCCGATGCTGCGGCGGAATCGGAGATTCGCCGGCTTTGCCGTCCTGAAGTCGCCGGATATCCCGTCGGTCCTGCTGGAGCTGGGCTACCTGTCGAATCCCGATGATGCCCGCAACCTGGCGCAGCCCAACTACCGCGCCAAGCTCGGGCAAGCGATCGTGCGGGCGCTGGACCGCTACTTCGCCACACCGAGGTCGTGAGGACGGCCTGCGGGCCGCCCGTCCGACCAGCCGAGGACAATCTAGTGAAACGCCTCTTCCGCTTCGTCTCGGCTCTGGTGCTGGGCTTGGTCGTGCTGGTGGTGCTCGGCGGAGCCGGGCTGCTCTACGTGGTGCACAACTATAGCGACGGGCTGCCCGACCACCGCCAGCTCGCGACCTACGAAGCCCCCACGGCGACGCGCATCCATGCCAGCGACGGAAGGTTGCTCGCCGAGTATGCACGGCAGAACCGCGTCTTCGTTCCCGCCGAGGCGATTCCCGATCGGGTCAAGCGGGCGTTCATCGCCGCCGAGGACAAGAATTTCTACCACCACCCCGGCATCGACGTGGTCGGCATCACCCGCGCGATGATGAGCAATCTCGAGCGCCTGAACAGCAACCGCCGGCCGGAAGGTGCGTCGACGATCACCCAGCAGGTCGCCAAGAACTTCCTCGTCGGCAACGAGCTGTCCTACCAGCGCAAGCTCAAGGAAATGATCCTAGCGCTGCGCATCGAGAACACGTTCAGCAAGGAACGGATTCTTGAACTGTACTTGAACGAAATTTTCTTGGGCAATCGCTCCTACGGCGTCGCTGCGGCAGCGCTCAACTACTTCGACAAGTCGCTGGACGAGCTGACCGTGGCCGAGGCCGCGCTGCTGGCGGGCCTGCCCAAGGCGCCGTCCAGCTACGACCCGACACAGAATCCGGACGCCGCCCTGCAACGCCGCAACTACGTGATCGGCCGGATGGAAGAGGACGGCTATATCACGCCGGACGAGGCGAAGGCGGCCAGGGCCGAGCCGATAACGCTGCGCAAGCAGTCGGCGGTGCAGACCGCCCGGGCCGACTTCTTCCTCGAAGAGGTGCGGCGCCAGCTGGTCGGCAAGCTCGGCGAGCAGGGCTTCTACGAAGGCGGCCTGTCGATCCGCGTCACCGTTTCCCCGGATCTCCAGGCCACGGCCGATCTGGCGCTGCGGCACGGTCTAGCGGCCTACGACCGCCGCCACGGTGGCTGGCGCGGCCCCTGGGGCCAGCTCGACCTCGCGGCGGCCGGCGATGCGTGGCCGGCCAAGCTCGCCGCCCGGGACCCCGGCTTCGAGCTCGGCGACTGGCGGCGCGGCGTGGTGCTGTCCAGCCGTGGCGGCCGCATCGAGATCGGCTTGGACGACGGCCGGACCGTGCCGCTGGCGAGCGAGGACGTGGCCTGGTCCAAGGCCCAGCCGCCGCAGGTGGGCGACCTCGTCTTCATGGAGCCGATGAGCAAGGGCGACGGCCAGCGCTGGGTGCTGCGGCAGCGGCCGGAGGTCGATGGCGCCGTGGTGGCGCTCGATCCGCATACCGGCCGCGTCCTCGCCATGAGCGGCGGCTTCAGCTTCCGGCAGAGCCAGTTCAACCGGGCGACGCAAGCGCGCCGCCAACCGGGCTCCGCCTTCAAGCCGTTCGTCTATCTGGCGGCGCTCGAATCCGGCATGACTCCGGCGAGCCAGGTGCTGGATGCGCCCATCGTCATCGATCAGGGGCCGGGGCTGCCGGAGTGGCGGCCCGAGAACTTCACCGACGATTATCTCGGGCTGATCACCCTGCGGGTCGGGCTGGAAAAGTCGCGCAACCTGATCTCGGTCCGTCTGGCGCAGCAGATCGGCATGGAGAAGATCATCGACGTGGCCGACCGGCTGGGCATCGGCGCCGGCCTCAAGCCGAATCTCGCCGCGGCCCTCGGGTCGAACGAGGTGACGCCGATCGAACTCGCGGCCGCCTACGCGATGCTGGTCAACGGTGGCAAGCAGATCAAGCCGGTGCTGGTCGAGCGCATCCAGGACCGGCACGGGCGGACCATCGTGCAGGGCGACCCGCGCAGCTGCGACGGCTGCACGATGACGAACTGGGACGGGACGCCGCCGCCGATCCCGCCGGACATCCGCGCCACCGTGGTCGATCCGCGCAACGCCTACCAGATGGTGGCCATGCTCGAGGGCGTGGTCGAGCGCGGCACCGCCAAGGCGGCGCAGGTGATCGGCAAGCCGCTGGCCGGTAAGACCGGCACGACCAACGACAGCAAGGACACGTGGTTCGTCGGCTTCTCGCCCGATCTGGTCGTTGCGGTGTTCGTGGGCTTCGACCAGCCGCAGCCGATGGGCAAGAAGGAGACCGGCGCATCGCTGGCGCTGCCGATCTGGATCGAGGTCATGCAGGCGGCCCTCGCCGACAAGCCGGCAACGCCCTTCCGTACGCCTCCCGGATTGAATATGGTGCGCGTCGACGCCGCGACCGGCCGTCTGGCCCGAAGCGATGATGCGGCCGTGATCACCGAGCCGTTCATCCCCGGCACCGAGCCCGGCCAGAGCCGCTCGGCCGAGCAGGAGGCCGACGATCCGAACGCGGATCCGTTCGCCCGGCCGCGCCCGTCGGTGCGCGTCGTGCCGCCATCGTCGAACGGAATCTACTAGACGCGGTTCACCGCCAGTTATCCGACCCATTCCATGCTTTGCCGCAAAGGGCTTCGTCATGCGCGCTGAGATCGCCAATCTCGCCTCACTGCTCAAGGAAGGTCTCGAGCTGCAGCGGAGGCATCTTTGACTGGGACGAGGCCCTACCCCGTCTCGATGAGCTGAGCGCGCTTTCCGAGGATCCCAAGCTCTGGGAGGATCCGGAGAAGGCCCAGGCGATCATGGGCGAGCGCAACCGCCTCGCCACGGCGGTCGACCGCCAGCGTGCGCTGGAACAGGCCCTGGCCGATGCCGTGGCCTTGGCCGAGCTTGCCGAGGAGGAAAGCGACGAGGCCGCCCTCGACGAGGTGCAGCGTGACCTGGAGCGGATGAAGGAGCAGGTCGACCGGCTGCAGCTCGAATCGATGCTGTCGGGCGAGGCCGACCACAACGACGCCTACCTGCAGGTGGCCGCCGGCGCCGGCGGCACGGAAAGCCAGGATTGGGCGCAGATGCTCTTGCGCATGTACCTGCGCTGGGGCGAGCAGCACGGCTACAAGATCGAGTGGATCGAGGAAAGCGAGGGCGAGGAAGCCGGTATCAAGTCGGCCACGATCAAGCTGCTGGGCGAGAACGCCTATGGCTGGCTGAAGACCGAATCCGGCGTGCATCGGCTGGTCCGCATCTCGCCGTTCGACAGCAATGCCAGGCGGCACACCAGCTTCGCCTCGGTGACGGTCTCGCCGGTGATCGACGACAAGATCGAGATCGAGATCCTGGACAAGGACCTCAAGGTCGACACCTACCGGGCCTCCGGCGCCGGCGGCCAGCACGTCAACCGGACCGACTCGGCGGTCCGCCTGACCCATCTGCCGACCGGCATCGTCGCCGCCTGCCAGAACGACCGCTCGCAGCACCGCAACCGCGCCCAGGCCATGGATATGCTGCGCGCCAAGCTCTACGAGCTGGAGCTGGCGAAGCGACGCGCGGCCTCGGACGCGGCCGAGGCACAGAAGATGGACACCACCTTCGGCTCGCAGATCCGCAACTACGTCCTGCACCCCTACAAGATGGTCAAAGATCTGCGCACCGGGATCGAGAGCGGCAATCCCACGGCCGTGCTGGACGGGGATCTGGACAAGTTTCTCGAGGCCTCGCTGGCGCAGGGGGCGGGCGACCGGCGACCGGAGGCGAGCTGATCGAGCCGTGCACGATCTGCCGGGCATGACGGACGCGCTCGGGCCGATCGGGATCGTCGCGCTGCTGCGCCGCCTGGCCGAGCGCGACGGTCGCACCGCCGCGACGACCGATCCCGATGCGGCGCCGGCGCTGTGCGCGTTCGTCACCCACCATCGCGAGCGGCTGGCGGCGGTCAAGCTCCGCCGCGCGGCCCTGGTCCTGGTGCTCGAGGGTACCAAGGACCTGTGCACCGCGGGGCGCCGCCACCGCTTCCCGGCCGGCGCCGCCATCGCCCTGCCCGCGGGCTGGCGTGGCGACGTCGTCAACGATCCGGACGCGGCCAGCGGCGTGTACCGGGCGCTGTGCCTGGATTTTCCGCCCGAGCTGATCCTGCGGGCGCACCGCGCGCATCCGGATTGGGCCGGGCGGCCGCTGGCCCGCGCGCAACGGCTCCGGGTGCGGCTCGATGCCGTTCTCGGCGGTGCGGTGCAACACTTCGCCGAGGGTCTGGCGCTGCCGGATCTGCCACGGTCCATGCTCGAGCATCGGGCGATGGAGGTCCTGCTGGCACTGGTCGGTCAGGGCGTGCTGCCGCTTGAGGTCCATGCCGGTGCCGAGAGGATCGGCGAGGCGGTGCATCGCCTGGTCAGCTGGGATCCGGAGCGGCGCTGGACCGCCGATGCGCTCGCTGCCGAGCTCGGCCTCAGCAACGCCACCTTGCGCCGTCGGCTGGCCGCCGAAGGCACCGCCTTGCGGCGGGTCCTCGCCGATGCGCGGATGAGTCTCGCCGAGACCCTGCTGCGCGAGGAGGCGACGACGGTGCGCGAAGTGGCGCTGGCGACCGGCTACGCCTCGCCCTCGCGTTTCGCCCGACGCTTCCGGGCCGAACGTGGCCGCGCACCAGCCAGCATTCGCTCGCCATCGGCCGATTGAGCGTTGCGGCACCGGCCATGAGCGTTGCGGTCGGCGTGCCGGCCTTCCGCGAAGCTAGCCTCTCTCCACACGACCACGCTGGAGAGAAGAGATGCGATCGCGAACATGGCGGATGACGGTCACGATCATCGGCTTGGCCGGCCTGACCGCGGCCGCGGCGGCAGCGCCGCTCACGGTCACGCTCGACGACCTGCAGGCGGATGGCAGCCTGCCCGATGCCGCCGGATTCTGCCGGCCGGATCCGGCAACCACGATCGCGCCCGGGGCCAACCGCAGCCTGGGCGTGCGCTGGTCGCCCGGTCCGCAAGGCACCCGCGCCTACGCCTTGGTCATGACCGATCCCGACGTGCCACGGGATCTGTCCAGCCTGAACCGCGCCGGCACGCACCTTGCCGTCGATGCCCAACGGATGCCGTTCACCCATTGGGTGCTGGTCGACATCCCGGCCACGACGACCGCCCTGCCCGCCGGTGCCGATGGCGAAGGTCGGCCGCAGGGCGGCAAGCCGCTGGGGATCACCCCGCACGGGGTCCGTGGGCAGAACGGCTATGCGGGCTTTTTCCGGGACGGACCTTACGGCGGCTACGACGGGCCATGCCCGCCCTGGAACGACCTGCGGCCGCATCGCTACGTCGTGCGGATCTACGCGCTGGACGTCCCGTCGCTCGGCCTGAGCGGGCCGTTCACCCAAGCCGATGTCGAGAAGGCCGTCGCGGGCCACGTGCTGGCCACCGGTGAAGCCGGCGCCATCTACACGCTCAACCCCGATTTGCGCCGATGAACGCGGCCGCTCGGCCGCAGGGGCTTGCCCGATCTCGCCGCTTGGCCACATAGCCCGTGCATGTCCCTGCCATGCGGAGCCGCCATGCAGTTCGAAGGCACCGACCGTTACATCGCGACCGACGAGCTGCAGCTGGCGGTGCGGGCTGCCGTTGCCCTGCAGAAGCCGCTCCTGGTCAAGGGCGAGCCCGGCACGGGCAAGACCATGCTGGCCGAGGAGGTGGCCGACGCCCTGGCGATGCCGCTCTTCCGCTGGCACGTGAAGTCGACGACCAAGGCGCAGCAGGGGCTGTACGAGTACGACGCGGTCTCGCGCTTGCGCGACAGCCAGCTCGGCGACCCGCGGGTGCAGGACATCCGCCACTATATCCGCAAGGGCGTGCTGTGGCAGGCGTTCGAGGCCGATCGCCGGGCCGTCGTGCTGATCGACGAGATCGACAAGGCCGACATCGAGTTCCCGAACGATCTCTTGCTCGAACTGGATCGGATGGAGTTCCAGGTCTACGAGACCGGCGAGACCGTAGCCGCACGACACCGGCCGGTGGTCGTGATCACCTCGAACAACGAGAAGGAGCTGCCGGACGCGTTCCTGCGCCGCTGCTTCTTCCACTATATCCGCTTTCCCGACCGGGAGACGATGCAGCGGATCGTCGAGGTCCATCATCCAGGCCTGCGCCAGGAGCTGGTGCGCGAAGCGCTGGAGGCATTCTTCGAGCTGCGCGACCTGCCGGGTCTGAAGAAGAAACCTTCGACCTCCGAGCTGCTCGACTGGCTGAAGCTGCTGATGGCCGAGGACGTTGGCCCCGAAGTCCTGCGCGAAAAGCGGCTGAAAAAGGCGATCCCGCCACTGTTCGGGGCGCTGCTCAAGAACGAGCAGGACACGCAGCTGTTCGAGCGGCTGGCCTTCATCGCCCAGCGGCAGGGCGGGCGGTAGACGGCGAGGGAACGGGAAACAGGTCGGCGATACGCTCGGCCAGGCACCGGTAGCTGGCGTCGGTCATGTGCAGCCCGTCC
Source organism: Geminicoccaceae bacterium (assembly GCA_039808865.1). GTDB lineage: Bacteria > Pseudomonadota > Alphaproteobacteria > Geminicoccales > Geminicoccaceae > Benzoatithermus. Next base: position 25,859 of record JBDHTW010000029.1, read on the forward strand.
GGCCCCAGCAGGCCGGCCGGGGTGAACTGCCCGGACTCGACCCAGTAATCCATCAGGCGGTGGCGCGGCAGCAGCACGGTCTTGGTCGCGTTGGCGACGTCGACGAGCAGGGCTTCGACCCGCTCGATCGCCGCCTCCTGCACCGCGGTGCTCAAGGGCTGCGGGTCGAGCAGGACGACGTCGGCCCCCGTCGCACGCAATCGTGTTATCCCCTCCTGCAGCCCGGCGCGTATCGTCGGCAGTGGAACTCCCATCAGCGCATCGTTGGTACCGACTTGCCAAATCACCAGGTCGGGCCGCAGCGGCAGTACGTCTTGCTCGATGCGGGCGAGATTGGCCGCTACGGTCTCGCCACCCTTGCCACGGTTGACAACCTCGATCCGTTCGGCTGCAAAGCGGTGTCGGAGCAGCCGTTCGAGCTGCGCCGGATAGGTGCGGTCAGGCGCCGTGGCGCCGACACCCGCCGTGCTGGACGAGCCGAGCGCCACGATGCGCAATGGCGATCCGGCCGCGAGTTTCGCGGTGGTGCGCGTGAGCGCCGGAAATCCGCCCCAGACGGCCTTCGAGGTCGCACAGGGCAACGCGGCGTGACCGGTGGACGGTCCGGCTAGCGACAGGATCGACGTGAGCAGAAGCATATGGATCATGCGGATGCTCAAGGTTGGCATGCCTCTTGCGGGAACTTCCTGAAGACGATCCCGTTCCAGGGTTGTGGCGGTGTGTTGGGAGCATTACGGAATGGGGCGCATCAGTATACTCGACGGGCTCCGCGGTTGGTGCTTGGTTTTCATGATGGTGACGCATCTCCATATCAATGGAGACTTTCTCCTGGGCTATGCCCATTTCAACCAGCTTACCTTCGCCGACAGCGCGCAGGCGTTCATTTTCCTGTCGGGACTGCTGGTTGGTCTGGTCGGGGTCAAGCAGTACCGGCGCGACGGCATCACGCCGATGACCCGCCGCTACTGGGGCCGTGCGCTTGAGCTCTACGGCTGGCATCTGGGTCTGCTGGTCACCGTCATGACGCTGGTGTGGCTGGTGCCGGCAAGCTGGTTCGCCTGGCGCGACTGGCTGCAGCATCTGCTCGTGGCAGGTGACGCCTACGCCAGCGCGACCGCGGCTCTCCTCTACCAGCCGACCTATCTCGACATCCTGCCACAGTACATTCTCTACCTGCTGGCTGCCCCGCTCGCGGTGTATCTGGTCGCGCACGGCAAATCGGGCTTCGTGCTGGCCGGCAGCATCGGGTTGTGGCTCATGGTCCAGCTCGGGCTCGACGCACCGTTGGCGGCTTGGCTGCAGGAGGGCATCCGTCTCTCGGGTCAACATGTGACCCTCCGCGCCGCGTTCAACCCATTGGCGTGGCAGATCCTGTTCGTGACCGGGCTGATCCTGGGCGGCCTGCTGGTGCGCGGCGAGATCGACGCCGACCGGCTGCTGGCGGCGCGGCATGGCCTGTTCCTGCAGCTCGTCCTGGGCCTGCTCGCGCTCAGCGTCGTGCTGCGGCTGGCCCTGCCCTATCTCACCGCCGGCGATCCGGAGCTCGCGGCGCGCTTTCGCCCGTTCGAGGACCGGCAGGCACTGGGCCTGCTGCGGCTCGGCAGCTTCGCGGCCCTGACCTTCCTGCTCGCCTGGCTGCTCACCGCGGCCCCGAACAGCCGGCATCCCTGGCTGCAGGTGGCCGGCACGAACGCGCATCGACTTCTCGGCCATCCCTGGTTCAGCAGGCTCGGCCGGCATTCCCTGCCGGTGTTCGTGTTCCACGTCCTGCTGATCTACATGCTCAAGCTTCTCGACATGCAGCTGGGCGGCATCCCGGATCCCTGGTACAGCCTCCTCGCCCTGGGGGCGATCGCCAGCCTCGGCTTGCCGGCGGCCGCGCTCGATGCGCGGCGACGTCTCGCCGCGTCGCCCGCCCGCAGGGCTTGCTAGGGCCGGCCCCTGGCGTCAGAACGACCGGGTCTCTGCAACGGAGGGACGACCTCGAGTGCTGGTCGACTTCTTCCTCAAGCTGCGCGCCCATGGCCTGCCGGTGACCTTGCGCGAGCTCCTGGATTTGCTCGGGGCGCTGCAGGCCCGTCTGGTCCACGGCTCGCTCGAGGATTTCCATCAGCTGGCCCGGCTGTGCCTGGTCAAGGACGAGACCCACTACGACAGGTTCGACCTGGCCTTTCGCGATTTCTTCGACGGTGTGCAGAGCTTGGCCGAGGTGCTGGGCGAGATCCCCTATGCGTGGCTGCGCAAGGAGGCGGAGCGCCTGCTCAGCGACGAGGAAAAGGCCAAGATCAAGAGCCTGGGCGGCTTCGAGGAGCTGATGAAGACGCTGGCGGAGCGTCTCGCCGAGCAGGAGAAGCGGCACCAGGGCGGCAACAAGATGATCGGCACCGCCGGCACCTCGCCGTTCGGCGCCTATGGCTACAATCCCGAAGGCGTGCGGATCGGCCAGGATCGCAGCCGGCACCGGCGGGCGGTCAAGGTCTGGGACCAGCGCCAGTTCCGCAATCTCGCCGACGATGTCGAGGTCGGCACCCGTAACCTGAAGGTGGCCCTGCGCAAGCTACGCCATTTCGCCCGCACGGGCGCCGCCGAGGAGCTGGATCTCGAGGCCACGATCCATGGCACGGCCCGCAATGCCGGGCTGCTCGACCTGCACCTGCGCCCGGAGCGGCACAATGCGGTCAAGGTGCTGATGTTCCTCGACGTCGGCGGCTCGATGGACGACCACGTCAAGCTGGTCGAGGAGCTGTTCTCGGCCGCACGCAGCGAGTTCAAGCACCTGCAATTCTACTATTTCCACAACTGTGTCTACGAATGGGTCTGGCAGGACAATCGTCGACGGTTCGACCGGCGCATCCCGACCACCGAGTTGCTGCACACGTTCGGCGCCGACTACAAGGTGCTGTTCGTCGGCGACGCCACGATGAGCCCGTACGAGCTGACCCATCCCGGCGGCGCCAACGAGTATTTCAACGAGGAGGCGGGTGCCGCGTGGCTGACGCGCGTGCGCGACACCTGGCGCAAGGCCGTCTGGCTCAATCCCCAGCCGGAGAACTGGTGGGAGTTCCACCAGTCGATCCAGATCGTGCGGCGGCTGTTCCAGGGCCGGATGTTCCCATTGACCCTGGCCGGCCTCGATGCCGCCATCAAGGAGCTGCGCTGAACGCCGCGCCGCTCAGACGCCGTTGAGGATCTGGTTGCGGCGCTGCTGGTATTCCTGCGGCGTGATGTAGCCGCCGGCGGCCAGCGCATCGAGCTGCTTGAGCCGGGCCTCGACCGTGGCGGTGCTGGGAAGCGGCGCCGTGTAGACCGGCGGCGGCGGGGCCGGGGTGTAGTAGACCGGTGCCGGCTCCTCGACATAGGTCGTGCTGCTCGCGGCCTTGTGGTTCTCGTCGGACACGATCGAGCCCAGCGCATAGCCGCCGAGCGCACCGCCCACCAGGGGAGCTGCCCAGTCGTTGTGGTGCGCCTGCGCCGTGCCGCAGCCGAGGACGAGCCCCATGGCTCCGAGCGCGAGCAGGCCGAACTTCACACGCATGCGTGCGGTCTCCCTCGATGATCCGACGAGCACCCCGTCGCCGTGGCCTCAGCCATGCCGCGGCTTGCCCTTGCGGGTCAAGTTAGCATGCGGCAAAGGAGTGGACCAGCACGGCTGGCGGGAGGAGCGCGGATGAGCAGCACGGGTCGGATTGCCGGAGCGGTGTTCCTGGGTTGGGCCACGCTGTGCGGCAGCGCCCAGGCGGCCAGCTTGTCCGCGGACTATCTCGCGGGGAAGTGGACGACCGGTGGTGTCGAGAACTGCACCAAGCCCGAGCACGAGCAGACGATCTTCCGCAAGGACGGCACCTTCGCGACCGAGCACAACGGCGCGGCCCTGGCGGTCGGCTTCTGGCGCATCGACGAGGATCGCCTGGAGATGAACATCCTGACCACCGAAGCCTCCCTGCCGCAAATCCTGCAGGACGAGCTCCCCGGCGACTACCATGCGCTGAACGTCAAGGGCTTGGCGTTCGACGTGACCGACAACGGCTTCAAGCTGGTGCAGGGCATTGCCGGCGAGATCCAGGGCCTGAACATGGTGCGGTGCCCGGCCTCCTGACCGGACAACGGCTTTCTCTCCCGATGAATTCAACCAATAATTGAAAATTCGCTCGGCGTCGTCCGGCAAGGACACATGAGCTTCGCGCAACGCTCTTCCTGGCTGGGGAAGCAGCGTTTATTGCTCGATAATGAACAAGAACGCCTCAATCCTTTCGGCCGCGACCATCGCGCTCGCCGCGTGGGTGGTTTTTCTCCCTGTCCAAGCCGTGGAGGCGCGTAGCCGCAAGCCGGAGCAGAGCAGCACCGGCCGCGTCTCGGTGATCGACGGCGATACGTTGGAGCTGCACGGGCAACGCCTGCGCCTGGCCGCCATCGATGCGCCGGAATCGCGGCAGACCTGCGAGCATGACGGGCGGTCATGGCCTTGCGGCCGTCGGGCCGCCTTCGCGCTGGCCGACCTGATCGGCACCCGGCCGGTCACCTGCCGCTGGCGCTCGCTCGACCGCTATCGTCGTGGGGTCGCCCGCTGCACGGTCGGCACGACGGATCTCGGCGGCTGGATGGTGGAGAACGGCTGGGCGCTGGCCTTCCGGCGCTACGGCCTCGACTATGTCGGCGAGGAAGCTGCGGCGCGTCGGGCGCGGCGTGGCCTGTGGGCCGGCTCGTTCGTGCCGCCATGGGACTTTCGCGCGCATCGCGGCCATGCGATCTCGGCCGAATCCGACACCGGGGCGTGACCTCGACGCCACCGCGGCGCTCGGCCGCTCGTGGAGGGCATGGCCGAGTCCGCTGCGATCGCCTATATCTTCCGCAGACTGCTCCTAAATCCTGGGACCTGCGGAATGCTGGCGAGAACGAGCCCGTGGCAAGGCCGGAAGTACTTTCTCGACAAGATGACGCTGAACGATCTGCTGGGTGCCTTCTTCACCCATTACTCCGTCATCGTCTATCTGGTGCTCGCCGTACTGGCTGCTTTCATTGCGGCGACCAGCGCACCTAGCTGGCGCGAGCCGGTCTTCGCGATCGTCGCCGTGATCCTGTTCTACCCGCTGGCCGAGTACGCTCTGCACCGCTGGGTGCTGCACGGCCGGCTGCTCTACAAAAGTGAGTTCACCGCCAAGGTCTGGAAGCGGATCCACTACGACCACCACCAGAATCCGCACGATCTGTCGGTCCTGTTCGGCGCGCTCTACACGACCTTGCCGGCGATCTTCCTGCTGAGCGTGCCGATCGGCTGGCTCGTCGGCGGATCGTCCGGCGCCGCCGCGGGCGTGGCCACGGCGCTCGTGCTGTTCACCGGCTACGAGTTCTGCCACTGCGTGCAGCATCTGCCGTTCACGCCCAACAATCGTTGGTTGCGCGAGATCAAGAAGCATCATCTGGCCCATCACTTCCACAGCGAGCAGGGCAATTTCGGCATCACCTTGGGCTTGTGGGACAAGGTCTTCGGCACCGAGTACGACAGCCCGCGCGACATCCCGCGCAGCCCGACCACGCACAATCTCGGCTACACGGATGCCGAGCGTGCGCGCTATCCCTGGGTCGGGGAGCTGTCGGCGAGCGACGCCGAGTATGCCATCCAGCGGACGCGCCGCACGAGCTGACGGCTAGAGCAGGCTGCCCTGCGCTGGCGGCCGCTGCTGCGCTGGCGGGCCCGCCGGCACCGGCGCCATCAGTTCCGCCCCGTTGTTGCGCGGGTTGTTCACCGCCCGCCCCACCTCGTGCAGTTCCAGCTCGCTGTCCGGCCGCGGCGTGAGCAGCGCCTGCACCATCCCCGGATCCTGCAACGTAGGGTCGAGCCAGAGCCCATGGCTGGACCGCGGCAGGATGACCGGCATCCGGTGGTGGATCGGCCGCAGCAGCGGCGAGGCCGGCATCGTGAGGATGGCGCAGGTGTCGATAAGCTCGCCGTCGGCAAGGCGGTTCCGCCGCCACAGCCCGGCAAAGGCGAACGGCTCGCCGCTGGCGAGGCGCACGAAGAACGGCCGCGACGGGCCCGAGCCGGCCTTCTGCCACTCGTAGAAGCCCAAAGCCGGAATCAGGCAGCGTCCCTTCTTGAACGAGTCGCGGAACATCGGCTTTTCGCCCGCCGTCTCGGCGCGGGCGTTGATCTGCCGGGCCGGATCGTTGGCTTCCTTCATCCACGCGCCGAGCAGGCCCCAGCGCGCGAACCCGGCTTCGGGCACACCGGCGGCGTTGGCCCGGACGACCACGATCTGCACGTCGGGCGTGATGTTGTAGCTGGCGCTGAAATCCTCGGGCGGATCGCAATCGAACACCAGCCGGAACCGGGCCGCCACGATCGACAGCGCAAATCGTCCGCACATGGCTCAGCCCTCCCAGATCCGCCGGACATCGGCGGCGACGTCGGCGAGGCTTCCTCCCGCAGCGACCCGCGGCCAGGCCACCGCGGCATCGGCGAGCCGGGCCGCCTGCTGCCGGACCACGGCGACATCGGCATCCGACGCATCCCCGGTCCGCCCGGCGACCCGCTGCTCGAGCGTCGCCTGCGTGGCCTCGAGCCAGACGGCCCGGAACGGAACACCAGTCTGCCGGGCCACGGCCTCGATCTGGATCCGTTGTGCCGCATCGCCGTAGACGCCGTCGGCGATGACGCTGCGGCCAGCGCGCAAGAGCGCACGTGCCCGGGCCGCCACGGTGAGGAAGACCCGTGCCGAGATCCGGGGCGCATAGGCCTCGGACGGCAGGCGGTCGGTCGGCACCTTGCCGAACAGCCGCTTGCGGATCACGTCGGTGCGCAGGACGATGGCACCGGGCATGGCCCCGAACCGGTCGGCCAGGGCGGCGGCCACGCTGGACTTGCCGGTGCCCGAGCGGCCGCCGACGACGAGCAGGCGCGGCGGCACCGGCTCGAGGGCCTTGAGTGCCAGCTCGAGATAGGCCCTGGCCGAACGAATCTTCTCCGCCCGGGCCTCCCCTTCCAGAACCCGGGCGTTGAAGCCGGCGACCTTCGCCCGGATGGTCGCCCGGACCGCGATGAACAGCGGCAGCAGGGCCTGACCGGCATCGTCCGCCTCGAGGTCGCCATAGGCCTGCAAGAACAGCCGCGCCAGATCCGGCAGGCCGCGATGGATCAGGTCCATGACCAGGAAAGCCAGATCGTAATAGACGTCGGTGCAGGCCAGCGCCTCGTCGAACTCCAGGCAGTCGAACAGAACCGGCTTGCCGTCGAGCAGAACGATGTTCGCCAGATGCAGATCGCCATGACAGTGGCGCACCCGTCCGGCCAGCCGCCGCTGCTCGAGCAGGGCGGCACATGCCGCGAGCTGCGCGGCCGTCGCAGCGTTGAGCCGCTCGATCAGTGCCGGATCCAACATCCCGGGCGTCAGCTCGGCGAGATCGCCGACATTGCCGTCGATGACGGCCCGCATCGCCGCGTGCCCTCCCCGGTCGCGGCGGATCTCGGCCGTGGCGTGGAACCCGGCCACGGCCGCGGCCAAGCGCTCGACGATCTGCGGCGAGAGTTCGCCGCGTGCGGCGACATGATCGAGCTGCGCCGGCTCGGGGAAACGGCACATTTCCAGCAGCCACTCGACCGGCTGGCCCGGCCCGTCCAGCGCCAGGGCGCCATCGGGCTCGCGGGTCACCGGCAGCACCCGGCGGTAGAGCATGGGCGCGGTGCGACGGTTGAGCGCCAGCTCCGCACGCAGCGCCCGCTCGCGACGCTCCAGGGTCGAGAAGTCCATGAAACTGAAGCGGACCATCCGCTTGAGCTTGAACGCGCGCTCGCCGGCGAGCAGCACGATGGCGCCATGCGTGTCCACACGCTCGACGCCTCGACCCAACGCGCCATGCTCGAGAAAGGCCAGGATCTCGGCTTGTTCGGTCTCGCTCATCGCCGTGATGTAGTCCTTGCGGGCCGCGGGCCCAACCCGGGGCGCTTGCCGAGCCGGGACCCGTTCTTTACATCCTGCAAGGGAGCGAACGTCGGCGGCACGGGCCAGGCATGACTGTCAGAGCGGATTTCATCGACCTCGTGGGCAACACGCCGCTGGTGCGCCTGAAGCACGTGTCGGACGCGACGGGCTGCGAGATCCTGGGCAAATGCGAGTTCCTCAACCCTGGCGGCAGCGTCAAGGACCGGGCGGCCGTCGCCATCATCACCGACGCCGAGGAGAAAGGCACGCTGCGCCCGGGCGGGGTCATCGTCGAGGGCACCGCCGGCAATACCGGGATCGGCCTCACCCTGGTCGGCAACGTGCGTGGCTACCGTACCGTGATCGTGATGCCGGAGACGCAGAGCCAGGAAAAGAAGGACATGCTGCGGCTGATCGGCGCCGATCTGCGCCTGGTTCCGGCCGTGCCCTACAAGGACCCGAACAACTACGTCAAATATTCCGGTCGGCTGGCCGAGGAGCTGGCCAAGACCGAGGCCAACGGGGCGATCTGGGCCAACCAGTTCGACAATGTCGCCAACCGCCTGGGCCACTACCGTACGACCGGCCCGGAAATCTGGGAGCAGACCGGGGGCAGGATCGATGCCTTCACCTGCGCGGTCGGCAGCGGCGGCACGCTGGCGGGCGTGGGCATGTTCCTCAAGGAACGGCGGCCCGAGATCGAGATCGTGCTGGCCGACCCGATGGGTGCGGCGCTGTTCAACTGGTACAAGCACGGCGAGCTGAAGGCCGAAGGCTCGTCGATCACCGAAGGCATCGGCCAGGGCCGGATCACGGCCAACCTCGAAGGCGCGCCGGTCGACGACGCCGTGCAGATCACCGACCAGGAGGCGCTGCCCTACATCTTCGACCTCGTCGTCGAGGAGGGTCTGGTGCTCGGCAGCTCCTCGGCGATCAACATCGCGGGCGCGGTCCGGGTCGCCAAGGCGATGGGTCCGGGACACACGATCGTGACCGTGCTGTGCGACTACGGCACCCGCTACCAGAGCAAACTCTTCAACCCCGACTTCCTGCGCGAGAAAGATCTGCCGGTTCCGGCCTGGCTGGCCTGACGAGATCCCCTTCCCCGATTACGCGAGCGACCATGCCCGAAGCCCTTGTCAGCACCGACTGGCTGCAATCGCACCTCGACACCCCGGACGTGCGCGTCATCGACGCGACCTGGTTCCTGCCGACCGTCGATCGCAACGCGCGGGCCGAGTACGAGGGCTGCCACATCCCGCGCGCGGCCTTCTTCGATCTGGACGAGGTCTGCGAGCCGCGCGGGCTGCACCCGCACATGGTGCCATCGCCGGCCGCGTTCGGCGCGCGCGTGCGCAAGCTCGGCCTCGGCGACGGGATGCGGATCGTCATCTACGACAACAACCAGTTCTTCGCCTCGGCGCGGGTGTGGTGGATGTTCCGCTTCATGGGACACGCCGACGTCATGGTGCTGGACGGTGGCCTCGGCCGCTGGCTGGCCGAGGGACGGCCGGTCGCCGATGCCCCGCAGGTGCGCCAGCCGCGCGACATCACCGTGCGGCAGAACAACCTGATCTACCGCGAGCTCGACCAGATGCGCGCCAACCTGACGACGCGGCGCGAGCAGGTGATCGATGCACGCTCGCCCGGCCGGTTCCACGCCCAGGAGCCCGAGCCGCGTGCCGGCCTGCGCTCGGGCCACATCCCGGGCGCTTCGAACCTGCACTACGCCCAGCTCGTCGCGGCGGACGGCAGGCTCAAGTCCGAGCCGGAGCTGCGCCGGCTGTTCGCGGCGGCCGGGCTCGATCTCGCCAGGCCCGTGGTCACGACCTGCGGCTCGGGCGTCTCGGCGGCGCTGATCAATCTCGCCCTGTTCAAGCTCGGCGTGCACAATGCCGCCCTCTACGACGGTTCCTGGGCCGAATGGGGCGCGCAGCCCGACACCCCGATCGCGACTTGACGGGTCGGCGCGGGCAGCCGCCGTTAAGGGCGGTATGCTGCCTGTCTTGGAAACCGTTGGTCGGGCGCCGTCCACGCCGAGCTGCCCACACACCACATGCATCGTCGCCTCCCTGCCGTAGCGGCCGAGCATGGACGATGCGTTGCCGGCACCACCGGTCCGGTCAACCGATGAGCGGCAACCAGGTGGCCGAAGCCCGCGGCGCGAGCCCGATGAGCCGTGGATCGTCGGCGACCTCGACCGCGCGCGCATAGGGGCGGAAGCCCGAGCGGATGTAGAACGGCAAGGCGCCGGGGTGATCGAGCGTGCAGGTGTGGACCCAGAAGCGACGTGGTCGGTACGCCCAGGCCCGCTCGAGCGCCTGCCGCATCAGCCAGCGACCGGCGCCGGCACCGATCAGCTCGGGCACGATACCGAAATAGGCGAGCTCGATGTCCGGCGAGGCGCGACGATCCAGCTCGAGCAGGCCGGCATCGATGCCATGCCTCGTCAAGGCGTGGACCTCGACCAGCGGATGGCCGATGATCGCCTGCACCTCGGCGTCGGGCATCACCAGCCGGCCGAACCACAGCCAGTCGGTGCCGATCCGCCGGAACAGGTCACGGTACCAGCCGAGATCCGGCTGCTCGACCCGGCGCAGGCCGAGCTCGGGAGCATCGGGCAGCGGCCGTGGTGCGGGCGGCTCCGTCATCTCGAGATAGGTCACCACGGAGGCGATCTTGCCGGGCGGCAGGTCGTAGTAGCCGTTGCGATCCAGCTGCAAGATGCCCTCCCGGCGGCGCGTCGAGACCTGGTGCGGCCCTCCATCGCGCGTCCCGCCCTCAGTCCTCGATCTCGATCACCAGCCCGTCATGCGCCGGCAGCACGCCCGCCGGCAGCCGGCTCGCCCAGTCGGCGTAGTCGACCTCATGGTTCATATGGGTGAGAAAAGCGCGGGACGGGCCCAGCCGGTCGATCCAGCCGAGCGTCAGCTCGAGATGGGCATGGCTCGGGTGCGGCCGGTCGCGCAGCGCATCGACGATCCAGACGTCGATCCCCCGCAGGATGGCGAAGGCATCCTCGCCGAGGGCGTCGGTGTCGGTGGAGTAGGCGAACGGGCCGACGCGCAGGCCCCAGGTCTTGCCGCGACCGTGCCGCTGCGGGAACGGCACGATCTCGACCTCGCCGATGCGGAACGGCCCTTCGACCGGATGCGCGGTCAGCTCCGGCCGCCAGTAGCCGAAGCCGGATCGGCCGCCGGCGAAGGCGTAGGGGAAGCGGTCGCGGATATGGTCGAGCACGTCGGGCTCGGCATAGGTCGGGATCGGCGCCAGCGTCAGGTTGTTGATCGCGCGCAAGTCGTCGATGCCATGGACGTGGTCGGCATGGGCGTGGGTATAGATCAGCGCGTCGATGCCGCCGATGCCGGCGCGCAGGCACTGCTCGCGCAGGTCGGGACCGGTGTCGACCAGGATCCGCTGGCCCCTGGCCTCGATCAGGATCGAGCAGCGCAGCCGCTTGTTGCGCGGGTCGGACGAGCGGCACACGGCGCAGTCGCAGCCGATCTGCGGCACGCCCGACGAGGTGCCGCACCCCAGCACCGTCACCCGCATGCGGCAACCTTCGTGAACAGGCGGGCGAAATTGGCCGTGGTGGCGCGCTCGATCTCGGCCAGCGGCAGGTCGCGCACCGCGGCCAGCACCTTGGCGACGTGGGCCACGTAGGCCGGCTCGTTGGTCCGGCCGCGGCAGGGAACCGGTGCCAGATAGGGCGCATCGGTCTCGAGGATCAGCCGGTCGAGCGGCATGTCGGCCACCGTCGCGCGCAGCTCGTCGGAGCGCTTGAACGTCAGGATGCCGCCGATGCCGAGATGGAGCCCGATCGCCACCGCCCGCTCGGCGAGCCTGCGGCTCGAGCTGTAGCAGTGGATGACGCCGGTGAACGCACCGGCGGCCATCTCCGCCTCGAGCAGGTCCATGGTGTCGTCATCGGCGTCGCGGGTATGCACGATCAGTGGCAGGCCGGTCTGCCGGGCCGCCCGGACGTGCGTGCGGAAGCTGGCGAGCTGCCGGTCGCGCGGCGCGTGGTCGTAGAAATAGTCGAGGCCGCTCTCGCCGATGGCCACGACCTTGGCATGCCCGGCCAGCTCGAGCAGCGGGCCCGGATCGTCGAGGCCTTCGCTGCCGGCCTCGTGCGGGTGGATGCCGACGGCGCAGAACACCTCCGGCCGCCGCTCGGCCAGGGCGAGGCCGACGGGCCAGCCCGAGCGCTTGGCGGCGATGTGCACCATGCACCCGACCCCGGCGGCACGGGCGCGCGCCAGCACCTCTGCCTCGTTCTCGGCGAGCCCCGGATAGTCGAGGTGGCAGTGGCTGTCGACGATCATGCGGCCTCGGTGTCGACATGGCGGGGGAACACGCCGGACGGCGCCGGCAGCGCCGTGCCCGGCCGCAGCGTGGCCCCCTGCGGGCCGAGGGCGGCGAACGCCCGCTCCGCCTCCGGCACCGCCAGCAGGTCGAGCAGCTTCGCCGAGGCATCCGGCATGTAGGGCTGGGTCAGCACGGCCAGATGGCGGACCGTCTCGGCCAGGACCCAGAGCACGGTCGCCATGCGCGCGGGATCGGTCTTGCGCAGCGCCCAGGGCGCCTGGGCGTCGACGTAGCGGTTGCCGTCGCCGCAGACCTCCCAGATCAGCTCGAGCGCCCGGTGCGCCGCGATCTCGGCCATGCAGCCGCGCACGCGGTCGAGCAGCCCGTGCGCCGCCGCGAGCAGGGCCTCGTCCTCGGCGGTCAGCGGGCCGGGCTCGGGCACCTTGCCGCCGCAGTTCTTGGCGATCATCGACAGCACGCGCTGGGCAAGGTTGCCGTAGTCGTTGGCGAGGTCGTGGTTGATGCGGCGGACCATGGCCGCATGGCTGAAATCACCGTCGTTGCCGAAGGTGATCTCGCGCAGGAGGAAGTAGCGGGTCTGATCCAGGCCGTACTTCTCGATCAGCTCGAACGGGCTGACGACGTTGCCCAGGGACTTCGACATCTTCTGGCCTTCGACCGTCCACCAGCCGTGGGCGAAGACCTGCCTTGGCGGCGGGAGGCCGGCGCTCATCAGGAAGGCCGGCCAATAGACGGTGTGGAAGCGCAGGATGTCCTTGCCGACGACGTGGAAGTCGGCGGGCCAGAAGGTCCGGTAGAGCCCCCCCTCGGTGTCGGGGTAGCCCAGGGCCGAGATGTAGTTGGTCAGCGCGTCGAGCCAGACATAGACGACGTGCGCCGGGTCGTTCGGGACCGGGATGCCCCAGGCGAAGGTGGTCCGCGAGACGGACAGGTCCTGCAGCCCCCCCTTCACGAAGCTCTTGACCTCGTTCATGCGCGTGGCCGGCAGGACGAAGCCCGGGTTCGCGTCGTAGAACGCGAGCAGGCGATCCTGCCACGCCGAGAGGCGGAAGAAGTAGGACGGCTCCTCGACCCACTCGACCGGGGCGCCGGTCGGCGCCTTGCCGTCGACCAGCTCGCTCTCGGTGTAGAACGCCTCGTCGCGTACCGAGTACCACCCGGCATAGGAGCCGAGGTAGATGTCGCCGCTGTCGACCAGCCGCTGCCAGAGCGCGGCCACGGCCGCCTTGTGGCGCGGCTCCGTGGTGCGGATGAAGTCGTCGTGGCTGAAGTGCATCGCCGCGGCGAGGTCGCGGAAACGCTGCGAAACCCGGTCGGTGAAGGTCTGCGGGTCGACTCCGGCATCGCCCGCCGCCTTCTCGACCTTCTGGCCGTGCTCGTCGGTGCCGGTCAGGAAGCGCACCTGCCGGCCGTCGAGCCGCATGAACCGGGCGAGCGCGTCGCAGGCCAGCGTGGTGTAGGCATGGCCGATGTGCGGCTGGTCGTTGACATAGTAGATCGGTGTCGTGACGTAGAAGGCGCCGGACGCGGTCATGCCGGTCTCCAGATGGGCTCAGGCGATCGAGAGCTCGGTCGCGGGATCGGTCGCGCAGATCGCCTGCACGACCTGCAGCAGCGCCTGCAGCGGGTCCAGATTGACCGCGTCGACCCGCGCCGCCAGGGCGGCAAGCTTGTCCCACAAGCCAACCCAGTGATCAAGGCCGCGGCCGGTGGCGAGTTCGTCGAGGCAGCGCCGCTCGCCGGCAAACAGCTCGGCCAGCCGCCGGCCGGCGCGGTGGTAGGCCAGCCGGCGCAACGCAAAGCCGAGCAGCTCGGCGGCACCGGCGAAGCCCGGGGCATCCCCGCTCTGGACCAGCTTCGCGGCCAAGGCCAGACGAGCGGCGGAACTCCTGCGCGCGGCAGCGAGCTCGGGCAGCAGCCCGGCATAGCGGTCGAGCCAGGCGCCAGCATCGAGCTCGAGCGCGCGGCCGAGCGAACCTTCGGCCAGTTCGGCGAGCGCGGCCCGCCGTTCCACCGGCAGCGCCGGGACCAGCGCCGCGAGACCCGCCTGCAGCTCGATCTCGGGCAGCGGCGCCAGCGGCAGCTGCGCGCAACGCGACAGGATCGTGGGCGGCAGCAGGCCCGGCCGCTGGCAGACCAGCAGCATGACGACGCTCGCCGGCGGCTCCTCGAGCAGCTTCAGGAGCGCGTTGGCGCCGGAGAGATTGAGCTCGTCGGCGGCATCGACGATCAGCACCTTGCGCCCGGCACGGGCCGCGGTGGCGTAGAGGGCGTCGTCGGCCTGGCGGACCTGATCGACCAGGATCTCCTTGGCCAGCCTGCCGGTCTTCGGGTTCAAGGTGCGCTCGAGCACGCGCAGATCGGGATGCGCCTTGTTCGCCACCATGCGGAACACGGGATTGGCGGGATCGGTCGCCGCCCGCGCATGGTCGTCGCCGGCGAGCAGACGGCGGGCGAAGCGGTAGGCGAGCGTCGCCTTGCCGACGCCGCGTGGGCCGCGCAGCAGCCAGGCATGCGGCAGCCGGCCGCCGGCCAGCGCGCGCAGCAGCACCGCCTCCGCCCGTTCATGCCCGAACAGATGCGGGTTGGCCTGGGGTGGCGGCAATTCGCTCATGGCTCGACCAAGCCGAACCGGCCGGCCACCGCCCGCCAGACGCTGTCGGCAACCGCATCCACCGGCGCGGCGGCCTCGACGACGACGAAACGCTCGGGCTCGGCCGCGGCCAGCGCCAAAAAGCCCTCGCGCACCTTCTCGTGGTAGGCGCGGCCTTTGGCCTCGAACCGGGCCAGGGCGCCACGCTCGGCACAGCGGGCGAAGCCCACCTCGACCGGAAGATCGAGCAGCAGGGTCAGGTCCGGCAGGTTGCCCGCCAGGACCGGCGCCTGCAGCCGGTCGACGAGGTCCAGCCCGAGGCCGCCGGCATGGCCCTGGTAGACGCGGCTGGAATCGGCGAAGCGGTCGCACAGCACCCATGCGCCACCTGCCAGTGCGGGCAGGATCGCACGGTGCAGATGGTCGTCGCGCGCCGCCAGGAACAGGCAGAGCTCGCCCAGCGGGCGCCAGCGCTCGGCCGGCCCGTGCACGATCAGCTCGCGGATGGCTTCGGCACCCTCGGTGCCGCCGGGCTCGCGGGTCACGTGCAGCTCGATGCCGTGCGCGCGCAGCCGGTCCGCCAGGCGCCGGCACTGGGTGCTCTTGCCGGCTCCCTCGCCGCCCTCGACGGTGATGAAGCGGCCGCGCGGCAGGGTGGGCGAGGTCAGGATGCCGTCGCACCCCAGAGCAGATAGCTCAACGTACCGGTGGCCCGGCCGAGCAGCGTCGCCTTCGGTACGTCGTCGGCGGCCACCAGCGGCAGGCTGAGCGGTGCTGCCCCGGGCGCCTCGATCTCGAGATGCCCGACCGGCGTGCCGGCCGTCACCGGAGCCGGAATCGGGCTGGCATAGCTCACCTTGACCACCAGCCCCTTGCGCGCCTCGCGGGTCAGCGTCAGCGCCGCCTCGTCCTGGGTCACCAGCGCCACCTTGGGTGCCGCACCGAGCCAGACGTCGGCCTCGGCCACCTTCTGGCCGGGCTGGAACAGCCGGTATTCCTGGAACTCCCGAAAGCCGTACTCGAGCACCCGCTCGCCCTCGACCTTGCGTTGCCCGGCCGAGGTCAGGCCGGCCAGGACGACGATGAGGCGCCGGTCGTCCCGCTTGGCGGTGGCGACGAGGCCGTAGCCCGACTGATCGGTGAAGCCGGTCTTCATGCCGTCGACGCCGGGGACGCCGGCCTGCAGCAGCGGGTTGCGGTTGGGCTGCGTGATGCCGGCATAGGTGAACTCGCGCTCCGAGTAGAAGCGGAAATAGTCGGGAAAGTCGGCGATGATGTGGCGGGTGAGCAGCCCCAGATCGCGCACGCTCATCAGGTGATCCGGCGCATCGAGGCCGGTGGCGTTGGCGAAGGTGCTGTTGGTGAGACCGATGTCGCGCGCCTTCGCGGTCGCTTCGCGCGCAAACTCGGCCTCGGAGCCGGCGATCGCCTCGGCCATGGCGACACAGGCATCGTTGCCCGACTGCACGATGATACCCTGGATCAGATCCTCGACCGCGACGCGGTCGCCGACCTTCAAGAACATCTGCGAGCCGCCCATCTTCCAGGCCCGCTCGCTGACCGTGATCTTGTCCTCGAGCTTGATCCGGCCGCTGCGCAACTGGTCGAAGACCATGTAGGCGGTCATCAGCTTGCTCATCGATGCCGGCGGCAGGCGCACATCGGCGTCCTTCTCGAACAGGACGGCCCCGGTGCGATAGTCGATGATGATCGCCGCGCGCGCCGACGTCTCGAACGCCTGCGTCGGAGCGGCGGCCCAGCCGCCGAGAAGAATCAGCGCCAGCAACAGCCGCACTATCATTTGCTCACCTCGTCCGGTCGGCCGAGCCCCCGTGCTCAGCAACTCACCAGCACCACGCCCCCTCTGCTGGGAGCGGGGGTGACAAAGGCATCCGTGTAACCGAGCGCTGCCACCTGCGCCAGCAGGCGGTTCGCGGCCAGAGGATCGCTCACCGGTCCGAGGCGTACCCGCGCCACGGCCTTGTTGCCGGCGAAGGCGGGCTCGACCTGCACGTGCCCCAGGCCCTCGAGGCTGGCCATCGCGGCCAGCACCTGATCGGTCTCGGCATAGGCACCGACCTGGATGAACTGCGGCCCCGTCGAGCAGGCCGCGACCGCGCGGACGGGCGTCGGCGCCGCGGGCATGGCCCGGGCCGGCACGCGCGGCTGCACCGCCG
>JBDHTW010000030.1:0-42256 GCA_039808865.1 Geminicoccaceae bacterium
TCTACCCGGTCGACGGCAACGCCGACGGCTATGCCGGCTCGATCTTCATCGGCCGCCATCTCTACGACCCCGAAGGCAACCGCCTCTGCTCCGTCGACCTCGGCGGCACCCATGCCGATGCCGTCGGCGTGGCCGATCTGGAGCCGAACCGGCCGGGCCTCGAGGCGGTGCTGACCGGTGCCGACGGCGCCAAGGCGGTCAACGTCACGAGCGGCTGCCAGCCGATCTGGTCCATCAGCACCTCGGTGCTGCGCAATCCCCAGCAGATGGCGCTCGCGCAGCTCGACGCCGCGAGCCCGGCACCCACGGTGGCCATCGTCGAGAAAGGCTCGGAGCCGAACTCGGCCGTGGCGTTCTTCAACGGGCAGGGTCGCCTGCTGGCCAAGTACCCGCGCAGCAAGGTGCCGACGAGCATGCCTTTCCAGAACGCCAATCTGGACGGCGTCCTCGGCACCGACGAGCTGCTGGTGCACTACGGGCGCGTGCTGACCACGAGCGGCAAGTTCCGTCTGGACACCGCCTGGTACTGGAAGCTCCGCGGCAGCAAGAGCAAGCCGGTGGCACCACCGACCAGCTACGACGTCTGGGCGCCGTTCCCGTTCGCGATCGACCTGGACCGGGACGGCAGGGACGAGATCGTGACCTGGGGCCAAACCCTGATCGTCGTTGGCAAAGCCACCTGACCGGCCGCCACCGCCAGCAAAGATGGCGGTGGTTTCACGTTCTCGGGGGTTGATCGGCCGGTCGGGTTCCAATATCCGCCTCCGTCGGGCAGATTCGCCGCCGCCGGCGACCGCGGTCGGCAGGCAGGGGGAATGCAAGGGCCGTATTCGGAGGCTGCACCAGCGATGGAACCGATGATCCAGCTCGATCGGCTGGCCAAACGTTTCGGCCCGGTGCACGCGGTGGAAGGCGTCAGCTTCGCCGTGAGCCGGGGCGAGGTTCTGGGCTTTCTCGGACCGAACGGCGCCGGGAAGTCGACCACGATGCGCATGCTCACCGGCTACCTGCCACCGACCTCCGGCACGGCGACGGTGATGGGCTTCGACGTCTCCCAGGCGCCGATCGAGGCCAAGCGGCACATCGGCTACCTGCCCGAAGGCGCGCCGCTCTACGGCGACATGACGGTCCGCTCGTTCCTGGGCTTCGTCGCCGAGATGCGGCACCTGCGCGGCGCCGCCGGCCGCAGCGCCATCGAGACCGCGATCGGGCGCACGGACCTCGGGGAGGTCCTGCACCGCCCGATCGAGACCCTGTCCAAAGGCTTCAAGCGCCGGGTCGGCCTGGCTCAGGCCATCATGCACGACCCGCCGGTGCTGATCCTCGACGAGCCGACGGACGGTCTGGACCCGAACCAGAAGCACGGCGTCCGCCGGCTGATCGCCGAGATGGCGGCGGACAAGGCGATCGTGATCTCGACCCACATCCTTGAGGAGGTCGAGGCGATCTGCAGCCGGGCGGTGATCATCGCGCGGGGTCGCGTCGTCGCCGACTCCTCGCCCGAGGAGCTGAAGCGCCGCTCGCGGCGGCACGGTGCCGTGCGGCTCACCGTGGCGGCCGAGCTCTGGCCAGCGCTGCAGCGGCTTCTCGCCGGCCTGCCGCAGGCAAGGGCGGTGGAGAGCGACGGACTGGTCAACGGCGTCGCCAACGCCGTGATCGTGCCCGAGCCCGGTCAGGAGGTAGCAGGGCCGGTGGGCGAGCTCATCCGCGTCCATGGCCTTGCCGTCGATTCGCTGGTCGTCGAGCAGGGCAGCATGGACGACGTGTTCCGCGACTTGACCATGTCGACCCACTGAACAGCCGAGCCCAACGCATGCATGCCGTCTGGACGATCTTCAAGCGCGAGCTGCGCGGCTATTTCGCGACGCCACTGGCCTACATCTTCATCGTCATCTTTCTGGCTCTGGCCGGGGCGTTCACCTTCTTCATCGGCGGGTTCTTCGAGCGTGGCCAAGCCGACCTGCAGCCGTTCTTCATCTTCCATCCGTGGCTGTACCTGTTCCTGGTCCCGGCCCTGGCGATGCGGCTGTGGGCGGAGGAATGGCGCTCGGGCACGGCCGAGCTGCTGCTGACCCTGCCCACGACGACCTTCGCCGCCGTCCTCGGCAAATTCCTGGCCGCCTGGCTGTTCGCCGGCATTGCCCTGCTGCTGACCTTCCCGCTCTGGCTGACCGTCAACTGGCTCGGCCATCCGGACAATGGGGTGATCCTGGTCTCCTATCTGGGCAGCTGGCTGATGGCGGGGTCGTGCATCGCGATCGGGGCCTGCGCGTCGGCCGGGACCAACAACCAGGTGATCGCGTTCGTGCTCGGCGCGGTCGCCTGCTTCGTGTTCCTGATGAGCGGCGTCGACCTGGTGCTCGCCGCCTTCCGGCCCTGGGCGCCGGCCCTGGTGGTCGACACCGTGGCCTCGTTCAGCTTCATCACCCATTTCGGCCGGCTGATGAAGGGCGTGATCGACGGCTCGACGCTGCTGTTCTTCGGCTCGCTGATCGTGATCTGCCTCGTCGTCAACACGCTCATGGTCGATCTCAAGAAGGCGGCGTGAGGAGCGGTCCCATGCGCAACATCGATCGGCGCCGGCTGACCATCGCCGGCATCGTCCTGGCGGTCATCCTGTTCGTCGCCCTGAACACGTTCGGCAGCCTGGCCCTGCGCGGCTGGCAGCTCGACCTGACCGAGAACCGTCAGTTCACCCTGTCCCCCGGGACCGTGCAGCTGCTGGGCGAGGTCAAGGAGCCGATCACGCTGCGCCTCTACGCCTCCAGGGCACTGCGCAGCAGCAACCCGTTCCTCGGCTCCTACGCCGACCGCGTGCACGACATGCTGCACACCTATGCCGACGCCGCGCACGGGCGCATCACGGTCGAGTACATCGATCCCGAGCCGTTCTCGCCGGAGGAGGATCGGGCGGTGGGCTTCGGGCTCGACCCGATCCCGCTCGATAACGGCGCCAGCAGCGGCTATCTCGGCATCGCCGGCACCAACAGCACCGACGATGTCGACGTGCTGCCGGTGCTCTCGCCCGACCGGGAGCCGTTCCTCGAGTACGACCTGACCCGGATGGTCAACAACCTGGCCCACCCGGACAAGCCGGTGGTGGCCCTGCTGAGCTCGCTGCCGGTCGACGGCGACCCGGCCATGCGTGGCCAGCCCTGGCAGGTGATGCAGGAGCTGCGCCAGTTCTTCGATGTCCGCGTGCTCGGCGGCGACATCGGCAAGATCGACGACGACGTCGCCGCCCTGATGCTGGTGCAGCCGCAGGGCCTGAGCGATCAGACGCTCTACGCGATCGACCAGTTCGTGCTGCGCGGCGGCAAGGCGCTGGTGTTCGTCGACCCGGACTCGGAAGCCCAGGCCATCCGCCAGTCGCAGGGCGGCATGCCCGGCGACACGGCGTCGAACCTGCCCAAGCTGTTCCAGGCCTGGGGGGTCGACTACACGCCCGACACCGTGGTGGGCGACCCGCAGGCGGCGCGGCAGGTCTCCTACCCGAGCCGCGGCCGCGAGCAGATCGTCGACTACCTGCCCTGGCTGTCCCTGGACCGCTCCCATCTCGCCGCCGACGACGTGATCACGGCCGAGCTCAACCGGATCAACGTCGCGACGGCGGGCGCGCTCGCGGCGCATGCAGGCGCGAGCACGAGCTTCGTGCCGCTGCTGCGCTCGAGCCCCGATGCCATGGCGATCGAGGCCGACAAGGTCCGGATGTTTCCCGATCCCCTGGCGCTGCTGCGCGACTACAAGCCCGGCGGCAAGGAGCTGGTGCTGGCGGCCCATGTCTCCGGCCCGATCAAGTCGGCGTTCGGCGACAAGCCTCCCGAGGGCGTCGCCGCCACCGGCACGCATCTGACCGAATCCGCCGCGCCGGCGCAGCTCGTCATCGTCGCCGACACCGATCTGCTCGACGACCGCAACTGGCTCAGCAGCCAGAGCATGATGGGCCAGAGCGTCGCGGTGCCGCTCGCCGACAACGCCAGCCTCGTCGCCAACGCCTTGGACTACCTCGTCGGCAGCGACGCCCTGATGGGCCTGCGCGGGCGCGAGGTGACCGTACGGCCGTTCACCACCGTGGCCGAGATCCGCCGCGCCAGCGAGAGCGCCTACCGCGCCAAGGAGCAGGAGCTGCTGCAGCGCCTGGGCGAGCTGCAGGACAAGCTCAGCTCGCTCAAGGTCTCCGAGACCGAGGACATCAGCCTGCTCGGCGAGGCGCAGCGCAAGGAGATCGAGGGTTTCCGCAGCCAGCTCCTCGAGACCAGACGGGAGCTGCGCGACGTCCAGCTGGCCCTGCGCCAGGACATCGAGCAGCTGCGCGACCGGACCCGGTTCTTCAACATCGCGGCCGTGCCACTGCTGGTCGCCGTGCTGGCGATCGTCGTCGCGGTGATTCGGCGGATCCGCTACCGCCGCCGCTTCGATCACGCCCACGCCTGAGCGGAAGGATACGGCGGATGTCGCCCAAGAGCTTCACGATCCTGGCCAGTGCCACCGCCGTCAGCTTGGCACTGGCAGCCTGGGCCATTGTCGATCGCGACACGCCGGTCGCCAGCGTGCAGGCGAGCGAGCCCTTGTTCCCCGGCCTTCTCGATCGGGTCAACGACGTCCATGCCCTCAAGCTGACCGAGCCCGATGGCACCTTGACCGTCGAAAGCGCCGGCGGTGGTGGCTGGAAGCTCGACGAGAAGGGCGGCTACCCGGTCCAGCCACAGCGGGTGCGCGAGCTGGTGCTGGGGCTGGCCAACCTGCAGCTCGTCGAGGCCAAGACCGCCGACCCCAAGCTCCTGAAGCGGCTCGAGCTCGAGGAGCCCGGCAGCGAGGGCGCCAAGTCGCGCCGGATCGAGCTCGACGGCGCCGACGGCAAGCCGCTGGCCGCGGCGATCATCGGCAAGCCCAAGCCCGGCCTTTACGGTGGCGGCCGTGGCGGCGTCTACGTGCGCCGCGCCGGCGAGGAGCAGGCGTGGCTGGCCGCGGGCGAGCTCGAGCTGCCGGCCGACGCATTGAGCCTGCTGGACCGGGACGTGATCGACGTTCCGATGGAGCAGGTGGCGCGGGTGACGCTGCAGCCATCGGGCGGGACCCCGATCGTGCTGCAGCGGCCCGACGCCAAGACGACCACCTTCACCACCGATGCCGCGCTGCCCGAGGGCCGCACGCTGGATGCCGGCAAGGTCGAGCAGCTCGCCGGTGCGCTGGCCGGCCTCAGCCTGGAGGACGTCAAGCCGGCGGCCGAGGTCACGCTGCCGGCCGACGCGCCACGTGCCCGGTTCGAGACCTTCGACGGCCTCGCCGTCGACGTCACCGTGGCCCGGCTGGGCGAAGGTGACGCGGCGGAGAGCTGGATCGAACTCGCGGTAGCGTCGACGGCACCGGCAGCCAGCGAGACGGCACCGGCGGACTCACCGGCGGCGCGTGTGCAGGCGCTGGCCGCGAAGACCCACGGCTGGGCTTACAGGGTCACGCCCTACATCGCCGATCGGATGCGCGAAGGGCTCGACCAGCTGCTGGCCGAGCCCTCCGGTGCATCCTGAGGCGTTGTTCCCGTCAGAGAGGCTTCGGAACGTTCTTGGTCGAGACGACGGGCGTGACCGGGACCGGGCTGGTCGACGGATCGACGATCGTGGTCGGGCTGGTCACCCGCTCGATGCCCTCGCTCGGCGCCGCGGTCAGCGGGCTGGCGACCTTGCCGGTGACGACCGTGGCTTCGGCTGCCCCCTTGCCGGTCGGGATCGACGCCACGGTCGGTGCCGCCGGCGCCAGGAACTCGCCGGTGGCCGCCATGACCTCGAGGAGCTGCTCGCTGTCCTTGGGACCGATCAGCGCGAACACCAGCGGGCCGCGTCGCCAGTTCAGCGACACGTGCCCCTCGGGCACCAGGGTGAGCGCCACGTCGGCCTCGCTGCCGACCGCACCCACGAACAGGAAGACCCGCCGCGATTCCTTGTCTTCGTAGACCAGCCGGATCGACGGCGTCTCGCCGCCCTGCAGCGCGTCGCCGCCGATGAAGCGGAGACCGTGCGCCGCCAGATCCGGCCGCCGGATCGAGTACGCCGCCAGCTGCTCGTCGAGCTTGAGCGGCGCTTCGCTGCTCTCGCTGACGGTGAGCTGCGCTGCGCCGCTGAACGGATCCCGTCCGAACAGGACCTGCGGTCCAGCATCCGCGAAATGGTTCGACCAGGAGAACCGCTCGGCCATCTTGCTGGCATCCGGCCCCCAGAGGCTGACCACGCCGACAAGGACCGCGGCCGCCAAGCCCGTGGCCGTGGCGCCGAGGCGGAAGCGCCGCTGCTGACGCACGGCACCGGCCAGCTCACGGGTCAGCTCGGCCGTCACCTCGTCGCCGAGCGGATCGATGTCCGCCAGCTGGTCGCGCAGCAGGGCGAGTTCACCGTGCTGGCGCAGGAAGCCATTGACCCGCTCGGCGGCCTGCGAATCGGCGGCGAGATGCCCCACGATCCGCCGATAGCGCCTGCCGTCGACCTCGCCGTCGACGAACGCATGCAGGTCATGATCGGTCACGAGAGGAACTTGATCGCTCGTAGACATGGCTATTTGACCACACGCAGCCGTGCGACGGCACCATGCGTCATGAGCTGACGCAGAGCCTCCCGGCCACGTGAAAGACGGGACATAACGGTTCCGATCGGCACATCCAACACTTTGGCAGCCTCGAGGTAGCTCATTCCCTCGAGGCCTACCAGCAGCACGACCTCGCGCTGCTGTTCCGGCAAGGCTGCCAACCCTTGCAGCAGATCCCTGAACTCCATCCGGCGCGACTGGGTCGCCGGGGTCGAAAGCGAGGCCAGCACGTCCTCGATCGGTACGTGATCGGTACGGCTGTGTCGCTTGCGCGTCGAATCGATGAACACATTGTGCATCGTCGTGAACAGATAGGCACGCAGGTCACGAACTGGGCGCCAGGATCGCATGTGCGACAGCACCCGGGCAATGGCCTCTTGGACGAGATCGTCCGCCTCGTGCGCATCGCCCACCAGAACCAGCGCATAACGACGCAACGCCGCGACGTGCTGCGTTATTTCGCCGGTAAGTCGATCGGCACCCTTGTCCTTGGATTTGCTGCCGATCATGAATTGGTCCTGTCGTTGCACATGGCGGAGTGCGGTGCCTCTGCCTCTACCCTTACCAAAGCATCCTTGCCGCTTCCATTGCGCGCGCGCCAACCGCCCGACCGCGAAAGGAAGGCTCCACCGGCAGAGCCGGCGGAGCCGAGGCGGTTGGGCGGAAACGCTAGGCTGACGCAAACCGGCGCTGGCTCCAGCCCGCACCGCACTCGATCTGCCTCCGGCCGCTCGGGCCGCTGCAACGATCGGGTGCTCTTCTGCGGCTGGAGCCGGATCTGACCTGCAACCCAAAGGTCCCAGGACATCATCTGCTCCGGCTTTCGGTTCGCCTACTCCACAGACGGCACGCTGATGCCGCTATTCCAACTCGCCGAAAAATAATCAACGCGCTTTCCTGTCGATTGTTCATTCACTCGCCCGCACTTTGACATAGCTGCCGGGCGCATCCTCGAGCACCGGCAAGCCGCCTGCGGCGGGATCGCGGGCGGCCACCATGGGGCCGCTCTTCCTGGCCAGCCAAGCATCCCAGTCGGGCCACCATGAGCCCTCGTTGTGCTGCGCCCCGGCGAGCCAGGCCTCCGGATCAGGCGGCTGCTGCTTGCCGGTCCAGTAGCCGTACTTCGCCGTCGTGGGCGGGTTGATCACCCCGGCGATGTGCCCCGAGCCACCCAGCACGAAGCGGACCGGGCCACCGAAGTGCCGGCTGCCCCGATAGGTCGATGCCCATGGCGCGATGTGATCCTCCTTGGTCGAGAGGAAGTAGCAGGGGGTCTTGATGCTGCCGAGGTCGATGGGCACGCCCTTGAGCGCGATCCCGCCGGGCTGCACCAGCAGGTTCCTCTGGTACATGTTGCGCAGGTAGAACCGGTGCATCATGTGGGGCATGCGCGTGCTGTCTGCGTTCCAGTACAGCAGATCGAACGCGATCGGCTCCCGCCCGAGCAGGTAGTTGTTGACGACGAAGCTCCAGATCAAGTCGTTCGCGCGCATCAGGTTGAACACCTTCTGCATGTGGCGCGCCTCGAGGTAGCCCTTCTCCTGCATGTGGCGCTCGATCAGCTCGAGCTGCGCTTCGTCGATGAACACCGACAGCTCGCCCGGCTCGGCGAAGTCGGTCATCGTCGTGAGGAAGGTCGCCGCCTTGATCCGTGTGTCGCCGGTCGCGGCCATCCACGCCAGCAGACAGGCGGTGAGCGTGCCGCCGAGGCAATAGCCGATCACGGTGGCTTCCCGCTCGCCGGTGGCCCGCTCGATCGCGCTCAACGCGGCGAGCGGGCCCTCGTCCAGGTAGTTCTCGAAGGTCTTGTGCGCCAATGCTCGGCCGGGATTGGCCCAGGAGATCACGAAGACGGTGTAGCCACAGTCGACCGCGAACTTGATGAAGCTGTTCTTCGG
The DNA here is from genome assembly GCA_039808865.1 of Geminicoccaceae bacterium. Classification (GTDB taxonomy): domain Bacteria; phylum Pseudomonadota; class Alphaproteobacteria; order Geminicoccales; family Geminicoccaceae; genus Benzoatithermus. Next base: position 8,475 of record JBDHTW010000030.1, read on the forward strand.
CTTCAGGTCGAGGATGTAGAATTTGTTGATCCAGGGCGGAACGATGAGCAGCGGCCGCCTGCGCACTTGTGCCGTCGTCGGCGCATATTGGATCAGCTGCATCAGCTCGTTCTGGAAGACGACCTTGCCCGGCGAGACCGCGATGTTCTCGCCGACCTTGAACGCCTCCTCCCGGGTCATCGAGATCTTGAGCTCGCCGCTGCCGCGCTCGAGATCGTTGAGCAGATGCTGCAGGCCCTTGAGCAGGCTCGCGCCGTTGGTCTCGGCGGCGTGCTTCAGCACGATCGGGTTGGTGAGCGCGAAGTTCGAGGGCGCCAGCGCGTCGACGAATTGCCGGGTGTAGAACTCGACCTTGTTCTTGGTCTGCGGGTCGAGACCGTCCACGTCGCCGACCACGCCCTGGATCCACCGCGAGGCCAGCAGGTACGACTGCTTGACGTAGTCGAACACCAGCTGCTCGCTCCAGGCCTCGTCCTTGAACCGCTTGTCGGACTGGTCGGGCGTCACCAGCGGCGCTTCGGTCTGGCCGGCCGCCTTGCGCAGCTCGTGCTGCCAGAGCTCGCCCATCTGCTGCCAAAGCTGGATCTGCGCCCGCACCAGCCGGGCCGGATCGGCGAGCAGCGCCTGGGACAGCTTGGCGAAGGCGTCGGCCACGACGCCGGGATCGGGGATCTGGAAGCCGTCCCCCTTGGCTTGATTTTCGAAGAAGCGCTGGGCTACCCGTTGGCTCTTCTCGGCAAGTTCGGTGAGCGTCCTCGCCAGCTCGGCGGCTTCCCCGCCGTCGGCTGCTCGCATGCCTCGCCTCCCCTCACACCATGATTCCGGCATCATCGGCCCGGTCGCACGCCCGTGCAATGCGGTCGCGCAGGCTCATCTTGCCACGAGCTCCCGCTGCATGAGGACGGTGTCGAGCCAGCGATCGAACTTGCGCCCGACATGGCGCAAGGTGCCGACATGGACGAAGCCACAGCGGCGGTGCAGCCGGATCGAGCCGAGATTGGCGGAGTCGCCGATGACCGCTACCATCTGTCGCATCCCCGCCGAGCCTGCAGCCGCGATCACCTCCGCCAGCAGCATCCGACCGAGCCCGCGGCCACGCGCCCAAGGGGCGACATAGACCGAATCCTCGACCGTCGCGGCGTAGGCCGGACGCTCGCGATAGGGCGTGGCATAGGCATAGCCGCCGACTCCATGCTCGGTATCGACCACCAGCCAGGGCAGACCACACGCCTTCACCTTGGCCCAGCGGGCAGCGATCGCGGCGACGTCGGGTGGTTCGAGTTCGAACGAGGCGGTGCCCTGCCGCACCTCGACCGCGTAGATCGCCTGGACGGCGGGCAAATCCGCCGGCTGCATCGCCCGGAGCCGCAGATCGTCCGGCACTTTCACGTCCATTCCGACCGAAGCTGACGACGTCATGGCATGCTCCCCTCAGCGGGCGAGATCGACCGACGGCTCAGCCGCCCGGCGCGGCGAGTCGGGCCTGGACCGTCCCCATCCGTGCCTGCAGCGCTGCCAGCTCCTTGTCGCCACCGACGTCGGCGGCGGTCACGCCGGCCATGAGGTCGCGCGCCGTGCTCAGGTCGGACTGCGCCTGGGCCCGGCCGCCCTGCGCCAACGCGGTCTCCGCCCGATCGAGCAGCCGGCCCACGGTGGCCGCACGGTGGAAGCTCGGCAGCGGCTGGTGCGTGGCGTAGCTCGACGGCAGGGGTTCGCTGCGCGTGTCCGGCCGGGACGGGACGTTCCCCGCCCGCGTCCGCTCCTGCTGCAGCTCGCGGCCGATACGGTCCAGATCCCGATTGATCCGCAGCTGCTCGGGCGTGAAGGCGCCGCCGTGGCTCTGCTGCAGCAGCTCGCGGCGAGTCCGCTGCAGCTGCAGCGCGGCACTGTCCGGGGAAGTGCGCATCTGCCCCTCCAGGCTGCGCAGCTGGCGCCACATGTAGGCATCGTTGGGCTTGATCGAGCCGCTTTGCTGGGCTGCGCTCGGTAGGGCGACCAGCACCAACAGGAGCATGCCCAGCCACCGCAACGGGTCGGAGAGTGTGGGCGCCACGGTATCCCTCAATGACGGGGCGCAGGATATCCCTTGCCCGTCACCTGATTGACGATGGTGCGCGACTGGTCGAGCGACAAGGATTCCGGCAGCTGACCCTGCCATGCCCCGAGCGTCGCCGGCACCTCGGCACCACAGCGCGGCCGCAGGATGCCGCAATCCCAGCGAAACCCCTCCGGCAGGCCCGTGGCGGCGCTGGCCCGGACGAAGCGGCAGGTACACAGCCGACCGGCCATGCAGGCGACCCGATCCAGGCCGTCGACGGTGCACGGGCCGTCGTTCTCGGCCCGGCCGGGCGTGCCGCCCAGCGTGGCCACGAACACCAGACCGAGCAGGTGGAACGGGAACAGGGCCGCGCGCATGACACTCCCGGCATGGTCCTGCCCCTTTTCCTACACGCGAAATCCCAACGGAACGTTGCCGACCGGTCGATGCCGGCGGTCAGGCGGCGTGCGGCCGTCCGCCTGTCGCACCGCGCACGCGACCGACCTCTCCCTGCAGGCGCTCGAAGCTCTGCGTGAAGCTCTGCGCCATCTCGTCGGTGAGCTCGGCTCCCGCCCGCCGCAACGTCTGCAGACGCTCCCTGGCCGCGGCGATGCCGGCGCGTGCGTCACGCAGCGCCTCGTCGTGGTTCGCCTCGCCGACCGGCCGCGTCGACAGCGCCGCGAGCTCGCTCTCGAGCTGCCCCAGCCGTTCCGTCATCCGATCGAGATAGCCGTTGCGTCCGATCATCGGCGTTCTCCTGCATCGTTGGCCCAAGCTCTTGCCCGCGGTCAGGCGCGGGGAGTCGGAAGGCTAGCATGCAGTGCCGCCGCGGCCAACCCGGGGCCGTCTATTCTTCCGCCTCGCGCCGCCGCACGGCATCGGCGAGCACGCACAGCAGCTCGAACATGATGCTGACGCCGACCCACGCCGTCATTCCCGACGGGTCGAACGGCGGGCTGACCTCGACCAGATCGGCCCCGATCAAGTTCAGGCCCACGAGCTGGCGCACCATGCGCTGGGCGGTATGGGTCGAGAAGCCGCCGATCTCGGGCGTGCCGGTGCCCGGCGCCTGCGAGGGATCGATGCCGTCGATGTCGAAGCTGACGTAGCAGAGCTGGTCGCCGACGATCGCCCGCGCCTCGGCCATCACGGCTTCCGGGCCACGGTCCATCAGCTCCTCGATCATCACGATGCGCACGCCGTGGGCGCGCGCCCATTCGACGTCCTCGCCGTCGTAGGCGGTACCACGGATGCCGATCTGCACCACCCGGCTGGTGTCGATCAGCCCCTCCTCCGCCGCCCGGCGGAACGGCGTTCCGTGGGTGAAGCGGAAGCCGCCGAAATAGGTGTCGTAGAAGTCGGTATGCGCGTCGAAATGGATCATCGCGACCGGCGCGCCGTGGCCGACCAGACCGCGCAGGATCGGCAGCGAGATCAGATGATCGCCGCCGGCGGTCATCGGCACGATGCGCTTCGCGCGCACCTTGCCGTAGAAGGCCGAGATCCGCTGCAGGCTGTCCTGCAGGTCGGCCGGATTGACCGGGCAGTCGCCGAGATCGGCGCAGCGGGCGGTGTTGAACGGGCGCAGGCCGGTGGCCTGGTTGATCATCCGGATCATGGTCGAGTAGTCGCGCAGCTGCCGTGGCCCGTGCCGTGGCCCGGGCCGGTTGGTCGTGCCGGCATCCCAGGGCACCCCGATGAGCCCGATCTGTACCTCGTCCGCCTCGTCGACCGGCACGTGCGGCAGCCGCATGAACGTCGGAATGCCGGCAAAGCGCGGCAAATCCATGCCCGATAGCGGCAGGTAGGATCGTCTCTCAGCCATGCTCACCCCCAGCCTCGTTCGTGTGCCGGCATGGTGGCGCCCGGTCACGATCAACGTCAAACGCGAAGTGGACGGAGCCTCGCCACACGCCACCTCGCGTCAGCGCCGGATCAGGAGCACCCCGGCCATCAGGAGCGCCGCCCCGAGCAGCCGCACCGGATCCGCGGAGCGCTGGGCGAGCCCGAGCAGGCCGAAATGGTCGAAGGCCAACGCGGTGAGCAGCTGCCCGGCGATCAGCAACGCGACGAAGGTGGCGGCCCCCAGCTTCGGCAGCAGCAGGATCGACAGGGCGATGTAGATCGCGCCGAAGACGCCGGCGCTCCAGGCCCAGGCCGGCAAGCGCGTCGCCATCGCCGCGGTCGGAATCGGATCGCGCAACGCGACCGCCAACACGATCATGCACAGCGTCCCGACGAAATAGCTCACGAAGCCGGACCAGGCCGCGGATGCCAGGGCGGCACGTAGATTGGCGTTGAGCGCCTGTTGCACGACGATGCTGACACCCGCCGCCATCGCGAGCAGAATCGGTAGCAGCAGCTCCATCAGCCGGATTCCTTTGACCGCTTGGCCGGGGTCACGCGGCCCGCGCCGACAGCCGGACCGCGTGATCGTCTAGTTGCCGCCCGGCGCCAGCACGCTGGCGGCGACGTTGATCGTCGCCGCCAGGATCACCGTGTTGAAGACGAAGGCAACCAGACCTTGTGCCAGCACGAGCTTGCGCATGGCGCGCGACAAGGTCGCCACCTCCGCGGTCTGGCAGGCGACCCCGATCACGAAGGAGAAATAGAGGAAGTCGACATAGTTCGGCTGCTCACCGCCCGGAAAGTCCAGACCGCCACGGAATTGCCGGTCGGCGCCGGTCGGCGCGTAGTACACGCGGGCATATTCCAACGCGAACAGCAGATGGACGAGCATCCACGACAGCGCCGTCGTCGCGGCACCGACCGTCAGGTACAGAACCAGCGTCCGGCTCATCCTGTCGCCGCCGACCGACAGCAGCAGAAAGATCGCATAGATGCCAAAGCCGGCCGCACCGACCGCCATGAGGGCGAGCAGCCCGCCGCTGGGCGAGCGGTGGCGGACCTTCTTCGGCATCTGCGCGGAGTCGTAGCGCAGAGTCACCCAGAGCATCAGCCCGACGAAGGTGAGAACGAACGCGTCCCAGATCACGGCCCAGGTCAGCTCCTCGGGCAACAGACCTTCGGCCAGCATCCCGACCCCGGCCGCGATCGCGGCGGCGACGAGGAGGCCACCGCCCAGATGGCGGGCGGAGACGGCGTGGAGCGTGATGGACATCGGCCACCATGGTTCGAGGCGTCAGGGATGCGACGGCGCCGTCACCCCGGCGGCCTGGGCTTCCAGCCGCCTTTCAGCCGCAGGTACATCATCGCGGTCAGCAGCGCATCGTTGAAGGCATCGTGCACGGCGCGGCGCGGCAGGTCGAGCCGCTGGCGGATGGTCTCGAAGCGCAGGTCGATGTTGCCGCCGGGGGGCACCTGCGCCGCGCGCCAGTCGTAGTAGAGGCGCGAGACCTCGATGCGGCGGTTCGGCATCGGCACGCCGAGCAGCGGCCGGACGTGCCGGTCCAGCATGGCGAGGTCGAACTCGAGATAGTAGCCGAGCAGCGGCCGCGGGCCGACGAACTCCAGCACCCGCCGGATCGCCTCGTCGACCGGCACCGCGCCCGCCAGGTCGACCGGCCGGATGTGGTGGATCAGGATCGTCCGCTCCGAGACCGGCTGCTTGGGCTTGATCAGGAAATCGAGCCGCTGGCTGGTGAGGATGGCATCGCCCTTGACCTTGATCGCCCCGACCGAGAGGAGCTGATCGGTGCGCACGTCGAGGCCGGTGGTCTCGAAGTCGATGCTGACCAGCTCGTCGCCGTCGTAGCCTTCGCCGAGAAAAGCGAAGGCCGGGTCCTTGAGCCGACGCTGCCACCAGGCGCGCTTGAGACGGTCGAGCACGGCGCGGCTCAGAACATGGCCAGATGGAAGTGGTGGCGGACCACTTCCTTGAAGCGCTTGACGATCTGCAAGGAGTCCTTGAGCAGGTCGCGCTCGAGCTTGCTGACCGTGTCCGGACGGACGAAATTGTCGAGCGGCTGGTGCAGCCGCATCTTCTCCAGCCGCGCCGACAGCCGCAGCGACAGCATGAAGTTGAACGCCTCGATCAGATCCAGCGCCAGCTTGCGATCGAGCGCGCCCGCGTCCTGCAGGCGCCGAATCCGCTGCACGGTGTTGGTCTCGACGAGCCGCCGCTCCAGCGCCAGCGCCCGGACCCCGTGCATCAGCGGGAAGATGCCGCCCTTCTTCAGGTCGAGCTGGTCCTTGTGCGCGCCGCCTTCGGTCACGAAGGTCGAGAAGAAGCCGAGCGGCGTGTCGAACAGATCGATCGCCCGGGCGAACCGGGCGTGGAACGCGCTCTGTTCGGCGAGCAGGTCGAACAGGTACTGCTTCGCCCGATCGAGCAGCGCCTCGTCACCGGCCACCCCGGCCGCGTCGTAGAAGATGGCGACGTTCATGAGCGCCTGCTCGTCGGCGGTCAGGATCCAGCTTCGCACGTCCTCGCACCAGGCCCGCAGCGGCTTCGACCAGGCCGGGTTGCGCACCATGATCTCGCCGGGGCAGGCCGGAAAGCCGGCTGCGATCATCGCGGCGGTGAAGCGCTGCCGAAAGCCGTCCCAATCGGGGGGCAGATAGCCGTCGGCCAGGATGATCCCGTTGTCCTGGTCGGTCTTGGCCAGATACTCGCCCCGCCCCTCGCTGCCCATGACGACGAGGCAGCCGTGCGCGGCGAGACCCTCCGGCGCCAGGGCATGGAACAGCTTGGCCGTGGCGCGGCGGTGCAGGTCGGTCGACAGCTCGGTGATGAAGCCGATCTTGGTGCCGGTCTCGTGCAGCTGCCGGATCAGGAACCCGATCCGCTCGCTGGCTTCGGCGATCTCGGCCGGCGTCTGCGCCCGGTCGATCATGCGCCCGATCGGATCGGCCTGGTTGGCCAGCGACGACAGCACGTTGGCCGCGTCCAGCACGCCGACGATCGCCCCCTCGCGGCGGACCACCAAGTGGCGGACCCGTTTGCGGGCCATGAGCAGCGCCGCCTCGAACAGGAAGCCGTCCTCGTCGATGCCGTGCACACCCCAATGCACGAGGTCGCGTACCGGCGTGTCGAGCGGTCGACGCTGCGCCACCGCGGCGCGGGTGAGATCCACGCCGGTGAAGATGCCGATCCGATCGCCGTCGCGGACGAGGAGCGCGCGCTGGCCTTCGCGATCCATGTGCACGGCCGCTTCGTGCAACGTCGTGTCCAGCTCGACGAACATGGGTGGATGGACCGCGGCCTGCGCCACCCGCATGGTCATGGCCCCGAGCGCCTGCGGTCCGGTCTGCCGCTGCCCGAGAGCTTCGAGCTTGTGCGAGATGTCCTGGAAGAAGTACGCGGCGAAGGCCGGGTTGTTGGCGGTAAGGTCGAGGAAATCCTCGATCGGCAGCGCGTAGCAGATCGCCTCCTCGCGCACGACGAAGTCGTGGCGCGAGGCCTTGTGCACGAGGATGTCGCTGTCGAAGCCGTCCCCGCTCTCGTGCACGGTCACGACCTCGTCGCCGGCGCGCTCCTCGATCAGTCCCTTGATCACGACATAGAACTGGTCGGGCAGGGTGCCGGCGCGGAGCACGGTCTGGCCGGCGCGGAAGAACACGACGTCGACCACGTTGTTGATGCGCTCCACCTCCATCGGCCGCAGCCGATCGAAAGGTGGGCTGGAAAAATCGAACGCCTTCGGCATCGACGACGCGCTCCCCGAGGCAGTGTCGCCTTTGCCGTGGATTAGCCGCCGCCGAGGCCGGCTTGACCATGCGACGCGCTGGCCCGGTCACTGTGACGGATGTCACAGCCTTGGTGTCGGCTCCGCGCGATGATGCGGCATCACGTCCACCAACGCGACGAGCGTGCCATGACGATACGCCGAGGGGCCGAGCGTGCTCCCGACTGGATTTCGACCACATCGGTCTCCGACGGCCTCGGCATGGTGGCCGCGGCCTGGATCGTCGCCGGGGCGATGTTGCTGTTGATGGTCCTGGCCTGACCGCCGCCGCCCGTTCGCTAGGCCGCCATGGCCTCGACCGGCACCGTTGTCGGATGAATGTCGAGGCTGGGCCAGACGGCGGCGTGGGCCACGAACTCGGCGCGCGACAGCCAGCAGAGATAAATCTGATCCTGGCAGCCGAGTGGCGGGAAATAGTCGTCGATGACCAGCTCGACGTTCGCGTAGCCATAGGTCTCGCGCGGCACCCGCGTCAGCGACAGGGCATGTCGGACGATGCCGGTGTTGAACGCGCAGGCGAAGGACTGGAAGCTGAGCGCCCGACTCAGGTAGGTCAGGTACATGGCCAGCCGCTGGCCACGCCAAGCCGGATGGACCCAGGTCGAGCCGCTATGGCTGACCCGCCCGCCGACGTGCTGCGACGGCTGGCTGACCGGCACCTCGTCGTCGTGCCCGATGGCGTGGAAACCCTGGCCGTACCACAGCCGCCCGGTCCGCATCAGATCGACGAAATCGACCACCTCGAACATCCGCTCTGCGCTGCAGCCGACGCCGCGGCCGTGGCGGTCGTTCACGCGCAGCCAGAAGTCGTGCAGGTCCATGCGGCTGTGCGCCGGGTCGAACGTCGGATTGGCGAACGTGCCCTGAGCATCGAGGAACCGGCGCAGGGCCCCGAAGTCGGACTCGACCTCGACGGTCAGGCCCATGGCCTCGAGCTGCTGGTGAACGGTAGCGATGGTCAGGTCGATCGCGTCGAAGTCGGCTTGGGCGAGCAGCACGGATGAGGTCTCCCGCAATTTGGGGCGCGGCCGTGCGGCACTGATATGATTTCCATTCAGTTAATGGATCGAGGTTTCTAGTTAAGACATACCTAATGATTACTTGATATTTACTGACATGGGCCGTCGGCCAGCACGGCATCCAGCGATGCCGGCGGCGGGTCGTGTCGCTGCGGCGGCTTCCGCAGCCGCGAGAGCTGAGCTATGCGGACCGCAGACCCGCGCGCTAAGGCCCGTCGCGATGATGATGATACAAGACTTTCTGCGGCTCTCCGCCACCTGGAATTTCCCGACCACGATCCTGTTTGGGGCCGGCGGGCTGCAGAAGGCCGCCCGAGCCTGTCAGCAGGCACGCATCCTCCGGCCGCTCGTCGTCACCGATCCGCCGCTGGCGATGCTGCCGGTGACCGAGACGTTGCTGGAGGTGCTGCGCGGCGCGGGGCTCGAGCCCGCCCTGTTCACGGATATCCGCTCCAACCCGACCGGGGCCAATATCGAGGCCGGCGTGCGGGCGTTCCACGCCGGCAGCCACGATGGCGTGGTGGCGCTGGGCGGCGGCAGCGCCCTCGATTCCGGCAAGGTCATCGCGTTCATGGCCGGCCAGAGCCGTCCCTTGTGGGACTTCGAGGACATCGGGGACTGGTGGCAGCGGGCGCGGCCCGAGGGCATAGCACCGGTGGTGGCGATCCCGACCACGGCCGGCACCGGCAGCGAGGTCGGCCGCGCCGGCGTGATCACCGACGAGATCACCCGCACCAAGAAGATCATCTTCCATCCCGGCATGATGCCGCGGACGGCCATCCTCGATCCGGAGGTCACCGTCAGCCTGCCGCCGGGACTCACGGCAGCGACCGGCATGGACGCGCTGGCGCATTGCCTCGAGGCCTATTGCGTGCCGACCCTGCACCCGATGGCCGATGGCATCGCGATCGAGGGCATGCGGCTGATCAAGGAGGCGTTGCCGCGCGCCTATGCCAGCGGCGGCGACATCGAGGCCAGGGCGAGGATGCTGGCGGCATCGGCCATGGGCGCGGTGGCGTTCCAGAAGGGGCTCGGCGCCATTCACAGCCTGTCGCACCCGATCGGCGCCCTTTACGACGCGCATCACGGCCTGACCAATGCGGTCATGATGCCTTACGTGCTGGTGTTCAATCGCAACATGATCGAGCCCAAGATCCAGCGCGTGGCCAGGTGGCTCGGGCTGGACGGCACCTTCGACGGCTTCCTGACCTGGATCCTGGACCTGCGCGCCGAACTCGGCGTGCCGCACACGCTGCAGGCGCTGGGCATCCCGACGGACCGCTTCGACGATTTGGCCGCCATGGCCGTGGCCGACCCGACCGCCAGCGGCAATCCCGAGCCGCTCGACCTCGCCGGCGCCAACCGGCTTCTGGCCGAGGCCTACTCGGGGGTCGGCGTCTAGCGGCGGCCGGCAGCGGCCAGGGAAAGGGCCACCGCCCAGCCATGCACCAGCGCATGCTGCTCGATTCCTTGTGGGTTCTGCTCACCAGGCTGGTCATGCGCGCGGCCAACTTCGCCGTGTTCCTCGTTCTCGCCCGCAGCCTCGGGGTCGGCGAATTCGGGTTCTACGGCTACGTCATGTCGACGGCACTCGTGCTGGCGATCGCGTTCGACCTGGGTCTGCGCCAGTCCGGCGCCTGGCAGATCGGCCAGGAACCCGACACAGACGCCGCGGTGAGCACGCATCTCATGGCGCTGTGGCTGCTGCTCGGCAGCATCGGCGTGCTGGTCTGCTGGCTGATGCTGGCCGCCGGCGGCTATGTCGCGGGCTACGGCGCGCTGGCGCTGGTCGCGGCCCTCAACGTGGCGCCGATGCTCTGCCTGCGGGTCGGCCAGGGCGTCTTTCTCGGCCGTGGCGATCTCAACCATCTGAACCGCTCCGAGCTGATCTCGCGGGCGGTGATGCTGGGCGGGACGGTGGCGCTGTGGCTGGTCGGCCGGCTCGACGTGGCCAGCGCCATCTGGGTGCTGCTGGCGGCACACGTGCTGGCGTCGGCCTACCTTCTGCTGCAGATCAGGGACGGGATCAGGCCCGGCCTGCTGTTCCAGCGGCCGCTCGTCGAGCGGATGCTGCGCTATGGCGGCGAATTGTGGGTCGCCATGCTGCTGCTCATCCTGCTCGGCCGGATCGGGTTCTGGATCGTGAGCTGGCAGCTCGGCGAGGATGCGCTGGGCATCTATTTCGGCTCGCAGCGCCTGGGCGAGATCCTGGTCGAGGTCGCCACCGCGATCGGCATCGTCATCTTCAGCCACGGCGTGCGGGCCACCGACATCCGAAGCTCGGCCCTCGATGCGATCCGCATCGCCCGGCTGGTCACGGCGCTGATGGCGCTGGTGGCGGTGGTGGCGATGCTCGCCGCCCGTCCTTTGCTGACGGTGAGCCTGGGCCCCGACTACGCCGCAGCCCCGCACGCCTTCCAGCTCGTGATGCTGGGGGCGCTCGCCAACTCGTTCACGACCATGCTTTACCCCTGCCTCTCCGCACAGGGACTGGCCCGCTGGGGCATCGGCGCATTCGGCCTGGGCAGTGCCGTCGCGGCCGTGGCGTTCTACCTGCTGACCCCTGCTCTGGGTCTGGCGGGCGCCGGCCTCGCCTATGCGCTGGCGCAGATCACCGCCGTGGCGGTGATCGTCCATGCCTATCGGCGCCGCTTCGGCTTCACGGCAGCCGAAATTCTGCTGCCACAGGGCGAGGATGCCAGGGCGCTGGCGTCGATCGGCGCGGCGACGCTACGCCGGATGCGCTGAACGGCGGTGGTCACGCGACGGGAGCCGTCGCCGTACGAGCTTGGCTGAGCACTTCGTGCGCGAGAACCCGCAGTGACGTTGGATGAGGGACTCGTACGGCGACATGTCATTTATAACTATAGGTAGATTAATTTAACCTATAACAATCTTCAAGCGCGATCGCGCTCGGCCGCACGCTTCAGCCGAAGCGGTGCGTCTTGGGAAAGCCCGGCGGGGCCATGCGCCCGCTCCCGGCGCGCGCGCCCCGCCACGGGGTCAGATCCGACACCCGCCGCTCCTTGCCGCCAGCATTCCAGGTCAGGCCCTGGGCCGTTTCCAGCGTCTTGACGTCGGCGAGATCGGCGTCCTTGAGCCGCATCAGCGTCACGCCTTTGCCACGCGCCTGCACCGGAAGCTCGGCCAGCGGAAAGATCAGCAGCTTGCGGTTGGTGCCACTCACCGCCAGCAGGTCACCCGACGCCGGCACGGCCGTCACGAGCGCATCGCCCTCGCCCAGATTGACGACCTGACGACCGGCCCGCGTCTGCGCCTCGATCTCCTTCTCCTCGGCGACGAAGCCGAAGCCCTTGCGGGTCGCGAACACCAGCCGGCCGTCGGGACGGCATACGCGCACGTCGAGAATCCCCACGCCCTTGTCGAGATCGACCATCAGCGACAGCGGCTCACCGTGGCCACGACCACTGGGCAGCTTGTCGATCGCGAGCGTGTAGACGCGCCCATCCCCGGCGATCACCAGCAGTCGGTCGCTGCTTTGCGCCGGCACGAGGAACCGCTCGCCGTCGCCCTCCTTGTACTTGACCTCGCCCGGGTTCTCGATGGCGCCGCGAGCGACACGAATCCAGCCCAGGCGCGAGCAGATCACGGTCACCGGGAAGCGTTCGACCGGCTCCTCGAGCAACTCGGGGGCGATCGCCGGCGCATCGGCGAGATCGGTCCGTCGCTTGCCCAATGCCCCGCCGCCGAACTGCTTTCGGGCGGCGAGGAACTGCTCCTTCAACCGGGTCCGGCGCAGGCCCTCGTCGGCCAGCAGCGCCTCCAGACCTTCGCGCTCGCGCACCAGCCGCTCCCGCTCGCCGCGGAGTTCCATCTCCTCGAGCCGGCGCAGATTGCGCAACCGCAGGTTCAAGATCGCCTCGGCCTGCCGATCGGTCAGCTCGAACCGTGCCATCAGCGCCGGCTTCGGTTCGTCCTCCTCACGGATGATCCGGATCACCTCGTCCAGGTCGAGGAAGGCCTTGAGGTAACCCTCCAGCACCTCGAGCCGGTCGAGCACCTTGGCCAGCCGATGCCGCGAGCGGCGGATCAGCACCACCATGCGGTGGGCGAGATAGGCTTCCAGCACCTCGGCCAAGCTCATCACGCGCGGGATGCCCTGCGCGTCCAGCACGTTCATGTTGAGCGGCAGGCGCACCTCGAGATCGGTGGTGCGGAACAGCTGCTCCATCAGCAGCTCGGCCGAGATCCCACGGCTTTTCGGAATCAACACCAGCCGCACGGCCTCGGTGGATTCGTCGCGCAGATCGCCCAGGAGCGGCAGCTTCTTCTGCGCCAGCAGCTCGGCCATGCGCTCGATCAGGCGGCCCTTCTGCACCTGGTAGGGGATCTCGGTGACGACCACCTGGTACTGGCCGTAGGCCAGCTCCTCCTTCACCCAGCGCGCGCGCAGCCGGAAGCTGCCGCGGCCGGTCCGGTAAGCATCGGCGATGCCGGACTGCGGCTCGACCAGCAGGCCGCCGGTCGGCAGGTCGGGACCGTGGACGTGCTTCAACAGCTCCTCGACCGTAGGCCGGGGCGCCGTGGCCGAACGGCCGGCCATCCATGCCAGTGCCGTCAGCAGCTCGCCGGCATTGTGCGGCGGGATGCTGGTCGCCATGCCGACGGCGATGCCCGAGGCGCCGTTGGCCAGGAGATTCGGCAACGCCGCCGGCAGCACCACCGGCTCGTCGTCGCTGCCGTCGTAATTGGGGCGAAAATCGACCGCGTCCTCGTCGATGCCCTCGAGCAGCGCCATGGCCACGGCGGTGAGCCGGCTCTCGGTGTAGCGCATGGCGGCCGGGTTATCGCCGTCGATGTTGCCGAAATTGCCCTGCCCGTCGACCAGCGGGTAGCGCTGGGCGAAGTCCTGCGCCATGCGCACCAGCGCGTCGTAGACCGCGACGTCGCCGTGCGGGTGGAACTTGCCGATCACGTCGCCGACGACGCGGGCGCATTTCTTGAATCCGCCGGCCGGGTCCAGCCGCAGGGCCAGCATCGCGTAGAGGATGCGCCGCTGCACCGGCTTCAGGCCGTCGCGCACGTCCGGCAGCGAGCGCGCGGTGATGGTCGACAGCGCGTAGGCCAGGTAGCGCTCGCCCAGCGCATCCTTCAACGCCACCGGTTGGATCGGCGCGACGTTGGCGTTGGCAGCACGACTCATGGCAGGCTCTCATCATCGGGGCCGCGCTGCAGCGCCAGCAGGCGCTCGCGGGCGGCAGGCAGGGGACGATCGGCGGCAGCGAACAGATGCCGGGCGAGAAAATGGCCGGAAAGCCGCAGACCCGCCGCGATGTCCGGGAACATAGCAGGAACATCGGCAACGAGAAACGGTGGTAGTGGCAGCAGCCTCGATGCCAGCTCGCCGGCGGCCGCCCGGCTGACGGCGCGGCCGGTACGCGGCGAGACATAGGCCAGCTCGTCCGTGGCACCGGTGACCGCACAGCGCCCGAAATCGAGCGCGAAGCCGAGTTCCTGCAACAGGAGAAGCTCGAAGCGAACATAGGTCTCCAGCCAGCGCGGGTCGGCCAGCATCGCCTCGAGCAGCTTCAAGAGGCCGGCGTAGAGACGCGGGTGTGGCTCGCGCTCGGCCAGGCCCTCGTCGACCAGGGCGGCGGCGCTGGCCACGGCGGCCAGCCGCAGCGGATCGTCGAGCATCCGGCCGCCGAAAGCCTGCAATGGCTCGAGCACGTAGTGCCCGAGATGTTCGCTCAGCCGCGCCTTCCAGACCAGCTCCAGCCGGTTGCCCGGCTGCAGCAGCGGCCGCGCCCGCCGTCCGCAGCCACCCTTGACCAAGCCCAGATGCCGGCCGTGCCCGAAGGTCAGCGCGCTCAAAATCGCATCCGTCTCGCCGTGCGGCCGGGCCGACAGCACCAACCCTTCGTCCTGCCATTCCATGTGGCGGGGATAGCGGCAAGCACCGCCGGCGACCAGCGCAATCGCCGCCGCGGGCCGAGGCCGAACGCCGATCGTTACTTCATCGCAAGGGGTGGAACGAAAATGCAGGCCACCACTTCCTCTGCAAGGCGAACACGTCGTGGCGCGGAGCGTGAAGATGCGGGGAACAGCGGCGGGGCACGGCGCAGAGCAGGCGCCCGGGCGGGCACTGGATGCGCTCAATTTCTTCTTGGCCGACGTGCGCGACGGGCTCGGCCCCTATTTGGCCATTTATCTGCTGACCGTGCAGAAGTGGGATGCCGCGTCGATCGGCGTGGTCACGTCGGTCGCCGGCATCGTCACCATCCTCTCGCAGACGCCGGCCGGCGCCTGGATCGACCGGACCACCGCCAAACGAGGCGCGGTCATCGCCGCCGCCGTGCTCGTCACCATGGGCTCCCTGGCCCTGCCGCTGTTTCCACAGTTCATGCCGGTGCTCGTCGCCCAGGCGGTCACCGGCGCTGCGGGAGCCGTGTTCGCGCCGGCATTGGCGGCGATCACGCTGGGCATCGTCGGCCCGCGCCATTTCGCCCGCCGGATCGGACGCAACGAAGCGTTCAACCATGCCGGCAACGCGGTGGCCGCGCTGCTGGCGGCGGGCCTCGCCTACCAGTTCGGCCCGATCGTGGTGTTCTGGCTGATGGCCGGGCTCACCGTCGCCAGCATCGCCGCCACCTTGGCCATTCCCGCGGATGCGATCGACAACGACCGGGCACGTGGCCTCGTCCATGGCGCCGACGACGGCAAGGAGCAGCCTTCGGGACTCGGCGTGCTGCTGCACTGCCGGCCGCTGCTGATCTTCGCCGCCTGCGCCGTGGCGTTCCATTTCGCCAACGCGGCCATGCTGCCGCTGGTCGGCCAGAAGCTGGCGCTGGCCAACGAGAAGCTCGGCACCTCGCTGATGGCGGTCTGCATCGTGGCCGCGCAGGCGGTGATGGTGCCGGTGGCGATGCTCGTCGGCGCGAAGGCGGAAGTGTGGGGCCGCAAGCCGATCTTCCTCGTGGCATTCGCCGTTCTGGCCTTGCGCGGGGTACTCTACCCGCTGTCCGACAACCCGTACTGGCTGGTCGGGGTGCAGCTCCTGGACGGTGTCGGCGCCGGCATCTTCGGCGCCCTCTTCCCGCTGGTGGTGGCGGACCTGACCCGGGGCACCGGCCGGTTCAACGTCAGCCAGGGCGCCATCGCCACCGCCCAGGGCGTCGGCGCCGCCCTCTCCACCGGCATCGCGGGCTTCATCGTCGTCGGCGCCGGCTATTCGGCGGCGTTCCTGACCCTGGCGGCCATCGCCGGCGCGGGCTTCCTGCTCTACCTGCTGGTCATGCCCGAGACCGCCCGGCACACCGGCGCCGCCGCACCAGACCTTGCCCCTGCGACACCGTGAACGGCCGACGGCGCCGCGGCATCGTCCAGCCGCTGGTGGCGGGCTGCCTGCTGCTGGCCCTGGTCCTGGGCGCCACAACCTGGTTCCTCGCCCGCCAGCAGACCGACAATGCCAGCATCCGCCACACACTGGCCGTCGATGGCCGGGTTGCCGCGGTCCTGTCCCGTCTGCAGGATGCCGAGACCGGTCAGCGCGGCTACCTGCTCAGCGGCGACGAGGGCTACCTCGAGCCTTATGGGGAAGCGGTGGCAGCGCTCGACCAAGAGCTGACCAGCCTGCGCGACACGGTTGCCGACAACCCGAACCAAGTTGCCCTTGCCGACCAGCTGACGGCGCTGGCCACGGAAAAGCTTGCCGAGTTGCGCACGACCGTCGAGCAGCGGCAGCAGGGCGATGCCGGCCAGGCCCTGGCGCTGGTCCGCGCCGGCACCGGCAAGGCGGTGATGGATCGGGCGCGGGCGGTGATCGCGGCCATGCGCGCCGAGGAGGAGCGTCTGCTGGCCATGCGGCAATCGTCAATGGAACGGGCCGGCCGCTGGCTGCAGCTGGGCATCCTCAGCGGGATCGTGCTGCTGATCCTGCTGGCGGCGGCGGCGATCCGCGACACCGAGCGCCGCGCCGCGCTGGCACGCTTCCTGCCGGAGGAGGTGGTCCCGCAGGTGGCGGCGGGCGATGCCGGGCTGCGCGAGGGCCGGCGACAGATCGCCAGCATCCTGTTCCTCGACCTGCGCGATTCGACGGCGCTGGCCGAGCGCCTGGATCCCAAGCGCCTGCTGATCTTCATCACCTCGTTCCGCCGCCGGATCGTGGCCGCGGCGCGGGCGCATGGCGGCGTGGTCGACAAGTTCATCGGCGACGGCGCCCTGATCGTGTTCGGCGTGCCCGAGGTCCGTCCCGACGACGCCGCGCGGGCGCTGGCCTGCGCCCGGCGGCTGGACGAGCTCGTCGGGCGCTGGAACGCCAAGCGCCGCTTCGATCCGCCGCTGCGGATCGGGATCGGCATCCACCGTGGCGAGATCCTCTATGGAATCGTCGGCGACGCGAGCCGCCTCGAGCTGACCGTGCTCGGCGATGCCGTCAACGTGGCCGCCCGGCTCGAGCAGGCGACCAAGCGGTGGGATACCCCGATCCTGGCTTCGGCCGCCGTGGTCGAGGCCGCCGGCGCCGCCGATCGCTGGTACGTCGTCAGCGACGAGCCGCTGCCGGGGCGCGGCGAGCGGCTGCCCTTCCTGGCGCCCGTCTGAGCGTCTGCTGGCGGGGCCACCCTGGCAGCTCCGCCTAGCGGACGATCATGGCCCCAGCGGAACGTTCGTATGCCGAGAAGCCGGGCTGCCGCCCGGCCGGAGCAAAGACCCGATCGGGGACAGGTCACCCTGCGGCTTCGCCCTGCAGCGCCGATCGGATCGCAGCCTGCTCGAGGCCGCGCAGACCGATCACCACCAGCCGTCCCCTCGGCGCCTCGTCCGGGCGCCAGGGACGGTCGTAGTAGCGCTCGACCCGCTCGCCCACACCCTGCACGACGTGGCGCAGCGGCTTGCCTGCGACGGCGAGGAAACCCTTGACCCGCAGAATGTCGAAGCGGCCGGCCGCGGCGCGCAGGCGGACCTCGACGGCGGCCGGATCGTCGACCGGCGGCAGCTCGACGACGAAGCTCTCGAAGTCGTCGTGCCCGTGCTCCTCGCCATCGTCGTGGTGCGACGGGCGGCTGTCGAGATCGTCCTCGGCCCCGATGCCCATTCCCAGCGCCACCGCTGGATCGATGCGGCCGTGGCTGGTCCACAGCAACCGCACCGCCGGGCGCATGTGCGGCCTGACCAGCGCCTCCACCTGCGCAAGATCGTCGGCAGCGATACGGTCGGCCTTGTTGATCAGCACCATGTCGGCACAGCCGAGCTGCTCCTCGAACAGCTCCTCGAGCGGGCTCTCGTCGTGGGCCAAGGCGGGGTCGGCCGCCCGCTGGGCCGCAAGGGCATCGGGATCGGTGGCGAAGCGCCCGGCCAACACGGCTTCGGCGTCGGCCACGACGAGCACGCCGTCGACCGTGACCCTGGCCCTTACCTCGGGCCAGGCGAACGCACGCACCAGCGGCTTCGGCAGCGCCAAACCGGAAGTCTCGACGACGATGTGATCGGGAGCCGGGTCACGCGCCAAGATCGCCTGCATCGCCGGCAGGAAATCGTCGGCGACGGTGCAGCAGATGCAGCCGTTGGCCAGCTCGATCACGTCCTCTTCGCGGCAGCCCTCGATCCCGCAGCCGGCGAGGATGCCACGGTCGACGCCGAGGTCGCCGAACTCGTTGATCAGCAGGGCGAGCCTGCGGCCCTCGTTGTGCTCGAGCAGATGCCGGATCAGGCTGGTCTTGCCGGCGCCGAGAAAGCCGGTGACGATGGTTGCGGCTACCTTCGTGGTCATGGGCGGTTCTCGCGCACGGATGGCCGGGCCGCGGTGAAGGCGGCGACGGATGCTCTGGGCCAGTGGCTGGTGTCGTGCAGCAGGCCCAGCAGACGCTGGCCCGGCATACCGGCCGCCGGCCGACCGGCAAGCAGCGCCGCGGCTGCGATGGCCGGATCGAGGTCGGCATCGAGGCTGACCAGCCAAGCCAGGAACACCGGCTCGGCGGCGCCGGGCCGGTCGGCGCCGGTAGCGAGAAAGGCGCTGATCAGCCCCAAGGGATCGGGATCGAAACGGTCTGACGGCACGACGACCTCCACCGGTGCACCCCGCCCGGCTGCTCGGGTTGGCTCGCGCGACGGCAGGTCTCCTGGCTCGCGGGTCGCGGCCTCGATCCGCCTTCCCAGATGGCTCGCGTCCACCCAGTGGCTGCGTCGGATCTCGGCTCGCCGCTTACAGTTGCGGGGGCAGCGTCGGACTTGGGCGGCAGGCCCGCACCGACTTCCCTTTCAAGTCCCGATGGACACCGTCACGGCTGCAGCATGCGGCAGCTGCGGCGCGCCCGCAAGGCGTTGCGCGGTCGGGCCGGCTCAGCGCTCGAAATCCAGCCCCATCTCGCGGTAGCGTTCGGGGTCGTCGAGCCAATTCTCGCGAATCTTGACGAACAGGAACAGGTGCACGCGCTTGCCGAGGATCTGCTCGAGTTCGGCCCGCGCCGCCGCACCGATCGCCTTGAGTTGCTGGCCCTTCTTGCCGATCAGGATGGGCTTCTGGCTCGAACGCAGCGCATAGATCGTCTGGTCGATCCGCACCTCGCTGCCGTCCGGGGCCTCGGCCCAGCCCTCGGTCTCGACGGTGATGCTGTAGGGCAGTTCCTGGTGCAGCCGATGGAAGATCTGCTCCCGGGTGATCTCGGCCGCCAGCGCCCGGTCGGAGAGATCGGAAAGCTGGTCCTCGGGAAACAGCCACGGCCCTTCCGGCATGGCCCGGACGACGGCCGACATCAACGCCGTGCAGCCGTCGCCATCGAGCGCCGAGACGATGAAGGTCTCGTCGAACGGGTAGGCGGCGTTCGCGGCCTGGATCAGCGGCAACGCCTTGTCGGGGCTGACCTGGTCGATCTTGTTGATCACCAGGAAGGCCCGCCGGCGCTCGCGTTCGAGTTGCGCCAGCGCCAGACGCGCATTGGCGTCGATGCCCTTCCTGACGTCCAGCAGCAGCAGGACCAGGTCGGCGTCGGCAATGCCGGCGGAGGCGGCCCGCACCATGGCGGATTCCAGCCGGCGCGACGGGGCGAAGATGCCGGGGGTGTCGACGAACATCACCTGGCACCCGTCCTGGATGGTGATGCCGATGATCCGCCGGCGGGTGGTCTGCACCTTCGAGGAGACGATCGACACCTTGCTGCCGACCAAGCGGTTGAGCAGCGTCGACTTGCCGACGTTGGGTGCGCCGACGATCGCGACGAAGCCGGCGTGGGTTGGCGCAGGCTCAGCCACGCGAACCGCCCGTCACGTGCCGCAGCATCAGCCCCGCCGCCGTCTGCTCGGCCGCGCGCTTCGTCGCGGCGGCAGCGGTCAGCGCCGGCTGCCCCGTGAGGGTGACCTCGACCGTGAATGTCATGGCGTGCGGTGGTCCTGCGGTGGCGACGACGGTGTAGACGGGGCGCTCCATGCCTCTGGCCTGGGCCCATTCCTGCAAGGCCATCTTGGCATCGCGCGGCGCCGATTGCACGGTCTCGATCAGCCCGTGCCAGTGCCGGGCCACGAATCGCCGCGCCGGCTCGAGGCCACCGTCGAGATAGATCGCCCCGATCAGCGCCTCGCAGCTGTCCGCGAGCAGCGCCGGGCGCATGGCCCCGTTGGCCTCGACCTCGCTGGCGGCCACGCGCAGCCAGCGGCCAAGGCCAAGCTCCTGCGCCACCTGCGCCAGGCTCTCCTTGCGCACCAAGGCCACATGCCGGTGGGTGAGAGCACCCTCGGCATCGTCGGGGAAGCGCTCGAGCAACAGATGCGCGACGATCAGGCCGAGAACCCGGTCGCCCAGGAACTCGAGCCGCTGGTAGCTGCGGCGCCGGTCGCCGCGCGGGCCACGCGCCGGTCGCACCGAGCTCGCATGCGTGAGCGCCTCCTCGAGCAGGTTCGGGTCACGGAAGGCATAGCCGAGCGCCGCTTCGAGATCGGCAAGGCGCGGCAACGGCAGTCGCCCGCTCACACGACGGCGATCGTCAGTGGATCACGTTGAACAGCCGGCTGTAGCGGATGCCCCACGGCCAAGTCCAAGGCTGCCAGAAGCTGGCGTGGCTGTTGACCGAGAAGAACAGGATTTCGGCGCGCCCGATCAGATTCTCGACCGGAATGTAGCCGACGTTCTCCACCCGGCTGTCCAGGGAATTGTCGCGATTGTCGCCCATCGCGAACACGTGCTCGGGCGGCACCACGAACACGCCCGTATTGTCCAGGCTGCCGTTCGGCGTGAGGTCGAGGATGAGGTGCCGGCGGCCTTCCGGCAGCGTCTCCTGCAGCATCGGCACCGCCACCGTCCGCCCGTCGAAATCCTCGTCGAAGTCGCCCACGCGCTCGAGATGCACCGGCGAGCCATTGATCTGCAGCACGCCGTCGAGGACCTGGATGCGGTCGCCGGGAAGGCCCACGACCCGCTTGATGTAGTCGGTCTTGTTGTCGCTCGGGAGCTTGAACACGACGACGTCGCCGCGCTCCGGCAGCCGCTCGAAGATCCGGCCGGAGAACAGCGGCAAGCCCAGGGGCACCGAGTAGCGGCTGTAGCCGTAGGCGAATTTCGACACGAACAGATAATCGCCGACCAGCAGCGTCGGCTTCATCGAGCCCGAGGGGATATTGAACGGCTCGAACAGCAGGGTGCGCACGACCAGCGCGATCACCACGGCGTAGACCAGGGTCTTGAAGGTTTCCCTGATCCCGCCACTCTTCCGTTCCGGCATCACCAACGACTCGCGCATCTCACTCTGTCCGAAGGAAGCCCCGGGCACATCGCCCGGTGCTCTGGCGCCCTTTCCATCTCTGGGATGCCGTGCGGCGACCGAATCTCATGGCCGCGAGCGCACGGCAAGCTAGCGGAGGGTGACAACAACGTAAAGGCAACGCTTCACCACGCGAGCCCTACCCCGCGGGCAGAGCGGTGATGATCACGATCGCCTGAGCCAGCGGCGGCTCGTCGGTCAGGCTCACGTCGACCTGCGCGCGCATGCCGGGCGGCGTGATCGCGACGAGCCGGGCGGCGGCCCCACCGGTCAGCGCCAGTATCGGCCGGCCGTGCGGCAGGCTCACCACGCCGATGTCGCGCCACCGCACACCCAACTGGAAGCCGGTGCCGAGGGCCTTCGCCAACGCCTCCTTGGCCGCATAGCGCTTGGCATAGGACTGAACCCGATCGGCCCGTCCATCCGCCCGCGCGCGCTCGATCGGCGTGAACACGCGCTCGAGGAACCGGTCGCCGAAACGGGCCAACGTACGTTCGATGCGACGCATGTCGACCAGATCGCTGCCAAGCCCAATGATCATCGCGCCACGCGCTTCTCCGCCGAAACCGGGCCGTGCTCCATCGCACGTTCGCGACGCGGCGTCGAGGCGCGCTCGCGCATGGCCGCCTGCTCATGCCCGTGCACGCGCGATGCGCCGGAAAGCCACGGCTTCCGCGATGTGCGCCTTGCGGATCGACTCGCTGCCGTCGAGATCGGCGATCGAGCGGGCGACCTTGAGCACCCGATGGTAGCCGCGGGCGCTGAGGTGGAGCTGCTGCGCGGCGCGGCGCAGCAGCCCGCGCGCCGGCTCGTCGCATAAGGCCACGGCCTCCAGCAGCTCGCCATCCGCCTCGCTGTTGGTCCGCAGGTCACGCCGGCCGAGCCCGGCCAGACGGTCGGCCTGCAGCACACGGGCAGCGGCGACGCGGGCGGCGATCTCGGCCGTGCCTTCGCGCGGCATCGGCAGGGCCAGCTCGGCGACGCTGAGCGCCGGCATCTCGACGTGCAGATCGATCCGGTCGAGCAGCGGGCCCGAGATACGGGCCTGATAGTCGGCGGCGCAGCGCGGCGCGCGCGGGCAGGCCAGCGCCGCGTCGTCGAGATGGCCGCAGCGGCAGGGATTCATCGCCGCCACGAGCTGGAAGCGGGCGGGGTAGGTCACGTGGGCCTGCGCGCGCGCCACGGTGATGCGGCCGGCCTCAAGCGGCTGGCGCAGCGATTCCAGGACCTGGCGGCCGAACTCCGGCAGTTCGTCGAGAAACAGCACCCCAAGATGGGCCAGCGAGATTTCGCCCGGCCGGGCCTGGCTGCCGCCGCCGACCATGGCCGCCGTGGATGCGGCATGATGCGGGCTGCGGAACGGCCGTCGCTGGGTCAGCCGGCCGCCTTCCAGCTTGCCGCCGATGCTGGCGATCATGCTCACCTCCAGCACCTCGCCCGGGTCGAGCGGCGGCAGAATGCCGATCAAGCGTGCCGCGAGCATCGACTTGCCGGCGCCGGGAGGGCCGACCAGCATCAGATTGTGCGCACCGGCAGCGGCGATCTCGAGCGCACGCTTGGCCGTCTCCTGACCTTTGACGTCGCGCAGGTCCGGATAAGCCGCCTCGTCCTCGGCCACACCCGGCTCGGGCGGGATCAGCAGCTGCGCGCCGCGGGCATGGTTGATCAGCGCGAGCAGGCTCGGTGCCGCGAGAATCTCGACCTGATCCTTCAACCAAGCGGCCTCGCTGCCGCAGGCGGCCGGGCAGATCAGCCCGAGGCCGCGCTCGGCCGCCGCCACTGCCGCCGGCAACACGCCGGCCACGGCGCGCACGCCGCCGTCCAGCGCCAGCTCGCCCAGCACGAGATGCTGCTCGATCGTGTCCACCGGCAGCACGCCCATGACGATCAGCAGGCCGAGCGCCACCGGCAGATCGAAGTGGCTGCCCTCCTTGGCCAGATCGGCCGGCGCCAGATTGACGATGATCCGCCGCGGCGGCAGCGACAGGCCCATGGCGCTGAGCGCCGCGCGCACCCGCTCCCGGCTTTCCGCCACGGCCTTGTCGGCGAGGCCGACGATGGTGAAGCTCGGCAGGCCGCTGCTGAGCTGCACCTCGACGTCGACATCCGCCACCTCGAGGCCGAGGAAGGCCAAGGTGCGCACCCGGGCGATGGTCAAGGAACCGGACGGCGCGGTCATGACGTGCTCCGCTGCGCTCAGCGCACGTCATGATAGTTATGATTGAGATTCCCTACAAGTTCACAATCTATGGTTTAAATTCATCGTCGAACCAGACGGCGTCAGGCTTCCGCCTCGGCCGGCCGCACGTCGAGGCCACGCGAACCCGGCTTCACCGCGGGGATCGCCGCGAGCTCGGGCGGAATCTTGTGCTGCGGGTAGGTCGGCAGGTCGAGGGTGGCAAGGCACAGGAGCGGCACGCCAAGATCGGCCTTGCCGCCACTGCGATCGACGAGGCAGGCAGCCCCGACGACCTCGCCGCCCTGGGCCCGACAGCAGGCGATGCACTCACGCGTGGATAGCCCGGTCGTGACCACGTCCTCGGCGATCACGATCCGGCTGCCGCGCGGAATCTCGAACCCGCGCCGCAAGGTGAAGCTGCCTTCCACACGCTCGACGAAGATCGACGGCAGATCGAGCTGGCGGGCGAGCTCATAGCCAAGCACGATGCCGCCCAGGGCGGGGGACACGATCAGATCGGGCGCCAGCTCGGCCACGCGCGGAACCAAATCCGCCACCAGGCGCGCCGCACGGCTGGGTTGCATCAGCACCCGCGCGCATTGCAGGTAGAACGGGCTGTGCAAGCCGGAGGTCAGCACGAAATGCCCCTCCAGCAGTGCCCCTGCCGCGCGGAATTCCGCCAGCACCTCCGCTTCCGTCATGTACGCCATTCCTGCCTATCCGAGATTGCGTTCGACCGAGGTGACGCAGGCCGTGGCCCGCAACGCCGCCTGCACCCGCGCCAACTGCTCGCGCCCGTCGACCTCGACGTCGAGCAGCAGCTCGTAGAGCTCCGGCGTGCGGCGGCCGATCTTCAGGTCGACGATGTTGGCACCCTGCTTGCCGACCACCGTGCTGATCGAGCCCAGCGAGCCCGGCCGGTTCATGGTCATCACGCTGAGCCGCGCCGCTACCTTCGGCGGCACCTGCGCCGCGTTCCAGGCGAGGTCGAGCAGCCGGTGCTGCGGCGCCTTGGTCCGGGCCAGGACCGCGCACTCGACCCGGTGGATCTTGACCGGCCGCCCGGTACGGATCAGCCCCGCGATGGCATCGCCGGGCACCGGCCGGCAACAGCCGGCATATTGGAAGGCGACACCTGCCGGCAGGCCGATCAGGGGCGCGTCGGAGGCGGCGGGCGGCGGCGTGGCGGGCCGGCGCAGCGGCACCACGCTCGTCTCGAGGTCGGCGGCCTTGCGCGCCTCGACGCGCTTGTGCTCGGGATAAAGCGCCTCGAGCACCGCACGCGGGGTCAGCGCGCCGTCGCCGATCGCGGCCAGCAGATCCTCGACCGACTTCTGATGCAAGGGCTCGAGTGCCCGCTCGAGATGCTTGTCGGCGACGCCGAGCTGCTCCTGGCGTGCGGCCTTGGCGAGGAGATCGCGCCCCTGCGCCACGTGCTCGTCGCGCTGGCGGAGCCGCAGATGGCGCCGGATGCGGGCTCGGGCCTTGCCCGTGACCACCAGGCGCTCCCACTCGGGGGACGGCGTGCCGCTCTTGCTGGTGATGATCTCGACCTGATCGCCGTTCTGCAGCTGCGCCCGCAGCTGCACCATGCGCCCGTCGATCTTGGCGCCGACGCAGCGGTCGCCGACCTGGGAATGGACGGCATAGGCGAAGTCGATCGGCGTCGCGCCGCGCGGCAGGGCGATGAGGTCGCCCTTGGGGGTGAAGCAGAACACCTGGTCCTGGAACATCTCCAGCTTGGTGTTCTCCAGGAACTCCTCCGGCCCGGCCGCGTGCTCGAGAATGTCCAAAAGCTCGCGAATCCAGCGATACTGCTTGCCTTCCAGGCTCGGCATGCCCTGCTTGTAGGCCCAGTGCGCGGCCACGCCGAGCTCCGAAAGCTCGTGCATGTCGCGGGTCCGGATCTGCACCTCGATCTTGCGTCGCTCCGGGCCGATGATCGTGGTGTGCAGCGAGCGGTAGCCGTTGGGCTTGGGCGTGCTGATGAAGTCTTTGAAGCGGCCGGGCAGCATGTGATAGGCGCCATGCACGACGCCCAACGCCGCGTAGCAGGTGGGCAGGCTGTCGACATGGATGCGGAAGGCCATGATGTCGGACAGCTGCTCGAAGGCGACGTTCTTGCGCTCCATCTTGCGCCAGATCGAGTAGGGCGTCTTCTCGCGCCCGAATATCTCGGCCTCGATGTCCGCGGCCTTCAGGACCTGGGTGAGCTCCGCCACGATCCGGTCGACGAGAGCGATGTCACCCTGGCGCAGATGGCGCAGACGATGAAGAACGCTCTCGCGCGCATCCGGGCGCAGTTCGGCGAAGGCCAGATCCTCGAGCTCCGCCTTGAGCGTCTCCATCCCGATCCGCTCGGCCAGCGGCGCGTAGATTTCCATGGTCTCGGCGGCGATGCGGCGGCGCTTGTCCGGATTCTTGATGAAATGCAGCGTGCGCATGTTGTGCAGCCGGTCGGCGAGCTTGACCAGAAGCACGCGGATGTCCTCGGACATCGCCAGCAGGAGCTTGCGGAAATTCTCGGCCTGGGCGGTATGCGCCGACTGCAGCTCGAGCCGGTTGAGCTTGGTGACCCCGTCGACGAGCCGGGCGACGGTCCGCCCGAACAGGCGCTCGATCTCGTCGAGCGTGGCCCCGGTATCCTCGACCGTGTCGTGC
Organism: Geminicoccaceae bacterium; assembly: GCA_039808865.1. Taxonomy (GTDB): domain Bacteria; phylum Pseudomonadota; class Alphaproteobacteria; order Geminicoccales; family Geminicoccaceae; genus Benzoatithermus. Next base: position 34,730 of record JBDHTW010000030.1, read on the forward strand.
AGCAGCGCCGTGGCGATCGACGCGCTGTCCAGCTTGAAGCCGGTGAGGATGCCGGCGACCTCGACCGGATGATGGAAGTAGGGATCGCCGGAGGCACGCAGCTGCGCCCCGTGCGCCTTCATCGCGAAGACGTAGGCGCGATTGAGCAGATCCTCGTCCGCCTCCGGGTCGTACGCCTTGACCCGCTCGACCAGCTCGTACTGGCGGATGACCTGCCGTCGCGGCTTGGCCGGGGCTGCCGGCTGAGCCGGCGCGACGGGCGGGGCCACGGGTCGCTGCAGAAGCTCGACCGTTTCCCCGGGAGTCATGGGCGGCTCCTCTTCCGGCCGCGCGCGCGTCGTGCCGTCAGCCGTGCGCTCAGTCCTCGTCCGCGAGGTTGAACTCGCTGTAGCTCACGCCCTCCGGCATCGGCGCCACGATGCCCGCCTCCTGCGGCGGGATCAGCGATTCGAGCTCCTCCGCCAGATCCATCGGCGCCTCCGGCTCCAGGTCGACGTGGCGGCGCAGGCCATGGATCAGCTCGTAGCGCAGATGATCGAGATCGATGGTGCCGTCCGCGATCTCGCGCAGCGCCACCACCGGGTTCTTGTCGTTGTCGCGGTCGAGCGACAATTGTGCCCCGGCGGAGATGTCGCGGGCACGCTGGGCCGACAACATCACCAGCTCGAAACGGCTGGGGACGCGCAGGACGCAGTCTTCGACGGTGATACGAGCCATGACGGCAAAACTCCGAGAATCGGCGGCAGGACGGGTTGTCCCTCGTTTATCCGAACTTGCCCGTCCAGGCAAACGGCCCGGTGACGATGCCGGTCCGGGTTGGCAGGTCCGCTGCTATAGATGGCGCCGCGTGGCGTGGCTGCAAAGGGTGGAAGCGAGCGAGCCGCGCGGGCGAGCATCCGGTAGTTGCATTCGCCACCGTCAGATGCTCATATGGCACGATTTGGCCCAGAAGGCCTTCGAAGGTGTGTTGCCGTCGCCGCCACGGACGGCTAGGCTCCACTAGTCCTTTTGGATTATCTTTTTGGAGTTCATCGAGATGGGCCTAGCTGCCCCGGAGCGGTTGTTCCACCCGGAAGACCGAGTAGCGGTATTCATCGACGGCGCCAATCTCTATCAGGCGGCCAAGGCATTGGGCTTCGACATCGACTACAAACGCCTGCTGCAGACCCTGGCCGCCGACTGCCGCTTCATTCGCGCCTACTACTATACCGCGCTACTGGACGAGCAGGAGTACTCGCCGATCCGGCCCCTCGTCGACTGGCTCGATTACAACGGCTACACGATGGTCACCAAGCCGTTGAAGGAATTTACGCAGTCGACCGGTCGACGCAAGTACAAGGGCAACATGGACGTCGAGATCGCGGTCGACGTCATGGAGATGAGCCGGCACGCGAACCACATCGTGCTGATTTCCGGCGACGGCGATTTTCGCCGCCTGGTTGAGGCAGTGCAGCGGCAGGGCGTGCGCGTGACCGTGGTCAGCACGATACGCACGCAGCCGCCGATGGTGGCCGACGAGTTGCGCCGCCAAGCTGACTACTTTCTCGATCTAGCCGAGCTGCAAGGCAGGGTTGCGCGCGAGTACCAGGCTCGCCACGACGACGACGGCGAGTACGACGACGAGGAGTCCTGAGCCGCCTTGCGTCCGGCCCCCGAGCCGACGTGCAGCCTCTGCCCACGACTGAGCGCGTTCCGTCAGGCACAGCAGGTGGCCGAGCCAGCTTGGTTCAACGCGCCGGTACCGTCCTTCGGCGCCAGGAACGCCCGCCTGCTCGTGGTCGGGTTGGCCCCCGGCCTGCGCGGCGCCAACCGCACCGGCCGGCCGTTCACCGGCGACTTCGCGGGCGAGGTGCTCTACCCGGCGCTGCTGCAGCACGGCTTTGCCCGCGGCACCTGGGCGGCCAGGGTGGACGACGGCCTGGAACTGGTCGACTGCCGGATCACCAACGCGGTCCGTTGCGTGCCGCCGGCGAACAAGCCGACGCCCGTCGAGATCGCGACCTGCCGCCAGTTTCTGCTCGGCGAGCTCGTCGGCGCGTGCGCCCCGGAGATCATCCTCGTGCTCGGGCGCATCGCGCACGAGACCGTGCTGCGCACGCTGGGGCTGAAGCTGGCCGATCGCCCCTTTGCGCATGCGGCCGAGCATGCGCTGCCGGACGGGCGTGAGCTGCTCTGCAGCTTCCACACCTCGCGCTACAACGTGAACACCGGCCGACTCACGCCGGCCATGTTCGATGCGGTGGTGGCGCGCGCGGCCGCGCTGCTGCCGCCGACGCCGCGCAAAGCCGGCGTCAGCTGAGGTTTTCGGCCAGGAAGGCGTCGATGGTCGCGAACAGCTGCCGTCGGATCGGCTCGCGCTCGTGGAGGATCTCGTGCCGTGCCTCGGGGAAGACGGCGAGCCGCCCGCGTGGCAGCCGGCGCACCGCCGCGGTCTCGGCGCGGTTGGAGACGATCCGCTCGCAGCCGGCCTGGCAGACCAGGACGGGCGTGGCGATCGCCTCCAGGTAGCCGCGACGGCGGGTCAGCGCGATCGAGCGCAGGGCTGCCCCGAGCCAGCCATAGGTGACGCCGCCCAGGGCCAGTTCCGGCGACATCTCCAGATGACGGCGCAGGCGCGCATAGCGTTCGGGGCACGAGGTCAGCCGGTTGCCGTCGAAACGGCGGCGATCGAGATCCAGATCGCCCTGGCCCGGCGCATAGGCCCGGCCGGCGCCGAGGCGAATGGCCAGCCGGCAGATCGCCGCCGCCACCGGCTCGGGCATGGCACGCAGATCGATGCCGAACATCGGTGCGGTCATCGCCGCCGCCGCGAAGTTGCCGGGATGATCGTGGAGATGCCGCAAGCCGATGTGGCCACCCATCGAGTGCGCCAGCATCACCCAGGGTCGGGGCAGCCGCAGCTGCTCCAGCTGCTCGAGCACCGCGGCAAGATCGGCGAGGTAGTCCTCGACCTGCGGCACGTGCCCACGCAGGCGCAGATCCAGGTAGCGGTCCGAGCCGCCCTGCCCGCGCCAATCGAGGATCGCGGTCGCAAAACCGAGGCCGGACAGCTCCTCCAGCGTCTCGCCATATTTCTCGATGAACTCGGCCCGCCCGGGCAGCACGACGACGCTGCCGCGCGGGGTCGTCACCGTGGCCGGACGATGCCCGAAGCGCAGCCACATGCCCCGAACGGCGACCCGATCCAGCATAAGGCCGGCAATGGACGGTGATCCGGCTGGCGGCGGGGTGGCGGTCAACGCCGACGCGGCCATGCTGACCTCAATTCAGCTTGCGGACCACGAAGCGTTAGGCGGTGGCGCCGCGGCCGTCAATCATCGACCCCGTGGGTCGACGCGGATCGGTCGACCTCGTGGCGATCTGCCGGCGCACGATGCGGGGCCGCAGCCCCGCCTCCTGCCGATCAAGGCGTCGTGGCACCGCGTGCCCCGCCCATGGTGTCCTCGCCGACGCCGCCACCCGAGCCGGAGCCGCTGCCGCTGCTGACCCCGGTCTGCAGGCCCGACGGCGACTTGTGGGCCGGCGTCGTCCCGGTCGGTGTGGCGCCGGTCATGCCCGGCTGAACGCAGGCATAGTCGCGCGCGCCGCCGACCGTGTCCTCGCCGACGCCCCCACCGGTCCCCGAACCGGAACCGTTGCTGACACCGCGGCGCAGGCGCGTCGCATCGGCCGGCTGCGCGGTGCCGGAGCTGACCAGAACCTGGCCCGGCGGGCAGGTGGTGGAAGCGGTGGCCGGCTTGCCCATATTGGCGCCGTAGGTGTCCTCGCCGACACCACCACCCGTGCCCGAGCCGCTGCCACTGCTGACGCCGGTCTGCAGGCCCGAAGGCGAGGTGTGTGGCGGTGTGGCCGTGGAGGTCCCCATGGTCGAGGGCATCCCGTTGTGCGAATCGGAGCCCGAGCACGCACTCAGGGCCATCGCCGCCGCCACGAACAGATATCTTCTCATCCTACCCTGCTCCGTCGCTGGTTTAGCCACCCCAACCACACCGGCTGCCCATAAACTGGCGCGGCTGCTTTCTGGCCGGGTCGGAACGCAAGTCGCGAGCGACGGTTCCGCGCCGGGGCTGGCGCGGCAATGGCGACGAGCCGAGGGTGACGGCGCAGCGCCCGCCACGCGGTTCGCTAGCGGGCAGATCCGGCTTGCCCCAGCAGGGCGGCGGTCATGGCCTCCCGCTCGGCCGCGAGATCGCCTCCGGGCATCGTCTTGCCGGCACGACGGTACCAGTAGCCGGCATTGCCGAGATCGCCCTCGATCCGGTGCAGATGCGCGTGCACCCAATCGCAGGCCGCCGTGCCCTCGTGCTGCTGGGCGATGCCGTGCGCCGCGGTCCACTCGCCCCGCGCGGCGTGCCATAGGGCGGCGAGGGCGGGCGACAGACCGGGCGGGGCCGTGCCGGAAGCGAGGCTGGCGTTGAACGTGGCGAGGTCCATGGCATTCCTCCTTGCAGCGGCGCCGGCATGGTAGGGCCGGCACGGCGGCATGGGCAACGCGGCGCCGCGCAAGCCGACTGGACCATGTCGGCCGGAGCGATGCCGCGACCACCCGAGCGCAAATTGCACACGATCGACCGCACGCGTAGTATCCGCCGGCGACGAAGAACGCGGGGAGGCGGACGTGCTGCGGATCGGGTTCTGGCTGACGACGGCTTTGTTCCTTCTGGGCGGCGCGACCACCGCGAGCGCCCAGGCCGTCCCGACCAAGACGATCACCTTCTACAACAACTCCGCCGACCGCACGCTCTATCCGGTCATCCAGGCACCGATCATCAACGGCGACGGCGTGCGTGATCTGTGGATGCAGGCGCAGTTCCAGGTCGCCGACGTCAAGTCGCAGGTCTTCAACACGACCCTGCTGTACAAGATCTACGTCAACCGCAACAACGGCGTGCCGCCCAAGACCTCGGTCACGCTGACCATACCATTCTACACGCAGCTGCTGCCGGCCAGCCCTGTCAACCTCGGCAAGGTCGACGACCAGTTCATCGACTGGTGGAACGCGATGCGGGTGTACGTCTTCGACGGCAAGGACGCCGCGGACGCCGCCTACAATTACAGCGTCGACCGGACCGGCAAGGTCGTACCGCCCACGCCGGTCACGCCGGTCGGCGGTGCCGCCCTGCCCACGTGCGCGTCGAGCACCACGACCTGCGAGCCGCTGCTCATCCGCTCCTACGTCAACGGCTTTCCGACCTCCGTCCCGGCGCAGCTGATCGAGTACACCTTCGCCGCGGCCCAGGGCCCGCCGCTGAACCCGACGCTGAGCATCGACCGCAGCATCGTCAACTTCAACATCTCGGCCGTCGATCAGGTGTACCTGCCGGCCGCGATCGGCGCGCGCGGCAACGCGACGCCGCAGAACACCTATCTCGGCTCGACCCAGGCGGTGACACCGTTCCGCAGCGCGCTGGCGACGTTCACCGCCAACGGCACGCTGTGGCCGCTCTACGTGCCGGCCTACTACGCGCCACAGAACCCGACCATCCCGCTGCCGACGCCGCCCGCCGGCGGGCAGGCCTATCCCCAGCCGCAGCTGCCGTCGACCGAGACCGTCTACGCCGAGTCGTTCCGCAACCCGCCGCCGGCGCCCCCGGTCCTGTCCTCGGATACGCTGAGCGGCATCGGCGTGCTCGGGCAGGTCGCCCAGGCCACGCTCGATTTGTGGAACAGGTGCACCTCGGCAACCCCGCCGGCGAGCACCACCTGCACCAAGATCAAGCAGGTCAACGGCTTCTTCCTCAACAGCTTCCGCCAGTGCTTCCCGGATCGGCCGCTGCCGGACACGACGACGCTGCTGCAGGTGGTCTACGGCTGGGTGCAGTTCCCCAACTGCAGCACGCCGCTGGCACAGGTCTCGGGCTTCGACACGGCGATCCGCACCTACTGCGACCTGCAGTACAACTTCTTCGATCCGACCGTGCCGCCCGGCGACGTCTTCAATCCCTACGTGAAGCTGATTCACCAGACCCTGGCCTCGAACGCCTACGCGTTCTCGATCGACGACGCCGTGTCGTTCAAGAGCCTGCCGGGCCAGGGGATCATCATCACGGTCGCCGGCGCCAACGGGCTCGAGAACACGACCCAGACGCCGCTGCCGACGGCCGCGACCTACCACAATTACTGCGAAGGCAGCTCCGCCGTCGGCACGCCGCCCGGCAGCGATTTCCTCAAGCGCCTGCTGCGCTCGTTCCGCGTCTTCGTGCAGCTCAGCGCCAAGCCCGACTGGGGCGTCGGCAGGGTCCGCTCGGCGATCGGCCCATGGGTCACGGTCCGCTTCGCCAACCGCGGCATCGTCGTGGTCGACACCCGAAGCGCGCACATGAGCATCGTGCGCATCAAGCCGATCGGAACATGACCGGCCGCCGCCGTGCGGCGCCGTCAGGAGAAGGACGAGCAGGGATGGCTGGATCGAGGCGAGGTTTCCTCGGCGTCGCGGCAATGGCCCCGGCCGGTGCGGCGGCGCTCGGCGCACCGGCGCCGGCACGGGCCGACGGCGGCAGCCTGGCGCACGCGGTCGACCGGCTGTTCGCGAAGCTGCCGGGCGCGGTCGCCTACAAGATCCTGGCCCCGGCGACCGGACGCACCGCCCGGCTGGAGCTGTCGGCCAATGCCGGCCGGCAGCTGTTCGTCGGCAGCGCGTTCAAGACCTTCGTCGCGGCCGAGGCGCTGCGCCAGGCCGATTCGCCCGACATCGTGCGCACCATCACCACCCGGCAGCTCGCGCTCGACGCCAGCGTCTGGAGCCTCGACAGCGCGATCTTCAACCCGCCGCACCTGTCCGGCATGGTCTCGGCGCGCACCGCGCTGGAAGCGATGATCCTGCACAGCGACAACACCGCGACCGACATGGCCATGAAGCTGGCCGGGCCGGCCAGGGTGCGCGCGTTCATCGCCTCGGCCGGGCTGACCAGGACGCTGATCCCCGACAGCACCCGGAGCTTCTTCGGCTACCTCCTGGGCGCGCCCGACTACCGGCGCTTCACCTGGGCGCAGCTCGTCGCGGCCGCCGACGATCCCATCGTCAACCCGCCGCTCAATCCGGTCCAGACCCTGGCCTCGTCGGCCGACGATCTCGTCTCGTTCTACGCCCGCGCCCTGCAGGGCGGGTTCTTCCGGCACGCGGCGACCTTGCGCCAGTATCGCGCCCTGCTCGCGCTCGGCGACGTCATCTCGCTGCTGCCGGTCCCGCTCGGCGTCAGCGCCTTCGCCAAGGGCGGCAGCATCGACGTCCCCGGCTTCCACGCCCTGTGCGCGCCGGGGGCCATGTTCTTCGACGAGGTCTGGGTCTATTTCTGCTTCATCATCAACTGGAAGGCCGCCGCCGTCGTGGACCCCGCCACCGTGGCCGCCATGGCCGCCGCGTCCAGCCAGGCCCTCGAGATCGTCAAGGACGCGCTGGCGCGCTGAGGGGTGACGGGTTTGGGCCTCGAAGGCCGGTCATGGCGCCGGTCGACCGCCCGGGTGTAGCGCCGGTGCCCCTCGCCGAGGGCAAGCCGCAAACCGGCGGCGTCGGTGGGCCTGAGCAGG
>JBDHTW010000031.1:0-42205 GCA_039808865.1 Geminicoccaceae bacterium
GGTGTCTCTGCGGGGTATTCCATGCTGCCATTGTAGCCACTGCGACCAATGACGTCAAGATTTCACACCGTTCTCGCGTAGGATCGCTTTACGCAACATAAAGGACGTTATGTTGCGTAAACGAACATATTTCACATATATGCAGTGTTGATTGCTCTTGCTCGCCATGCATGCATCTGTTATCTTCAATGCATGCGCATGGAGACTTCAGCCGGTATGGCCACAGCCAATCTGACGATCCGCAAGATCGACCCCGCGGTCAAAGAGCGGTTGCGCGTGCGCGCCGCCCAGCATGGTCGATCGATGGAGGAAGAAGCGCGGCGCATCCTGAGCGAGGCGTGCGCACCGCCCGGCCGGCCCGAGACCCTGGCGAGCATTGCCCTGGAGCTGTTCGGCCCCGAGGGCGGCGTCGAGCTCGATCTCCCCCCGCGCTACGCGCTACGCGAGCCACCGGATTTCTCCGAGCACTGATGCGCTTGATTCTCGACACCAACGTGGTCTCCGAGCTGATGCGGCCCCAACCGCATCCGGAGGTGCTCGCCTGGGCGGACGCACAGCCCATTGCCGAGATGGCGATCACCGCCGTCACCGTTATGGAGATCCGCTCCGGCATCGCTTACCTGCCCGAAGGGGCGCGTAAGGCCTCGCTCGAGACCCGGCTCCGGCAGTTCCTCGCCCGCGGCTTCGCCGGGCGGGTGCTGCCCTTCGATGAAGGTGCCGCCGAGGCCTGCGCCACCTTGCGGGCGCAGCGGCGTCGCGCGGGCAAGGCCTCCGCCACGGAGGATAGCATGATCGCCGGCATCGCCATGCAACGCGGTGCCACGGTGGTCACGCGCGACAAGGGCTTCGACAGCTACGGCGTGCCGGTCATCAATCCGTGGGACGCCCTGTGAGGGAGCTCGTCCTCCCCTCGCCTGCCCTGCCCGTCTCCGCCTCGGCAGCAAGCCAGGTTGGCGTGATCCCGGCCATCGTCGCGGGCGCCGGCGAGCGAGCATCGCGCCGCTTCCTAGAGTTCTTCGCCGCCACCATCCGCAACCCGAATACCCGCGCTGCCTACCACCGGGCCGTGGTCCGCTTCTTCGCCTGGTGCGAGGCGCATGGCCTGGACGAGCTCACCCTCATCGAGCCGCTCCATGTCGCGGCCTATGTCGAGCAGCTCGGCCGGGATTTCGAGAAACCGACCGTCAAGCAGCACCTGGCCGCAGTGCGCATGCTGTTAGACTGGCTGGCTGCCGGCGGCATCCTGGCCGCCAATCCGGCCGCCCCCGTGCGCGGGCCCAAACATGTCGTCAAGCGCGGACGCACGCCGGTGCTCACTGCCGACGAAGCGCGCCAGCTCATCGACAGCATCGACGTCTCCACCGTCGTTGGCCTGCGCGACCGGGCCCTGATCGGACTTATGACCTACACCTTCGGTCGGGTCAGTGCGGCCGTCGCCATGCGCGTCGAGGACTACTACCCCGAGGGCAAGCGCTGGTGGGTGCGGCTGCACGAGAAGGGCGGCAAGGAGCACGCCATGCCGACACACCACAACCTCGAGGCCTGGCTAGACGCCTACCTGCTCGCCGCAGGCCTAGCTGATCAAAAGAAGACGCTCCTCTTCCGAACGACGCGTGCTCGCACCGGCCTGCTGACAGAGAATGGCCTAACCCGGGTGGATGCCTGGCGCATGATCCGCCGACGGGCGCGCGAGGCTAGCCTCGATGTGGCTGTGTGTTGCCACACCTTCCGGGCGACCGGCATCACCGTCTACCTCGACAACGGCGGCATCCTTGAGAACGCGCAGCTGATGGCCGCACACGAAAGCCCGCGCACCACCAAGCTCTATGACCGCACGGGGGATGAGATCACGCTGGATGAGGTCGAGCGGATCGCGATCTGAGGTGAAAGCTATTGCACGAAATGACGTAGCAAACGCCGCCACACAGAGGGCAGCTGGAGCACGTGCCTTAGTTAGGAATAAATTGTGGACGCGCCAACAATATCAGCGATAGCTGCCGCCTCTGCTGCCGCTGCCGCTGCGACCGTAGCCGCCATCCAGTTTTATGTTGGGCACAGGCAGTCCAAGGCCGCCTTACAGTCTGCGGATGCCGCGTTGATGAACGCCAAGAACACCGGGCGGCATAAGATTGCGGATTCCCGTCAGAAGTGGATCGATAGAGTGATTGATGTTCTCAGTGAGCACCATGCAATCCGTAGGCGTCCGATGAAGGCGACGGCGATCTGAGCTTGACGCTGCGGCTCAGGCGGCGCGGCTGAGCTGTTGCTCTTGCTGCCAGGACCAGGGGAGCAGCGTGTCGATGTGCCTGGCCGGGTGATCGGCAATGCGGGCCAGGATGTTGGCGAGGTAGGCTTCCGGGTCGAGGCCGTTCAGCTTGGCCGACTCGATGATGGTGTAGAGGACGGCGGCACGAGCGCCGCCGGCATCCGAGCCGGCGAAGAGATAGTTCTTCCTGCCGAGGACGACACCGCGCAGGGCTCGCTCGGCCGCATTGTTCGACATCTCGAGCCGGCCGTCGGTCGTGAAGCGGGTGAGCGCATCCCACCGGCTGGTCGCATAACGGATGGCCTGGGCGAGCGTGCTCTTGCCGCTGATCCGCGCCAGCGACGCGTCGAGGAAGGCCCTCAGCCCGTCGAGGAGCGGTCGGGCCCGCTCTCGGCGGATCGCAAGCCGGCGATCCGGCTGCTGGCTGCGGATCTCCTGCTCGATCGCGAACAGATCGGCGATCTTCTCGAGCGCGTCCTGGGCGAGCGGCGAGGCGGTCGCCTGGTGGACGTCGTAGAGCTTGCGCCGCGCATGGCTCCAGCAGGCGACCTCGACCAGCCGAGACCGGTCGGTCGTCGGGTCGGGGTCGTAGAGCCCGGCGAAGCCGGCATAGGCGTCAGCGTGCAGGAAGCCGCGGCAAGATCCGAGCAGCGCCTCGGCATGCTCGCCCTTGCGATCGGTCGAATAGCGATAGAAGGCGGCCGGCGGGGTGGTCGATCCCCAGGGTCGCTCGTCGCGGACCACTACCCAGAGCCGGCCGGTCTTGGTCCTGCCGCGGCCCGGGTCGAGCACCGGTACCGGCGTGTCGTCGGCATGCATTACCGGACCGGCGCGGGCATGACGGCCGATTGCCTCGGCCAGCCCTGCCAGGAGGAAAACCGCGGAACCCACCCAGTCCGCCAAGGTGGAGCGGTCGAGCTCGACGCCGGCGCGGGCGTAGATCACGCTCTGCCGGTACAGCGGGAGATGATCGCAATATTTGGCGACGAGGACGTGGGCGAGCAGCGCCGGACCGGGCCGGCCGCGCTCGATCGGCAGGGATGGCATCGATGCCTGGCTGATCGCCTCGCAGGTGCGGCAGCTCACGCGAGGCCGAACATGGCGGACGACCTTGAAGCAGGAGGGCACGTACTCGAGCACCTCGCTCACATCCTCGCCCAGCACGCTCAGCCGCGTGCTGCCGCAGCTCGGGCAGCTGCACGGGGCAGGATGATGGACCGTCTCGCGCGACAGATGTTCGGGCAGCGGCTGTCGGCCGCCGGCGCGGGTCGGCCGTGGTGGCTTGGCACCGGACGAAGTTGCGGCGCCGCGCGCTTGGCTCAGGGCCTCGCCCTCCTCGAGCTCGCCGATCAGCAGCTCGAGCTGCTCGATCGCCTGGTCGAGCTTCTCCGACGAGCGGCCGAACCTGGCCCGGCGCAGCACGGCCAGCTGGGCCTTGAGCTTCTCGATATGCAGGGTCTTGGCGTGGATCTCGGCGTCGCGGGCGGCGATCGCCAGATCCTTCTCCGCGAGCCGGGCCAGCAGGTCGGCCGCCAGTGCCCGCAGCGCGTCGGGATCGGAAGGCAGGTCCTGGATCGCCAGCGACATGCCTCCTGGCTAGCAGGTCGGCAGCCGCCAAACCATAATCATCATCAGATCAGAACTCGGTCAGACCATCTCCGGTCGAGTTGGCAGCGGCGGTGCCAGCATGCGCCGCCAGTCGATCGCCTCGACCAGCAGCGCCAGCTGTGCCGGCGTCAAGATCATCGTACCATCGACGATCGGCGGCCACACGAACCTGCCCTGCTCCAGACGCTTGGCGAACAGGCAGAGGCCAGAGCCGTCCCAGTAAAGGATCTTCAAATAGTCCGCGCGTTTGCTTCGAAAGATGAAGACGTGGCCGGAATAGGGGTCAGCCTGGAGAACGTTGGCGACCTGGGCCGCCAAGCCGTCGAACCCGAACCGCATGCTCACCGGCCGGGTCGCGAGGTAGACCTTGGTGCCAGCGGCGACCTGGATCACCCGCTGTCCTTCAGCGTCCGCAGCACCCGCCTCAACGCCCGCTCATTGACGAAGGCGTCGACCCGGACGCGCGCGCCATCCGCCAGGTCGATCTCGATCACACCGGGACGCTCGTCGAGCTTCGGCGCTCGTCCAGCGGGTCTGGATCTTGCCACGCGTGGCGGGTCGGCAGCAGGCACCGCAACGATCGCCGGGCCCCCGTCCGCCGCACAGTCGAACACGCCGATCGGGACGAACTCAGCCGGCGCCGGCGTAACCGACCGGCTCGTCCCGCCATCGCGAGCCGTCTGGCGGCGCCAGCTGAACAGCAGGTTGGCGTTGAGCGCATGGCGTTGCGCCACCGTCGCCACCGAGGCCCCGGGCAGCAGCGTCTCCTCGACGATCCGCCGCTTCTCCTCCTCCGACCAGGATCGCCGCGTCCGCCGTGCCGTCTCCACGATCCCGATCCTCGCTCCACCCAAGGCGCACGAACCGATCGTGTCCATTACCGCGCTAATGGACACGATCGAACGTCACGTTAGCTTGGCGAGAATCCCAGGCCAAAGCCCAATAGCCCAGGCCGCCTTGGCCGGACGCTTACTGCAATCCTGATGACCAAGCCAGATGCGCAGCCCCTGCCAAAAGACGAGGCCAAAAAGCTTGCCGCGCTGCGCACGAAGCTGGAGATCCTCCTAAATCCAGAGGAGGCCGACACTATCGCCCTTATTAAGGCAATCGACGACATCGAGCGCTGCGAAACGCTTACCGAACGTCGGGCTTACGATGAGCAGATCGTCCGCATCGCGCGCCGCCTGCTAAAAGCTGAATGGGTGCGGATCAAAACTGAACTACAATAAGATCACACCAACCGCGAAAGATTGATTACGTTTTTTCCCAAACTTCAGTCTCTCTTGCGTCAGAGAGACGATTTTAGAAGACATAATCAAGTCGCTCTCATAACGCAATTATCAGACAACTTTCTGTAGTATACGATCAATCAGCGCCTTTGCGGCAGACCGGTTCGTGGAACACGCGTAGATTAAGCCGAAGAGGTGCTCATACATGGCCCGCTTCTCGGTTGGGAGCCGCGAGAGAGGTGAAGCCCCGGGTATGTAGCCCATAAGCTGTGTGAGTTCTGACCTGATAGTATCGAGAGTGGTCCGGAACACGTTGTTCGGCTCAAGGACAAGCGTCTCCATTCCAACGATCTTTTCCATAGCGGTGAGCAAGCGCTCAACGTCACGTGCCAGATCTGAGCGTTCTGCCTTTGCCAGAGTACCTTGGGCGAGGATCGCCAACTTCTCCCGCGCGTGCTCGGCATGCAGCTCGAACTCTCGAAGCCATTTCCGCCTGACCGAACTTGTCCGGCACCGGCGTGTGATGTCCCGCGCGGCCGGCGAAAGATGGTTCAGGAGATTGTCAAAATGGACGCTTTGTTCGTAGTGATCTCGCCTGCCGTTGGGAACAATCCGTCGGTCGACCACATGAATCTCACCCACCGACCACGCGTTAAATCGGGGCTCAGAGAAGAGTTCTTCGAGCAGTGTGTGCTCACCAACCTGCACATTGCCACTGCGCAACCGCAGGCCTTTGACGCGAGTCGTGACCGGCAGAGCGCCGGCATAGCCGTGGTGCAGCACCCATGCGATGGCCGCTACCCCGCCATCGATGCCGGGGATCTCCCGGAATTCGATGCCTGTGAACGTGTCCCAGTCATCCTTGCCGATCTCGAAGCGGTCGCGGTGAGGCCGAAGCACGGGCGCCTTCGCACCCGATACCCGGATATCCAGATTACCGAGCTCGACAAGGTGCCGCACGGCGGCCGCGATCTCCGCACCAAAGCGGAAGTCAGGTGAGAACGGTACCGGCGCCACCTGTGAGAGATATTCCTCAACCACTGGCGCGCTCAAGAGACGGTCATTTCGATGCCGCACAACGCCGTTGAGCTGAACTTCGAAGAATCGCGCCGGCCAGTCAGCGCCATCAATCTGCCGAACGGAGACGATATCCCGAACGACCTCAGCGAGGCTGGCCGAGTTTTCGGAAGATCGCAGGGCCGACCGCAAGCGCCGGCAATCCCAGCGGAGTTCCGAGACGTGGCTCTCCCCCTCCACCCGGGAGCGGAACACGAGTTCCTGGCAATAGCCCAGCCCTGAGAGACGTCCGACCCCGCGAAAGCCGCGGGCCCTGCTTCCCCGTTTGGGGCTGGCGCCGAAGGCGGTCAGCCGTCCCTCGAACGCCGACCACTTAAGACCCGTCCCATTGTCCCGTATCCGCACACTGCGCGCCGCCGGGTCGAGGTCGAGGTCAACACGCCCGGCTTCTCCCACCCCCAGAAGACCACGAAGGCGGGCCTCATCGATTGCATCGGCGGCGTTCTGAACGTACTCCCGGTAGATCGTCAGGGGATCGACGTACATGGAGCTGCTCAACAGCTCGAGGATGTCCTTCCCGACAAGGATGTCCGACGATCCGGCCTCCCACTCGCCTGGGCGTGTTCGTATGCGCTCGGAAGCTGCAGCCGCACCCGTCATGCAGCGACCCCTACCCTCTTCTGAACCCGCGTCGCGCCGCGTGCACGGCTCGCATCCTGGGCCTCATCGAACTCAAGGCCTGCATCCTCAACCCATTCGTCCTCCGCCAGCCCAATGTCGGATGCAGGGTCTGAATGACTGAGTGCGCGCTGCTTCCAGATCTGTGTCAGCTCCTCTTTCGGCACGGGCACGTAGAACGGCAGAAGCCGCCGCACCCGCACGTTCGATGTCTGTTTGCCAAGCCGTGAAAAATCACGGGGATCGCATGACGAGAGAAGGGCAACGAGCTCGGCCCGGTCGCTTGCATCTAGCTTCGATGCCTCAGCTCTGTATTCAATAAACACTGCGCGCCCTTCGAGCCGCTCATACCATTCTCGATTAAAAATAAAATCATGTGGCGTAAGTAATATTTTCTCAAACTCATCGGCCGTGTCGCCGAATGCTCGTTTGAAAAAGACAGGCTCTCCACTGACGACACCGTGCGTTGCCTGCAGAATAATTTGCATCGAGCGCAGCTGATACCGGCTCCATTTCTCACCGACGTGGCTGCGGTCGGGCAAATTGGTCGGCTGGTAGCGCATTGGAAACGACCAGACGCGCACACCCAGCTCCTCATTGAGCGTCACATTCAGACGCATCCGCTCGAAGAGGTCCGCTGGCGAATCGTGGAAATTGTAGAGCATGTAGTTCGACAGTTCGGTCAGCCCGAACTGGTGCGCGAAGCGAACCGCCTTCTCATAGGGCCCCTTGAGCCCGAGGTGATCGAAGGCGATCCGGAGCGGCCGGAGGCAGATAGTAGCCAACTCCCGCAGGTACATCGGATCGCGGCAGAGGATTCGAGCATCGACGCCCTGGTTGAAATCGACTCGGCGTTGGATCGACACCCGGTCCTGCGGGCGACGGAGCTTGGATCCCGGAACAAAGCCCAGGTCGCGGATCTCCGCGATAATCTCCTTGAATCGCGGGGACGCGACGACGTTGTTGTCCATCAGGATCAGGTCCTTCTTCGGACCGTAGAGGTCATCGATCGCGCGCACGAGGCTGGTCAGTGAGTCGATGTCCCGCTGCGCCCCTTCAAGCTTTGGCACGCCGCAGAAGGAGCATTTCCGGATGCAGCCACGCGAGGTGTAGGCAAAATAGGCATCCTGGACCGGATAGCGGTATCCGACCTGCTTCAGGATGTCGTAGTCGGGAACCAGGTCCTCGATGGGTGTGCCATCGAGATCATCGGAGTAGAGTTCCTCGGAGAACGCATCGAGCTGAAGGGATGTTGCTGGTGGGCCGGTCAATAAGCCTTTGATGAACCGTACGCCGTGCCACCGTGGCTCAGTGAGAAAGCGCTCGTGCATCAGCGATGCGGCAATGCCACCGACAAAAATCTTGTCGGCGTGGCCGTTGGCAACCCGCAGCGCGAAGTCGATAGTCTGGGCGATTTTGGCATATTCGAACGAAAATAGCGTCGTTATATAAATCCGGTCCCAGGCAATCTGAAGGGCAGCCCGGTCCTCGCCCTTGATAAACTGTACAAAATCTCTCTTACCGCGTGGGCCATGATACTGTGCAATTTTCATCAGGCCAAGCGGCGGATATTTGTTTTTGTACCCTGGCTCGATCAGGAGAATGTTCTTTCTAGCCATTCGAAACGACCTTAAATTTACGGGCTTTCCGTACCTCCCGGATGAGGTGTACTGCGGACTTCACGCCGCCCTGCCCACCGAAACCCTTCAGGGGGCCATCCGTTGACCAATCGACTTCCCCAACGAAGTCCGAGAGGACGTTGGCGAGATACCGTCGGTCGCAGCTACGGCCGCCATTCGGCGCCTCCAGATAGAGATCGGCAGCGATTTCCATCAGCGCGTACACGCCGACGCCCTTGGTAAGCATGTGCTTCCGGGGATTGGACCATTGATTCTTGAGCACGACCGCGAGTGCCGCCCAGAAGTCGAGCACGACCTGAGCCGCAGCTTCCGCCGAACGCGCCTTCAAGAGTTTCGTTCGCAAAAGGAATATCTTGATGGCCTTCTGCATCGTCCGCAGCGATGCCCTACGCCCCAAGCCGGAGGTTTTCTGACCTCCGAGGTCGAGCTGGCGGTGCCAGGGTGACTGGCTGTCGTTGTTGAGATGAAGCGCAACGAAGAGCTCCGGCCTATCGGCTGCAAGGTCGCCGGCAAGCTGCGCATCGTGGAAATCAAGCAGGCTGGTGCTGAGGCCCTTGGCCTTGCTGTTGATGACGTTGAAAACCTCCATCTCCTCGCGTTCAGAGAGGCCGATGAAGCACATGAATGGAAGCTCGACCGCCAGGTCGTTCAGGTGGCCGAGCCTGTGCTGGCAATCGACCTGTGAGAGGACCTTGCCGGCGAGAGGGCTGATCGCCAAGCGAACGCGCCCTTCGCCGAGTTCGGTGATCCGCCACGCGGTGTCCGGGCCAGGTCGCAAATTGAACGTCAGCGGGATCGTGGCGCTCTGATCCCGCTGGATGTAGCGCCGGAAATCCAGGCTGTGCTGCGGGTTGAACCGGCGCTGATAGCCCCGACCCGTATCCTCGTCGAGGATGTCAGCGAAGCTCAGGCGGTGCAGCAGGTCGGCCGGCGCGAATCCCAATACCACCTGCCGCTGGGCCGAAGCGCCCAGCATACAGTCGATCGTGATCTCCTCCACCATCCTCTCCGCAGCCTGGGGCGACCAAATTGCATCTGCTGCCTGCAGCTTGGTCGTCAAAATGCTGCGGGTCAAGCATTCACCCACTGCGCCCGCGTCGCGCCAGAACGACAGCTACACCCTCCCGCACGGCGCAGCCATGGGATACATCGCGGACTATCATCCCAGCGCTGACGCCACCGGACTACCTTGTCAACCGATCTGCCCCTTCTTCGCGTCAAGAATCTCCTTCAGCTTTTTTGCTTTCTTTTCAATTTCCTTAAGTTCGTACAGCATTCTATCGCGGATAGGCTTTGCCGCTTCGATAAGATCGTCCTCAGTAGTCGACTCGACCAGCCACTTTCTAAACCGAGAGAGCTTGTTAAGGGCGTGATTGTCGCCTCCAGCAGTGACTGCGGCCTCATACGCCTCAGCAAAATCATAGGTTCCTGCCATGTAACGCTTAAGTATCTTTGGGTTGCCAGTGCAAATAATAGGTAGCTTGTCGCGAAGCTCCATGGCTTTTCCGAAACCACCACCCTTGATCTCATTAACAATAAATTCATCAAAACCCGCTATATCGTCGCGGGCTTTTCGAATTTTTCGTGACTTCAGAAACTCATCGTAATAACTCCAGTGCTCGCGATCCACATCATCATGATCGATCATAAATTCGTAGACCGTGACAAGATGACGTGCCTCATCTTTAGTCATCGCCAGTTCTATAGCGACGACCGGAATATCGACGTTCTGATCCCGGTGCCGCCGGTAGACGAAGCCAGCTTTCTCGTATGGCGCCCAATCCTTCTTACCCTTCACATGGTACTGCGCGAGAAGAGCGAAGATCAGCCGTTCGTCGATATCAGCTGGCAGTAGAGTGCATCGAACCTTTGCCCACCGAATGGGGTCGGCGGCGGCTAGAAAATGGTAGGCGGCGAGCCTACTGTTGCCTTCAAGGACAACAAAGTCGCCGTCGCGCACGATGAGGGGATCGATAAGACCATCGTTGGCCTTTATATCCTGGATGAGCTCTCTAACATGCTCAAGCTGTTGTAGCTTCCCAAGTATATCTCTCTGCGTCGGAGTATGACCGTCAGAGCGAACGAAGGAATAGATACGCGGGTTGTCGACATAGAACTGTAGCTGTCGATAGTCTATGTCCTGGGTAACGGTCGGAACGTCAGCGCCACGGATTCGAAGCGTGCTCTTCGTGCCGACGCTCGCTAATACCTCTTCGGATTCATCCATTAGCGCTTGGCTCCCAGAATTTCGCCAATAATTTCGCCAAAGTCGTAGTTTGCTAGGCGAACATATTCATCTTTGTCTACGTCGGCCTGTGCGAGCTGCGCAGCGAGTCGCTTTGCGGCCAGTAATGCGTCTACCCACTCATCCACTGTTCCTGCACCAATCAGGTTCCAGACGTAGCACGTCTGGGACTGGGATATCCGGTGGATGCGGTCTTGCGCCTGCAGGTAGTCGTCGAGACTGAAGGACCGATCAAAAAAAGCGGCGTGATTCGCGACGGTGAGAGTCAGCCCCTCCTTTGCAGAACCTGGCGTCGCGACTAAGACGCGAACTCGTGCATCCGCCTTGAAGGAGGCAATCGCGGCGTTGCGTTCCTCGAGCGGCCGGCCTCCATGGACCACGACCGCTCCTTGGCCTGATAACTGCTCGGCTAGCCAGTCCGCGTTGGCGACGAAGCTAGTCCAAACAATGATCTTCGAACCGGCCCCTACCGCGTTGGCGACCACCTCATGGAGCGCGCCGAGCTTACCAGGCGCTTCGCTATAGGAGGCATCCACAAGGCGTGGATTCGATGCCAGCTGAACGAGACGAAGCAGCCGCTTTAGGACCTCCTCAGCATCGTCTACCACGACCCGTCCGTTCACGACGACAGAGGCGCTAAGCTCCAGGCGGACCTGATCGTAGAGCGCACGCTGCTGTGGCGCTAGGTCAACGAGGACGTTCTCGATGCGCTTCTCAGGAAGCTCGATGCCAGCCGTCGCCTTTGTCTCGCGGACCGTGAAGGCGCTAATCCGCTGATAGAGATGTGTGAGCGCATCCTCAAAGCGCTCGCGGCGCTGAACATTTTTCCACAGATCGTTCGTAAGATCAAGATTTTCACGAAATGCGCGAAAGTCGACTCCAAGTGCGTCGCCGTGGTCAAGAAAGTAAATGGGAGACCACAAATCGTAGGGCCGGTTTGCCACTGGGGTGCCGGTCATGATAACTCGGCGAACGAAGCCCGGTGCCAGTCGATGAAGCGCCTGTGTGATCTCCGCATCAGGATTCTTGATCTTGTGTGCTTCGTCGAGCACGGCTGCTACACGGCGAGTCTTCAGGAATAACGAAAATCGCCGCTCCTCACTCCGCATGACTTCATAATGTGTTAGGAAGACCGGCGCAGGCGAGTTCAGCGCATAAAAATTTGAGGTATGATTCTGGTCGAGAATAACCGGTCTGAGGTGCGAGTGTGCTCGCACTTCTTCGGTCCAATTTTGAATCAAACCACGTTTGGTAATGAAAATCACAGCATCAATTGCATCCTCGCGTAGCCATTCCAGCGCGAGGTCAATACCAATTTTCGTTTTCCCCAAGCCCTGTTCGTGAAATATGGCGGCAAAGGGGAGGTGTTTGACTGCCTCTACCGCTTGAAGCTGATAGGCAAAGCCGTGGTGTCGGACATCAAGATTTAGACCTGAAGTTCGGCGCATGCGGGGATGTGTTTCAGACACCGTCAATTACCTGAACGTGCACCGTCCGGTGCTCAGCCCGGATCAGTCCGCATAAGAAGGCTTCCGCACGTGCTCTACTAAAGGCCGGAACGGAAAGGTAGAAGCTCGACCCAGGTCGCACCGCGAGGTGATCAAGAAAAGCCGAGATCTGCCGGGCCGATCGTTGGGTCTCGAGGTCCAGGGGGGTCTTTGCCTCACCCAACACCTCGAACGTCGCTGGCAGGTCGCTCGCGAATAGGTCAGGCATGAAGCCGCTTATGCTCAGCGGGCGATTGGCGCCAAATACATGATGGTCTACTAACAACAAAAGTCCTCGCGGTGGACAGTGGCGCTGACGAACATGTACGATAAGTCGTTCAACCAAACGAACATGAACGAGTGACTCCCCAGACATTAGCTCGGCTTATTAAGCTCTGATGTGAGGCTTTGGAGTGCTTCGAGCGCATCCACAATATATCGTACAGCGTCGTCTTCCGGGTGAGCGCGAAGGCGTTGTAGCTCGACAAATGGGATTCCCTCGATCTTTTCTGTTAGCGCCCGAGCGAGCTGACTAATAGATGAGTTGCGAAGATCCGTATTAACCTCGGGCTGTTCGATCGCATCGAGAGCCGCCTTAATACCCTTCTTTAGGAAAACTGCGCGAGCCTTTTTGTCAGCGAGAACACGCGGCAGCTGTCGGATTGATGCAAGACCCCCTATTCGACCATCCTTTATCCAGGTTGCAAAGTCATCGAGGCTAAAACCGGCCCGAAGTATAGCAGTCTTCACTTTGTTATTTTGCAGTTCAACGAAACCGCTATATCTCTGCGTATCATAATATTCACCTGAATCGTGCAACTTACGAAAGTGATTTTCCATATCCGCATAGGCATTTATCGACTGCTGAACATCTCGGCGATCTCCTCCGCAGAGGTCGACCAGTCGATCGAGTGGCATCATGTGTTTATAGTGCAGCTCCCATTGATACTTCGCTTTTGAGTAGGCATCCCATGCGCGTGGACCGACGAGATGCGCCTGCAGCCGGATCGCGTCGATGCCGTCGCCGGCAAGCCGATCATGAACGATAGCCGGGATCGTCGACCAATCTCCTTCGACGCCCTGGGAGTGAAATTGGCGGTAGATGTAGAGCCGGGTGTTTCCCTCGATGCAGACCAACCGACCATCGGATTGGCGATTGACGATGATCGGCTGCATGATGCCCCGATTTGCCAGGATCGAGTTGCGCAGCTTCTCCGGCGTTGATGCGCCCTTGCCTTCCTCTCCTGCCTCGCCAGCGACGTCTAGAGCGAGGGCAATGCGCTCGTCATTCAGTTCACCCTCATATGACTCGAGAAATCTCCGGATGCGTGGATTGTCGCGATCAAGCTCCACGTCGCCAATGGGTAAATCTTTCTGAATTCCGGCCACGGCGTTTGCCCCCCTCAGATCGCGGCGTGCGCAACCTTAAGCGCAACCAGGCGGTGTTTGCACCTCCGGTTATCAAGAGAGGGGGGAAGCTCTGTCCACGGCTACCGCCTATGCCTTGTCGGCTACGCTCCCTGCCCGGTCAAAGCTGGTACAGTCCAGAAGCCCATAGCAGCCGGGTCAGCCTCGGGATCTTCCCCGCGGCCTTGAAGAGCCCGGCGAGACGGGTGACCGAGCGTTCTCGCCAGACAGCATTCGCAGCAGCGACCTACATCGCGACGGCATAGGCGTGGAGCTTTTTCGCCGCGGGTTGTACACCCGCGCTTCGACTTCGGTCCCATAGGGGACGCCACACTCGGCAACCTTGACGTCTGTATAGACAACGTACCCACAATTGGCTATGATTGGGGCTGAAGAGAGGTCTTATGTCCATGCCTACCACCGAGCATCCCGATCCCGGCATGGGCCGGCGCGGCATGATCAACATCCGCATCCGGCCGGAGGTGCGGGAGCTGATCGACCAGGCGGCAAGCCTGCAGGGCAAGAGCCGTTCCGACTTCATGCTCGAGGCGGCCCGCCGGGCGGCCGAGGAAGCCTTGCTCGACCGGACGCTCATTCGGGTCGATCCAGAAACCTACGCGCGTTTCGTCGCCCTGCTCGATGCGCCGCCGGCGCCAAACGAAGATCTGCGCAGGCTCATGAACACTCCTGCGCCTTGGGAATGAGGACGGAGGACCGCACTCCCCTCGCCGCGCCCACGCTGCTCACGGACGAGCATGAGCTCACCGGCTTCGCCTGCGGTGAGGCGTCGCTCGACGACTGGCTGAAACGCCGCGCCCTTGCCAACCAGGTCAGCGGTGCCTCGCGTACCTACGTCGTGTGCGAGGACCCGCGGGTGGTAGGGTTCTACTGCCTGGCTTCCGGCGCGATCGCCGTCGCGGAGGCGACGTCTCGGGTCAGGCGCAATATGCCCGATCCGATCCCGATGATGGTCCTCGGGCGGCTGGCGATTGATCGGCGGTGGCATGGCCGTGGGATCGGGCGGGCGCTACTCCGTGACGCGGTGCGGCGCACACTGCAGGCGGCCGAGATCGTCGGCGTGCGAGGGATCCTTGTCCACGCGCTGTCGCCGGCCGCCAAGAGGTTCTACGAGACGTGCGGGCTCCGGGAATCCCCAGGCAATCCGAACACGCTCCTGGTCACCCTCGGCGACGCACGGGCAGCGCTCGCACCGGATCATGAGTGAAGCGCCCGCTTACCGGCGCCACTCGTCCTGAGTCCGTCGATCCGAAGAGTGGTGCAATCCGCCGCGCTGACGATGGCGGTAGTTTTGGTCGCCGTGCCAGGATGTATCCTGCGGCATGGGCGGCCGGTATCGCATCTCGCGGGGTAATGCCCCGTCAAGTCCAACCCGATGCATGAGATAGCCGACCGCACCGAGTACGACTCCGCCAACGGCGTAGCGAGCCAGTAGAGGCAGGTGACCCCAGATCACTCTGCTTTCGTTAATCCAATCTCTTGATCGCATAATTTCTCCGATGGCTCCCCCAGTAGCAGAATGTTGTTACATTTATGTTGCATCTATAAGAGATGATCGATCTAATTGCAGCGGCACCATCAGAACTCCGTGGGATACTCTTAACACAATCTTAATAATTATTTTCAATATAGTCCTGATATAACGCGCCTTGCTATATTCAATGTGAGGCGTTCATATGAAAGATCTTAAAGCAACATTATCATCCGATAAAGTCTCGTCGGCTGCGGCCGATAGACTGCCAGCCGCAATTCATACGGTGAGCCGTCATGCCCTGAGAACCGGCTTAGGGGATGAACCTGGTGAGCAGGCCGCTTTCGGTGCGGCGTGGGCTGCAACGCAGATCCGTCTGCTGCTGCCGTATATGGAACGTCATGCAGCCACGGCGGAAGCATCACTGGCCTCGCTGCCGGATGGCGAGCTCAAACATGCGCTTGGTATCGTCCTGAGGAATGCGGCGGACCGCTGTTCCGTGCTGGCCCGCGATCTCGATCTTGCCCGGGGCGAAACGCTTGGCACACCACCGGCAGGATCTGCCGAGCGGGCGACTATGACCCATCGCGCTCGTCACTGCCACGATATCCCAGTTCCGACTTCCGGTCGCTCATTTTAACATTACAACATAACTATGTTATGACGCATTTGAGTCAACGAAAGCCTTGGAAGGGACGCCGACGGAAGCGGACCAGTGCCGGGCTTACTCCTGATGCAGCCAGAAGTCGGACGGGCACCCCTCGTCCAGCGGCGGGACAAGCAGGGCATTCTCCCGCGTCCCGTCCCGGCAGACGGACCACCGGCAGGAAACCTCGGCGTGGCGGCGCGCACGAATACAATCGCCGCCGCAACCCTCCCGGAAGAATTGACCCGCTGAGCACGACGCAGATTGCCCTGAGCAGCGACCTCCTGGTGCCCTACGGCATCCCAAAATGGGACATTGGCATGGTGCGGCTCTCGGCGGTCACTCCGCGCGGAAGCTACCTGACGAGCTGCGTGCCACTCGTCCATATTCGCCCTGATGAGAGGACGGGCTACTGCCTCGGCGATCATGCCCGCGCGGCGGGCCTTGCCTCACCCATGGACGCACTCACGCACCTGCGCGCCCATTGCGATCCTCGAAGCAAGGTTGAAACCCTCTTCCTCGATGCCTACCGCCGCTTCCTCGAGGGCTCAGGCCTCGATCCTGCGCAGGCCTTGGCGCCCATCCCTCAAGCGCACCTGTACCTCGACGACCCTCTGTGCGGAGACGATCCCGCCGTTCCTGAATTCATGATCAAGGCCGACTTCGCTTTCTGGACAGGCGTCGGCTTCGTCGTCGTTGAGATCGACGGTGGGAGCCATATCGGCGATCCGCGACACATCACCAAGGATCGTGCCTTGCGCAGCTCGGGTGTCGACGTCGTGCACATCCTTAACGAAGAGGTCCTCCACTGGGGCCCCGACCTGTTTCCGCGGCTCTTGCCCCAGCTCGTTTGATTCAGCTCAGATTGCCCTCCTCAGCCTACTCGCGGCTGGGTTGGTTTTGGCAGATATTTTCCTGAACACGTAATTCCTAATAAATTCCGCTGTCGCATTATGCTTTCTGAACTTGGATATCTCTACCTATGTCCTAAGCGGACGCTTAGGGAAGACGTCTGTAACCAATTCATATTTACTGTTACCATCCGTATTGGTATTGCTTGAGGTTATGCTTCGCATCAATCAACATCAGAGTTTGGAAGGCGCCAAGAGCTACTTTGACAAGGAACTTCGCGCCGGGGATTACTACGCCAGGGATCAGGAGCGGGCGGGTGAGTGGGGCGGCAGAATCAGTGCCATGCTCGGCCTTTCCGGGCAAGTTGGCCGGGGGCCTTTCTTCCATCTGTGCGGGGGCCGGCATCCTGGGACCGGAGAGAAGCTCACCCCTCGCCTTCGCGCGGATCGCACGGTCGGCTATGACTTCAATTTTCACCCGCCCAAATCGGTCAGCGTCGTCGCCGAGCTCACCGGCGATGAACGGATCGTCGAGGCGTTTCGGCAGGCGGTTCAGGAATCCATGCAGGAGATCGAGACCCATGCCGCCGCTCGCGTGCGCCGCGGTGGACGGTCGGAAGACAGGACGACAGGCGAGCTTTGTTGGGCGGAATTCGTCCATTTTACGGCGCGCCCGGTGAACGGCGTCCCGGATCCGCACCTGCATTGTCATGTCTTCGTTCCGAACCTGACCTGGGATCACGAGGAGGACCGCTTCAAAGCGGGCCAGTTCCGGCCTCTCGTCGAAAAGGCGCCTTACTTCGAGCAGGGTTTTCACGCGCGCCTTGCCGGCAAGCTGCGCATGCTGGGCTACCAGATCGAATTCGGCCGTCGCGGGTGGGAGATTGCCGGCGTACCCTCCTCGGTCTTGCGCAAATTCTCCCGCCGCACCAGCGTCATCGAACAGGCCGCGCTCGACCAGGAAGTCACCGACGCTGAGGTACGATCAAGGCTGGGTGCTGCTACCCGCGAGCGCAAAACGCGCGGCCTGACCCGCGAGGAGCTCCGCGACATCTGGCGCAAGCGCCTCACCTCCGATGAGGCCGCGGCTCTGACCACCCTCCTGGGTCAGCCACCCGTGGCGTCCGCTGAATCGGCAGCCACGGCCCTGGACCAGGCGATAGGGCACTGCTTCGAGCGTGCTTCGGCGGTCCCGGTCGCCACGCTTCTCAGGGAGGCGCTTCGCTTCGGCAAGGGCTGGTTGGGTCCGGCCGAGCTGCAGGCGGAGTTCAACCGCCGCGACTTCGTTGCCTGCCGGGAAGGGCGGCATGTCTATGTCACCACCCCTGCCCTCCTCGCCGAGGAAAATGCCGCCATCCGCTTCATCCGGGCAACGCGCGGCCGGGAGGCCCCGCTCGGTGATCAGGACCGTCCTGTTTCCCGGACCTTTCTGTCGGACGAGCAGCGTGCCGCAGTCCGGCATGTGCTCATCTCTCGCAACCAAATCATCGCCATTCGCGGCGTGGCGGGAGCAGGCAAGACCACTCTGATGCACGAAGCGGTCGAGGCCATCGAAGCGGGAGGCCATCGGGTCATCGCGCTTGCGCCAACCGCGGAGGCGGCACATGGCGTGCTTCGTTCCGAAGGATTCGCCGGTGCTGCGACGGTGGCACGCTTTCTTGTCGATGAGCAGCTGCAGGCGAAGGCGCAAGGCCAGGTGCTCTGGATCGATGAGGCAGGGTTGCTCGGCCTGCCCACGCTCAGCCGGGTGTTTGCTCTGGCCGGCCGCCTCGGCGCTCGCGTTGTCCTCGCCGGCGATAGTCGGCAGCATTCGGCCGTTGAGCGCGGCGATGCGCTACGCCTGCTCGAACAACATGCCGGTCTCGAGCCGGTGGAGGTCCGTTCGATCCGCCGCCAGAAGAGTGTGGCCCTTCGGCAAGCGGTCGAGGCACTGGCGGGCGGAGAGACGCGGCTCGGTCTCGAGCGGCTGGAACGGCTGGGCGGCGTGGTCGAGCTCCCGGACAGCCTGCGGGATCAGGCATTGGCCACTGAGTACGCGGATGCGCTTGCGCGCCGCGAGACGGTGCTGGCGATCGCGCCCACTCATGCCGAAGGCGCACGTGTCACAGACGCCATTCGCGGCGAACTCCTCGCGCGCGGCATTCTTGGCAGCCATGGCGCTACCCTCACCCGGCTTCAGAACCACCACTGGACGGACGTCGAGCGTACCGATGCGGCGCGATACACTGCCGGGGACGTGCTCCTGTTTCACCGAAGCGCCTCCGGGGGCATCCGCAGTGGCGAACGTCTTGTTGTCGAGGAACACCTGGGCAGCTCACACCTTGCGGTCCGCCGTACCGATGGCGCCCGGCTCGAGCTTGACCTTGCAGCCGAGAGCAAAGGGTTTCAGGCCTTCCGGTCGGAGCGGGTCACGATCGGTGTCGGCGAGCGCCTGCGCGTCACCCGCAATGGTGTCAGCAAGGATGGGCATCGCCTGAACAATGGCAGCATTCTCACGGTCACGAGCTTCATCGGCGACGGTGATATCGTCACGGATCAAGGCTGGGTTATCGACCGCGCTTTCGGCACCTGGGACTTTGGATATGTGACGACCAGCCATGCGAGCCAGGGCAAGACGGTCGATCGTGTCTTCATCGCCGAGAGCACCCTTTCGCGGGGTGCCGCGTCCGCCGAGCAGCTCTACGTCTCTGCCAGCAGGGCCCGCCTTGCGGTGCGGCTCTTCACCGATGATCGGCAGGCATTGCGCACGATGGTCAGCCGAAGCAGTGCGCGCCGTCATGCCTCTGACTTACTGAGAGGTCAGGGTCGGCACGGTCCCTCCCCTTCTGAATTATCAGGACAAAACCTAAGACCATAGCTGTAAAGAAATCTTAACTTTCATTTTTCCATTTCCTTTGATATGCAAGATGCATTTATGTCATTCGCTGCTACACATGCCATCAAACACGGCTCCTTTCTGGAACGGGCTGGCTTTATTCCACCGGCGTTAGTGGGAGCGGCGCCGGCTTCAGAGGACGTTCCAGGAACCTATAAGGCCGTCGAGCAGACGCTGCGCGAGATGGATCGGGTGCCGATGCTCGGCGTTCGGCTGCGAAGCGGCGCTGAGTTCGCCCTCCCCTATCTCTTGCTCACCGGTGTCTACTGCAACCCGGAGCGCGGCGTGCTCACGGTGCACATCGCCGATGGCCGCCTGTTTTTCCACGGTCGCAATCTTGTTCAGGTTTTCCGGCGCATCATCACGCATCGGGCTGTCTTCTTGGTCGAGACGCCGTTCAAGCACAACCAGGTGGCGGCCGACGGCGAGTGCATCGAGCAAGTCGAGGTAGAGCTCGGGCAGGAGGCCAGGGCATGGCTTGGGATCGAATGAGACCAATCCCAGAAGATGCTCTGTTTGATGCATGGACCCCCCTGGATCGGCCTGCCGACCGCGGCGGCCCTCTCTGGTATCGGGTTGGCTACGCCGCGCCGGCTGAGGGCGGTGAGGAGCTGGTGCTCGTGCTCTATGCCTTGCCGTGCAGCGGCGACATCGAGCTGAAGCTGCCAAAGGAGCAACGACGCGAGGAGCTGGCGTCTCACCCGGACAATGCAAGCCGGCATCCTGCGATGCTGGCCTACACAACGGATGGCGTCAGGATTGGCAGTGCGTTTCGGCACCGGGATGGCCAGGGGCTGCGCGTCCGGCTTTTTGCCTTCGCCCTCGACGGCACCATTCTGCTCCGACCGGCGCGCACGCGGGAGGAGATGCAAGCCGACGAACTCGTTCCCAAAGGGACATAACAACCGCATACCGTAACGACATAACTATGTTTGGCATACGGCCCATTTGACCTTGGCCTCCCTTGGATCGACATGTCTGGGTCGGCGCCGCTGCGAGGCGTGTTTTCAGGATGGTCGTTTAGACGGCCTCACAAGCGATTTCAGCGAGGGTTGGTGTTTCCGGCTACTACCCTACCGGCCTACCCCTCGATTGGGCCTTCTGGGACGGTCCCTGGTCGAGCAGGGTCCTTTCTTGCAAGCCTCTTCTGCCTACCCGCCGCTCGTGAGATTGAGGGGTCCGAGTGTTTTGCCAGGCGTCCTACATTTGCTAGGCGAGTCTGCGTGGTTGCGACCAGCTCAGCGCAAGGATTGCTTGGAAGGTTCCGGCCATCGATGGTGCAAGTGACGTCGGCAGTGGGATCTTGCACGATAAGGCGAGACGATGCCGTAATAAACGATCTTGTGCGCCGACTAGGCGCACCCAGTTTCTCTTTTTCCGGGGCGCCGGCCGTCGAAGCGATCTAATTGTCTGGAGTCGATCGCCCGCGTTGCGCACTTCGGAGATCGTTGGGATCTTATCCACAGGCTCGCGCGCGCGGTATGTCATACTCTATGTTAAGAACTCTATGTAAGATTCTATGTAAGACTCTATGCCCCTTCTGGAAGGCGCTGATTTAGATGGCGTTTTGGCCGATTTCGCTACCGGACTATGCGTAGCATCCTACCGGACTATGCGTGGTGACCTACCGGACTATGCGTGAAAACGGCCCCAAACCTACCGGACTATGCGTAGCATCCTACCGGACTATGCGTAGCGGGGACACTAAGCCATTGATATTCCGACATCGGCGAAATCGGCCATCCTACCGGACTATGCGTAGCGCACCCCAGACAAGCCTCGACCGGGAACAATCAGGGCAGCGACGGGAAGGGAGGGAAGAAAAAGGGCGCACGAAAAGGCCTTAGCCTACCGGACTATGCGTAGCTAAGTGCTTGCGGACATTAGATTCAGCCACCGAGACGAGGAAATGCCCCCCGCTTCGGAAGATGGAAGACGCCCTCGGGGCGTCTCTCGATCGTGAGGCCGTCCTCGCCTAAGCGGGCCGGCAGTTTCGGGAAGACCTCGCTGATGCGTTTGAGGTCATCCCTGAGCGCTTGCCGGAACTTCGACATCTCACTGATGTCGGCGCCGAACTGCTCTTTCAACATCGGCCAGGTGAGGAGGAAGCGCGGCTTGTTGAGGCGCTTCACCCGGTAATCCAGCCAGAGGATGATGTCGATCTGGCGGGCCGAGTGGGCGAAGGCCTTCATGACGCGGATATCGATCGGCAGAGCGAAGCGCTTCAGCGACGCGAAGAACTCATGCTCGAGGGTGAGCTCGCTCTTCCACAGCACGGGCTTCCTGGACTGCTGAGGCAGCCAGACGCAGAATTCCTTGATGGGATGGGTCTGGATCGTATGGGCCCGGTCTTCCTGGAAAAGCCCGATCGTCATGTTGGCCGCGGCGAGCCGGGTCATCTGCTCCTTGAAGAGCCCGATCGTACCGTTCCTGCCCCCGGAGACCTCGTAGCCGAGCTCGCGGATGAAGGCAGAAAGGGTGTCGGCGACCCGAATCGTACTGCTGTTCTGGCGGAGCGCCTGGGTGCAGATATGGAGCATCAGCAGGCGCGCCTTCGGACCATAGGGCAGGCCCGGCTTCACCAGGGTCCCCGTCTCGGGGTCGAGGACATGCCCGGCCTGCACGACCAGGCTGTTGCGCCCGTAGGTCTGGCGGTACTCGGTCGCCCCCTCCGGCGGCCTGCGGTACGGAAAGCCGCAAAGCGCCAGGACGGTGTGGACGAAGGCGATATGTTCGGTGGCTTCGGCGTTGGCGCGGATCGACCGCTCGATGTCCTCCCGGGTCACGTCCCGCCGCCGCTGAACCGGGCTCATCGCCCGTCGCCTGATACGCGTCTGTTGTTTTTCGAGAACAAAACTGCGCATCATGTCGTACCCGGCATTATGGGTACGATATCGGTCATATTCCTCGCGCAGGTCAGCGTCGAGGAATTGAAGTAGATCACCGGTTTTGTCGTCTTTTTGCATAGTACCCCGGGCAAGAGCCACTACTAATGGCAGGTCCGGTGTTGAAAATCAACAATTTGTTGATTTTGCCCTTACGAATCTGTCGCGATGCGGCAGATTGGCATCAACGATGACGTTACATTGTTATGTTGTTATGCTGCCGCAGGAGCGCCTTCATGACCACAGAGCTGCGTGAGCGCCGTCACGAACAGCACGGTCTTGCTGACGCGGTCTTCCTCGGCGGCTACCTTTGCCGCTTCGCAGGTCGCTTTCTCGAGCCAGATGGTCCGCTGCTTGGCATCCTTCGACGACGGAAGGTACCGCACGGGCTCACCACGCGAGCGGGCAGCGAGCAACGCCCGCACCGCATCCGTGTGCACGTCGCGCGCCAGCCGGTGCTGGCGGCTCGCCAGTGCCTGCGCAGCGCCATACAGAGCATCCGGCAGCCGCACACTAAGATTGCCGAAATCGGCGATGGTGGTCACGGTCAGCCCTATACCGTGGAAACTACACCAAATTTACCGCATGCGGCCAGTCCTGCCTATGACCGGAAGGATGCGCTGACGCGGATATATGATCCCTCCAACGCCGACGACGGAGGAGCTCCCGTCTAAGAATCCAAAGCCTAGGCAGACGGACGGCCCTCGGCCGATCGCCGGGATCTGAACAGGCGAGCAAAGAGACCAGATCGCGCTGCCCCACCCTGCCCTCCTGCCGGCGCGGCTGCAGCGGTCAGCCGCTCGGCCGCCTCCCGGCGATCACGCTCACGCTCCGTCTCGGCGCGTTGGTCGGTCAGCAACCGGGTGATCTGCCCGGCTTGCTCCTGCCACCGGTCTCGGTCTTTGCGGGTTTCGTCGAGGACCCCCTCTAGAAGCCGAATCTGCTCCCGGTAGCCCTCGATCTGTGCCGCTCTGGCCTCTTCCAGCGCATCGTGCAGCTCAGTGCGCTGCACCTCGGGCGCATCAGTGCGCTCCTCACCTGGCGTTCTCAGCTTGCCTGCCCAGCGCTCCAACTCGGCGACCATGAATTGCCGGGTGCCATCCGGCGCTGAGACCGCGCTCAGCTTGCCGGCATTCACGGCGCGCGTAAGCGTGCTCGGGTTCTTCCCCGTCAGCTCGGCCGCTTCGGTCAGTCCCACCTGCATCGTTGATCCTCCTCCGGGCAAGAGGGCCAGCATGGCTGGGCGGACCATCTATCCCGCGCGCACCGTGCTGCGCTAGTGCGTCCATGCACCATGAGGCGGTGCCGGTCAGCCGCAGTCGCGCACCCCCGTCTGTCACATTTCATAGCCAAACGCCGGCGGGTCGAGCCTTGTCCCGTGCTAGTGCGTGCACTGTCTCGACGTCACCAATCTTCGATTGGTATAACCGCGCCATTCGCTCTCTCCGAACACCTCATGGCCCCAGCTAGTCAGGGTCTTGCGTATGGCCATCTATCGACTGGAAGCGAGGATCATTGGCCGCTCGGGTGGCCACTCCGCTGTCGGGGCCGCCGCCTACCGCTCGGGCCGCTCCATCATTTCGATCGCCGCCTACCGTGCAGGCACGAAGCTGCACGACGAAGGCCGGGACATCACCTTCGATTATTCCCGCAAGGAGCGCGTGGAATATGCCGGCATCCTGGCGCCGGCGGATGCTCCCGCCTGGGTGTTCAATCGGGAAAAGCTCTGGAACGCGGTTGAGGCCCGCGAGGATCGCGCCAAGCGGCCTGCGGAGGCACAGCTGGCCCGGGAGATTCTGGTCACCCTTCCCCGGGAGCTACGTGCAGACCAGTGCGTCGCGCTGGTGCACGCATTCGTGCGCGCACAATTCACCAGCCGCGGTATGGTTGCCGACATCGCGATCCATAGGCCGTCGGCGTCAGACGGCGGAGAGCAGCCGCATGCGCATATTCTGCTGACGATGCGCCGCCTCGAGGACGGCAAATTCACGGGCAAGGCGCGAGAATGGAACTGGAGGATCAACGAGTGGCGCCCGGCATGGCAGGAGCACGCCAACCAGACGCTCAAGGATGCCGGGTTCGCTGTGCGGATTGATCACCGATCCCTGGCCGACCGTGGCATCCGCAGGCAGCCGCAGCCGAAGCAGGGTGTGGCCCTTCATGCGCGCACCGATGCGCTGCACCTGATTGCACGCCGCCTGGAATACGCCCGGGTGAATTATCGAAACCGGCTGCGGTCGCAGACCCGCGCCCTCGATCGGCTGCGCGGCGGCAGGGACCTCCCGCCAGGTATCCATGTGCCGGCGATAGTAGCACCGGAGCGACGCACCGTGGCGCATGATGCGGAGCACGACTACCGCAGGCGCCGGCGGCGGCAGCAGGGCTTGGGTATCGATGAGAGCATTGATCTGTGAGCACGGGCGCAAAAGGCTGGTCGGTCTTCGGCAGGAAGGACGCACACGCGTCGGCGCTAGGGGCCGATCCCGCAGCGCCTGATGACGGCCACGGCCCCGAGGAATGGCCTGCTGAGTCCTCGCACCCGGAACCGGTGCAGAGCGGTGCGGGCGCACCACTCGAGGGCGACTCCAGCCAGGAAGATATCCTGAGACTGCTCTATCCGCAGACCTACGAGGCGGTGCGCGTCGTGCGTGCACATGCCGAGGCATCGGTGATCTTCGTGCCGAGCGAGGGAATGCCGTTTTCCTATCCGTACAGCTACTGCTCAGGGGTCCGGCCGCTACCAGGCGGGGAGGGGCTGGCGATCGCCTTTCCGGGCGAGGTCGTCGAGATCCGGGGTCAGCACCTGCACAAGGTGTTCTTCGAGATATCGGGCCACCGGGCCCACATCGTGCGCGCCTGGCGTGGCGAGTGGGGCAGGCGCCCGCCGGATCGCGTTGCTATCCGCTCGATCGTGCCCAAACCGGTCGACGCGTCGGAGCCGGAAGGCGAGGGGCCTTAGCCGTTCGATCCGTCTGCATCCCTCGAGTGCCTGACGCGTGATGGCGGAAGTAGGAATCAAGTATCTCACTAGAGGTATTATGTTGTTATGTTCTAGCGGTAGAGACGGATAGCGTGCCCATCCCGACCTTGGCATCCTCGGATAGGGTATGACAGGAACAGCCAGTGCACGCCGCCACCGCGTACGGCGCCCGAGGGAGGCGCTCGATAGAGCAAGGGGCGCATCGGCCGATCAATAGGGAGCGGCACCCGTCTCGGCGGCGTAGTGGCCACGGGCGCGGTTCAGGGCAAGCTCGAAATCGAAGCCATCGCGATCGGCGAGATGCATGAGGTCGCAAAGAAAGTTGCCAAGCGAGTCGCCGTAGTCGCAGCCAGTCGCACGCATAAAGGTATGAAGAGAGGCTTTTGCCCACGCGGCACGCTTATCGTTGATGCCATCGACATCGGGCGGAATAGAACCATTGATCATATATACTCCTAGTGTGTTATGTTATTATGTTAAGCCAGTGCGCCGTTGGCATAGACCAATACCTCGTTGTCGTTTGCCGCGGAGTCTGATGCCAAACCCCATGGACGCAGAACGCGAGCGCGCGCCGTCTCGAAGTGGCCGGGGTCGAGCTCGATGCCGATGAACCGGCGCCCGGCCTGAGCGGCGGCCACACCCGCGGTGCCCGAGCCCATGAAAGGGTCGAGCACCGTCTCACCGGGGCTTGAGAATGCCTCGATAAGGGGCTGGATCACCTCGACGGCCTTCTGCGTCGGGTGGAGCTGGTTGCCGGTGTAGGTCCATGGCAGGACGTCCGGCAGGATCGTGCTCGGGCGAGGGGGATTGCCCTTCGCCAGGAGGAAAGCCTGCTCGTGCCGGGCGGCGACAAAGCCGACCCGTGACGCGTAGCTTTTGTGCCAGACCAGATGCCCGACGGGCTTGAGGCCGGCGGTCTTCCAGGCGGTCATGAACTCGGTGATCGCCGTCCAGCCGTAGAAGGACACGCACAGGCTGTCCTGGCGCATGACCCGGGCGATCTGGTCAAAGGCTGGCCGGATCCAGTCGGCCCGATCGTCGAAGGCGACGCAGCGGCCGCTGCGATCCCGGTAGCGGGCCACATAGGGCGGGTCTGTCACCACCAGGTCGACGCTGCCTGACTGGAGGGCGGTGAGCGCATCGACGCAGTCGCCCTGGATGAGCTGGGGAAGGGGGCTCATGCTGCCGCTCCTTCCTGAGCTGGGTTGATCGCGTCGATTTCGGCCGCGATCACGTCCCAATTCATGCCGTACTCGGAGTTGTGGTTCTCCCGGGCGTTGTCCAGGACCTCGAAGCATTCTTTTCGGGTCGGAACGAAGCCGATGTCATAGTCCACAGCGCAGGCGGCGACGTCGTCGACGTGCCAGAGGATGGGGACATAGCCGATGCGCCGAAGAAGCCATTCGGCCATGCGTTGGATGATGCGCTCATGCATAAACACCTCCGAAGAAAAAGGCGGCTTACGCCGCCTTCTCCTCGTCGGTGACCGGCCAGACCTTGACGAACGTGCCTGCAGGCGGCGGTACGTCGAATTTGAGGCGCAGCGGACCGTTCCCGTCGGATGTCCAGCCGGCTCCGATCTCGATCTCACGGACCGTTTTGCCGTCACGGCCGGTGATTTCGTACTTGATCCGGTGGGTAGGGCGTTTGCTGTTTGTCGTGCTCATAATGTACTCCATTGGTTTGTGGTTCATGTCCCGAAGGACGCTGAGGTTCTGCCGGACGGGCAAGCGGGGCTTTGAAGCTGAGGGGTGGCGTTTACGCTTCCCCGCCTGCACGAGCGCAGCGAGGAAGGTGGGGATACGGCTTCAAGGGCCTGCGCCGTCTGGCACTCTGCGTCCTTAAACTTCGGGGATGCACCACAACCGGGAGTGCAGATCGATGCGTCGCACGACAAACGCACGCACTCTCCAGGGAAGAGAGATCACAAACGCCGCGATGCCAGGTGGTCAGGGCTCGGGATGAATGAGCTGGCGCACCTGCTCGGGAATGCGTGCGAGCGCGTCGGCTTCGGATGGTGAGCGGGAAGGCGCCATCGGCCTGATCAGCTGGCGCACCGGGGAGAAGGGCGGGAATTCCGGCTGCCTTGGTAGAAGCGGCTTCGGCACCGGCGCAGCTTTCGGTGCCGCGGCGGGGGCAGGCGCTGCTGCCTTCACCGGCCGAGGTGCGGCCGCCGGCATGGCGGGCAGAACCATGCGGGGTGTGCGCTTCGGCCAGCCGGGAAGGATGCTTTTCGCCGACTTTCTGCCGACGAAATGCAGACCGAGCATCAAAGCAAGGGCGGAGTAGAATGCCGCGGCGGGGACATTCTGATTGTACACCGCAGGGATGATGAAGAGCGCGGCAGGCGCGAGCAGAAAAGGCCGGGTGCCGCAGATCCACAGGATGATGCCGACGACCAGGCGAAGAAGGTAGATCGCCAGCCGGATTGGCGCGGTCAGGACTGAGAAAAGGCGAGCGGCAGCCATGTCGACCTGCTGTGCGACCAGCCTCGGCCACCCTGGAAGAGGACCGCCTCGACGATGCCGTTGTTGGCATTGCCGCCGGTGCGGAGGGTTGTGAAAAAGCTCGGCTGCAGGTGGTAGTCGA
The DNA here is from genome assembly GCA_039808865.1 of Geminicoccaceae bacterium. GTDB lineage: Bacteria > Pseudomonadota > Alphaproteobacteria > Geminicoccales > Geminicoccaceae > Benzoatithermus. Next base: position 27,893 of record JBDHTW010000031.1, read on the forward strand.
TCACCTCGCTGGCCCCGGCGCTGCGGCTGTGACCGCCGGAAGTGCCTCCGCTCGTCCCCCTCGAGCTCCCGCGTGAGCGGCCTACCGACTGCCCGACATTGGTGCCGTCGCTGTCGCTGACCCCTTCGTTGCTGCCGTAGTTGTAGTGCGTGTTCCAGCTGCCGCCGGGCTGGGATGAGGAACTCCAGCCGCCTCCGCCGCCGGTGTTGGTCCCCGAGCTGGTGCCGCGGGTGGAGCTGGTGCCGTAGTTGGCGCCGACATTCTCGCCGGTGTTGGTTCCTTCGTTCCAGCCTTCCTGCCAGCCGGTGTTCTCCGAGACGTTGACGTTCCGTCGCCACTGGATGCCCTTGCCGATGATGTCGGCGGCCCACTGGTTAGTCTTCGGGCAGGAGTTGGTGTGCCAGATCTTCGTCTGGAAATTACCGAGCAGCGCGTCGGCGGTGTGCTCCGGATGCTGGGTGCCGATCCGGTCATAAAAGAGCGGCAGGTTCTGGGTGATGTAGACAGTGGCGCTGCGCTTCTGGCGGGAGATGCTCTGAAACTTCGCATCGTAGGGATTGAGAAAAAACTGGCACTCGTCGGCCCACAGGAAGACCGGCCGGGTCTGATCGTTTACCGGGCGGCGCTCCACCGATCGCTGCCAGAGATATTTGAAGACCTGCTGTGCGAGCAGGCCCACCTCGTCGTACTCGGGGATGGGCCAGTCCATGATGATGATCGCACCCTCGTGCGTGAGCTCGGGCACGATGTTGGTGGTGGTGGCGAAGACCTCGCGCAGCCTGCCGGTCATGAAGGGCGCGAGATCGGCCGACATGGTGGCGATGACGTTGCTGACCGTTTTGGCGTCGGTCTGCGCCATCTGGGTCCAGTAGTCGTAGATCACGTTGTAATCGGGTGCCGGAATCGGGTGCACGGGGCTCTTCAGCGCCTCGTCCATGAACTCCCACCATTTGCTGGTGGAGCGCCACTGCATCCCCTTCGGGCTGGTGTCGAGCGCCTGGCGCGGCGTCATCGGCCGGGTCTGGATCATCTGCATGAGCTCGCGCAGCGTGACGCGGCCCATGCCGGAGTAAAGGGGCTGGATGGCGTTGCTCAGGATCTGGCGAACGGCTTTGCGCCAGAAGGGATTTTCCGTGGTGCTCTGGCCGTTCTTGCCCTCGGCAGCATCCAGGACGGTCTCGAGGAGCCGCACCGCGTTCATGGTGAGCGCGTGGCCGTCGGTGTGCCGGCCAAGCTCGTAGTGCAGGAAGTTGATGCGGCGTTGGCCGGAGCCATCAAAAACGATGATGGAGGGGGTGCGGCCGCACTCGCGGGCCCAGCGCTCCCACATGGCGCGTTCTTCCACCTTGGCGCAAAGCACCAGGCCGCCGAAGCCGGCTTTCAAAAAAGCATGGGCGATCGCGCGCCCGGACCCGGACGTTTTGCCCCCCCCAACGGCGCCGAAAATGGCGGTGCCTTCGAACGCGTCCCGGATCCGCCACGGGTCATTCGGTGACAGGGCCAGGAGCGGGGCTTCAAGGCGCGACAGAAAGGGCTGCCGGGAGACGGCAACGGGCAGGGCAGGGGGTCTACTCGCGCTTCCCAGCATATCGGCGCCGCTCTATGTTCATGAACGAGCAGTAATGGGGACCTGCGATGGCTGGCAAGGGATGGGACGTCGATACTGCCCGGGAAGCGTTCGCCGGACAGATCAGCCGGATGGCGCGCGAGATTGGTGATCGCGTATCGCAGGAGGTCTCCTACGCGGCGACGGATATCCGGCAGAAGGTCGTCGAAAAGCCGTGGTTTGGCGAGCAGGTGACGCCACGGTGGCACGCGGGCCAGGGCGGGCTCGATGCGTACCAGAAGGAGCGCTTTGGTGAGCAGGGGCCGGACATCCACGGCAACGGCCCGTCGCAAGAGCACAGCCCTGTGCAAGGGCCGTCGCTCGATCCTAGCAATCAGCAGCAGCTCGCGCCAGGTGCTGAGCGGGACGATTTCGGTGCCGATCTGCCGGGTTATGGTGTCGAACAGGATGCCGAGCCGGATCTCGGCAATATGCAGGATTTCTATGGGCTGGATCAGGATCAGAGCCCCGATCGGTGATCGTGCGCCGGTGGTTGGCGATCAGCCTTGCGCTTGTTGGGCTGACAATCGCGTCGCCCGCCCTCGCGGACGAGATCGACAACATCCAGCGCGAGATTAGGGAGCAGCAGGACCAGCAGGCTAGGATCGACCGGTGGAAGGAGGAGCAGCGGGCGAAGCAGGCGGAGGCCGATCGTCTGGCGAAGAATCCACCGCCCCAGACGACAGCGCCTGCTCCGAAAGCAGTGCCGCCACCCCCGGCCGCCACGCCCGCACCGGAAAGGGTCGCAGAGCCGGATACCCTCGACTACGGCAAAGCGTGGGACAATTTTGCCCGGGGCATGCAGATCATGCTAGGCGATTGCGATACTGTAATCGCTATGACGCCTAAACAATATGAAAAATACTGGCCTACATCTGAGGCTGGTATTATTACAGGAAAACAAAAGGCTAAAATTACTGCTGCAGACAAGCTCTTGTATTGTGAAAAGATTGCGACACCGGAGAAGCTTGCGGCCGCGCATGCGGCAAGAGATCGCGAGCTTGTAGCTGAGCAAGCGGAAGATGCACGAATAGCTGCTGCAAAGATGGCGGAGAACGCCCGCATTGAGGCTGAGTTACAAGCAGACCGGGAGATGAAGAATAGCTTGTCCTATAAGATAGTTGATTGGTGGGAAACTTGGCGCTATTATCTCTTTCTCACACTTATTAGTGTGATTTTCCATCGCTTGTGGGCACTGAAGCTAACAGGGGCCGGCTTTCTCTGCTTTTTTCAGATAAGTTTGAATGTTCTTTTTGTTTCCGAGCGGCTTGACGGCCTACCGATTTTTGAATCGGCGTGGTATTGGCAGAAGTCGGACCTGTGGTCGCAGTGGCACATACTTATCGGGGATCACCCACGTCCGCTGTCGTTGCGCTTGGTGATTTTTGCTATATGGCTGGGATTTGCACTATATCCGCTGGCATGGTCGCGGTGGGGCAGTGAAGAAATCGCTGCCCAGCGGAAGTTCTGGCATTTCCCGGCGCGGATTGCCGCACGGCGCGAAGCAAGGCGCGTCGCGTTGGAAGAGGCGACTTTCTACGGCGGCGCCCCCATGCCGGGTTACGGCGGTGCCGCCTCGGCCGGCCCGATGACACTGAATGTGCGCGCGCCGGTCCAGTGGAGCGAGTGGCTGCGGATCGGATATTGGCTACTGAAGATGACGCTGCTCGCAATCCCGGTGATCTGGATCTTCGCGAAAACGGAGGCCGTGTTGACGATTCTCGCACGCTTCGTGCCCTTGGAGTGGCGGGCTACAACCATTGAATTACTAAAGAAGCTGCAGGATCAGCTGGGCGGCTGAAAGCGCTTGGTGGCCGCAGGCAGGCGATTTCTATCTTCCTCAGTCGGGTCAGGACTTCGCGCTTGCGCAAGCGCATTGTCATGAGATGACATAAGGGTGGTACAACCCGTCTCCACTTGCCGTGGCATCGCCCGGAGGGCCTATAGAGCGGACCCACGCCCGCGCTGGTCGTGCAGGTCACGGTCTGCGACCTCGATGCCCTCGGAGCGGAGGGCTCGCAGGACCAAACGAGAGATATTGGTACCCTTCTCGGAGGCGGCCTTGACCCGGAGCTGCACCGCGACATAGGCCGGCAGGTAGAGGGTCGTGCGCTCCATCGTCCGGTCATGCCCGTCACCTGAAGCCTCCTCGGCGGGCTCGGCACGGATAGCCGCCTGGGGTGCCGGGCTGCCAAGCAAGTCGCGCTTGTTGGCTTCGATCTCGGCACGCTCGGCGTCGCTGAGGCCGCGCTTCTGGATGCGCTCGAGCTTTGCCATGTCAGCCCGCCTTCCTGTCGTGCGTCTTTTCTTCGGTGAAGAGCGCTTCGATCTCGCCAGCCAATTCGGCGATCTCGCGCGCGGCTTCGCCGCGGGGCTCGAAAAGGGTAGGGGCGACACCGAATTCCAGCGCCTCGCTGTAGGCGACGCGGTGGTGGATCTCCGTGGCCGCGACGGCAAAGCCCTCAGCCACGAGGTCGCCTCGATATTGCCGCGCCTGCTTGGTGCCGTGCTTCGCCTGCGAGAGCACGACCAGGGTACGCAGCGGGGGACGGGAGGGGTTCTTGGCCCGCCGTTCGGCGAGCGCCAGGCAGTGGCGGAGGGTGACCAGCGAGCTGTTCCAGTCGTAGCGGGAGGGAACGAAGGGGATGAGCACCAGGTCGGACATCTGGACGGCCTCGAGAGTTGTGCCGTTGACATCACCCTTCGTATCGATGAGCAGCGGCCGGCAATCCTCCCGGTGCTGCGCGATGGTGTCGAGGATAGCTCCTTCGCGGCACTCCTTGGCCTTGAGCAGGCTTTCGAGCGGGCCGCCCGTCACTGCCTGGGCAAGGCTTTCCTGCGGGTCGGCGTCAATAAACCCGACCGGATGTTGATGCTTGAGGTACCAGTGGCAGCCAAGCGAGAGAGCCATCGTGCTTTTCCCGGCGCCGCCCTTCTGGGTCACCACGCTCACCACCTGCGGCAGGGTCATACCGCCTCTCCGTCACATAACAACATAACCACATAGTGACGTAGTTCGCTGGGGATGGTCAACCTGAACCGTCTCTAGGCCGGGGATCGGCTACCCTCTTGATGCGTCTTGGTGCCAAGGAGACACAGACCGGAGCGCCCGTGGCCCCGCTGCCGAGGTCTCATTGAAACAGATGCGATGAAGGGAGTGCTGCTTGCCTGCGAGGTCCCCGCTCATCGCCGCAGGGGGCGAAACCGGAAGGGCAGGGCATAGCCTGTGGCGTCGCATTCGACGCGGGGCGGGTCTTCGGTCTCGTATCGGGCGAAGGTAGCGGCGATCAGGTTCAACTCGCACTCGATCTGGACCAGGTCGTAGTGATCCGGTCGGCGCGATTGCATCACCTCGGCGGTGCAGGGATAGACCGCCTTGTAGTGCAGGAGATCCTTACGGCGATCGGGAATGGCGTTCCAGAGGACGCTGAACGTATCGATCAGCCGCGTTCGCGGTCGCTCGCGCCGATGGAAGCTGTGAAACAACTCCCGAAGATGGTCATAGCGGTATAGGGTAATCTGGTGCCGTCGGTCGAGCACACCCCATGCCATCAGCCACTCGAAAGCGGGCCGCTCACTCATGTAGTCACCTGCAGCACGATCACGCCACCTCTCTACAGCATAACAACATAACCCCATAGTCCTGTCGTTCACCGGAGATGGTCAACCTGAACCGCCCCTAGATCGGGCATCGGCTATCCTCCAGATGCGCCATGGGGCCAGGGCGGCGCCGGCTGAAGGCTTGACGCACTGCTGCGAGGGCCCTGGTCGGGGTAGACTTTCCTTCGAGCGTTGTTACCGTCGCTTCGATACTTACGGTGGAGATCCATAGCAGTGCGCAGAGCGCTCAACCTCTCGATAGTGGCGCTCGTCGCGCTGACCGGATGCTCTGATCCGCCACGAACCCAGCAATACGGTACGTACAACGGAGCGCCCACGTTCCCTGCGGCGCCGCCGTCAGGAAATTATACGGACCCTCCTCAAGTTTTGAGCTCGACGGTCTACAATCCGAGCAGCTTTGCCGTCGGGCGCACCATTCATGAGGTTGTCACTACAAACCGAGGTATCATCAGCTGGTATTTTCATCCCAATGGGTACGCTTACGTTGCTAGCAACATAGGTATGGCGGGGCTCTATCAGTACACGCTGTTGTCCGATGGTCGCATATGTCTTTCATATACCAACGAGTGCCTGCTTATGAAGCATATCACTCGACAGATGCGTACAGTTATATACCAGGATGCTGTGTATCGCTCGGGCGGTGCCATCAACGTCATTATGAGTACGCAAATCGGTGACCCGAACGGTATTGTGCCTTCGGTCGTCCGCCTTGTGAAGGAGCAACAGCAGCGCCAGGACGCACAAACGATGGCGATGCTTGCCGTGCTGGGCGCGGGGGTGGCCGTCGCACTCGCAGCAGCGTCCAGCTCGCTGCCGGACGTCGGGGGTGGCAGCACCGCGGGCGGCGGCTCGGCGCCTTCTGGCCGCCGCTGCGCGGACGGTACCTCGCCCGTGAACGGGGAGTGCCGCGCGCCGGAAGTCTCGGCGCCGGCGCCGGCGGCGCCCGCGATCGACCCGTTCTACAACACGTCGCCGGGCACTGGGGCGGGAGGTCTCACCTTCTAATTTCCTGCCTAAAGGCAAGAAACCACCCCATGCTTCGATGTGGCCTCAATTCTCGTCATAAATAATTAATAATGATCTGATAGTATTGTCGGATATACGCAAACAACAAGGAGTTAATATGGAAGGCTGTAATGATAAGATAGCCAAAGAGATGGAAAAAGCGCTAAAAGATAGTGGCCTTACTAAGGAAGATTTCGATCCCATAAGGACGGGGGCGGTCAATTCTTCGCAAGAGGCTTCCGCACTTCCGCGCATCGTGAACAGCGATGCCAAAAAGCCCACATCGCCTGAGCGGTAACTAACCAGCGCCGGAGAAGGGTGCGGCGGGCCGGAGTAAGGGTGGATCATCCAATAATGATGTCACGCCGGCTACATCGGTCCGGTTGCTTCCACCGCGGCGGACGCCACTCGCTCTTCGCGTCGACGACCCATGCGCAACGGCACTTGATCGAAAAGGCATATGGATGCCGGTGGGTGACGTCATAACCGGCCGGGCAGAGTTTCGACGCAAGGGCCGCCTGAGATCGTCGCAGCTTTTTTCACGACAGTGGATGGAGATGCTCTCGCCGCCCTGCCAGAGGGCAAGCGACAGCAAGGTGGCGGCCGCGAAACCAATCATGGATCCTGCCGCTCGCGCTCCCTCCTGAGAAAGGCGGGAATCATGCCGAGATCGTCGGCGCTGTTGTCGGATGGCTGGTCCTCGTATTTGGCCGATCCAGGCATCGGGGGCGTTGGCATCTCAGGTTCCGCGGGCGCGCGTTTAGCGCGCGGCGGCGCGGCCGCGAGCAGGGCGGCGACGCGTTCACAGAGCGCGTCCAGATCCTCGTCGCTGCATTCCCGCCAGTCGTGGAGCTTCATCACCGACCAGCCGGGGTTGACGAGATCAACGAGGAGGTGGCTATCGGCGACGGTCAAGCCGTCCCGGATGACGTGGTCCCACAGGCAGTCGAACCACTCGGCGAGGTCGGGCGACGTTTGGCTGATCTCCTGGACGGCAGCGACCACGGCCTCCATTCGCATGAGGTTTTGCTCGTGCCGGCGGGAGATCCGCCCCTCGGAGATCAGCCGTGGGTAAGCGGGCAGGTCATTCATGATGTGCGCAGCTCGCCTTCGATTTCGCGGAGGGCATCGTTGATGATGCGGAAGGTCCTGGCGTGGGGAACCCTGCCATCCAGCTCAAGCGCTCGCATGAGCCGGATGTGTTTCCCCGGCACGCGATTGATCAACTCCACGTAGGTTTTCCAGAGGTGTGGGATCTCGTAGTCCCAACCACGCCCGACCGCGATGAACCTCTGGAGGATCAGCCTCTCGTCCTCGGTCATGGCGTCCTCTGATATTGAGCAGGATAATTGCAATCGAAGAAATTGCCTATCCTTTCCAGCCACTCATTTATGCAATTGGGGCTGAGGAGAAGCAAGGTTGAAAGTTCTAGGAAGTCAAATCCTTCGGGCGCTGGTTCAAGGAGAAATTCCAGCTCGTCGATTAAGAAATAGACGATGTGCTTACGGATGCATCCGTACTGCGATATGAGATAGCGCTGGTCTTCCGGCTTGCAGTTGTCCTTGCCTACTTTTTGAGCGGCACGGTTGCAGGCGGCAAAGCGCATCATTGTTATCTCGTGGCGCCAGTCGATCCACCCCTGCTCGATGAGGGTTTCGTAGAGCGGCCTGGCGGTCATGGCTCGAGCGCTGCGAACATACCGGCAAAGGCCTTAATCGTCTCAGCGGGCGGCGGGATGCCTCGCTTCTCATAGCGATGCATCATGCGGAAATGCCGGTTGTGGACGTGATCGAGGAGGTAGCCGTAGATCATGTCGAAGCGCGGGATGTCCTTCTGCCATCCGCGCTCGATGGCTTGGAAGCGCTGGATGATGAGCTGGCCGGCTACCGTCATCTCGGCCGCGGTCATGCTGGTGGCATTCGCTTACGGCGCATCAGTGCGTCCAGCCGCTTCGGCGTGCGTGCCTGGCGATACTCCATCCGCTGGTAGTGCCGCAGGCTGTAGCCACAGGCCCTTGCTGCGTCGGTCTGGGTCAGACCGTTCATGAGCCGCCAGAACCTGATCCGCGTCGAACCTCGAGTGATCATCGAAGCGGACCAGTTTGCAGGTTTGGGAAGGGGAGTGCATCCGGTCGACGATCTGCCATTTCGCCGGCCTCGCGCCCCAGGGCGCGAGCGGGATGGTCCACTCTCCGCAGGACGGGTGGTAGAGCAAAAGGGGCGCGAGAAGCACTGCAAGGTGCATCTTCGTCATTCTTTCTAGGCGTCGGGCAAGCCTCGCCACAGTGCCATGGACCGGGCAGAAAGAGCAGGGGAACGAAGAGCGACTTCGCATTTCAAGGGGCTCGAAGGGTGAACGGCCGATGCGTCATCTCCTGCTTGCAGCAGCGTGTGTCCCCTTGGGTGCTGGGATGCCGGAGGACCGCCTGAAGCTGATCGATCATGCCGGCGGAAAGCGCGTGGTCGGGCAGGTGATGATCAGCGGCGGCGGCAAGCCTGCCTACCGGATGGACGGCGACACCTTGCAGGTGCGCATGCGCCAGGAGGGCGATGCCGTGGTGGCCGCGTTCCTGCCGGTCGGCATCGCCTTCGATCTACCGAAGGGTCAGCGCTCGGCGCGAGTGGTAATCGATGGAAACCCCGAAGCGTCCTGGCGCTGCGGGAAGTAGCGGCGCGAAGCGCCGCAAATTTTCCCTTGCCGGAAAAGGGCAGGGGCCCGCAGGGCCCCTTAGTCGCATGGTCGCGCGTGTTCTTCTCAGAGAGCGAGCGCGAGCTGGTCGGGATGGACGTAGCGCAGGCGGGGCCGATGGGCTCTCGCCGCCGGCGCCGTCGGCTCTTCCGGCTGCATGTCGATCTTCTCGCGAATGGCGGTGATCGCCGCTGCGAGCTCGATCCGGCGTTCGGCCTCTCTGATCCGCTGCCCGCGGGCGGCAATCGTCTCGGGCAAAGGCTCGGCATTGACCGTCGCGTCAATCGTTCCCCGCCCGGTGCCCAGCATCCGCAGCAGTTCCACGGTCGGCTGCCTGGGGAAGCGCTTGCCGTGCTGCCGGAAGTACCGCGCCTTCTCGAGGATGCGGCAACGGACCTCGGCCGGCTTGTAGGGAACGACCCGAGCCTTTTCGATCGTAGAGCGCGGCACTGTCACCATCGCCAGCTTGCTATGCACGAACAGGGTGGCGATGTCGCCACGCGCGCTCAGCACGAAGGCGGGACGATGGCCGTCGCCCACGCGCCGGTCGGAGAGGTAGGGAAAAATCATCGTCGGGCGGGCCATGGCTCAGCCCTCCTGCCGGCGGTACTGCGGGGCGATGGCGAGCAACCGCCCGCGAAGCTCGGCCCTGACGTGGGCCTCGATGCAGCGCTGCGCATAGGCGTCGACCGTCAGGCCGGGCATGCCGCCCGGGCCGTAGCCGAGGAAGCTGCGAAAGCCCGTCTCGGAGAGGAAGGGCCGGTCCAGCTCGACCGCATGGACGTTGAAGCTGGCGAACCCGCAGACGCCGAAGAGGCCGCGCGTCTCGATGCGCACGCGCATCCCGGACGCCTCCAGCACGAAGCTGCCGAGCTGGCCCCATAGGGGCACCTTGCCGGGCCTTGCCGCGGTTCTTCGCTGCAGGATGCAGCCGGGCGCCGTCTCGTGCGCGAGGTAGCCGCGCTCGCCGCCGTTCAGCTTCAAGGCCAGAAGCGACGCCTCTCCCTGAAGCCGCTTTGCTCCGGCCTCGTCGCCGGCGAGCACGGCGGCGTGGTGACGCTTCAGCAGCCCACGATAGTAGGCAATTCCCTCGTTCAGGCTGCCGGGCAGGTGGGCGGTGGCTAGCGCGAACCGCCGGGCCTGGTTGGCCGTGGCGGCTTCCGCGAGCATCCCGGTCAGACCAAGTTGACGTTCCGTGTCCTGACCATCGGTCCTTCGCATCGGTGCTCTCCTTGGGATCAGGCCTGCGCCTGGATCCCTGCCCGTGCGGCGAGCGCCAGGGAGGCAAGGTCAAGCCGAGGGGAATCACCCGGGCTGCACGGACTCGAAGCGAAGCGGAGAGGGAGGAAGGTCGGGGAGACGGCTTGACCGCGCCAGGGGCGGAGTCCCTTAGCGACATAAAACCAAAGATGTTGCGAAGCGCTACTGTAGTGCTCTTGCCTAAATTAAGACCCCATTAACCACTCTTTGTTATACTGATCATTTCAGGGTGGTAGCCCATGCACGTTTCACGATTTCTTCTTTATACGTCTGTTTCGATTCCGGCATTGCTGATCGCATCGTCCAGCCATGCCCTCCCGCAAGGCGGGCAGGTTGCCGCCGGAAACGCCACGATCACGAGCCCCGGCACGGCTACCACCATCGCCCAGGGCTCGGATCGTGCCGTCATCGATTGGGACGCCTTCGACATCGGGGCAGGGGAGGCCGTGACCTTCCGCCAGCCCTCGGCCAGCTCCGTCACCCTCAACCGCATCCACGACCAGAGACCCTCCGAGATCTTCGGCTCGCTCACCGCCAACGGACAGGTCATCCTGTCCAACCCGAATGGGATACTCTTTGGCCCGTCGAGCCGGATCGACGTGGCGGGGCTCGTCGCCACCACGGCGAATATCGGCGCGGATGCCTTCATGCGGGATGCTGCCTGGGCGTTCTCGAACCCGGGCAAGGCGGGTGCTTCCATCATCAATGAAGGGACGATCACGGCGCGCAACGCCGGGCTGGTGGCGCTCGTCGCTCCCCTCGTCGTCAACGAGGGCTTCATCGGTGCCCGGTTGGGCCGCATCCAGCTTGCCGCCGCGGACACCTTCACCCTCGATCTCTACGGCGACGGCCTGCTCAGCTTGGCCGCCGGCCACGCTGTGCGGATCGACAACCCCGGCACGCTGCTGGCGCGCGGCGGCAAGATCCTGCTGACGGCGGCGCAAGGGGCCGCACTCCTCGACAGCGTGATCAACACCACCGGCGTCATCGATGTGAGCGCCTCGCGGATCGATCCCTCCGGCATCGTCGTTTTCGGCGACGGGATCGGCGGCGACATCGCCCTGAGCGCCCGTACGATCGACGTTGGTAGTTGCTCCGTCCTCAACGCGAGCGGTCCGGCCGGCGGCGGCACCATCCACATCGGGGGCGGCAGGCAGGGAGCGCTGCTTTCGCTCTCTGGCCAAGCGCTGCCGAACGCGGGCGAAACCACCCTCGCGGCCGATAGCAGATTGATCGCCAACGCCACGGCCAAAGGCGGCGGCGGAACGGTCATCGCTTGGGCCGACGGCACCACCAGGTTCGACGGCCAAATCGCGGCCAAGGGCGGTCCGGCAGGCGGAGACGGCGGCTTCGTGGAAACGTCAGGCAGGCAGCTTCTTGGAGTCTCCGGCACGGTCGACGCCTCTGCGCCAAGCGGCAGGGCAGGCGACTGGCTGCTCGATCCAAGGAACGTGACGATCAGCGGGGCAGGGGCCTATTCGGCGAACCCGGCCGGGGAGACCGTCGATCCCGGCTCGAACAACTTCACGATCCTGGATAGCTCGATCTCGACGGCGCTCTCGAACGGCAACAACGTCACCATCACCACGGGCACGAGCGGCGCGCAGGCCGGCGACATCACGCTGAACGGTGCAACGATCTTAAAAACCGGCGGCGGCGACGCGACGCTGACCCTGAAGGCCGACAATTCGATACTGACGTCCGGGCTCAACACCATCAGCAGCAGCGCCGGGAAGCTTCACACCATATTCTGGGCCGATGCGAACGTGCATAGCGTCGCCACGGGCGGTGTCATTCAGCTGAACGACACCACGGTTTCTACCAACGGCGGCGATCTCATCCTTGCAGGCGGCCTCGATGACGGGGCGAACGCAGGCACCGCCGCCGACGGCCGCCCCGACAATTATGCGTGGGGGAATGCCGGCTATCCCATGGGGCTTTCCATGTCGGCGGTCCATCTGGACAGCGGCACCGGCAACATCCGCCTGCTTGGCCACGGCTGGGACAACGCCGGAAGCAATGCGCACATAGGCATCAGTCTCGACTGGGGTGACACCATTACAGCGCACGGCGCCGGCGCCATCACTATCATTGGCGTCGCTGGCACCGGCATCGACTATAATTACGGCTTGAACATGGATGGCAGCAGCGGCACCAATGTCATCACTGCCGAATCCGGACCCACTACGTTGATTGGAACGGCGAACGGCACCGGTCAATTCAATCATGGCCTCATCCTTTACAACGGCAACACGGTGGCAAGTACCGGTGGCGGCGCCATTCAAATGACGGGAACTGCGGCGGCGGCGGTCAACTCCTCTGACATTGTTACCGCAGCCGGCGCTAATATTATTGGTAACGCAGGGGGCGGCGGCGACATTACTCTCAGTGCCGATAATCTCGATATGCAACAGTTCAGTGTCGATACGCCGGGAAGCATCGCTTTCCAGCCACGCACGTTGGGCCGGCCCATCAACGTCGCCGGCGGAAGCGGTGGCCTCGAGCTGCCGACCACCGTGCTCGACAACCTGGCGGGGAGCGAGCTCGTCATCGGACAGGCAACTGGCACCGGCACCGTGACACTCGGCGCTTACGCCTGGGACGATCCAGTCCGATTCGTGACCGGGCTCGCCGGCAGCATCGCCGTGTCCGGCGCGCAGACCGCGATTGCGGGCAGCAACGCGACGCTGACCTTCGCTGGCCCCACGACCCTCAACGCCAACCTCGACCTGACGAACGCCACGGGGGGCACGCAGGCCATCATGTTCAACGATGCTGTCACGCTCGGCGGCAACCACACCCTCGCGCTCGGGGCGGGCGATCTTTCCTTCAACGGCGCGCTCGACGGCACCTTTGACCTTGCCGTCGTCACGACGGGCGACGTGGCCTTCGCCGCGAATGCAGGCGCCTTGACGCCGCTCGCCGATGTCACCCTCACCGGCGCACACGACGTGACGGGGGACAGTCTGTTCGCGGACAGCTTCACCCTGAGCGGCGGCACCGGCGACGTCACCTTCTCGACGAACAGCGTGCACACGGCAGGCGACATCACGATCGATACCGCAGGCAATATCACCGGCGGCTACCACGGCCAGGATGGTCACCTCTACAGCTCAGGTGGGGTACTGAGCGCGTTGGTCGATTTCGACACGCTCGACATCAGCGGCCTATCCGCCACGCTGCTACCTGGCCGTGTTGGCGCGTTCGGGACGGCCGATCAGGCAATGGCCAACCGCATCTCTATCGACGGCCTGCGTGATCCTTGGGGTCCGCTGATCCCGAATCCGGCCTACCGCTTCAACAGCTACCTCATTGGCTTTCGGGGTTTGACCGGCAGCGGTGGGCAAGGCGGCCAGGGTGGGAATGGGCAGCCTCCGACACTGCCACTCCCGCAAGAACCGCGGCCGCCGATAAGCGGACCTTCGGTTCCGGACCGGGGCTTTGCGGTCGATTTCGGAAACGTTCCCTTCCCGGTCGCCTTCGCGGGCATCCGCGCAAACCAGGTGATGATCTCTGGTGACCTTCTGCTCGAAGACCCTTACCCCGCCGTGACCGATCTTTTCACCGATGCGCGGGACCCGGCCAGCTCGAACTCCTCGAGCGAGCGCTCCGCAACTGAGGAGCAGGGTTGGTAGGCCGCATGGGTTTCCCCGAGAAGGATTGGTGCCTTTTCAGACTGGAGGAGAGGGGAGCTTCGGAAACGCACCTCTCGCCGGAGAGTTGGGTGGCGGCCGATCAGGCGGTCAAGACCGCGCTCCGGCATCTTCGCCTGAAGGCTGGCGACCGCATCGTGCTTCGAACCTTGTTTACCGTCGTGCTCGACCGCAAGGCATGGGCGGACACAGGTCGCGTCCCGAAGACGCTCGGCGCACTCGGCCTCGAGCTTCGGCACGGGGTCGATCTTGCCAAGCTCTATAGCGATGACCTCGCGGAGAGCGCCAGCATCGTCGCGCGCGCCGTCTATCGCGCGGCCAGTCTCGGCTCTGAACGCAGCGCCGAGAACGTCGAGCGATAGCTGTAGCGGCTTGAGATCATCGGCAACCGTGCGCGAGATCGAGGCGTTTTCGTGCTCGCAATAACTGAGACTGAAGCACCTCGCGTGCTCGCGATAGCTGAGACTGGGCTCAGATTAT
>JBDHTW010000032.1:0-41619 GCA_039808865.1 Geminicoccaceae bacterium
CTAGGCCGGGTTCCGGCTCAGCCGACCCGGCCGCGGACGGCGAGAAAGTCGAGCAGGGCGCGGACCCGGGCGGGCAACGGCCCGCCCTGGCCGACATGGACGGCGTGGAACGCCTCGCGGTCGCCCGGATTCTGCGCGTCCAGCACCGGCACCAGACGCCCGGCGGCGATGTCGGCGCGCACCGTGAACTCGGCGAGGCGGGCGAGCCCGGCGCCGCCCAGCGCCAGATGCCGCAGGGCCTCGCCCTCGCTCGCCTGGATCGGGCCGGCGACCGGGATCGTCACCCGCATGCCGCCCTCCAGGAGCGGCCAGCCCTCGCTCGCCCGCGCATAGCCGAAGCACAGGCGGTCGTGGCGTTCGAGATCGGCGGCGCCGGCGGGCACGCCACGGCGCTCCAGGTAGGCGGGGGCCGCCACGATCCGCATGCGGGTGTCGCCGAGCCCGCGGGCGAGCAGGCTCGAGCTGCGCATCGGCCCGGCGCGCACCGCGACGTCGGTCCGGTCGGCCAGGAGATCCACGACCTGGTCGGTGTGGACGATGTCGAGCGTGATCTGGGGATGGTCGGCCAGGAACTCGGCCATCAGCGGCGCCAGCACGTGGACGCCGTAGGAGGCGCTGGTGTTGATGCGAATCCGGCCCACGGGGCGCTCGCCCGAGGCCGCGGCGCGCTCGGCCTCGTCGATGTCGGCGAGGATGCGGACGGCGCGCTCGTAGAACGCGCAGCCCTCGGCGGTGAGCTGCAGCGTGCGGGTCGAGCGGTTGACCAGCCTCGCCCCGAGGCGCCCTTCCAGGCGGGCCACGAGCTTGCTGACCGCCGACGGCGTCATGCGCAGTGCCCGCGCTGCCGCCGAGAATCCGCCGAGATCGACCACCCGCGCGAAGACCTGCATCTCTCCCGATCGGTTGCTCTCGGCTCTCGGCATGACTTCATCTCACAAATGATGTTCCAATAAGCAGTCTATCTCACGGATGCGCACGGGCCTATCGGGGGGTCCGCCCAACCGTCCGCGAGAGGACCTGCCATCATGCCATTGGCTGTCTATGCGCTCATGGCCGGTGCCTTCGGCATCGGCGTGACCGAGTTCGTCATCATGGGCCTGCTGCTCGAGGTCAGCGCCGATCTGGGCGTCTCGATCTCGGCCGCGGGCCTGCTCATCTCCGGCTATGCGCTGGGCGTGGTCGTCGGCGCGCCGCTGCTCACGGCCGCGACCGCCCGCTGGCCGCGCAAGCGCGTGCTGGTCGGGCTCATGCTGGTCTTCACGGCCGGCAACCTCGCCTGCGCCCTGGCGCCGAGCTACGGGCTGCTCATGGCCGCGCGTGTGCTGACCGCGCTGGCGCACGGCACGTTCTTCGGCGTCGGCGCCGTGGTGGCGACGGATCTCGTCGCCCCGGATCGGCGGGCCTCGGCCATCGCCTTGATGTTCACCGGCCTCACGCTGGCCACCATCGTCGGCGTGCCGTTCGGCACCTGGCTCGGCCAGGATCTGGGCTGGCGCGCCACGTTCTGGGCCGTGGCCCTGATCGGCGTGGCGGCGCTCGTGGTCATCGCCGCCCTGGTGCCCGACGATCGAGCACCGGCAGCGGACGAGGACTGGCGCCGCCAGCTCGCGGCGATCGGCCGTGGTCCCGCCCTGATCGGCCTGCTCACCACCGCGCTGGGCTATGCCGGCGTGTTCACCGTCTTCACCTACATCGCCCCGGCACTCACCCGGATCACCGGCTTCGCCGATCCGGCGGTGTCGCCGATCCTGCTGGTGTTCGGCGGCGGCCTCGTGCTCGGCAACCTCGTCGGCGGACGCTTGGCGGACCGGTCCCTGGCCACCGCCGTGCCCGGCACCCTGCTGGCGCTGGCCGTGGTGCTCGGGTCGATGACCGTGGCGCTCGAGGCGCCGATGACCGCTGTGATCTGGGTCGGCCTGCTCGGCGCCGCCGCCTTCGCCACCGTCGCCCCGCTGCAGATGTGGGTGCTCGAGAAGGTCGACGGCGCGGGGCGCAGCCTGGCCTCTAGCTTCAACATCGCAGCGTTCAACCTCGGCAACGCACTCGGCGCCTGGGTGGGCGGCGTGGTGATCGCGGCGGGGCCGGGCCTCGCCTGGCTGCCCCTGATCGCGGGCCTGTTCCCGCTCGCCGCGGTGGCCCTGGTCCTGCCGGCACTGCGTGGCGGCAACCGGCAGCCGAGCCTCGCCACGCCCTCCGCCTGAACCCAAGGAGCATCGCACATGGACTATCGTCGTCTCGGCGCGTCGGGCCTGATGGTCCCGGCGCTGTCCTTCGGCGCCGGCACGTTCGGCGGCGCGGGGCCACTGTTCGGGGCCTGGGGCAGCACGGATGCGCGCGAAGCGCGCCGGCTCGTCGACATCTGCCTCGAGGCCGGGGTGAACCTGTTCGACACGGCCGACGTCTACTCGGCCGGTGCGTCGGAGGAGGTGCTGGGCGAGGCGATCCGCGGCCGGCGCGACGCCGTCCTGATCTCGACCAAGGTCGGCCTGCCGACGGGCGAGGGGCCGAACGAGGCCGGCTCGTCGCGCTGGCGGCTGATCCCGGCCGTGGAGGCGGCGCTCAGGCGCCTCGGCACCGACCACATCGATCTCCTCCAGCTCCACGCCTTCGACGCCGGAACGCCGGTCGAGGAGGTGCTGGCGACGCTCGACCAGCTCGTGCGGTCGGGCAAGCTGCGCTATGTCGGCGTGTCCAACTTCGCCGGCTGGCAGGTGATGAAGTCCCTGGCCGTGGCCGAGCGCCATGGCTACCCGCGCTACGTCGCGCATCAGGTCTACTACTCGCTGCTGGGCCGCGACTACGAATGGGAGCTGATGCCGCTCGGCCGCGACCAGGGTCTGGGCGCACTGGTCTGGAGTCCATTGGGCTGGGGCCGGCTGACCGGCAGGATCGGTCGCGGCCGGCCATTGCCCGCCGGCAGCCGGCTGCATGCCACCGAGAGCTTCGCGCCGCCGGTGGAGCGGGAGCATCTGTTCAAGGTCGTGGACGCGCTCGAGGCGATCGCCGCCGAGACCGGGCGGACCGTGCCGCAGGTCGCGATCAACTGGCTGCTGCAGCGTCCGACCGTCGCCTCGGTGATCATCGGTGCCCGCGACGAGGCACAGCTCCGCCAGAATCTCGGCGCCGTCGGCTGGCGGTTGACGGTGGAGCAGGTGGCACGACTGGATGCGGCCAGCGCCGTGACCGCGCCTTATCCCTACTTCCCCTACCGCCGCCAGGACGGCTTCGCCCGACTCGATCCGCCGATCGAGGGCCGGGCCGGCGTGGTCGAGGCGAAGGTGGCCTAGCCGCCGAGGACTTGCCGCAGGAAGCTGCGCATGGCGGCTTCCTCCAGGGCACGCGCAGGGCTCAGCGCCTCGGCGTTGCGAGCAGGCTCAGCGCGATGGCGGCGACGAACGCTCCGCCGCCGATCAGGTAGAGCGCTTCGTAGCCGTGGGTGCGGGCGAAGAGCCAGGACATGCCGTAGGCGCAGGCGGCCTGGGCGACGGCGAAGGCCGTGGTGGCGAGACCCCATGCGGCGTGCTGCTCGCTGGTGCCGGCGACCTCGGCCAGCCGGCCCAGGACCAGGGTCGGCATGCCCGGGGTGAATGCGCCCATGATCAGCGCCGACAGGCCGAGCAGCGTGGCCGAGGGCACCAGCACGGGGATCAGCGCGCCGGCGAGCTGGAGCGCGAGCGCCACGGATACGGCGCGCGCGAAACCGATCCGGTCGCCGAGCGCGCCGGCCGCGAACGGGCCCAGGATGGCGCCCACGCCGAAGAGGGCCCAGAACCCCGCGCCGGTCGGCACGCCCCAGCCGAGCCCGCGGGCGATGAAGTCGACGAAGAACACCATGTGCGGGACGAGGCCCACCGCGTAGAGCATGTAGATGACGACGAGGACCGCCACGGCGGGCTCGAGACGCCGCCGGGTGGCATGGCTCGGCCGGCTCAATGGCGCATCGGCCGGCCATAGGCGCCACGCGGCCAGCGTGAGCAGCAGGGCCAGGGTGCCGAGACCGAGCCAGGTCGGCACGATGCCGAGCTGCAGCAGCAGGGGAATCAGGGTGCTGGCGCCGACGATGCCCAGCCCGACGCCGGCGAACATGATCCCGCCGGCGCGGCCGCGCAGATCCGGCCTGACCGCCGCGAGCACCGTGGGCGCCACCGCCACCATCAGCAGGCCGCCGCTGAGGCCGGACAGGAAGCGCCAGAACAGGAACCAGGAGAAGCCGAATCGCAACGAACAGGCGAAGAAGGTCGCCGCGGCCAGCAGCATCATCAGCCGGACCAGCCGGGTCGGCCGGACGTGGCCGATCACCCGGCGGGCACCGATCGCACCGACCAGATAGCCCACGAGGTTGGCCGCACCGAGATAGGCGGCATCCGGCGGACTGAACCAGCCGCCCTTGATCAGGGCGGGCAGCAGCGGGGTGTAGGCGAAGCGGGCGAGACCGATGCCGACCAGGGTCGCGCAGAGCCCGGCGACCGCGGCGCGGAACTCACCCAGCGGCGTCGACCATCGGCAAGGCGGCGCGGACCGTGGCGATGTCCCGGGTGAAGCCCGCCACCTCGCCGATGATCAGAAGGGCGGGACCGCGCAGGCCGAGCGCATCGACCGCAGCGGGCAGGGTGGCGAGGGTGGCGCGGACCTCGCGCTGCTCCGGCAGGGTGCCGTTCTCGACCAGGGCGGCGGGAAGCCCGGCCGGCAGGCCATGCGCGATCAGCTTGGCGCAGAGCCGGTCGAGCGCCTTGTGGCCCATGTAGAACACGAGGGTCTGCCCCGGCTGGCACAGGGCCTGCCAGTTGAGCTCGGGCTCGCCGTCCTTGGTGTGGCCCGTGACCAGGATCAGCGCCTTGGCATGGTCGCGATGCGTGAGCGGGATCACGGCGGCGGCGGCGCAGCCCGCGGCAGCGGTGACCCCGGGCACGACCTCGAAGGCGATGCCGGCGTCGAGCAGCGCCTCGATCTCCTCGCCGCCTCGACCGAAGATCAGCGGATCGCCGCCCTTGAGCCGGACCACGCGCTGCCCGCGCTGCGCCCGGCGCACCAGAAGCTCGTTGATCTCGGTCTGGCGCATGAAATGCCGGGCACGTTCCTTGCCGACATAGATCCGCTCGGCGGCCGGGTCGGCCAGCTCGACGATCCCGGCACCGACCAGCCGGTCGTAGACCACGACCTCGGCCTCGCGCAGCAAGCGGGCGGCCTTGAGGGTGAGCAGCTCCGGATCTCCCGGCCCGGCGCCGACCAGATAGACGATACCCTGCGCGCCGGATGTCATTGGCGGGCCACCACGCTGAACAGGAAGGTGATCTCGGCCACCTGCTGCACCGCGCCCAGCGTGTCGCCGGTGCAGCCGCCGAAGCGGCGGCCGAGCCATGCGGCCACGCTCAGCCCGACGAGTGCGGTGGCGATCAACGCCGGGACGGCGACCTGGAACGGCAGCAGCAGGACCGTGGCGCCGATGGCGACGAAGCTCGCGAGCATCACCCGCACGGCGTCCGGTCGGCCGGCCTCGGCGGCGAGACCGGTGGCCTTGGCGCTGGGCTGCAGCAGCATGACGACGGGCAGGAGGGCGCGCGAGGTCATGCCCGCGCCGACCAGGACGGCCATGACCACCTTCGGGTCCCACATCGGCGCCAGCGCCATCAGCCGCGCGGTGAGCGAGAAGATCAGCGCGATCGCGCCGAAGCTGCCGATCCGGCTGTCGCTCATGATCGTGAGCGCGCGCTCGCGGTCCGATCCCGCGCCCAGCGCGTCGGCGGTGTCGGCGAGCCCGTCCTCGTGCAGCGCGCCGGTCGCCAGGATCAGGCTCAGCAGCGCCAACAGCGCCGCGGCGAGGCTGGGCAGGCCGAGCCAGCCCGCGACGACGAAGCCGAGGCCGCCGAGCAGCCCCACCGCGGCCCCCATCAGCGGGAACGCGTAGACCGCCGCGGCGAGGTCGCGCATGCTGACCTGGCCGTCGATCTGCACCGGGAAGCGGGTCAGGAACAGGGCGGCAACCTTCAAGTCCTGCAGCAAGATCGTCCCCTCTAAGCCCACCTGCGGCGCACGCACCGCCGGGCCGCCTCGACAGGACCGCGCGCGCTTGGCAAGAACGCGGGCGACTATAGGCAGTTGGCCGAGGCATACCAGCCGTGAGCAAGTCATATCCGATCAGCAGCTTTGCCGACCTTCGCGCACTCCTGCGCCGGCTGCCGCCCGCGGACACGGCGGCGGCCGCTGCCTGCCGCAGCCGCGACGTCGAGCTGACCAAGCCGCCGGGTGCCCTGGGCCGGCTCGAGGATCTCGCCCGCTGGCTCTGCGCCTGGCAGGGCCGGCATCCGCCACGGCTGGAGCGCGTCCTCATTGTGGTGTTCGTCGGCTGGCACGAGATCGCCCGCCAGAAGGTCTCGGCGTTCCCGGCCGAAGTGACCGACCAGATGGTCGCCAACTTCGCCGCCGGCGGGGCCGCGATCAACCAGCTCGCGCGGCTCGCCGGTGCGGAGCTGCGCGTGATCCCGGTCGGCCAAGGGCGTCCGGCGCACGATTTCACCGAGCGGGCGGCGATGAGCGAGGCCGGCTGCGTTCGCGCGATCGACATCGGGCTGAGCGCGATCCCCGAGGGCATCGATCTCGTCGCCATCGGGGAGATGGGCATCGCCAACACCTGCGCGGCGGCGGCGGTGATGACAGCGCTGACCGGCGAGGCCGGCAGGCTGTGGGCCGGTCCCGGCACCGGCCTCGATCCGGCCGGCGTCGCGCACAAGGCCGCGGTCATCGACCGCGCGATCATGCGCCACCGCGCAGCGATGCACGATCCGCTCGAGATCCTCCGCCATGTCGGCGGCCGCGATCTCGCGGCCATGCTGGGCGCCATCGTCGGCGCGCGGCTGCAGGGGGTGCCGGTGCTGCTCGACGGCTTCACCGCCACCGTGCCGGCGGCGGTGCTGCAGGCGATGGACGAGACCGCGATCAACCACTGTCAGATCGGGCACTGCTCGGCCGAACCGGGCCATCGTCGGCTGGTGCAGCGGGTCGGGCTGCCGCCGCTGCTCGATCTCGGCATGCGGCTGGGCGAGGCCTCCGGCGCGGCGCTCGCCATCCAGCTGGCGCGGGCCGCGATCGCCTGCCACAACGGCATGGCCACCTTCGCCAGCGCTCAGGTCAGCCGCAAGGGGTAAGCCTGCTGCCTATTGCGGCTGGGTGGCCGGCGGCGCCGGCGGCGGGATGACCGGCGTCACCGCGGCCCCGTTGTCCGGTGGCGGCTTGACCAGTGTGGGATCGACACCGGCGGGCGGCGTGAGCACGCCTCGGGACCTTTGCAGCTCCTCGCTCAGGTTCTGACCGCCTCCGGCAGGCGGCTCGACCCTTTCTGCGGGCGCCTGCGGTGTCCCGGCGGGCGGTGGGTTGGCCGGGACCTCCGCCTGTGCCATTGCCTCGGCACTGGCCAGGCAGCCCATCACGACGCCTGCCAGGGCCAGCCTCGCCAGGGTGCGCGGCGCATCGTCGGGCATGATCGGCCTCCATCGGCAACGGGATGTCAGAGGCTAATCGGTGGCCGGCGGGCACGTTCCCGCCGGGCGGTTCAAACCCCGAGCACGATCTGCCGCATCGCCAGCGTGCGGCCGTCGAACGTCTGGGCGTAGGGCTGGGCCCGCAGCAGGAACGCCTGGAAGCTGTCGACCACCCGCCTGGTCATCGGGTCGGCGGCCGCCATCTCGGCCGTGACGGCCTGCCATGCCTCGCCCATGGCCTTGACGATCGGGTCGCTGAAGCTGCGTACCTGCACGCCGTTCTCGGCGATCAGCGGGCCGTAGGACTCGATGTTGTGGTAGACGAAGTCGGCGTAGGTCTCGCTGGCCGCGGCTGCGGCCGCGGCCTCGATGATCGCCTGCAGATCGGGTGTGAGCTCGTCCCAGGCCGCCTTGTTGACGATGACCTCGAGCCCCGGGCCGGGCTCGTGGAAGGCCGGCACGTAGTAGAACTTGGCCACCTTGTAGAGGCCGAAGGCGCGGTCGTTCCAAGGGCCGATCCATTCGGCCGCGTCGATCGCGCCGGAGGTCAGCGACTGCATGATCTCGCCCGGCGGCATGGCGACCGGCACGGCGCCGAGCCGGCGCATGACCTCGCCGCCCAGGCCGGCGATGCGGAACTTCAGGCCCTTCAGATCCTCGACGGTGCTGATTTCCTTCCGGAACCAGCCACCGGCCTGCACCCCGCTCGACCCGGCGTAGAAGGGTATCACCCCGAAGCCGGCATAGATCTCGCGCCAGAGCGCGCCGCCTTCGCCGTAATAGATCCAGGCCGCGAGTTCGGGCGCGGTCAGCCCGAACGGGACGCCGGTGAACCAGTGCAGGGCCGGCGCCTTGCCGGCCCAGTAGTAGGGCGTGCCGTGCGCGATCTGGACGGCGCCGCTCTGCACGGCGTCGAACCCGGCGAAGGGCGGCACCAGCTCGCCGGCGGCGAACAGCTTGATCTCGAGGCGCCCGCCGGACATGGCGTTCACCCGTTGCGTGAACTTCTCGGCCGCGACGCCCACCCCGGGTGTCAGCCGCGGCCAGGGCATCACCATGCTCCACCGCGTCCGTCCCTGCGCCACCGCCGGCGCGGCGACGGCGCCCGCGACGGTGGCGCCCGTCGCCAGCAGGGCGCGTCTACGCATCGCTTGCTCCTTTCGACCGGACGTCACGCCGATCTCGGCACCGGCGGTCGGCCGGCGGTACGATCGATCAGATGCAGGAACGACCCCATCACGGAACCGCTGCGACAGCCCTGCTCGCCCAGATCCTGGCCGCGTGCGCAGCGGGCGTGGAACAGCGCCGTGCCGCTGCGTTCGTGTTCACGCGCGTAGTGGAACTCGTGCCCGCGATAGCCGGCGCCCAGGCGACCGAGCGGGCAGGGGCTGATGAGCTCGATCTGGCGGTAACCCAGATGCAGCTTCGGCTCGGCGAAGCTCGTGACCACGGGCAGCAACCCGGCCATCGGATGGCTCTTGCCCTGCCGGTCGATCAGGCTGCGGCCCAGCACCATGTAGCCGCCGCACTCGCCGTAGATGAAGGCGGCACGCTCGGCTGCCGCACGCAGGCCGGCCAGGAAGCGGTCGTTGCCGGCCAGCGCTGCCGGATGCAGCTCGGGATAGCCACCGGGCAGATAGACCGAGTCGGCGCTGACATCCGGCGCCTCGTCGGCCAACGGCGAGAACGGCAGCAATTCCGCCCCCTGCCGACGCCAGCCTTCCAGGACCGCGGCATAGGTGAAGGCGAAGGCGCGGTCGTGGGCCACGGCGATGCGCTGGCCCAGCGCCGGCAGCGGCCGGGTGTCCGGCCCGAGCAGCGAGACGCTGGGCGGGCGGGCCAGGCGCTGGATGCGATCGAGATCGAGCCTCGCCTCGACGAGGTCGGCCGCCGCGTCGAGAAAGCTCGCGAGATCCGGATGCTCCGCCGCCTGGACCAGGCCCAGATGGCGACTGGGCAGGCTCAGGGTCGCGTCGCGCGGGATGCTGCCGATCACGGGCGTGGAGACGTGCTCGAAGCAGGCGCGGCTCAGCAGCTCGAGATGCGCCGGGCTGGCGATCCGGTTGAGGATCACGCCCAGGATGTCGACGTCCTCGCGGTGGCGGCGGAAGCCATCGATCAGGGCCGCGACCGAGGCGCCCATGCCCGTCACGTCGACGGTCAGCACCACGGGCAGGCCGAACAGCGCCGCGACGTCGGCGGTCGACCCGCTGCCGTCGGCCGCGCCATCGAACAGGCCCATCACGCCTTCGCCGACCAGGATGTCGCAGCCGCGGCCGCTTTCCTCGAGCAGCCCGGCCAAGGTCTCGAACCGCATCGCCCAGGGGTCGATATTGTAGGCGGGGCGACCTGTGACCATCGTGTGGAAGGCCGGATCGATGTAGTCGGGACCGACCTTGAACGAGCCGACCTTGAGGCCACGGCGGTGCAGGGCGGTCATGATGCCCAAGGTCAAGGTGGTCTTGCCGGCACCCGAGGCAGGAGCCGCGACGATGATTCCGGGAGCGCTCATCTGGCTGTCTGCGCCTCGGGTTGCTGGTATGGATCGGGCATGACCCTGGCCTACCACGCTCGCGACCGTCTATGCACCCGAAAGCGCCCGGAGTTGCCGCGGTGACGCGGGGCCCGGAACAGCGCCCGCTGCGGCGCGGCTGGACCACCGGCGCCTGCGCCACCGCCGCCGTCAAATCGGCCTATGGCGCGCTGGTCGGCCTGGGTTTCGCCGATCCGGTGACCATCCGTCTGCCGCGTGGTGGCGAGGCCAGCTTCGCGCTGGCCGAGCGCCGGCTCGATACCGACATGGCGACCGCCGCGGTCATCAAGGATGCGGGCGACGATCCGGACGTGACGCACGGCTGCCTCGTCCGGGCGACCGTGCGGCCCGGCGCGCCGGGCGCCGGGCTCACGTTCCAGGCCGGGGAAGGAGTCGGCGTCGTCACGCGGCCGGGCCTGCAGCTGCCGCCGGGCGAGGCTGCGATCAACCCGGTGCCGCGGCAGATGATGCGCGATGCCGTGGCCGACGTCGCCGCTGCGGCCGGCAGTCCCGCCGACCTCGTGATCACCATCGCCATTCCGGGTGGCGAGGCGCTGGCGGCCAAGACGCTGAACGGCCGGCTGGGCATCGTCGGCGGGCTCTCCATTCTCGGCACCACGGGCATCGTGGTGCCCTACAGCTGTGCCGCCTGGGTGCACTCGATCCATCGCGGCATCGACGTCGCCCGGGCCGCGGGCGTGACCCATGTCGCCGCTGCCACCGGCTCGACCTCCGAGCGCACCGTCCGCCACCTTTACCGCTTGCCCGACATCGCGCTCATCGACATGGGCGACTTCGTCGGCGGCACGCTGAAATATCTGCGCCGCCATCCCGTGCCGCGGCTCTCGCTGGCCGGCGGCTTCGCCAAGCTCGCCAAGCTCGGCCAGGAGCATATGGACCTGCACTCGGCCCGCTCGCAGCTCGATCTCGCCGCCCTGGCCCGGCTGGCCACGGCGCACGGCGCGGCAGCGGCGCTGGCCCGGGCTCTGGCGGAGGCGAACACGGCGAATCAGGCGCTGTCGCTGGCGACGGCGGCCGGATTCCCGCTGGGCGACCTCGTCGCGGCGCAGGCGCGGGACGTCGCCCGCGGCGTGGGTGGCGCCGGTGTCGCGATCGAGGTGCTCGTCGTCGATCGTCAGGGCAACATCGCCGGCCGGGCGGCCGGCTGGTGAACCGGGTGCTGATCCTGGGCGGGACCAGCGAGGCCGGTGCCCTGGCACGCGCCATCGCCGGCAGCGGCTGGGCCGACCCGATCCTGTCGCTGGCCGGCCTCACCGAGGCGGCGGCGGTCGAGGGTGTGGTCATGCGCAGCGGTGGCTTCGGCGGTTCCGACGGGCTCGCCCGTTACCTGCGCAGCACCGGGGTCGTCGCCGTGTTCGATGCCACCCATCCGTTCGCGGCCCGGATCACCGAGCACGCCGCCAAGGCCTGTGCTGCGGCCGGCGTGCCGCGCTTCCGGCTGCAGCGGGCCACTTGGCAATTGCAGCCGGGCGACCGCTGGCATGCCGTCGACAGCCTGGCCCGGGGTCTGGACTGGCTGCGTCCACGCGCCCGACGTCTGTTCGTCACGCTCGGACGCCGGGCGCTGCCGGAACTGGCGGCGGCAGAGGCGTTCACCTTCGTGATGCGCGGCATCACCCGACCCGCGGACGTGCCGGACAACGTCATCTGGGTCGCCGGCCGGCCGCCGTTTCCGCTCGAGGTCGAGCTGGATCTGCTGCGCCGCTTCGAGATCCAGGCGCTGTTCATCCAGGCGAGCGGTGGCGAGCTGACCTACAGCAAGCTCGCCGCCGCGCGCGAGCTGCGCCTGCCGGTCGTGATGCTGACCCGGCCTCAGCCGCCGGAAGGGGCGGCGGGCTCGGTGCCCGAGGCTCTGGCTTGGCTGGCCGACCTGCTCGGCCGCAGCACGTGCGCGTGATCGGCCGCATAGAGCCGGCTTTCGCTGAAGCCGGTGTCGCCCAGGACCCGGCCGACCATGATCAGCGCCGTGCGGGTGATGCCGGCGGCCTTCACCAGCCCGCGGATGTCGCCCAGCGTGCCGCGGATGATCCGCTGATCGGGCCAGCTCGCCCGGTAGACCACCGCGACCGGCATGTCGCTACCCAACAGCGGCGTCAGCTCGCGCACGATCGGGCCGAGATTGTTGATCGACAGGTGGATGCACAAGGTGGCGCCGGTGGCCGCGAACGCGGCGAGGCTCTCGCCCTCGGGCATGGCCGAGGCGCGCACCGCGGTCCGCGTCACGACGACCGACTGCGCGATGTCCGGCAGGGTAAGCTCGCCGCCGAGTGCCGCCGCCGCGGCGGCGAAGGCCGGCACGCCCGGCGTGATCGTCCAGGCGATGCCCAGCGCGTCGAGACGCCGAATCTGCTCGGCGATGGCGCCGTAGAGCGAGGGATCGCCGGAATGCACCCTTGCGACGTCGTGGCCGGCCGCGTGCGCGGCCTCGATCTCGGCCATGATCTGGTCGAGGTGCAGCGATGCCGTGTCGACGATGCGCGCACCGGCGGGGGCTGCCGCCACGATCTCGGCCGGGACCAGGGAGCCCGCGTAGAGGCAGACCTCGCAGCTCTCGATCAGCCGCAGCCCGCGCAGGGTGATCAGATCCGGCGCGCCGGGGCCGGCGCCGATGAAATGAACGGTCATGCCACCTCGTAGCCGCGGGGTGTATGGACCCAGTCCTGACCATGCAGGCGTGGCACGAGACGCGTCGTGCTGCTGCCGACGAGCACCACCGTGAGCATGTCGCACTGGTCCGGATCGAGATCGCGCAGCTCGATCCGGCGCAGGCGCTCGTCCGGCCGGCCGAGATTGCGGGCGAGGACCACCGGCGTCGTCGCCGGGCGATGCTCGAGGAGGATGTCGCGCGCGCGGGCCAGGGCCGTCCGCCGCCGGGCCGAGACCGGGTTGTAGAAGGCGACGACGAAGTCGCCGATGGCGGCCGCACGCAGGCGCTGCTCGATCACCTCATAGGGAGTGAGGAGATCGGACAGGGAGATCGCGCAGAAATCGTGCCCGAGCGGGGCACCGGCCCGAGCCGCCGCCGCCTGCAGGGCCGACACGCCCGGGCTCACCGTGACCGCCACCCGCGCCCAGGCCGGGTCGGCAGCATGGTCGAGCAGCTCGAACACCAGCGTCGCCAGGGCATAGATGCCGGGGTCGCCCGAGCAGACGAGCGCGACGCTGTGGCCCTCGGCCGCCCGCTGCAAAGCGTAGCGGCAGCGCTCGACCTCGGCGCCGAGCGGGAACTCGCGCCGCGGCTTGCCGGTGGCGGCGCCGCCGATCAGGTCGAGATAGAGACCGTAGCCGACCAGCTCGTCGGCTTCGTGCAACAGACGCTCGGCCTCGGCCGTCCGCCAGGCGCGATCGCCGGGCCCGAGCCCGACCACGGCCAGCCGGCCACGCGGCCGGCCCACGTTCGCGGGGTCGAGCGCCGCGGCGGCGAGCGCCACCGCACAGGTCACCCGCGTTCCCTTGCGCTTGGGCACGAGCAGGTGGCCATCGGGGCCTGCGGCCACGAGCGCCGCCGCCTCGGCCACGCCCCAGCAGCCCGTCTCGCGGAACACGATCTCGGAGCGGCTCGTCAGCCGGTCGGTCACCTCGCGCAGACGTGCCGCCGGCAGGAAGCGCGCGGGCACGCCCAGCCGGTCCGCCACGGCGTGCACGGCGGGCTCGGCCGCCTTCAGATCGAGCGAGACGACACAGGCGACCGCCGCCGTGGCAAGGCCGTTGGCGGCGAGGCCGGCCTCGACCAGCTCCTGCAGCGCTTCCGCCGGGGCGCCGAGCTCGGCGCCCACGCCGAGCGCCAGGACCCGCGGATGGTAGACCAGACGCTCGGGGCCGCCCGGAACGGCCCGGTGGGTGAGCAGAAGCTCGATCTGGCCGTGCTCGTCCCACGGCAGGGAGCTGTCCCGCAGCCATCCCGCGTCGCCGGCCTCGACCACGAGCCGTGCGCTGGCACCGTCGAGGAGGCGGGCCATGACCGCCTTGGCGTCGTCGGCATTGGCCAGCGTCCAGCCAAGCGGAGGCGCGTCGAGCGCGACCCCGAAGCGGTTGTCGCCGGCCGTGGTGATCGCGGCCGCGACGCCGAGCTCGGCCGCGATCGCCCGCGCCAGGGCGTTGCCGCCATGATGCCCGCCCAGCAGCGGCACCACCGCCGAGCCGTCCTCGGCGACGGCCACCACGGCGGGCTCGCGGGACTTGCAGCCCAAGGCCGGCGCCACGGCGCGGATCAGGATGCCGCTCGCGCACAGCCCGACGATCGTGCAGCCGTCCTCGAACAGGCCGCGCAGGTGCGCCGCAGCCTTGTCGAAGCGAACGTCGGCCGCACCGGCGGCGCAGGCCGGCGCATGGATCCGGCTGCCGGGCAGCATACCGCGCAAGCGCTGGGCGAGCGTGGCGCTGCGCGCGCCGAGGCACAAGATCGCGATCTCGCCGGTCATGCGGGCGCGCGCTTGCGGCCGGCGATGATCAGCGAGAAGTAGGGCACCTGATGCTCGGTCACGACCGAGAGCGGGCGGATCCGTTGCTCCTGCAGCGTCACGTTCTCGACCAGCACGGCATGGTCGCTCATCTTCGCCTCGACCAGGGCGGCCCGCACCTTGTCGACATGCCGCCCGATCTTCATCACCACGGCACGGTCGCACTGCTGCAGCGCGCGGACCAGCCGAG
Source organism: Geminicoccaceae bacterium (assembly GCA_039808865.1). Classification (GTDB taxonomy): domain Bacteria; phylum Pseudomonadota; class Alphaproteobacteria; order Geminicoccales; family Geminicoccaceae; genus Benzoatithermus. The sequence continues at coordinate 14,680 of JBDHTW010000032.1, forward strand.
CCGCCTCCATCGTCGCGGGCAGCAGGGCCATGGCTTCGTCGTAGATGCCGAGCGGGACCAGGGCGGCGGCAGCCGACGCGCTGACCGATGTGACCCCCGGGACCACCTCGCACTCGAACCGGTTGCCGACCCGCGGCAGCAGGTGCGCGAACGAGCCGTAGAGCAGCGGGTCGCCCTCGCAGAGGAAGACCACGTCCTGACCCTGGCCGAGCTCGCTGACGATGCCGGTGACGAGCTGGCTGTAGGCCTGGGCGGTCGCGTCGGTGTCCTGGTTCATCGGCATGACCGCGATCAGCTGCCGCGCGCCGGAGCGGATATAGCGGCTGGCGATGTCGCGCGCGCGGCTGGTGCGGCCGGCGGCGGCGATGTAGGCCACGACCTGTGCGTCCTGCAGCAGACGGGCGGCCTTGACCGTCAGTAGCTCGGGATCGCCCGGGCCGACCCCCAGGCCTATCAACTTGCCGCGCCGCATGGCTTTCTCGCCGAGAGCTGGGTTACCGGCAAAGCTGGGCGCCAGATCTGCTGACCACCCATCGCTTCGCATCGGGAGACCGCGAGCCGCAGCAGCTTCCCGCCGTGTGCCGCGTGGAACGCCAGGAGGGCTGCCTCCGCGGCGACGGTCACCGCATTGACAACCAATCGGCCTCCGGGCCGAAGCTTACTCCAGCACAGGTCGACAAGCCCAGGGGCTCCGCTGCCGCCTCCGACGAAAATCGCATCGGGGTCCGCCAGGGCCGCCAGGGCATCGGGCGCGGTGCCCCGGCGTACCTCGAGCTCGGGCACGCCGAGGCTGGCGGCGTTGCGGACGATCCGGGCCGCGCGGTCGGGGATGTTCTCGATGGCGATCGCGCGCATGCCCTGTCCCGCGCGCAGCCACTCGATCGCGACGCTGCCGGCGCCGGCGCCGACGTCCCAGAGCAGCTGGCCGTCGAGCGGTGCCAGGGCCGCCAGCGTCACCGCGCGGATCTCGGCCTTGGTGAGCTGGCCGTCGTGCTCGAACGCCTCGTCCGGGAGACCAGGGATGTCCGATAACGCGGTGGCACCCGCGGCAGGGATCAGCTCCACCGCCACCAGGTTCAGATCGGCGAAGCCGGCATCCCCGATGTCGGCGGCGGTCGTCGGCACGATCCGCTCCGCCGGCCCCGCCAACTGCTCCATCACCCACAGGCGGCTCGCGCCGTAGCCGCGCTCCGTCAGCCGGCGCGCCAGAATCGCCGGGCCCTTGCCGTCGGCGGTCAGGACGAGCAGGCGCCGGCCCGGCTGCAGGTGCCGGTGCAGAACGTCGAGCGGCCGGCCATGCACGGTGACCGTGCGCACCGCCTCGAGCGCCCAACCGAGGCGGCTGCAGGCTTCCTGGAAGGCCGAGACGTGCGGCACGATGCGTATCTGCCGGCCGGGGAAATGGCGCAGCAGCAGCCGCCCGACGCCGAACCACAGCGGATCGCCGCTGGCCAGGACCACGACCGGGCGCGGCGACAGGGTGGCGAGCTCGGCCAGCGTGGCCGTGAGCGGCGAACGCCAGACCAGATGCCGGCGGCCATCCTGCGGCAGCATGGCCAGGTGCCGGGCGCCGCCGACCAGGATGTCGGCCGCGGCGACGGCCGCCAGCGCCTGCCGGCCAAGTCCGTCCGGCCCGTCGGCCCCGATGCCGACGACGGTCAGCCACGGTGAGGTCAAGGCGTGTCGACCAGCAGCGCGTTGGCCGCGGCCGCCGCCATGGCGCTGCCGCCGCGGCGGCCACGCAGGGTGATCCAGGGCACGTCGAGGCCGGATGCGATCAGGGCCGCCTTGCTTTCGGCCGCGCCGACGAAGCCCACCGGAAAGGCCAGGATCGCCGCCGGGCGCTCCGGCCACACGGCGAGGCGCTCGAGCAGATGGAACAGGCTCGTCGGCGCGTTGCCGATGGCGACGACGGCGCCGTGAAGATGGGGGCGCCACAGCTCGACCGCGGCGGCGGACCGCGTCGTGCCCAGGCTCGCCGCGAGGCCGGGGGTACGGTCGTCGTCGAGCGTCTGCAGCAACCGGCAGCCCGCTGGCAGGCGCGCGGCCATGATGCCGGCAGCCACCATCCGCGCGTCGGCGAGCACGCTGCCGCCCGCCGCGAGAGCGGCTCTGCCGGCCGTGGCGGGGTCACCGTTCCAGGCCAGATCGCCGGCGATGTCCGGCATGCCGCAGGCGTGCACCAGCCGCAGCACCATCGGCTGCAAGGCGGCCGGAAAGCGATGCCAGTCGAGCTCGTCCCGGATGGTCGCGAACGAGAGGGCGTAGATCGCCGCCGGGTCGCGCAGATAGTCCGCCATGACGGCCGCGGCTCAGCCCCCGGCGCCGTTGGTCCTGGGCACCGGCCCATGATCGTGGTGATGATGGTGATGATCGTGTTCGTGCCCGGGCCCGTGATGGTGGTGGTGGTGATGATGGCCGGTGCCGATGCCCTCGACGTGGTGGTGATGGCTCTCCTGTGGCGCGCCGTGGTCCTGCTCGAAGCCCAGCACCCGGGTGCGATATTTGCACAGGCCACAGTTCATGTTGACGTCGCCCGCGAGGATGCCGCGGATGCGCTCGACGAAGGTCTCCACCACCTGCGGATGGTCGTCGAGATAGTGCGCCTGCAGGAACTCGATCTCCGGGTGCCGTGCCGCGACCAGGTCGGCGGCATCGTAGATCCGGCGCACCAGCACGCCGGTGAACAGAAAATAGGGGAAGACCACGATCCGCCGGAATCCCAGGCGCGCCGCCCGCTCGAGCGCCACCTCGGTTCGCGGGTGGGCGACGCCGGAATAGCCGATCTCGGCATGGGCGAAGCCCATGCCCTCCCACAGCATGCGCGCCACCTTGGCGACATTGCCGTTGGCGTCGCTGTCCGACGTGCCGCGGCCGATCACGACCAGGCAGGTCTCGTCCAGCCCGATATCGCTTTCCGCCCGCTGCAGGACGGCATCGATCCGCTCCCGGGCCGCGCTGAGCAGCTTGGCATCGATGCCGAGATCACGGCCCATCCGCAGCTCGATGCCGTGCTCGGCGGCATAGGTGTTGAGCACCGACGGGACGTCGTTCTTCACGTGCCCGGCCGCGAACAGCATGCCCGGCACGGCCAGGATGCGGTCGACGCCCCGTGCACGCAGCGAATCCAGGCCCTCGCGGATGATCGGCCGGGCGAACTCGAGGTAGCCCATGGCCACCGGCCATTCCGGCAGCCGCTCGGCGATCCGGTCGACCACCCGGCGGAACTCGTCGCACGCGGCTTCGTCGCGACTGCCATGGCCGCAGATCATCACCCCCATGCCGCTCATGCGGATCGTGCTCCTGAAGAAGAGGACCGGTCAGCCGGCCGGTGCCAACTGCGGCTCGCCACTGCCGAGACGCTGGAAGAACAGCGCGCTGAGGACGCCGAGGACCGTCCAGAACAGCAGGCTGGTGATCGTGACCGCGACGACGAACTGATGGTGCAGGGCCTCGGGCACCGCGGATTCGGCGGCGGCGGGTTGTGGCGCACCCACCAGATGCGGCATCACCAGCAAGGCGACCGCCACGGCGGCAAGCAGCGGCGTGCGCCGGAACGCCAGCAGGCCGAGACCCGTCGCGGTCGAGGCGACGGTCAGCAGCCACCAGATCTGGCGTGGGCCGAGCGGTGCCGCAGGCATGCCCGGCAGCTCGGGCGGCAGCCCGATCGATGGTGCCAGCATGAACACCGCGAAGCCCGCCAGACCCCACCACAGCCCTTGCTGCCAGCCGATCGCCCGCCCACGCAGCACGAAGCCGGCCACCAGCAGCAGGGCAAAGCCCACGCCGACGATGATGTTGGCGACGAAGGTGAACAGGGTCCGCTCGAGGCCGTCCTGCGGCGCCCATGCCACGTGCTCGTGCTCGTGCATGGCGTGATCATGGTCGGCTCCGGCCGCCATCTCTGGCATCGGCGCGGCACCCTGCTCGAAGACCTCGGCTTGCAGGATCAAGGGCACGGTCGAGAACTGCTGCACCAGGCTGAGCAGAACGCCGGCCAGCAGCCCGGCCAGTGCGGCGGCGAACACGATGGTCCTGAAGACGGGCACGCCTCGCTCCTCCGGCTCAGTGGCAGGGGAAGGCGGCGGAATGGCGGGTGTCGTGCGCGGCGTTGTGGAAGGCCTCGATGTGCGAAAATCCGACCCCGAACAGCAGCACCACCCCGAGCGCCGCGGCCATCAGGGCCTGCAGGGCGATTCCGGCTCGCGTGGCGGCATCGGTCCGATCCGCGGAGACAAGTGACTTCGTCGACATGGGCACCCTCCTGAGCAGCATCGGCGACGACGGCCGCGTGGGAAGGGCGAGAGCCGCATATGGCAGCAGCCCCGCAACCGGCACACCGACACCGGCCAGGGACTGTCACCACCTACCGCACCCGCCGGGACACCCCGCCCGGCCGAGGACACATGACGACGGCAGGTCTCCTGGCTCGCGGGTCGCTGCGTTCCGGCCCTGCCTTCCCGACCTCGGGTCAGTGGCTGTGCCGAGCCGAACGCTCGCCGCTCACAGTTGCGGGGGCAGCCGCGGCTCCGACCTTCCGGTCTACCGCGTTCCCTCTTGCTTCCTTGCGGAAACCGTCGTTGCGCGGACCATGCGCCGCTCGCGGCTGCCGGTCAACCGCGATGCAGTCGCAGCCCGCTCAGCGCCTCGATCTGCGGCGCCAGCGCCGGCGTGCAGGCGATCACGCCGCCCTTGCCGATCAGGCCGTAGTCGCCGACGAAGTTCGTGGCCAGGCCCCCGGCCTCCTGCACCAGCAGCAGGCCGGCCAGCGCGTCCCAGGACGAGCAGTGCAGCGTGGCGAACCCGTCGCAGCGGCCGTCCGCGACCCAGCAGAGCTGGATGGCGGTCGACCCGGCACGGCGGTGCTCGAAGCCGTGCGTCAAGGCGGCGTCGACCATGCCGACATAGCTGTCCTTGGCCTGCCGGAAGCTGTAGGCCAGCGCCAGGCACGAGGTGTCGACCGTGGCATTGCCGGAGACCGTGACCGGTTTGCCGTTGCGGAACGTGCCGCCGCCGGTGCGGGCCACGAACATCTCGTCGTGGACCGGGTCGTAGGTCAGGCCGATCACCGTCCGTCCGTCGACCACGTAGGCCGCGACCACGCCCCAGCACGGGATGCCCTTGAGGAAGTTGAAGGTGCCATCGATCGGGTCGAGGACCCAGGTCCGCGCCGCCTCGCCGCTGCCGCCACCCTCCTCGCCCAGCACCGCGTCGTCCGGGAACAGCGCCGCCAGCTCGCGCCGGATCAGCTCCTCGACCGCCCGGTCGGCGATGCTGACGAGATCCTGCTGCCCCTTGTGCTCGATCTGCAGCTGGGCGCGATCGTTGAAGTAGTCGAGTGCGAGCCGCCCGGCGGCATGGACGATCGGGGTGGCCGCATGCATGCGGTCGTCGAGTTCCTGCGGGGTCATGCTTCCTGTTCCGTGGTGAGGCGTAGGCGGAGCAGCGTGCTGCGGTGGAGGTCGGTGGTGGTGCGCACCGCCCGCTCGAGCGCGTCGGGTTCGGTCAGCAGCACGACCAGGCGGCGGGCGCGGGTGATCGCGGTATAGAGCAGATTGCGGCGTAGCATCCGCCCGTGCTGGCGCAGCAGCGGCACGACGACCGCCGGATACTCGGAGCCCTGCGCCTTGTGCACCGTGACCGCGTAGGCCACGGCCAGCTGGTCCAGCTCGTCCGCGGCGTAGCTCAGCCGGCGGCCGTCGATGCCGACCTCGACCGTCTGCGCGCGGGCGTCGATACCGCAAACGCGGCCGACGTCGCCATTGTAGATCTCGCGCTCGTAATCGTTCTCGAGCTGCATCACCTTGTCGCCCAGCGCCAAGCGGCCCTGGCCACGCGCCAGGCTGGCGCCCGGAGAGGGGTTGAGCGCGGTCTGCAGCAGCTCGTTCAGCGCCTGGGTCCCCAATGGCCCGCGATTGGTCGGGGTCAGCACCTGGATGTCGTTGACGGGGTCGAGGCCGAAGCGCTCGGGGATGCGGCTCGTCACCAGCTCGACCAGCTTGGCCTGCGCGTCCTCCGCGCCGGCCACGCGGATGCCGTAGAAGTCCCCCGGGCCGTCCTCGGCACGGGCGAAGGCGGGTAGTTCGCCCCGATTGATCCGGTGCGCGTTGCGGACGATGCCGCTCTCGGCCGCCTGGCGGAAGATCTCGGTGAGGCGGATGGTCGGCACCACGTCCGATGCGATGACGTCGGCGAGGACCTGGCCGGGGCCGACCGAGGGAAGCTGGTCGACGTCGCCGACCAGGATCAAGGCGGCACCGTCGGGCAAGGCATCGAGCAGGCCGGCCAGCAGCTGCGTGTCGATCATCGACGCCTCGTCGACGATCACGAGGTCGGCGTCCAGGGGGCGAGCGTGCGTGCGCCGGAAGCCGCGCTCGGGATCGGCCTCGAGCAGCCGGTGCAGGGTCCGCGCCTCGCGACCGGTGCTCTCGGCCAAGCGCCGCGCGGCCCGGCCGGTGGGCGCCGCCAGCACCACGCCGAGCGCGCCCTCGTCGAGAGCGGCAAGGATGCCGCGCACCAGCGTCGTCTTGCCGGTGCCCGGGCCACCGGTGACCACCAGGACCTTGCTGCGCACGGCAAGCTCGATCGCCGTGCGCTGGCTGGGGGCCAGAGCCATCTGCAGGGCGGCTTCGCTGCGCTGGACGGCGCTGGCGAGGTCGGCTGCCGGCCAGGGCGGCGCGCCGAGGGCGAGCGCATGCAGACGTCTGGCGATGCCGGCCTCGGCACGATCGAGCTCGGCCAGCAGCAGATAGCGCGCATCGTCGGCCACGGCCTCGACCAGCCGGCCGCCGCGCCGCTCGCGCTCGACCGCCGCCGCCACCGTGTCCGGGGCGGCGTGCAGGAGCTGCCCGAGGCGGAGATGGGCTTCGGCCAGCGGCAGTGCCGTATGGCCGTCGTCGGCAGCCATGCGCAGCACCTCGGTCATCGCCGCCGCGACCCGCTCGATGGAATCCGGGGCGATGCCGAGCTTGAGCGCGATCTCGTCGGCGGTGGCGAAACCGATCCCACGAATGTCGCGGGCCAGGCGGTAGGGATCGCGGCTGATGGTGGCGATCGCGTCGATGCCGTAGGCTTCCAGGATCCGGTTGGCCCGGTTCGGCGACACGCCCTGCTCGGCGAGGAACACGAGCGTGTCGCGCGAGCGCCGGTGCTCGCGCCACGCATCCTGCAGCCGGCTCGCGAGCTTGGGGCCGACGCCTTCGACGTCGCGCAGACGCAAGGGCTCGCGCTCGATGATCTCGCCGAGGTCGAGCCCGAACCGGTCGACCAGCCGTCGCGCCAGCTCCTCGCCCATGCCCTTGATGCGGCCCGAGCCGAGATAGGCGATCAGGCCCTCCTCGCTGGCCGGCGCCTCGAAGCTCGCCGTCGTGGCGCGGAACTGGCGGCCCCAGCTCCGGTCGTCGTACCAGCCGCCCTGCGCGCGGATCAGCTCGCCGGGTTCGGCGGGGGGCAGGTTGCCGACGACCACCACCGGGTCGCGCTCGCCCACGGCCTTGACCCGCAGCACGCGGTAGCCGGTCTCGGGCCGCTCGAACAGCACGCGATCGACGATGCCGGCCAGCACGGCCGCGGCGGCAGGCTCGTCGCGATGGTCGCTCCCGGGCGGGCCCTGCATCGTCAATCCGTTCCCGATCCACCCTCGGCCGCTTGCGGGATCGCCCCCGGCGTGGAAAGACCACGCCGACGCGTGCCGCGACTGTAGCGGCGGAGACGGCAATGCGCGAGGACGGCTGGCGCCCCTGGACTCGGGGGCAGGCTTCATTTCTGCCGGGACTGGCGCCCGTGATCGGCCATCGCGGCGCCGCGGCACGGGCGCCCGAGAACACGCTGGCCGGCCTGCGCAAGGCGCACGCGCTGGGTGCGACCTGGGTCGAGTTCGACGTCATGCTCAGCGGTGACGAGGTGCCGCTGCTGATCCACGACGAGACGCTGCGGCGCACCACCAGCGGCCGCGGCAGGGTGCCCGCACTCAGCGCAGCGGCGATCCGTGCCCTCGACGCCGGAAGCTGGTTCGACGGCACCTTCGCCGGCGAGCGTGTCCCGACGCTCGAGGAAGCGGTGGCGCTGCTGCTCGATCTCGGCCTGCACGCCAATCTGGAGGTGAAGCCGGCCAGGGGCTTCGAGCGCCGCACCGGCGAGGTGGTGGCGCGCACGCTGGCGCGAATCTGGCCCGCGGACGGGCCGCGGCTGCTCGTGTCGAGCTTCGCGCGCGACGCGTTGGCGCCGATGCAGGCGCTGCTGCCCGACCGGCCGCGGGGCCTGCTCGCCACGGCCTTGCCAAAAGACTGGGCCGAGGCGCTGCAGCGGCTGCAGTGCGCCACCCTGCATCTCGACCACAGCCGTGTCGGCGCCGGGGTCCTACAGCATCTGGTGGAGCAAGACGTACCGGTGCTGTTCTACACGGTGAACGACGCCGCCAGGGCCAACGACCTGCTGGGGCAGGGTGCTGCCGCGGTGTTCACCGACGTGCCGGACCTGCTGCTGGCCGGCCTCGCTCCTCAGTAGCGGCGCATCAGGCCCACGAGCCTGCCCTGGATCTTCACCTGGTGCGGGCCGAAGATGCGGATCTCGTGGCGCGGGTTGGCCGGCTCCAGGGCGATCGACGCGCCGCGCCGGCGCAGCCGCTTCAACGTCACCTCGCGCTCCTCGACCAGCGCCACGACGATGGTGCCGTTCTCGGCGTTGTCGCACCGCTGCACGACCGCGTAGTCGCCGTCGTAGATCCCGGCGTCGACCATCGAATCGCCGACGACCTGCAGCACGTAGTGGTCGCCCTGCCCGAGCAGGACGCCCGGAACCTCGATCACCGAGCTGTTGTCGGTATGGGCCTCGATCGGCTGGCCGGCCGCGATCCGTCCATACAGGGGCAAGGCCGTCGCGCTCGTCGGGCCGCTGGTCGGCACGATGCCCGGTCGGGACGTCGTCCGGCGAAACGCGCCACGCACGACGTTCGACGAGGCTTCGGCGGTAGCGAGATCGACCTCGCCGTCCACCATGCCGTCGGGCAACGGCTTCACCACCTCCAATGCCCGCGCCCGGTAGGCCAACCGACGAATGTAGCCCCGTTCCTCCAGGCCCGAAATGAGCCGGTGAATTCCTGACTTCGACCGCAACTTCAAGGCGGAACGCATTTCTTCAAATGACGGTGAAACATCGTGATTTTGGACATAATCTTGAATGAAGCGCAGCAATTGCAGCTGGCGTTGCGTCAGCACGCTCGCCTCCTGAGACCAGTACGCGGGAGTAAAGTGTTAAATGTTCTAGTTTAGTTCTTGTTCTCGGTCAAGCGGACGATGACCGATGGGGATGCGGCATGTGTTGGCCGCCGATCTACCTGGGGCTGTCCAGGGTTTCGCGCAGGTCGATCAGCGCCACCATGTCGCCGGCGGCGCGGGGTGGGTCGAAGGGGGCGCGGATGGCCAGCGCGTCGGCGGCGGCGAACGTCGCCAGCATCGAGCTGTCCTGACGAGCGGCGGTCCGGAGCAAGCGTCCGCCGTCGCCGTCGACGTAGGTGGCGCGCAGATAGTCCTGGCGCTGGTCGTTCATCGGCCAGCCTTGCGCCAGCGGCAGGGTGCGCTGCGGCAGCTGCACCGGCAGGCCCAGGAGCTTCTGCAGCGCCGCGCGCAGGAAAACGATGGCGCACACCGCGGAGGAGACCGGGTTGCCCGGGAAGCCCAGCACGGCGAGGTCGCCGAGCCGGCCGAACAGCAGCGGCTTGCCCGGGCGCATGGCGATCTTCCAGAAATCCAGCGCGAGGCCGGCCTCGCCCAAGGCCGACTGCACCAGATCGTAGTCGCCGACCGAGGCGCCGCCGAGCGTGACCAGCAGCTCGAGCCCGGCCGCCTCGCGGAGGTGCGCCACCAGTGCGGCGCCGTCGTCCGGGCTGATGCCCAGATCGACGGCCACGCCGCCCCAGCCGCTGACCATGGCGCCGATGGTGATCGTGTTCGAGCTGATGATCTGGCTGCCGACCGGCGTCTCGCCCGGCAGGCGCAGCTCGTTGCCGGTCGCGAGCAAACCGATTCGCGGTCGCCGGCGCACCGGCAGCCAGAGATGGCCCATGGCCGCGGCCAGACCGAGCGCGCGCGCGTCCAGCCACGTTCCGGCCTTCAGCCCCGTCCAGCCGGCGGTGAAGTCGAGACCGGCGGTGCGCACGAACGTGCCGGGGGTCACGGCGGCGGTGAAGCGGACGCTACCGTCGATCGCTTCGGCATTCTCCTGGATGACCACCGCATCGGCACCCGGCGGCAGGGCGCCGCCGGTGAAGATGCGCACCGCCTCCTGTGGTCCGATCCCGCCACGATGATCGCCTCCCGCCGCAGCCTCGCCGATGAGGCGGAAACGCTGGTCGGGGGCGGACGTGTCCGCGGCCCGGACCGCGTAGCCGTCCATGGCCGAGACGGCCACCGGCGGCTGGTCGCGGCGGGCGTGCAGGTCGGCCGCGAGCACCCGGCCGCGGGCCTCCGGCAGCGCCACCCACTCGACCGGCGTCGGGGCCAGTCGGGCGAGGATTCGCGCCTGCGCCTCCGCGACGGGCAGCATCTCAGGCGCCGGACCGGAACTCGCCGGAACGCCCGCCGGCCTTGTGGACGAGATGCACGTCGGTGATCCGCATGCCACGGTCGACCGCCTTGCACATGTCGTAGACGGTGAGCGCCGCCACGGCGACGGCGGTCAGCGCCTCCATCTCGACGCCCGTCCGGCCGGTCACCCGGCAGGTCGCGCGGACCAGGATGCAACCCTGCTCCGGCTGCGGCTCGAGCTCGACCACGACGGCCGTCAGCGGCAGCGGATGGCAGAGCGGGATCAGGTCGGCCGTGCGCTTGGCCCCCATGATCCCGGCCAGCTGCGCCACGCCCAGCACGTCGCCCTTCTTGAAGCCGCGGGCGCCGATCAGCTCGAGCGTGGCCGGCGCCATCACGATCCGCCCCTCGGCCGTCGCCGCGCGTTCGGTCACGTCCTTGCCGGTGACGTCGACCATGACGGCGTTGCCGGCGGCGTCGATGTGGCTGAGGCCGGTCATGCGGCGCCTGTGCCCCCGAGCAGCCGGCGGGTCGCCGCGGTGACGTCCGCCTCGCGCATCAGGCTCTCGCCGACCAGATGCGCCCCGGCGCCGGCGGCGGTCATGCGGGCGAGATCGGCCGGCCCGTACAGGCCGCTCTCGGCGACCAGCAGGCGATCGGCCGGGGCCCGCGGGGCCAGCCGCTCGAAGGTGGCGAGATCGACCGCCAGCGTCTTCAGGTTGCGGTTGTTGATGCCCAGCATCGCCCCGGGCACGGCGAGCGCGCGATCCATCTCGGCCTCGTCGTGCACCTCGACCAGCACGTCGAGCCGCAGCTCGGCGGCGGCATGCGCCAGCTCGAGCGCCTGGCCGTCGTCGAGGCAGGCCATGATCAGCAGCACCGCATCCGCCCCCAGGCAGCGCGACTCGACGATCTGCCACGGGTCGAGCATGAAGTCCTTGCGCAGCGCCGGCAGCGGCACGGCCGCACGGGCCGCGGCGAGATAGGCGTCGCGGCCCTGGAAGTAGGGCTCGTCGGTCAGCACGGAGAGGCAGGTGGCTCCGCCCGCGGCATAGGCCCGGGCGAGCGCCGGGGGGTCGAAATCGGCTCGGATCAGGCCCTTGCTCGGCGAAGCCTTCTTGATCTCGGCGATCAGGGCCGGACGGCCCTCGGCCCGCGTGGTGGCCAACGCTTGCGCGAAGCCGCGCGGCGCCTCGGCCGGCAGCTCCGCCTCCAGCCGGGCCAGTGGCCGCTCGGCCTTGCGCCGGGCCACGTGCTCGCGCTTGACCGCACAGATCTCCGCCAGCACGTCGCTCATGCTGCGGATACCCGGTTGGTGATCTCGACCAGCCGCGCCAGCGTCGCGGCCGCGGCACCGCTGTCGATCGCCTGCGCGGCCAGGCCGGCGCCCTCGCGCAGCGTCGCGACGCGGCCGGCCACCAGCAGCGCCCCGGCGGCGCTGAGCACCGTGGCGTCGCGGAACGGACCCGGGGTGCCGGCGAGCACGGCACGGATGGCCGCGGCGTTGTGCGCCGGGTCGCCACCTTTGAGATCCTCCGGTCGGCTGCGCGACAGGCCGGCATCCTCCGGGGTCACCTCGAAGCGGCGGACCCGGCCGCCGTCCCACTCGGCCACCAGCGTCGGACCGGTCGTGGTCAGCTCGTCGAGCCCGTCGCTGCCGTGCACGACCCAGGCGAAGCTCGAGCCGAGCCGGCCCAGCACGTTGGCCAAAGGCTCGATCCATTCCGGCGCGAACACGCCCATGAGCTGTCGCTTGACCCCGGCCGGGTTGGCCAACGGTCCGAGGAGATTGAAGATCGTGCGTGTGCCGAGCTCGACGCGGGTGCCGGCGACATGGCGCATGGCCCCATGGTGCCTGGGCGCCATCATGAAGCCGATCCGGGCCTCGCGCATCGCCAGCTCGACGAGCGCGAAATCGGCGTCGATGTTGACCCCCAGCGCCGTCAGCACCTCCGCCGAGCCGGAGCGCGAGGAGAGGCCGCGATTGCCGTGCTTGGCGACGGGCACGCCCGCGGCCGCGACGACGAGGGCCGCGGCCGTGGAGATGTTGTAGGTGCCGGCCGCATCGCCGCCGGTGCCGCAGGTGTCGATGGCGCCTTCGGGCGCCTGGATCACCGTCATCCGCCGGCGCAGGCTCAACGCGCCGGCCGTGATCTCGTCGACGGTCTCGCCGCGCATGCGCAGCGCCATCAGGAAGCCGGCGATCTGGGCCGGGGTGGCCCCGCCTTCCATCATCACGGCAAAGGCCTCGCCGGCCTCGTCCTGATCGAGCAGCGCGCCGGTGGCGGCCTTGGCGATGAGCTGCTTGAAGCGCAACGAGCTCTCGCTCACGCCGAGCCTCCCACGCGCGCCAGCTCGAGAAAGTTGCGCAGGATGTGGTGACCGTGCTGCGTCTCGATGCTCTCGGGGTGGAACTGGACGCCGTGGATCGGCAGGCTCGTGTGCCGGAGGCCCATGATCGTGCCGTCGGCGGTCCAGGCATTGGCGCGAAGCTCGGGCGGCATCGTCTCCGGGATCGCGACCAGCGAATGGTAGCGGGTGGCGGCGAACGGCGTCGGCAGATCCGCGAACACGCCCGTCCCGTCATGCTCGATCGGGCTCAGCTTGCCGTGCATCACCTGTTTGGCCCGGCCGACGGTGGCGCCGAAGGCCTGCGCGATGGCCTGGTGGCCGAGGCACACGCCGAGCACCGGCACCCGCCCGGCCGCCGCCCGCACCAGGGGCAGCGTGATTCCGGCACGGTCCGGATCGCAGGGGCCGGGCGAGATCACGATGGCGTCGGGGCGCAGGGCGATGGCATCCTGCACGGTCAGCGCGTCGTTGCGATGGACGACCGTCTCCGCCCCCAGCTCGCCCAGGAAATGGACGAGATTGTAGGTGAAGCTGTCGTAGTTATCGATCAGGAGCAGCATGGTCTCGCTCGATTGGTGGCGCCGCGCGGCGCGGGCCGCAGAGAACCGCACCGTGGTCGCCGGCGTCAAGCACCGTACGGCAGGCGATCCTACGCGAGTTTCGTGCATCGCTACCACACTCCTGGCTGGCCCGGGAGAGAATGCGCCTTGCACCGCAGCGTGGCGCCATTAGCTTCAGCATGGATCATCAGGCACGAAGGTCGGACTACGTGGAGCTTGGGCGCGGGCGCGGCGGGTCGGGAACATGGCAGCTGCCGCGGTCCGTGCGGCGGATGGGCCGCAGACTGCGCCGCCGATCGGTATGGCGCCGCCTGGGCATCGTCCTGGTGCTGCTGGTCTCGGTCGTGGTGGTGCTGATCGCCGTGGCCAACCCGCGCAGCCGTGGCAATGCCGGTTTCCGCACGGCACCGGTGCTGCGGGCGATGGGTGTGCCGGACGAGGCGGCACGGCCAGCGGCAACGGCCTGGGCCGAGGTTCCCAGCCTGTCGGTGAGCCCGCGCTTCGTCATCCCGATCGTGCGTGAGGAGAGCAAGCGCCGGCTGATGCCGGTGCCGCTGCTCCAGCCCGAGCCCGCGCCCGCCGTGGCCGCGCTGCCGTCCCCGCTGGCCCTGCCGGCCGTGGACGTGCCGGCGCCGGCGCCCGGACAGGCGCCGAGCGTCGTCGCCATGATCGTGCCGCCGAGCCGGCCGGTGACGCTGGCGCCGTCGCGCCCGGTGGACCAGCCACGGCCCACGGCCGGCGGACTGGCGACGGCGGTCGGCCTGACCCCGACCCTGCCGCGCCGCGAGCCGCCCCGACAGCAGGCCGGGGCCATGCTGGCGTTGGTCATCGACGATCTCGGCCCGGCCGCTGGCCTGACCCATCGGGCGATCAATCTGCCGGTGCCGATCACCATGTCGTTTCTCCCCTACGCCACCGACCTCGACGGGCTGACCGCCATGGCCCAGCGGCGCGGGCACGAGATCTTCCTGCATTTGCCGATGCAGCCGATCGGCACGCCCAATCCCGGCAAGAACGCCATCCTGGTCGATCTCCCCGCCGACGAGCAGCAGCGCCGCATCAGCTGGGCGTTCGACCAGGTGCCGCGGGCGACCGGTCTCAACAACCACATGGGCAGCCGCGCCACCTCGGACCCCGGCACGATGCTCAAGGTGCTGCAGGAGGCCCGGCGACGCGGCATGAGCTTCGTCGACAGCCGCACCTCGCCCCTGAGCGTGGGGGATGCGCTGGCGGCCCAGCTCGGCGTGCCCCACGCCGCCCGCGACGTGTTCCTCGACAACGATCCCACCCCGAGCGCGATCCTGCGCCAGCTCGCCGAGGCCGAGCGCGATGCGCGGCATCGCGGCAAGGCGTTGGCCATCGGGCATCCCTACCCGACGACGCTGGCCGTGCTCGAGGCCTGGCTGCCGGCGGCGCAGGCGCGCGGGCTGCGGATCGTGCCCGCCGGCGAGCTGATCGCGCACAGCCGGTGCGGGCAGCCGGAGGCGGTCACCGTGAGCGCCTGCAGCGGGAGCGAATGCCCGGTGGTCGCACCGCCGGCCTGTTGACCGGTCAGCGGGTCCGGTTGGCGAAGCGGACCGCCTCCTCGGCGGCGCGGATCAGGGCGCGCGCCTTGTTGCAGCTCTCCTGATACTCGGCCTCGGGATCGCTGTCGGCGACGACGCCGCCACCGGCCTGGACGTACATCCGCCCGTCCTTGACCAGGGCCGTCCGCAGCGCGATGCAGCTGTCCATGGTGCCGTCGGCCGCGAAGTAGCCGATGGTACCGGCATAGAAGCCGCGCCGCTCGGGCTCCAGCTCGTCGATGATCTCCATCGCCCGCACCTTCGGCGCGCCGCTGACCGTTCCGGCCGGGAAGCCCGCCATCAGCGCGTCCAGCGCGTCGCAGTCGGGGCGGATCGCGCCCTCGACGTTGGAGACGATGTGCATGACGTGGCTGTAGTACTCGACCTTCATCTTCTCGGTGACCTTGACCGTGCCGATCCGGGCCACCCGCCCGACGTCGTTGCGGCCGAGGTCGAGCAGCATCAGATGCTCGGCCAGTTCCTTCGGATCGGCGAGCAGGTCCGCGGCCAAGGCCTCGTCCTCCGCCTTGTCGACGCCGCGGCGCCGCGTGCCGGCCAGCGGGCGGATGGTGACCGTGCCGTCGCGCAGGCGGACCAGGATCTCGGGGCTGGAGCCCACCAGCGCGTAGCCGTCGAGGTCGAGGAAGAACAGGAACGGGGACGGGTTGAGCCGGCGCAGCGCCCGGTAGAGCGCGAAGGGCGGCAGGTTGAACGGCACCTCGAAGCGCTGCGAGGGCACCACCTGGAAGATGTCGCCGGCGCGAATGTACTCCTTCGCCCGCTCGACCATCGCATGGTACTGCTCGCGGCTGACGTTGGCCACGGGCTCGGGCGGCGGTCCGGCGCCGCGCAGCGGCTCGTGGCTCACGCCGCGGCCGAACGCGGCCACGGCGTCGGCCAAGCGCTCGCAGGCGAGATCGTAGGCGCGCTGCGCCGACATCTCGTCGGTCGGCCAGACCGGGGTGACGACCGTGATCCGGTCCTCGATATGGTCGAACAGGGCGACGATGGTCGGGCGCAGGAACACCGCGTCCGGCAGGCCGAGCCGATCCGGGTTGGCGTCCGGCAGCCGCTCGATCAGCCGCACCATGTCGTAGGCCATGTGGCCGAACAGCCCCGCACCCATCAGCGGCAGATCGTCGGGCAGCTCGATCCGGCTCTCGGCGATCAGCGCGCGCAGGCTGGCCAGCGCCGGGCCGGCGCAGGGCTCGAAGGCGTACCGGTCGATGCGGGCCCGGCGGTTGATCTCGGCCACGTCGCCGCGGCAGCGCCAGATCAGGTCGGGCTTGGTGCCCAATATCGAGTAGCGGCCACGGACCGCACCGCCGGTGACGCTCTCGAGCAGGAAGCTGTAGGGCTGGCCGTCGGCGAGCTTGAGCAGTGCTGAGACCGGGGTCTCAAGATCGGCCACGAGCGAGGCGGAGACGACCTGGGCCGTCCCGGCCTCGAAGGCGCGTGCGAAGGTGGCGAAATCGGGTCGCGCGTCCATGTCAGCCTGCCAGTCTGCCGGTCATTGCGCGTTCTGCTCCATGAGCTGCGCCAGCGTCGCCTGATTGACGGTGACCGTGAAGTTCTGCCGCAGCGCGGCTTCGTACGACGCCAGCAGCTCGCCGCGCAGCGAGTTCAGCAGCGCATCGGCGGTCGCGGCCTCGAGCTGCTCGTTCGTCGCCGCGGGGATGATCTCGAGCGTCGCGACGACCGCCGAGCCGTTCGGCAGGTCGACCACGTCGGCCGCGACCTCGCCGGGCTTGGCGGTGAACAGCGCCTGGATCGCCGGCGCCGCCAGGCCCTGCGCCTCGCCGGTGTCGGTCCGGATCACCGGCCCGATCTCGACCAGACGCAGATCCGCGTTGCTCTGGGCGAGCTGGGCGAACGCGTCCGGCGAGCCCGCCTGCGCCCGGACCTCCGTGGCGCGGGCGTGCGCCCGCTTCTTCTGCTCCTCCGCCCGCCACGCCGCGAGCACGTCGTCGTGCACCTCGGCGAGTGCACGCTCGTGGGCGGGCGTGATCCCGTCGATGTGGAAGACGAAATAGCGATTGTCCTCCGTCTGCTCGAGCAGCGACGTCTCGCCCTGGCCGGCGGCGAAGATCTTGCCCAGCATCTCGGTCGTGAGGCGATCCGGCGCCATGCGCTCCTTGGCCGGCGTGTGGCCGGTGCGATCGATGTTCTCGAGCTTGGTCAGCGGGATGCCGAGCTTGTCGGCCGCCGCATCCAGGGGGGTGCCCGCCGCCAGCTCGTCGTCGAGCCGGGTGGCGTAGTCGGGCAGCTGGCTCGTCGCCCGCTCGAGGGCCAGCTCGCGCCGCAGCTCGTCCTTGACCGAGTCGAACGGCTGCACCTTTTCCGGCGTGATCTGGGTCGGCCGTAGCAGATGCCAGCCGAACGGCGTCTGCACCGGCGCGCTGACGGCGCCGTCGCCGAGCGCCCAAGCGGCCTCGCTCAGGCCGGCCGGCAGATCGCCCTCGGTGAGCGGGCCGAGCTCGGAGCGCTCGACACCGGCATCCTTCAGCGATGCCGCGACGGCGGCGAAGTCCTGGCCGGCGGCCACCATCTCCGCCGCGCGCTTGATGGTGGCCTCGTCGCTGGCGAGCAGCTGCTCGAACTTGCGCTGCTCGGGTGTGCGGTAGGATGCGATCCGTGCGTCATAGGCTGCCCGCACGTCGTCGTCGCTGACCTCGATCTCGTCGACGAGGTCCTCCGGTGCAAGCGCCACCAGGGTGACGTTCCGGTATTCGGGCGCCTCGTAGGCCTTGGCGTTGGCGGCGAGGTAGGTGGTCAGCACCTCGTCGCTCGGGGTCTCGACTTCGATCGTCGCCGCGTCCACCACCAGCGCCTCGCCTCGGCGCTGCTCCATCCGGTAGTCGAGCAGCTTCTTGGTCATCAGATCCGGCACGCCGGCGGGGCCGGTGATGGCGTCGATCAACGCGCTGCGGACGAGATCGGCGCGCACCGCCGCCACATAGTCGGCCTCGCTCATGCCGGCGCTGCGCAGGTAGAGGTCGAACCGCTCCCGCTCGAAGCCGCCGCTGCCCTGGAAGGCCGGATTCTGCCGGATGCGCGCGGCGACGGTCTCGTCGGCGATGGCGAGGCCCAGCTCGTTCGCGTGCGCATCGACCAGCCGCCGCGCCACCGCCGCCTCCAGCGCCTGATTCATCAGGCCGAGGCTGACGGCGGCCCGCCGGTCGATGCCGGCGCCGTACTGCTGCTGCATCTGCCGCAGGCGGGCGTCGAACTCGTTGCTGACCTCGCGGGCGGGGATGTCCGTGCCCGCGACCTCGGCCACGGTGCTGCCGGCATGCGGTGCGCGGAAAATGTCGCCGATGCCCCAGATCGCGAAGCTCAGCACGAGAATCCCGAACAGCACCTTCGCCACCCAGCCGGTGGCGTGCCTGCGCAGCGAGTCGAGCATGGATCAGTGCCGCTGTAATTGGCGTGACGCGACGACGCCCGTGAGCCTCGGCGCGGGCCGACTACATATGGCCAGCGCGACCGGACGGCAACACCCGCGCCGTCGCCACCGTGCTGGAAAGCTCCGGCACGCTGTGTTACCACCCGCCCGACTGCAAGAACACGGATCTGGTGATGAGTTTTGCGCGGCCGATCGTTTTCGGCAATTGGAAGATGCACGGCCTGCGCGCCGACGGGCGTGCCCTGGCGGCCGGACTGGCCGAGCGGGCTGGTTCCTTGACCGCGACCCTTGGCGTCTTCCCGCCGTTCACGCTCGTGGCCGAGATCGCCGCGCAGCTTGCTGGCAGCGGCATCGTCGTCGGCGGCCAGGACTGCCACGCCGAGCGCAAGGGGGCGTTCACGGGTTCGATCAGCGCGGAGATGCTGAGCGACGCCGGGGCCAGCACCGTCATCGTCGGTCATTCGGAGCGGCGGCACGGGCTGGGTGAGTCCAACGCCACGGTCAAGGCCAAGGCCGAAGCCGCCCTGGCCGCCGGGCTGCGGGTCGTGCTCTGTGTCGGCGAGACCGAGGCGGAGTGGTCGACGGGGCGCACGCTGGAGGTCGTGGACACGCAGCTGAACGCGAGCTGGCCGGACGAGGCCACCGCCGACAATCTGATCATCGCCTACGAGCCGGTCTGGGCCGTCGGCACCGGCCGCACGCCGACCCTGAAGGACATCGCGCGCAGCCACGAGGTGATCCGCATGCGCCTCAAGGCCCTGGCGACCGATGGCGCCGATGTCGCGATCCTTTACGGCGGCTCGGTCAAGGCCGACAACGCGGCCGACATCATGGCGGTGACCGGTGTCGCCGGCGTGCTGGTCGGCGGTGCCAGCCTGGATGCCAAGGGCTTCTGGTCCATTTATGAGGCCGGCGTCGGCGCCTGAGCCTCCCGTCCGGGCCGGTGCTTCGCGGCCCCGCGTTCCTATGGAGTTGTGGTTTCGTCCATGATTACCGTCGTTCTCGTCATCCATTTGGTGATCGCCACGGCCATGGTGGGCGTGATCCTGATCCAGCGCAGCGAGGGGGGAGCCCTGAGCGGTCTCGGCGGCGGGACGATGGGCGGTCTGATGACCGCGCGCGGTACCGCCAACCTGCTGACCCGCGCCACGGCGATCCTGGCCACCTGCTTCGTCGGGACCAGCCTCATCCTCGCCATCATGGCCGGCCACTCGCAGCGTGGCGGCTCGATCCTCGACCAGGCACCGCCCCCCGCTGCGGCGCCGGCGCCGGCCCAGGCCCCGGCCAGCTCGGCGCCCGAGGCGCCAGCCGAGCCGGCGGCACCGATCGCGAAGTAGCGGCAGCTCGTTTCATGGCGCGCCATCCCACCTCTCCACGAGCCTCGGCCGGAGAGGTGGCGACGGCTGATATGGGTGTCGGATGAAACGGTTCGTGTTCATCACGGGCGGCGTGGTGTCGTCCCTGGGCAAGGGCTTGGCGGCCGCGGCGCTGGGATCGCTGCTGCAGCTGCGCGGCTACCGGGTGCGGCTGCGCAAGCTCGACCCGTATCTCAACGTCGACCCCGGCACGATGTCGCCCTACCAGCACGGCGAGGTGTTCGTGACCGACGACGGGGCCGAGACCGATCTCGACCTCGGTCACTACGAGCGCTTCACCGGCGTTCCGGCGCGCTCGTCGGACACGGTCTCGGCAGGACGCATCTACTGGACGGTGCTGACCCGGGAACGGCACGGCGACTATCTGGGCGGAACCGTGCAGGTCATCCCGCACGTCACCAACGCCATCAAGGAGTTCATCCAGAACGACACCGAGGATGCCGACATCGTGCTCTGCGAGATCGGCGGCACGGTCGGCGACATCGAGGGCCTGCCGTTCTTCGAGGCGATCCGCCAGTTCGCGCTCGAGCGCGAGCCGCGCCAGTGCTGCTTCATCCATGCGACGCTGGTGCCGTGGATTCCGTCCGCCCAGGAGCTCAAGACCAAGCCCACGCAGCACTCGGTGGCGGCGTTGCGGGCAATCGGCATCCAGCCGGACATCCTGCTCTGCCGCGCCGACCGGCCGATCCCGGACGATGCGCGGCGCAAGATCGCCTTGCAGTGCTCGGTCCGCGCCGAGGCGGTGATTCCCGCCCTGGACTGTGCTTCGATCTACGAGGTGCCGGTCAGCTACCATGAGCAGGGACTGGACGCGCAGCTGCTGCGGGCCCTGGCCCTGCCGGACACGCCGTCGCCGGATCTGAGCATGTGGCGGCAGATCGTCACCCGCCTGCATCGCCCGGAAGGCGAGGTCTCGGTGGCGGTCGTCGGCAAGTACACCGGCCTGTTCGACGCCTACAAGTCGCTCAACGAGGCCCTGGTGCACGGCGGTGTCGCGAACAATGTCCGCGTCAACCTGCACTGGATCGACGCCGAGGAGTTCGCGCACGCCGACCAGACCGACCGGCTGCACGGGATGAACGCGGTCCTGGTGCCGGGCGGCTTCGGCGAGCGCGGGGCGGAAGGCAAGATCGCGGCCGTAACCTACGCCCGCGAGAAGGCGCTGCCGTTCCTCGGCATCTGCTTCGGCATGCAGCTCGCCTGCGTCGAGGCGGCGCGCCGGGTCGGGCTCGAAGGGGCCTCCTCGACCGAGTTCGGCGCCTGCGCCCATCCGATCGTCGGCCTGATGACGGAGTGGGAGCACGAGGGCGGGCTGCAGCGGCGCGGCGTCGGCGGCAATCTCGGCGGCACCATGCGCCTCGGTGCCTATCCTTGCGTGCTGACGCCCGGCAGCCTCGTCTCCTCGGTCTATGGCGGCGCGGAGGCGATCAGCGAGCGGCATCGGCACCGCTACGAGGTCAACATCAACTACCGCTCGATCCTGGAGGAGGCGGGGCTGGTCTTCTCCGGCATGTCGCCGGACGGCCGCCTGCCGGAAATGATCGAGCTGCCCGAGCATCCGTGGTTCGTGGGCGTGCAGTTCCATCCGGAGCTGAAGTCGCGGCCGTTCGCGCCGCATCCCCTGTTTGCCGCCTTCATCCGGGCGGCGGTCGAGCAGTCGAGGCTGATGTGATGACGGAACATACCGTAAGCGTGGGTCCGGTCCAGATCGCGGGCAGCCTGCCACTGGTGCTGATCGCCGGGCCTTGTGCCATCGAGAGCCGGGACCACGCCCTGACGATGGCCGGCGAGCTCAAGGCGATCACCGACCGTTTGGGCATGCCGCTGATCTACAAGAGCTCGTTCGACAAGGCCAACCGGACCAGCGCCGGCAGCGCGCGCGGCCTCGGCCTCGAGCAGGGCATCGAGATCCTGGCGGCGGTCAAGGCGGCGACCGGCCTGCCGGTGCTGACCGACGTGCACGAGAGCTGGCAGTGCAAGCCCGTGGCCGAGGTCGTCGACGTGTTGCAGATCCCGGCGTTCCTGTGCCGGCAGACCGACCTGTTGCGCGCCGCGGCGGAGACGGGCCGTGCGATCAACATCAAGAAGGGCCAGTTTTTGGCCCCTTGGGACATGAAGCAGGTCACCGCCAAGCTCGAGAGCTTCGGGGCCGAGAGGGTGCTCGTCTGCGAGCGCGGCACGAGCTTCGGCTACAACACGCTGATCTCCGACATGCGCGGCCTGCCGCAGCTCGCGGCCACCGGCTGGCCGGTGATCTTCGACGCCACGCACTCGGTGCAGCAGCCGGGCGGCCAGGGCGGCACCAGCGGCGGGCAGCGCGAGTTCGTGCCGATCCTGGCGCGCGCGGCCGTGGCCGTGGGCGTCGCCGGCGTGTTCATCGAGACCCACGAGCAGCCCGACCGCGCGCCCAGCGACGGACCCAACATGGTGCCGCTGGCCCGCATGGAGGAGCTGCTGACCGACCTGCAGCGCTTCGACGCGTTGGCCAAGGCCAAGGCGCCGGTAGCACTCTGAACGTTGACGCCACGAGGGGGCAGAAGGATGGACGAGAACGAGATTGTCTCGATCCGCGGGCGTGAGATCCTGGACAGCCGTGGCAATCCCACCGTCGAGGCCGATGTGGTCCTGGTCGGTGGCGCCTCGGGCCGGGCGGCGGTGCCGTCGGGCGCGTCGACCGGCTCGCGCGAGGCGATCGAGCTGCGCGACGGCGACAAGGACCGCTATCTCGGCAAGGGCGTGACCAAGGCGGTCGAGGCCATCAACGGCGAGATCGCCGACGCGGTGACCGGCTTCGATGCGCTCGACCAGACGGCGCTCGATCGGGCGATGATCGAGCTCGATGGCACGGAGAGCAAGGCCCGCCTCGGCGCCAACGCGATCCTGGCGGTGAGCCTCGCCACCGCCCGTGCCGCCGCCGCCGGTGTCGGCCTGCCGCTCTACCGTTACCTCGGTGGCGTCGGCGCGCGCGTGCTGCCCACCCCGCTCATGAACATCATCAACGGCGGCGCCCACGCCGACAACCCGCTCGACTTCCAGGAGTTCATGATCCTGCCGGTCGGTGCGGAGACCTTCGGCGAAGGTCTGCGCATGGGCACCGAGATCTTCCATGCGCTGAAGAAGCAGCTCAAGGATGCCGGGCACAACACCGCCGTCGGCGACGAGGGTGGCTTCGCGCCCAACCTCGGCAGCGCCGAGATCGCGCTCGCCTTCATCGAGAAGGGGGTCAGCGCCGCCGGTTACCGGCTGGGCGAGGACGTGGTCCTCGGTCTCGACGTCGCCTCCAGCGAGTTCTTCAAGGACGGCAAGTACCAGCTCGAAGGCGAGGGCAAGACGCTCGATCCCGCGGGCATGGCCCGCTGGCTGGAGTCGCTGTGCAAGCAGTTCCCGATCGTGTCGATCGAGGACGGCATGGCCGAGGGCGACTGGGACGGCTGGAAGTTCCTCACCGAGATCCTCGGCGAGGAGGTCCAGCTCGTCGGCGACGACCTGTTCGTCACCAATCCCGCGATCCTGGCCAAGGGCATCGAGGAGGGCGTGGCCAACTCGATCCTGATCAAGGTCAACCAGATCGGCACGCTGACCGAGACGATGGAGGCGATCCAGCTCGCGACCTCGGCCGGCTATTCCTCGATCATCTCCCACCGTTCGGGCGAGACCGAGGACTCGACGATCGCCGATCTGGCGGTGGCGACCAACTGCGGCCAGATCAAGACCGGCTCGCTCTCGCGCTCGGACCGTCTGGCGAAGTACAATCAGCTGTTGCGCATCGAGCAGATGCTGGGCGACGGTGCGGTCTATGCCGGGCGGTCGGGTCTGGCGCGGGGTTGATCGGAAAGGCGGGGCATGGTCGCGAACCTGATCGAGAGCCTTTCGGCGAGCCTCAAGGGACGCTGGCTCGCGGTCGTGGTCACGGCGATCCTCGCCTATTTCGGCTACCATGCCCTGCACGGCCGCTACGGCTTCCTCGCCTGGCTGGACACGAGCCGCGATCTGGAGGCGGCACGGCAGGACCTGGCCGCCGTGCACGCCGAGCGGACGCTGCTCGAGCGCGACGTCCAGGCATTCCAGCGCGATTCGATCGATCGGGATCTGCTGGAGGAGGAGCTGCGCAAGCTGGGCTACGTCAAGCCCAACGAGGTGATCATCCTGCGTCGGGACGAGGTGCCGGCCGCGGGGCCGGGCTGAACCGGCGGGCTTGGCGGTCGCTCGAAACCGTGTAGAGAGCAGGGCATGAAGCTCGGCCGCGGACGAAAGAAACGGGCGGTGGGCCGGCTGCCCCGACGCCCATAGGGAGGAGCGACGCGCCATGGCAGCGAGAACTTCCGCGAAGTCGTCCGCAAAGGCGGCGGCTGGTCCGAGCGCCGAGGCGCTGCTCGGCTACTATCGCGAGATGCTGCTGATCCGCCGCTTCGAGGAGAAGGCCGGCCAGCTCTACGGCATGGGCCTGATCGGCGGCTTCTGCCATCTCTATATCGGCCAGGAAGCCGTCGCGGTCGGCATCCAGCATGCGCTGCAGCCGGGCGACAGCGTGATCACCGGCTACCGCGACCATGGCCACATGCTGGTCTGCAACATGGATCCCCGCCGGGTGATGGCCGAGCTGACCGGACGCAGCACGGGCTACTCCAAGGGCAAGGGCGGCTCGATGCACATGTTCGCCCGCTCGGTCGGCTTCTACGGCGGCCACGGCATCGTCGGCGGGCAGATCCCGCTCGGGACCGGGCTCGCCTTCGCGCACAAGTATCGCGACGACGGCGGCATCTGCGTCGCCTACATGGGCGACGGTGCCGTCAACCAGGGTCAGGTCTACGAAAGCTTCAACATGGCGGCCTTGTGGAAGCTGCCGATCCTCTACGTGATCGAGAACAATCGCTACGCGATGGGCACCGCCCAGGTCCGTGCCGCCGCCGGCAAGCGGCTGTGCGACCGTGGCGAGGCCTACGACATCCCGGGCCATCAGGTCGACGGCATGGACGTGGTGGCGGTGCACGCCAAGGCCGAGGAGATCGTGGCGCAGATCCGTGGCGGGCAGGGGCCGGTCATCATGGAGGCCATGACCTACCGCTACCGCGGCCATTCCATGTCGGACCCTGCCAAGTACCGCAGCAAGGAAGAAGTCCAGGAGATGCGCGAGCGGCACGATCCGATCGATGCGCTGCGCAAGGTGATCGTGGAACGGGCTGCCGCCAACGAGGACGAGTTCAAGCGGATCGACAAGGAGATCCGCGACATCGTCAACGAAGCGGCGCGGTTCGCGCAGGACACGCCGGAACCCGACCCGAGCGAGCTGTGGACGGACATTCTGGCCGAAGCGTGAGCGCGGCGCGGCAAGGACAAGAAGCGGCTGCCGGACCTGCAGGGAGATCGACATGCCCACACCGATTTTGATGCCGGCTTTGTCGCCGACCATGACCGAGGGCAACCTCGCCCGCTGGGTCAAGCAGGAGGGTGACACGGTCCGCTCGGGCGACGTCATCGCCGAGATCGAGACCGACAAGGCGACGATGGAGGTCGAGGCCGTCGACGAGGGGACGCTCGGCAAGATTCTCGTCCCCGCCGGCACCGAAGGCGTGGCGGTCAACACCCCGATCGCGATGCTGCTCGGCGAAGGCGAGGACAAGTCGGCCCTGGACGGGCGTGCGCCGGCCAAGGCCGAGCCTGCGGCCCGCAAGCCCGACGGCGACGCGCCGGCCGGCGAGAAGAAGGCCGCGACCGCGGACGCCAAGGCGCTGCCGCAGGAGGTGCGCGCGCCGGCCGAGCCCGAGCTGCCAGCCGGTACGGAGATGGTCCGCCAGACCGTGCGCGAGGCGCTGCGCGACGCCATGGCCGAGGAGATGCGGCGCGATCCCGACGTCTTCCTGATGGGCGAGGAGGTCGCCGAGTACCAGGGTGCTTACAAGGTCAGCCAGGGCCTGCTCGAGGAATTCGGCGCCAAGCGGGTGATCGACACGCCGATCACCGAGTATGGCTTCGCCGGGCTCGGCGTCGGCGCCGCCATGGCCGGGCTCAAGCCCATCGTCGAGTTCATGACCTGGAACTTCGCCATGCAGGCGATCGACCACATCATCAACTCGGCCGCCAAGACCCGCTACATGGCCGGCGGCGAGCTGGGCTGCCCGATCGTGTTCCGTGGCCCCAACGGTGCCGCGGCGCGGGTGGCGGCGCAGCACAGCCAGGAATACAGCTCCTGGTATGCGCACTGCCCGGGCCTCAAGGTGGTGGCACCCTACAGTGCCGCCGATGCCAAGGGCCTGCTCAAGGCGGCGATCCGCGATCCCAACCCGATCGTGTTCCTCGAGAACGAGGTGCTCTACGGGCAGAGCTTCGACGTGCCCAAGCTCGACGACCACATCGTGCCGATCGGCAAGGCCAAGGTCCTGCGCGGTGGCGGTCACGTCACCATCACCGCCTTCTCGCTGATGGTCGACCGGGCGCTGAAGGCGGCCGAGAAGCTGGCCGAGGAGGGGATCGAGGCCGAGATCATCGACCTGCGCACGATCCGTCCGCTCGACGTCGCGACGATCGTCGAATCGGTCAAGCGGACCAACCGCATCGTGTCGGTCGAGGAAGGTTGGCCACAGAGCGGCATGGGGGCCGAGATCGCGGCCCTGATGATGGAGCACGCGTTCGACTGGCTGGACGCGCCGGTGGTGCGGGTGCACGGCAAGGACGTGCCGATGCCCTATGCCGCCAATCTCGAGCGCCTGGCCCTGCCGCAGGTCGACGACATCGTGACGGCGGCCAAAGCCGTCTGCTACCGCAGCTAGGCCGGCCGGGAGGAAGCGCACGATGCCGATCAAGATTCTGATGCCGGCTCTGTCCCCGACCATGACCGAGGGCAACCTCGCCAAGTGGTTGAAGAATGAGGGCGACCAGATCAAGGCGGGCGACGTCATCGCCGAGATCGAGACCGACAAGGCGACGATGGAGGTCGAGGCCGTCGACGAGGGGACGCTCGGCAAGATCCTGGTCCCCGGTGGCACCGAGGGCGTGAAGGTCAACGAGCCGATCGCGCTCCTGCTCGAGGAGGGCGAGGACAAGAGCGCGCTCGCGGCCGCGCCGGCGCCGCCGCCGGCCAAGGCCAACGGCGAGGCCGCGCCTCCTGCGGCGGCACCCACGGCCGCGGCAGCTCCGGCTGGAGGTGCGATGCCGGCTGCG
>JBDHTW010000033.1:0-41083 GCA_039808865.1 Geminicoccaceae bacterium
GGCGTCGGCGGCTGCACCTTGACCACGATGTCCGCCGCCCACGCCGCCGCCGCCTCGCCGAGCTCCGCCCCCGCCGCCGCAAACGCAGCGTCCGGAATGGCCGCACCCAACCCCGCGCCAGACTCCACCACCGGCGACAGACCCAGACCCACGTACCGCTTCACCGTGTCCGGCGTCGCCGCACAGCGAAACTCCCCCTCCTGCCGCTCCTTGGGTATCCCGATCTTCATCGTCTCTGTTCCCCCCCGGCGTCGGCGTGGCGATACCGCGCTTCCGCGCACTGTTCACGGTGGACGCGAGGAAGCGGGCGCCCCTGGTCCGGCTGAATAGGTAAACGAAGCATCACTGGCAATTGGCCTTTTTCTTTCTGTCGTCCGCGGCTGCTGGCCAGCCTGTCCCATTGCGTCGGCGACCACGGAAGCTAGACCTTCGTCCGAGTGTTCGTTGGTTGCCGAGCGGGGTGCACGATGACGATAGCGGCCGCGGATGACGCCAAACAACGATTCTATCTCGACGATCTGCACGTGGGTCAGCGCTTCGTCAGCCGGACGCATGCCCTCGACGAGGCCCAGATCAGGGCTTTCGCCGGCACGTTCGACCCGCAGCCGTTCCATCTGGACGCGGCTGCGGCCGCGGCCTCCCTGTTCGGCGGCCTCGCCGCCAGCGGCTGGCACACCGCCGCGCTGACCATGCGGCTCCTGGTCGAGGGCGGCGCACCCATCGCCGGCGGCGTCATCGGCGCCGGCGTCGAGATCGCGTGGCCACAGCCGACACGACCGGGGGACATACTATCGGTTGAAAGCGAGGTGCTGGAAGTCAAACCTTCGCGCTCGCGTCCGGAGCGCGGCATGGTCACGCTGCGCAGCGTGACCCGCAACCAGCGCGGCGAGGCGCTGCAGATCCTGACCTCCAAGCTGGTGGTGCCGCGCCGGGCGACCCCCACGGCCGACTAGGTCAGTGAGAGGCCACGACGAACAGGCGCCTGAACGGGAACACGGTGATGCCTGCCGCATCGGTCGGGTAGGCGGCGCGCAGGCGTTCCGCGAGGGCCTGCTCGAACTCGCGCGTGGCCGGGCTGTCGGCGCCACCGAGCAGCGCATGCACACGCAGCAGCGTCGTGCCGCGCAGCCATTCCAGCACCGGATCGACACCGGTCAGCCGCTGGTGGTAGGTCGTCTCCCAGAGATCGATGGTGGCGCCGGCGGCCGTGAGCAGCGCGTGGTAGTCGGCCGGGCGCAGCACGTGCTCGCCGAAGCGCAGCCCG
The DNA here is from genome assembly GCA_039808865.1 of Geminicoccaceae bacterium. Taxonomy (GTDB): domain Bacteria; phylum Pseudomonadota; class Alphaproteobacteria; order Geminicoccales; family Geminicoccaceae; genus Benzoatithermus. The sequence goes on from JBDHTW010000033.1 coordinate 1,265, forward strand.
GCAAGGCGGGTCCGCCAGGCGGGAGACTGGGCCAGCTCCAAGATCAGCTGCTGCGACGGTGAGGCGACATTGTCCGGCATCTGCACCGCGAGCGTCCGGCACGACCGCAGGAGCTCGGGCAGGAGCCGGGCGTGGTCGCCCACCCATTGCAGCACGGCGTTGGAGAACATCAGGTCGACCGGCTGTGCCGGCCGCCACGTCGCCGCGTCGGCCTCGACCAGCACCGCGGCAGGATCGACCTCGGCCGCCTTGGCCAGCATGGACGGCGACTGGTCGACGCCGATCAGCCGGGCCTCGGGAAAGCGGGCCCGCAGCGCCGGGAAGACGACGCCGGTGCCGCAGCCCAGATCGACGATGGTCGCCACGTCCGCAAGCTCGACGCGGGCGAGCAGATCGAGCGCCGGACGCAGGCGGGGGCCGGCATGATGGGCATATTGCGTCGGCGACCAGGTCAGTGCGGCCATTTGGCGATCCTCAGCTCGGCGACGGCAGGCCGTGCCGCCGCAGCGCCTCGGTCTGGCGCCGTTCCATCTGCCGCACGTCGAAGTCGGCGATCAGCTCCATGAACTGGCGGTACCAGTTCACTTGCGCGCCCAGATGCAGGAACACGGCACCCAGGCCGATCGCGGCCCGGTCCATGAACACGAACTCGCGGGGCGGCGTGACCCCGCCGACCTCGCGCAGCTTCTGGTGCACCCGCTCGGCGACCTGACGGCCCTGGCGGCTGCTGTTGGTCTCCTCGATCAGCCGGGCGCGATCCTCCATCAGCGGGCCGTAGAGATAGCCGGCCCACTGGTTGAGGACGTCGATCGTGGCGTTGTCGAGCTTCTCGAAGCCCCAGCTGCGGTAGGCCTCGACGGCGAGATCACGGTCGCCGCGCGACAGCGCCCAGTAGAGGTCGATCACGCCGTTGACGAAGGCCGGGCGGAACACGCGGATGCAGCCGAAGTCGAGCAGGTTCAGGTCGAGATCGTCGCGAACCGTGTAGTTGCCGAGATGCGGGTCGCCGTGGATCACGCCGTAATTGTAGAACGGCACGTACCATGCGCGGAACATGCGCATGGCCAGCCGGTTGCGCTCCTCCTGCGAGACGGTCTTGAACTCGAGCAGCGGCCGGCCCTGCAGCCACTCCATCGTCAGCAGGCGGCGCGTCGACAGCTCGGGCACGATCGCCGGCACATGGATGTGCTCCTCGCCCTGCAGCATCTCGCGATAGAGGGCGAGATGCCGGGCCTCCTGCTGATAGTCGAGCTCCTCGCGCAGCCGGGCCGAGATCTCCTCGTAGATCCGGCTGGTGTCGATCGCCGAGTCGTAGCGGCCGTGCAGGTTGAAGATCAGCCGCAGCTGGGCCAGATCGGCCTCGACCGCCGCCTCCATGTTCGGGTACTGCAGCTTGCAGGCGACCGTGCGCCCGTCGGGCAGCGTCGCCTTGTGCACCTGCCCGAGCGACGCCGCGGCCGCCGCCTCCAGCGGAAACGTGGCGAAGTGCCGGTGCCAGTCCGCGCCCAGCTCGGCCGTCATCCGCCGGCGGACGAACGGCTTGCCCATCGGCGGCGCGTTGCTCTGCAGCTGGGCCAGCTCGGCCGCGTATTCCGCCGGCAGCGCGTCCGGGATGGCGGCGATGAGCTGGGCCACCTTCATCAGCGGGCCCTTGAGGCCACCGAGCGCCTGGCGCAGATCGGCGGCGTTGCTCGCATCCAGCCGCCGGCCCAGCATCCGCGCCCCGGCGATGCGCGCGGCCTGAACGCCTACCGTGCCGCCGACTTGCGCGTAGCGCCGGACGCGGGAGCCGAAGCTGTTCTCGCTGTCGATCTTGCGGGCAGGCGTTCGTGGCTCGCTCATGCGGCCTCCGGTAGTGTCGCCTCGAGCTGGTCGATGAGGCCTTCGAGCAGGCTCAGCCCCTTGGCCCAGAAGCCCGGGTCGGAGGCGTCGAGCCCGAACGGTGCCAGCAGCTCCTTGTGCCGCAGCGTGCCGCCGGCGCGCAGCAGATCGAGGTAGCGTGGCTCGAAGCCTTCGGGCCGTTCCTCGTAGACCGCGTAGAGGGAGCTGACGAGGCAGTCGCCGAACGCGTAGGCGTAGACGTAGAACGGCACGTGGATGAAGTGGGGGATGTAGGTCCAGTAGAAGCGATAGTCGTCGCGGAACCGGAAGGCCGGTCCCAGGCTCTCGGTCTGCACGTCGAGCCAGAGGCGGCAGAGGTCGTCGGGGGTCAGCTCGGCCTTGCGGCGCGCATCGTGCACCCGGCGCTCGAACTCGCAGAACGCGATCTGCCGCACCACCGTGTTGATCTTGTCCTCGATCTTCGCCGCCAGCAGGATGCGCCGCCGGACCGGGTCGGTCTCCTGGGCCAGCAGCGCCTGGAAGGTGAGCTGCTCGCCGAAGACCGAGGCCGTCTCGGCGAGGGTCAAGGGCGTGCCGGCCATCAGCGGCCCCTGCTGCGCCGCCAGTACCTGATGCACACCATGGCCCAGCTCGTGCGCCAGCGTCATCACGTCCCGGTTACGGCCCTGGTAGTTCATCAGCACGTAGGGATGGGCGCTGGGTACCGTCGGGTGGCAGAACGCGCCGCTGTCCTTGCCCGGACGCAGCTGGGCATCGATCCAGCCGCCGTCGAAGAAGCGGGTCAGGATGCCGGCCAGCGTCGGCGAGAAGCTGCGGTAGGCATCGAGCACGACGATCTTGGCGTCCGCCCACGGCCGCCGGGTATCGATCTCCTCGGGCAACGGCGCGTTGCGGTCCCAGAACTCGAGCTTGTCGAGCCCGAGCCAGCGGGCCTTCAACGCGTAGTAGCGATGCGAGATGCGCGGATAGGCCTGGCGCACGGCGTCGATCAGCGCCGTCACCACCTCGTCCTCGACCTGGTTGGCGAGGTTGCGCGACGAGATCGGGCGCTCGAACCGGCGCCACTCGTCTTCGATCTGCTTGTCCTTGACCAGCGTGTTCATGATGCGGGCGAACAGTCGGACGTTCTTGTCCAGCACGCCGCTGATCGACGTCGCCGCCCGCTCGCGCTGGGTGCGGTCCTTGGCGGAAAACTGGTCGAAGATCTCGGCGCTGGTCAGTTCCTTGCCGTCGAGCGGAAAGCGCAAGGCGGCCATCGTCTCGTCGAACAGCCGCACCCAGGCGCTGCGGCCGGTGACGTACTTCTCGTGCAGCGTGCGCTCGACCTCGTCGGAGAGCTGGTGCGGCCGGTAGCTGCGCACGGAATCGAGCCACGACCGGTAATGCCGCAGCCGCGGCGAGGTTTCGACCAGTGCTGCAAGCGGGGCGTCCTCGAGCTTGTTGAGCTCGAGGGTGACGAACAGCAGGCGCGTGCCGATCGCGGTGATCCGCTCCTGGATCTTCTGGTAGAACTGTCCGACCGCAGCGTCGTCGCGGTTGGCCGCGAACAGCAGCTGGGCGAACGACAGCAGGCGCCCGGTGCCATCCTCGATCGTCTCGTAGCGGGCGATCATCGCCGCCAGGCCGTCACCGTCGAGTTCGGGCAGCCGTCCCTTGTACTCGGCCTCGAGCGCGGCCGCCGCCTGGTCGCTGGCGACCAGATCCGCCTCGATGCGGGGATCCTCGGGGCCGCCGTAGAGATCGCCCAGATTCCACACCGGCCCCTGCTCGCCGGGCGCCAAGCCCGCCGCCGCCGTCGCCAACGCGATCCGCACGCGCTCGCTGGTCGCCATGCTGTCCCCTTTGTCCGCTGAGCATTCCAGATATAAGCCATCGCCGCGGGCCTTCCAGTCGGGCGACCCGGGCCGAATTTGCGTCTAGCCCGGTTGCGTGCGGGGGGCACCCGTGCTCACTGCCGCACCGGAACGGGCGGGGCCCTCCGGGACCTCCACGCCCTCGGCGCGGCCCCGGGGAGATTGATCGACCGATGGTGATGCCCGATCTCGGCACCAACCTGGTGAGCATGTTCCGGCGGTCGGCGGCCGCCGGCGGCGAGCGGCCGTTCCTGTGGGCCAAGACCGATGGCGTCTATCGGCCGTGGAGCTGGCAGCGCGTTGCCGAGGAAGTCGAGCTCGTGGCTCGCTGCCTCGCCCAATGCGGCATCGCCGGCGGCGAGCGGGTGCTGATCGTGGCCGAGAACCGGCCCGAATGGTGCGTCGCGGACTTGGCGATCCTCACCGCCGGTGCGATCACCGTCCCGGCCTACACCACCAGCACGACCGACGATTTCGCCTATCTCCTGAACCATGCCGAGGTCGCCGCGGTGATCTGCGCCGGCCACCAGATCGCCAAGCGGCTGCTGCCGGCGGTGGCCCAGTCGCCGAGCGTGCGCCTCGTCCTGTTCGTCGACCCGCCGGCCGATGCAGCCACGTCCCCGGTGCCGGCTCTGAGCTGGGACGAGGCCTTGACCATGGGCCGCGCCGCCGCGGCGGTCGATGGGGTCGACCAGCTCACGGCCGACGATCTCGCCTGCTTCATCTACACCTCGGGCACGGGCGGGCGGCCCAAGGGGGTCATGCTCACCCACCGCAACATCATGGCCAACCTGCGCGGTGCGTGGGGCCTGCTCGAGCGCATCGGGCTCGGTCACGAGACGTTCTTGTCGTTCCTGCCGCTGTCGCATGCCTACGAGCACACGGCGGGACAGTTCTTGCCGATCGCGATGGGCGCGGAAATCTACTATGCGGAAGGCGTGGAGACGCTGTCGACCAATCTGGTCGAGGCCCGCCCGACCATCCTCACCTGTGTGCCGCGGCTCTACGAAGTCCTGCGGCAGCGGATCGTGACCGGCGTCAACCGTCAGGGCGGCATCGGCCGGGTTCTATTCGATCTAGCGCTCGATCTCGGCCGGCGACGCTACCAGCAGGGCGGGCGCCTGCCGCCGCACCTGGCGTTGATCGACCGATCCCTCGACCTTTTGGTGCGGCGCAAGGTGCAGGGCAGGTTCGGGGGCCGGCTGAAGGCGATGGTCTCGGGAGGTGCGCCACTCAACCCGGACGTCGGGCTGTTCTTTCACGCGCTCGGCCTGCCGGTGCTGCAGGGCTACGGACAGACCGAAGCAGCGCCGGTGATCAGCGCCAACCTGCCCGGCAAGGCCCGGCTCGACACCGTGGGCCCGCCGCTCGACGGCGTGGAGGTCAGGATCGCCGACGACGGCGAGATCCTGGTGCGCGGCGATCTGGTCATGCGCGGCTACTGGAAGGATCCGGAGGGGACGGCGCAGGCGCTGCGCGACGGCTGGCTGCACACGGGCGACATCGGCGAGATCGATCCGGACGGCTGCATCCGTATCACCGACCGCAAGAAGGACATCATCGTCAATTCCGGCGGCGACAACGTGGCCCCGGCACGGGTCGAAGGCATCCTGCTGCTCGAGCCCGAGGTCGGGCAGACATTGATCTACGGCGACCGGCGGCCGCATCTCGTGGCCCTCATCGTGCCGCATCAGGATTTCGTGCGCAGCTTCGCGCGCGAGCACGGCTGTCGGGCTGATCTTGGCCAGCTGGCGGACGACGGGGCGTTCAAGGCCGCCATCGGCGCGGCCGTGGCGCGTGCGAACCGGCGGCTGTCGGCCATCGAACGGGTGCGTAAATTCCACGTCATGGCCGAGCCATTCAGCATCGAAAACGGGCTGATGACGCCGACGCTGAAGCTGCGCCGCCATCTGATCGTCGACACACACCAGGAGCTGATCGAGAGCCTCTACGGCCCGGGGAAGTGAGCCAGGCGACTGCCTTGAAACGCGACGACGCCGCCCCGGGCCGGGGCGGCGTCGCATCGTGATCGACACCGATCGCGGCCGGGCTATGCCTCTCTTTCCGCTTGGCTCGAGTCGGGCAAACGGTAATGTGATCCCGCCATGACGGTGGAAATTGGCAACCGAATGAACCCCGCATCCGGCTTCATAACGAAGACCACACGCTTTCTTGTATCTCCAAGCTCAGTATAGAATCGCAACATGTGGCCCAAGTCAACGATCCAGACACAATAGGTGGAACTTATCCACTGAAAGTTCTACCAGTCGGTCCTGCGACACCAGTGGCAACGCTGTGCTAGCCGCACGATGGTGTGCTTTTCCCTGTCCAATCCTTAACCGGCTGGGCATCATCGCGGTCATGATCGCAGCCTAGGCTCACCCATCTAAGCAGACGCGACCCGCGGCGGCCCTTCCAGGGCCATGTCGCCCGTGCCTGTGCGATGTCTGGAGTGAGCCGATGCGTGCCCGTCCTGTTGTGCTTTCGGTCGTGGGTGTCCTGACCCTGACCATCGCCGCAGCTGGCCTGCGCGCGCAATCGCGACCCACGGTGCCGGGCTATCGCCTGGCCACGATCGATCGCGGCTCGGTGGCGAGTACGGTACGCGCGTCGGGAACGCTGACCCCCGTGCAGCAGGTGGCGGTCAGCGCGAGCGGCACCGGCCTGCTGCAGGCGCTGCTCGTCGACGACAACGCGGCCGTCCATGCCGGCGACGTGCTCGGGCGTCTTGATCAGACCGCCGCCAGCTCGCATCTGGCGCTGGCTCGCTCCGAGCTGGTCGTGGCGCAGCGCGGCGTCGATGTCGCCCGCAGCCAGCGTGATCGGGCTCGGATCGGCGTCGCCAATGCGCAGGCGACCCGTGCCGCGGCCGAAGCCGAACTCGCCCACGCGAGCGATGTCCGGGACGGTGCACAGCGCGACTTGCAGCGGGAGCGGTCGTTGGCCCGGACCGGCGATGCGGCGCGCGTCGAGCTCGAGCGCGCCCAGGCGACGGCCGACCAGGCAGAGACCGAGGTGAAGGCCGCGCAGGCACGCCTGAATGCGGCCGATGCCGGCGTGGGTGCAGCCGAGGGCGACGTGCAGGTGGCCGAAGCACAGCTGCAGAACGTCGAGGCAGCGATCGCCTCGCACGAGGCCGCGGTCCACGACGCCGAGGTCGAGCTCGATCACACCCTGGTCCGGGCGCCGATCGACGGCGTCATCCTCGATCATACCGCCGTTGTCGGGCAGGTGGTCACGGGCGCGCCGGGGCTGTTCACCATCGCCAGCGATCTGCACCGGATGCGGCTGCATGCCAGCGTCGATGAGGCCGATATCGGACAGATTGCGGTCGGCCAGCCGGCCACCTTCAACGTCGACAGCTTCCCGGGCGAAACGTTCGACGGTCGAGTGCAGCTGGTCAAGCGCGCTCCGCAGACCGCCCAGAACGTGGTGACCTACGACGTCGTCATCGCCGTCGACAACCCGACGCAGAAGCTGCTGCCGGGCATGACGGCCACGACGCAGATCGTGACCGGCAAGGATGAGGGCATGCTGCGCGTGCCGAGCGCTGCGCTGCGCTTCAGGCCTGAGGGCGAGGTGGCGGCGGACGGCGCCACGGTGTGGACGGTCGACGCGGAGGGCCACCCGGTGCCGCATCGCGTCGAGCCTGGGCGCAGCGACGGTGCGCTCACCACCATAGTCTCCAGCGAACTCGCACCCGGCGATGCCGTGGTCGTCGCCCTGGCGGCCGCGGCCGACACGTCCGGTCATTCGCACTCGCTCCTGGGGCTCTGAACGATGGGTACCGCCCTGGTCGAGGCCGTGGGCCTGACCCGCATCCATCATGTGGCCGGCGAGACCGTAGCGGCACTCGCGGGTCTCGATCTGCGCATCGAGCGTGGCGAGTTCGTGGCGATCATGGGCCCGTCGGGCTCGGGCAAGTCGACCCTGCTCAACGTGCTGGGGTGCCTCGACCGGCCGACCGGCGGCTCCTACCGGCTTGCCGGCGAGGACACGGCGCAGCTCGACGCCGCGGCCCTGGCGCGGCTGCGCAACCGGCGCATCGGCTTCTGCTTCCAGTCGTTCAATCTGCTGCCGCGCATGTCGGCGCTGCAGAATGTGGCCCTGCCTCTGGTGTATGCCGGCGTGCCCCGGCGTCGGCGCGAGGAACTGGCACGGACCAAGTTGATCGAGGTCGGCCTGGGCGAACGCATGAACCATCGCTCGACGCAGCTCTCGGGCGGGCAGCAGCAGCGGGTGGCGATCGCCCGCGCGCTCGTCACCGAGCCCGACATCCTGCTCGCCGACGAACCGACCGGCACGTTGGACTCGCGGACGGGCGAGGAGGTCATGGCCCTGCTGCAGGCGCTGCACGCGGCGGGCCGAACGGTGATCCTGGTCACGCACGACGCCAAGATCGCGGCCTATGCGGAGCGTCTGGTCCGCCTGCGCGATGGGCGCATGGAAAGCGATCGGCTGCAGACGGCGCGTGTGCCGGAGACCCCGGTGAAGCGGGAGGCGGCATGAACTACCTCGATGCCCTGCGCAGCGCCGTCGATGCGCTGCGCGCGAATCCCACCCGGAGCTTCCTTACCACGCTCGGCGTGATCATCGGCGTTGCTGCCGTCATTCTCGTCGTCGCGATCGGCGCCGGCGCCCGCGATCTCGTGGTGTCGAGGATCAGGAGCCTGGGCTCGAACCTGCTGGTGCTGGAACCGGGCGCGGTCACGGCCGGCGGCGTGCATCTTGCCGCCGGCGGCGTCCGGCTCACCGAGGACGACGTGCGCTCGGTGGCGCGCGAGGTCGCCGGCGTGCAGCTCGCGGTGCCGATGGTGCGCGGCGGCGTGCAGGTGGTGCATGGCGGCAGCAACTGGTCGACGGCGCTCTATGGTGTCGGCCCCGGCTTCCTCGCGGCCCGTGACTGGCCGCTGGCCTCGGGACGCGATTTCGATCCCGACGAGGATGTGGCCGGCCGCGACGTGGCGCTGGTCGGGCAGACGGTCGCGGCCAAGCTGTTCGGCACCGAGGATCCGGTGGGCCAGAGCATCCGCGCGCAGGGTGCGGTGCTGACGGTCGTGGGCGTGCTGGCGCCCAAGGGCCAGACGACTTCGGGCAAGGACCAGGACGATACCGTGGTGGTGCCGCTGCGGACGGCCAAGGCACGCATCCTCGGCCGTGGCGGCGTCCATTGGCAGGCCGTCGATTCCGCGCTGGTGAAGATCAGCGAAGGCTACGACCTGCATGCGACCGAGACCGCGGTCCGCGAACTGCTGCGGGATCGGCACCGGCTGGCGGCGGGGCAGGACGACGACTTCACGGTCGAGAATCTGGCCGACGTGCTGCAGATCAAGGAGACCTCGACCCGCGCCTTCGCCGCACTGGTGGCCGCGATCGCCTCGGTGTCGCTGCTGGTCGGCGGCATCGGCATCATGAACATCATGCTGGTCTCGGTGCTGGAACGCGTGCGCGAGATCGGCATCCGCATGGCGCTCGGCGCCCGGCAGGCCGACATCATGATCCAGTTCCTGATCGAGGCCGCGGCCCTCTCGCTCGCCGGAGGCGGCATCGGTATCGCGATCGGCATCGCCGGTGCCGTCGGCACGGCGTGGCTCGCCGACTGGCCGGTGGTGATCAGCCCGCAGGCCGTCATCCTCGCCATCGGCTCCAGCATCGCCGTGGGTGTGGCTTTCGGCTTCTACCCGGCGCGCCGGGCGGCGGCACTCGATCCGATCGAGGCCCTGCGGCGCGAGTAGACAGTCCACACAGGACCCTTGCCATGGCTTTTTGCAGCATGCCCCGGTGTGGGCGGCCGGCGCTCGTCTTGGGCCTCGTCGCGCTCGCGATGGCGCTCCCCGGCGCGTCGGCGCGGGCGATGACGCTGACCGAGGCGCTGGTCAGCGCCTACACCACCAACCCGCAGCTTGCGGCCGCCCAGGCGGAACTGCGCAAGACCGACGAGGCGGTACCCCAGGCCTTGGCCGCGGGCCGACCGACGGTCGAGGCGGAAGGCGGGCTCGCGGCGAACAACGGCGCGGCCGCGGCCAACTCGCACGGCTCGACCAACACCGCCAACGCCAAGGCCCAGGCGGGCCCGGTCGGCGCCATCGCGCTCAAGGTGCCGATCTGGACCGCGGGACGGGTCGGCGCCGCGACGGCCGAGGCACGCAGCCGCATCGAGGCCGGCCGGGCCATGCTGCGCGCCACGGAGCAGGATACGCTCCTGCGCGCCGCCACCGCCTATGTCGACGTGCTCCGTGCCCAGAACGCGCTCGACGATGATCGACGGCACGAGCAGGAGCTTGGCGAGGAGCTGGCCTCGGCGGAGCGGCGGCAGGCAGCCGGGGAACTCAGGGCCACCGACGTCGCCCAGACGCGCACGCAGGTGGCGCAAGCCGAGGCGCGACGCCTGCAAGCGGAAGGGGATTTGGACAGCGCGCGCGAGGTGTTCCGTGGCGTCGTCGGGACCGAACCGCGGCTACTGCAGCCGCCGGCCATGCCGACCGGCCTGCCGACGTCGCGCGACGAGGTCATCGCGGCCTCGGCGGACAACCCGAACCTCGCCGCTGCCGCCGACACCGTGGATGCCGCCAGGCACAGCGTCGACGGGGCCCTGGCGCAGTTCCGTCCCAGCATCGGGGCCAGTGCCAGCATCGGCGCGCCCTATTATTCGGGCGAGGTGCTGTTGACCATTCCGTTGTTCGACGGTGGCCTCGCCGCGTCGCAGTCGCGTGGCGCCAAGCAGGAGCTGCAGCAGCGTCGGCTGGAGTTGGACGGCGAGCGTCAGAGCGTGCGCCAGGATGCGCTGGTGGCGTGGCAGACGCTGAGCAGCGCACGCAGCAGCATCGCCGCCTTCCAGACCCAAGTCGAATCGTCGCGCGCCGCCGCGGAAGGCCTCAAGCGCGAGCAGCGTCTCGGCCTGCGCACGCAGATCGACGTGCTGTTGGCGGAGCAGCAGCAGCTCGATGCCGAGCTCGGCCTCGAGAATGCCAAGCGGGATGCCATCGTCGCGGCCTATCGCGTGCTGGCTGCGATCGGTCAGCTCTCGCCCGAGGCGCTGCATCTGCCGGTGACACCCTACGATCCCGTGACCCACGCCACCCAGGTCGCCGGCAAGATGTGGGACGGCAACGAGCTGCACGATGCGTATTTCGGGCGGACGCGACCCTAGCCCACGGATCAGCCCAGGCGGCGGATCAGCCCGTCGAGCTGGTCGAGGTCGTGGTAGCGGATCGTGAGCAGGCCGCCCTTGCCTTTGGCGCGAATGCCGACCTCGAGGCCGAGGCTGGAGGTCAGACGGTCCTCGACCTCTTTCACGTGAGGATCGGCGGCACCGTCGCCGCCGCGCGTGCGCCGTGGCCGTGCCGCCTCGCGGCGGACCAGTTCCTCGGTCTCGCGCACACTGAGGCCGCCGTCGACGACGAGGGCGGCCAGCCGCTCGGCTTCGGCATGGCCGATCAGGGCACGGGCATGCCCCGCCGACAGCCGTCCGTCGTCGACCAGCGCCTGGACCGCCGGCGGCAGCAGCAGCAGACGCAGGGTGTTCGCGACGTGGCTGCGGCTCTTGCCGATCGTGGCCGCCAGCTCGTCGTGGGTGTGCCCGAATTCGTCGACCAGCCGCCGAAACGCCTGGGCCTCGTCGAGGGCCGACAGATCCGCACGCTGCAGATTCTCGATCAGCGCCAGCTCGAGTGTATCGCGGTCGGACAGCTCGCGCACGACGGCCGGGACCTCGTGCAGGCCGGCACGCTGGGCCGCGCGCCAGCGCCGCTCACCGGCCACGATCTCGTAGCTGGCGGCGCCGTCGCCACAAGGCCGCAGCAGCAGCGGCTGCAGGATGCCGCGTTCACGGATCGAGTCGGCGAGCGCGCCGAGCTCGGCCTCGTCGAAACGGCGACGGGGCTGCAGCGGGGACGCCTGCAGCAGCTCGATCGGCACCATCTGGCTGGGTGGCCGCGCCCGCCCGGCGCCGGCGAAGTTGCCCGCATCGTCACCGAGCAGGGCCGAGAGGCCCATGCCGAGGCCGCGCCGGCGGGACGCCTTGGGATCGGTGCTCACGCCGCGACGAGCCGCCGCTCGCGGCGCAGCATCTCGCCGGCCAGGTGCGCATAGGCCTGGGCGCCGAGGCTCTTGAAGTCGTAAAGGAGCACCGGCTTGCCGTGCGACGGCGCCTCGGACACGCGCACGTTGCGCGGGATCATCGTCTCGTAGACCCGGTCGCCCATGAAACTGCGCACGTCGCTCGCCACCTGCTCGGAAAGATTGTTGCGCCGGTCGAACATGGTCAGCACGACGCCGTGCACCTGCAGCATCGGGTTGAAGCTGCTGCGCACCCGCTCGATGGTGCGCAAGAGAAGGCTCAGCCCCTCGAGGGCGAAGAACTCGCACTGCAGCGGCACCATCACCGAGTGCGCGGCCGTCAGCGCATTCACCGTCAACAGGCCGAGCGACGGCGGACAGTCGATCAGCACATGGTCGTAGTTGCGGGTCAGCGTGCGAAATGCCTCGCGCAGGCGATAGGCACGCCGCTCGTCGCCGACCAGCTCGACCTCGGCGGCGGACAGGTCGACGGTCGCCGGCACCATCTCGAGGCCGGGAACCTCGGTCGGCAGCACGGCAGCATCGAACGCGGTACCGCGCAGCAGAATGTCGTAGGTGGTGAGCCGGCGGTCGGCCCGTGCGATGCCGAGGCCGGTGCTGGCGTTGCCTTGCGGGTCGAGATCGACGACCAGCACCCGGCAGCCGGTGGCCGCCAGGGCGGTGCCGAGATTGATGGCCGTCGTCGTCTTACCGACGCCGCCCTTCTGGTTGGCAAGGGCCAGCACCCGGGCACGGGCGACGGGCTCAGGTGGGGCAGCTCGCGACACGGCGGATTCCGCTGATGATGATGACTTGCCCCTCGGGGTCGCTGAGGCTCGCCTCGAGGGTCGCGTTCATTGTCCAGGTTTCGCGCGCCGCGGTCAATTCGCTGTGGGCGGTGCGGCCCTTGAGGAACAGGCAGGTGGTGTCCGCGCGCGCATGGCACGCCGCCAGCCGCAGCAGTTCGGGCAACGGCGCCAGCGCCCGGGCGGTGATCACGTCGGCCGCCAGATTGGGCGTGTCGTCGATGCGCGCCGGGTGCACCGTCACCACGGCACCACAGGCTCGCGCCGCCTCGCGGAGGAAGGCGGCCTTGCGGCGGTCGCTCTCGATCAGATGGGTCACGGGCGCGCCGATGATCGCCAGGATCAGGCCCGGCAGGCCGGCGCCGCTGCCGAGATCGACCAGACGGCGCGCCCTCGCCGGCCACCGGCGCCACAGCTGCCCGCTGTCGAGGACGTGCCGGCGCCAGGGATCGGCGAGCGTGGCGGTGCCGACGAGATTGATCCGCGCCTGCCAGCGCTGCAGCAGATCGAGATAGGCCTGCAGCCGCGCCAACGTTTCACGTGAAACACCGAGCAGCTCGCCGGCCTCTGCGGCCGTCATCGGTCGCGCCACGTCAGGCCGCCCGCTTCGCATGCCGGTAGAGCAGGGTCAGGGCGGCCGGCGTCATGCCGGGGATTCGCGACGCAGCGCCGAGCGTCGTCGGGCGCACCCGCAGCAGCGCCTGTCGCAGCTCGTTGCTCAACCCGCTCAGCGTCGCGAAGTCGAGGCCCGCCGGCAGGCCGAGACTCTCCTCGCGCCGGAACGCGGCCACGTCCGCCGCCTGCCGCTGCAGGTACGTACGGTACCGCGCCTCGATCTCGAGCTGCTCGGCCACGTCCGCGCGCACCGCGCCGAGCTCGGGCCAGATCGAGGCCAGCCGGACCAGATCGAGGCCGGGCAGGGTCAGCAGATCCAGCCCCGACCGGCGCTGCCCGTCCTGGTTGACCTGCAGCCCGTGCGCCTGGGCGGCGGCGGGGGTCAGCCCGACTTCGCCGAGACGGCGGCGGGCGGCGTCCAGCGCCGCCGCCTTGGCACGGAACGCGTGGGCACGCACGGCGCCGACACAGCCGACGGCGAGGCCGCGCTCGGTCAGGCGCAGGTCGGCATTGTCGGCGCGCAGGGCCAAGCGGTACTCGGCCCGCGAGGTGAACATCCGGTAGGGCTCGGTCACGCCCTGCGTGGTCAGATCGTCGGTCAGCACGCCGAGATAGGCCTCGGCCCGATCGAGCACGAAATCCGGTCGCCTGCCACCGGCCGCGATGGCCGCATTGATGCCGGCGACGATTCCCTGCGCCGCCGCTTCCTCGTAGCCGGTGGTGCCGTTGATCTGTCCGGCCAGAAACAGGCCCGGCAATGCCCGCAGCTCCAGCGTCGGATCGAGCTCGCGGGGATCGATGTGATCGTACTCGATGGCATAACCCGGCTGCAGCATCCTCGCGTGCTCCAGGCCGGGGATGGTCGCGATCAGCCGGGCCTGCACGTCGCGCGGCAGCGAGGTCGAGATGCCGTTCGGGTAGACCGTGTCGTCGTCCAAACCCTCCGGCTCGAGGAATATCTGGTGCCGCTCGCGATCGGCGAAGCGGACGACCTTGTCCTCGATCGACGGACAGTAGCGCACCCCCGTGGCGGCTATCTGGCCCGAGTAGATCGGCGCCCGGTCCAGGTTGGCGCTGATCAACGCGTGCGTGGCGACGGTGGTATGGGTGATCCAGCAGTCGATCTGCGGCAGCGGTAGCGTTCGGGTCAGGTACGAGAACGGCTGCGGCGGCCGGTCGCCCGCCTGCACCTGCAGACCCGCGCGGTCGATGGACCGCCCGTCCAACCGGGGTGGCGTGCCCGTCTTCAACCGGCCCAGGCGCAAACCGTGCCGCAGCAGGCTCTCGGCGAGGCGCACCGCCGGTTTGTCGCCGACCCTGCCGGCCGGCCATCGCTCCTCGCCCAGATGGATCTCGCCACGCAGGAATGTGCCGGTGGTGAGGATCACCGTGGCGGCGGTCCACGCGGTGCCGGCATGGTCGACGATCCCGTTCACCCGCCCGTCGCGGACGATCAGCTCCTCGACCTCGAGCTCGCGCAGCGTCAGCAGCGGCTCGGCCTCGAGCAGGCCGCGCACCGCGCGGGCGTAGCGCTTCCGGTCGGCCTGCGCACGCGGTCCCTGCACGGCCGGACCCTTGCTGCGGTTGAGCAGGCGGAACTGGATGCCACCCGCATCGATCGCGCGGCCCATGATCCCGTCGAGCGCGTCGATCTCGCGGACGAGATGACCACGCCCGAGCCCGCCGATCGCAGGGTTGCACGACATGGCTCCGACCGAGTCGAGGCGGTGGGTGGCGAGCAGGGTGCGGGCCCCCATCCTCGCACTGGCGGCGGCGGCCTCGCACCCGGCGTGGCCACCGCCGATGACGATCACGTCGAACGGCTGCATGCCGGGAATCTGGGATGCCGCGCCCGCTCGCGTCAAGCCGCAGCACGGCCGCTTTCGCCATCGATCAGGTCCGCTATAACCGCCGCGAGGAGCGCAGGCTCCGGCAAGCACGGAGATCGTGATGACGACGGTGAGCGGCCTGATCCTCGGGGTGGCGGGGCTGCTCGTCTTGATCGCCCTGCTGCCGCGGCTCGCCACGCGGCTGCGGCTTCCCTACACGGTCGTGCTCGCCGGTCTCGGCTGCGCGCTTGGCCTCGGCATCGGGCTGTCCGACATGCTGCTACGGTCGCTGCCGGGCCAGCCGATCACCGACTTCTTTCAGCAGTTGCGCGAGCTCGACGTCTCGGCCGACGTGCTGCTCTGGGTCTTCCTGCCGGTCTTGCTGTTCGACACGTCGAGCAAGCTCGATGGCCGCGAGCTGCTCGAGGATCTCGGGCCGATCCTGATCCTGGCGGTGCTGGCGGTCCTGATGACGACGGCCACGGCGGGGCTCGCCGTCTGGGGCGTGTCGAGCTTTCCGCTGACCGTGTGTCTCCTCGTCGCCGCCATCATCGCCACCACCGATCCCAGCGCGGTCACGGCCGTGTTCCGCGAAGTCGGCGCGAGGCGACGCCTTACGCTGCTGGTCGAAGGCGAGAGCCTGCTCAACGATGCCGCGGCGATCGCGCTGTTCACGACTCTCTTGGCGCTGATCACCAGCCGAACGCACAGCAGCGAGCTTGCCGTCGTTTCCGAGATCGCAAGCGATCTGGCGATCGAGTTCCTGGGCGGCGCGCTGGTTGGCGCCGTGCTCGGCCGCCTCGCGGCGCTCGTGGTCAGCCGCATCGATCAAGGCGGGCCGGCCGAGGTGACCTTGAGCGTGTCGCTGGCCTATCTGTCCTACGCGCTGGCGGAAGCCTATCTGCACGTCTCCGGGGTGGTCGCCGTCGTGGTGGCCGGGCTGGTGTTCGGCACCATCGGCCGCCTGCGCGTCGGCACGAAGGAGTGGCAGAGCGTCAACGCGATCTGGACCCAGCTCGGCTTCTGGGCGAGCTCGCTCGTGTTCGTCTTCGCTTCGATGCTGGTTCCGGAGACGATCCGGCAGGCGACCGCGTCCGACCTGCTGCTGCTGGGCGCGCTTCTCGTCGGCGCCCTGACCGCGCGTGCCTTGTGCCTGTTCGGTGTCCTGCCCATCGTGCGCATCCTGCTGCGGCAGCAGCCGATCAGCGCCGCGTTCAAGCTCGTCATCCTGTGGGGCGGCGTACGCGGCGCGGTCACCCTGGCGCTGGCGCTGGCGGTGACCGAGAATCAGGCGGTGCCGGCGGACGTCCGCCACCTGGTCTCCGTCCTGGCAACGGGCTTCGTGCTGTTCACGCTGCTGATCCAGGCCACCACCCTTCGTGCGCTGATCCGGTGGCTGGGCGTCGATCAGCTCGATCCGGTCGAGCGCATCCTGCGGGCGCGTGCCCTGGCGCTGACGCAGGGGGAAATTCTCGATCGCCTGTCGGAGACGGCGATCATCCACGGCCTCGACCTCGAGGCCGGCGAGGAAGTGGGCGCGCTCTACCGCAAGCGGATGGCGGCGCTCGGGGATTCCGCCGAGCAGGGCGAGGAGATGCGGCGCCAGCAGCTCCTGGTGGCTTTGGCGACGATCACGACCCGGGAAGCCAGCTACTACACCGACGAGATGGCCGAGGGGATCATCTCGCGGGCTGCGGGTGTGGCCCTGCTCCGGCGGACGAGCGATCTCCTCGACGCGATCAAGGAAGGCGGGGTCCAGTCCTACCGGCGCGCCGCGCGCATGGAGCGTGGACGCGATCTTACGTTGCGGCTGGCAAGCTTCCTGCATCGCCAGTTTCGCCTGAACCGCCCGCTGGCGCACCGCATGTCGCAGCGGATCGAACTCAGGCTGATCCAGCGCCGGGTGCTGGAGAGCATGATCGGCTTCATCCGCAGCCGAATCCGCGACCTGTTCGGCGAGCGGGTGAGCGACGTGGCCCTGCACGTGATCGAGGCGCGCATCGAGGACATCGACCGCACCCTGGATGCGATCCGCCTGCAGTATCCGGCGTACTGGCACACCGTTTCCGGCCGCTTCTTGAGCCGCGCCGCGGTGCGTCTGGAGCTGGACGCCTACCAGCGGATGGAAGCGGAAGGGCTTTTGTCGCCCGAACTGCTGCGCCATCTGGTCGGCGAGCTGCGCACCCGCCTCAGCGAGTTCGAGGCGATCCCGCCACTCGATCTCGGTCTCGACGTCGACAAGCTGATCATCAACGTCCCGCTCCTGGGCGAGCTCGACGAGACCGCCCTGGGCGAGCTGCGTCGGCTGCTGGTGCCACGCATGGCATTGCCGGGCGAGCGGATCGTGCGCCGCGGCGAGCGCGGTGATGCCATGTTCTTCATCGCTTCCGGCGCGGTGGAAGTGCAGCGCGATCACGACGTCATCCGCCTGGGCACCGGCGAGTTCTTCGGCGAGATGGCCTTGATCCTGCGCCGTCCGCGCGTGGCCGATGTGGTGGCGCTGAGCTATTGCCGCCTGCTGATGCTGCCGCGCGACGCCTTCCGCAACTTCCTGCGCGCCCATCCCGAGCTCATGCAGCGCGTGCGCCGTGCGGCCGAGGAACGGTTGCGGCAGCTGCAGGTCGAGGCCGAGCCGGTGGTGGCTTGAGGCCGCGTTTCACGTGAAACGTGGCCTCACTTGCCGATGCAGAAGCTGGCAAAGATGCGGTCGAGCACGTCCTCGACCCCGACGGCGCCCGTGATCCGCCCGATCGCCCTGGCCGCGAGCCGCAGCTCCTCGGCGAGGAGAGCCAGCTCAGCCTCGGCAGCGATCGCCAGGAAGCGTCCCAAAGCTGCTGCCGCCTCGCCGACGGCCTCGCGGTGGCGCGCGCGCGTCAGCAGCGGTGCGTCGCCGACGCCGGCCAAGTGGCGCACTCGCTCCGCGAGCAGCGCGAGCAGCGCGGGAATGCCGCCGCCGGTCAGACACGAGATCGGCAGGCCGGCCGAGGCCGAGGCCAAGTCGGCCTTGTTGGCGACAAGGATCGTGGCGGCGTCGGCTCGATCCACCGGCGCCGGATCGCCGGCTGTGACGACCAGCAGGCGCAGGTCGGCTTGCTCGGCCCGTTGCCGGGCGCGGGCGATGCCGGCCAGCTCGATGGGATCATCGGTCTCGCGCAACCCGGCCGTGTCCAGCAACGTCACCGGCAGCCCGTCGAGCTCGAGCTGGACCTCGATGACGTCGCGCGTGGTCCCGGGAATCGACGTGACGATGGCCACGTCGCGACGTGCCAGGAGGTTGACCAGGCTGGACTTGCCGACGTTCGGCGCGCCGATCACCGCCACGGTGACACCGCTGCGCAGCCGCTCGCCGCGCCGACCATCGGCGAGATGCGCTGCCAACGTACCATGCAGCCGTTCGATGTCAGGCAGAATCCGCGCCAGCATCGCCTCCGGCACCTCTTCTTCCGCCGCAAAGTCGATCTCGGCCTCCACGAGCGCCAAGGCATGCAGGAGGCGCTCGCGCCAGCCGGCATAGAGGCGGCCCAGCTCGCCATCGAGCTGGCGGAACGCCTGCCGGGCCTGCGCCCGGCTCGTGGCGTCGATCAGATCGGCCAGGCCCTCGGCCGCGGTCAGATCGAGCTTGCCATTGAGAAACGCGCGGCGCGTGAACTCGCCGGGACCCGCCAGCCGGAAACCGGGCATGGCCGCAAGCGTGGCGAGCAGTGCGGCCAGGATGGCCGCTCCGCCGTGATGCTGGATCTCCAGCACATCCTCGCCGGTCTCGCTGCGTGGACCCGGGAACCACAGCAGCAGGGCCTGATCCAGAATCTCGCCAGTACCCGGGTCGCGCAGGAGGCGCAGGGCCGCGTGGCGTGGCGCAGGCGTTGGCGCTCCCGTCAGGCACTGCGCCGCATCCGCCGCCTGCGGACCACTGATGCGCAGCACGGCCACGGCCGCACGCCCGGCGGCGCTGGCCGGCGCGTAGATCGTCGCCGCCGTCACGCCTTGCAGCTACTCCTTCTTCTTGCCCGGGCGTGGAAACCCTCCCGCCGACTGGGCGAGCTGGCTCCACAGCGACTGCCACTGCTCGATCCCCTTGGTGCCGAAGGGCAGCCACTGCTCCATCAAGGCCTGGGGATCGGTCGTGGTGATGGCATCGACCAAGCGCTTCTCCATCGCCGCCATCACGGATTGCTGCATCGGTGCGACGTCCGGCAAGCCTAGGAAGCGGCGGGCCTCATCGGGCGTGCAGTCGATGTCGATGTTGATTTTCATGAGCGTCCCGCTGGCTGTTCGCACCGATGGCGCCAACTATAGAGCTTGGCGGCAGCATGCCTAGATGGCGCCGCTCCGGGAGGTACCAGCCATGCCCAACGCGCTCGCCGACGCGACCAGCCCGTACCTGCTGCAGCACCAGGACAACCCGGTCGACTGGCGGCAGTGGGACGAGGCGACGCTGGCCGAGGCCCGTCGGCTGGGCAAGCCGATCCTGCTCTCGATCGGCTATGCCGCCTGCCACTGGTGCCACGTCATGGCCCACGAGAGCTTCGAGCGAGACGACATCGCCGCGCTGATGAACCGGCATTTCGTCAACATCAAGGTCGACCGCGAGGAGCGCCCGGATCTCGATGCGGTCTACCAGCAGGCGCTGGCCGTCATGGGGCAGCAGGGCGGCTGGCCACTCACCATGTTCCTCGCTCCCGACGGCGCACCGTTCTGGGGCGGCACCTACTTCCCGCCCGAGCCACGCCACGGACGGCCCGGCATGACGCAGATCCTGGCCCAGGTGGCGGAACTCTGGCACAACGGCAGCGAGCGGATCGAGAGCAACCGGGAGGCGATCACCCAGGGCCTGCGCCGACTTTCCATCCCCGATCCGGGCGAGCCGCCGCCGCTGGACCTGGCCGAGCACACGGCACGCCAGATCGCCGACCATTTCGACACCGTTCATGGCGGTCTCGCCGGCGCGCCCAAGTTTCCGCAGGCGCCCATCCTGCGCCTGATCTGGGAGACGGCCCTGCGGACCGGCGATCCGACCTTGCGGCATCGGGTCGTCCACACGCTGGGCCGCATGTCGCAAGGCGGGATCTACGACCATCTCGGCGGCGGCTATGCCCGCTATGCGGTCGACGCCTATTGGCTCGTGCCGCACTTCGAGAAGATGCTCTACGACAATGCCCAGCTCCTGGCGCTGCTGGGCTCCGCCTGGGCCGCGAGCCGTGAGCCGTTGTTCGCCGCGCGGGCGGTGGAGACCGTGGCTTGGCTGCAGCGCGAGATGCTGGTGGAAGGCGCCTTCGCATCGTCGCTCGATGCCGACAGCGAGGGCGAGGAGGGTCGCTTCTACACTTGGGACGCCGCCGAGATCGATCGCTGGCTCGACGTCGATGCGCCGGCCTTCAAGCTCGCCTACGGCGTCACCGCGGGCGGCAACTGGGAAGGCCGGACCATCCTGCATCGCCTGCACGAGGCGGGCCTGCCGGCGGCAGCTGATGCCGAGCGCCTGGCCCGCAACCGGGCGACGCTGCTCGAGGTGCGTGCCGGGCGCGTCCGTCCCGGGCGGGACGACAAGCTTCTGGCGGATTGGAACGGCTTGATGATCGCCGCCCTGACCGAGGCCGCCGGGCATCTCGGCCGGCCCGCTTGGCTCGACCTCGCGCGCGGCGCCTTCACCGCGGTCCTGGACCGGATGAGCGACGGTGACCGGCTGTTCCACAGTTGGCGCGCCGGGCGCAGGCTGCCCATGGCGTTCCTCGACGACTACGCGCAGATGAGCCGGGCTGCCCTCGTGCTGCATCAGCATACCGGCGAAACCGGCTACCTGGAGCGTGCCCGTGCTTGGCTCGGTCGCTGCGACACGGATTTCCGCGATACCGCGCACGGCGGCTATTTTCTCAGTGCCGAGGCGGCCGACGGTCCCGTCATCCGGCCGCAGAACGCGCACGACGGGCCGACGCCGGCCGCCAACGGCACCCTCGCCGAAGTCTCCGCGGTCATGTGGCGCCTGACCGGCGACGATTCCCATCGACGGCGCGCCGAGGACATCCTCGGCGCGTTCGCGGGCGAGGTACGGCGCAGCCCGGCAAATCATGCCACCCTGCTGCTCGCCGCGACGCTGCTCGCCGAACCGCTGCAGATCGTCGTGGTCGGCGATGCGGCCACGCCCGGCTTGCCTCCCCTGCTGGCCGCGGCGGCGGGTGCGGCGGTGCCCGCGCGGATCCTGCAGCGTGTGCCGCCACATGCCATGCTGCCCAGCTCCCACCCGGCTGCGGGAAAGCAGCTTCTCGATGGTCGGGCCACGGCCTATGTCTGCCGCGGTACCACTTGCGAGGCGCCGATCACCGAGGCGGCCGCGCTGACCGCGCGGTTGTCGATGCCTGGCACCACGAGCTGATCATGGGAGGAGCCGCATGGCCCATCGCATCATCGTCCGCCGACATGGCGGTCCCGAGGTACTGGAATTCGAGGCCTACGACGTGCCGGCACCCGGACCGGGCGAAGCCGTGGTCCGCCACGAGGCGATCGGCCTCAACTTCATCGACGTCTACTTCCGCACCGGCCTGTACGCCGCCCCGCTGCCGCTGACCCCGGGGATGGAGGGCGCCGGCGTCGTCGAGGCCGTCGGCCCGGACGTGAGCTTTGTCCAGCCAGGGCAGAGGGTGGCCTACGCCGGCACCCCGATCGGGGCCTATGCCGATCTCCGCGTGATGCCGGCCGAGAAGCTCGTGCCGCTTCCCGATACGGTCCCGGCCGAAACCGCGGCGGCGATGATGCTCAAGGGCATGACCGCGCAGTACCTGCTGCGCCAGACCTACCGCGTGCAGCCCGGCGACACGATCCTGTTCCACGCCGCAGCCGGTGGCGTCGGCCTGATCGCCGGTCAGTGGGCACGCCATCTCGGGGCCACGGTCATCGGCACGGTCGGCTCGGCGGAGAAGGCCGAGCTCGCGCGCGCCCACGGCTATCATCACGTGATCGACTATCGGCGCGAGGACTTCGTGGCCAAGGTCAAGGAGATCACCGGCGGTGCCGGCGTGGCCGTCGTCTACGACGGCGTCGGCAAGGACGTGTTCCTGCCGTCGCTCGACTGCCTGCGCCCCTGCGGCATGGCGGTCAATTTCGGCAATGCGTCCGGCCCGGTCGAGAACCTCAACCTGCTGACCTTGAGTGCCAAAGGTTCGCTCTTCGTCACCCGGCCGACGCTGATGACCTACACCCGCACCCGCGACCTGCTGCTGGCCTGCGCCGGCGACCTGTTCGATGTGGTCGGCAGCGGTGCGGTGAAGATCGAGATCCACCAGCGCTTCCCGCTCGCCGAGGCGACCGAAGCGCATCGGGCGCTCGAAGGCCGGGCGACGACCGGATCGACGTTGCTGATCCCCTAGGCAGCTTCACTCGGCGGGCGCGACCGCCGGCACGGTCTCTGGCTCGTGCCGGCGATGCGTGCGCGCCAGCAGCATGTAGGCGGTCGGCACGACGTAGAGCGTGAGCAGGGTCCCGACCAGCAGCCCGCCGACGATGACCCAGCCGATGGCTTGGCGGCTCTCCGCACCGGCTCCGGTCGCCAGCGCCAGCGGCACCGAGCCCAGCACCATGGCGCCGGTCGTCATCAGGATCGGCCGCAGCCGCAGCGTCGCCGATTCGACGATCGCGTCGAGCTTGCGCCGGCCGTGCTCCTGGAGCTGGTTGGCGAACTCGACGATCAGGATGCCGTGCTTGGTGATCAGGCCGACCAGCGTGACGAGGCCGATCTCGCTGTAGACGTTCATGCTCTGTCCGGTGAGCTTGAGCGCGAGCAGAGCGCCGGTCATCGACAACGGCACGGTCAGCATGATGATGAACGGATCGATCCAGCTCTCGAACTGGGCCGCCAGGACCAGGAAGATGAAGGCCGCGGCCAGGGCCAGGGTGATGTAGAAGCCGCCGGTCGAGGTGCGGAACTCGCGGCTCTGCCCGTTCAGGTCGGTGACGATGCCCGGCGGCAACGCGGCCGCCGCCTCGTCCAGAAAGGCCAGGGCCTCGCCCAGCGAATAGCCGGGGGCCAGGGTCGCGGTCAGCGTCGCTGCCCGCAACTTGTTGAAATGGTTGAGTTCCTTTGGCGCCACGGTTTCCTCGATCCTGACCAGGTTCGAGAGCGCCACCATGGTGCCGTCGTGACCGCGGACGAAGATCTCGCGCAGATCGTCCGGGTTGGTGCGGTCCACGTCCTTGAGCTGCACGACGACGTCATACTGCTTGCCGTCCCGCTTGAACCGGGTGACCTGGCGACCGCCGAGCATGGTTTCGACCGTCCGGCCGATGGTCTCGACGTCGATGCCGAGCAGGGCCGCCTTCTCGCGGTCGATGCCGACCTTGAGCTGCGGCTTGTTCAGCTTCAAATCGCTGTCGAGGTTCTGCAACCTAGGGTTCTTCCTGGCGGCGGCCATCATCTGGTCGAGCGCCTGCTGCAGCACCTCGTAGGGCTGCGAGGTCTGCAGCACGTACTGGATCGGCTTGTCGATCGGGCTCTGCCCGAGGGAGGGCGGGTTGGACGCGAAGGCCAGCAGCCCCGGTATGGCGAACAGCTTGGGGAACAGGCTCTTGGTCACGTCCTGCTGCTTGACCGGCCGCTGATCCCAGTCGACGAGGCGAACGAAGTTGATGCCCTGGGTCACGGCCGAGAAGCCGATGACGGTGAAGTAGCGCTCGACGAACGGCGTCTCGCGAAAGATCGCCTCCATCCGCTTCACGTACTGGTCGGTATAGGCCACGGTGGAGCCTTCGGGCGCGATCCCGAGCGCCACGATGGTGCCCCGGTCCTCGATCGGCGACAGCTCCTGCGGCAGTTGGGTGACCAGCACCGCGGCGAAGCCGGCGACCAGCAGGATCACCAGCACCACCGCCGCCTTGACCGTCAGCACCACGCGCAGCGACGCGCCATAGGCGCGGGTCAGGCCGTTCAGCCCGGCCTCGATCCAGCGATAGAGGAAATTGTGCCGCTCCTGGTGCCGCAGCAGCTTCGAGCACATCATGGGCGACAGGGTCAGCGCCACGAAGCCGGAAATCAGCACGGCACCGGCCAGGGTCCAGGCGAACTCCGTGAACAGCCGCCCGGTCCGGCCGGTCTGGAAGCCGATCGGCGCATAGACGGCCGCCAGCGTGATGGTCATCGCGATCACCGCGAAGGTGATCTCGCGCGCGCCGCGGATGGCGGCCTTGACCGGCGGCAGGCCGTTCTCGACATGGCGGCTGATGTTCTCGAGCATCACGATCGCATCGTCGACGACAAGACCCACGGCCAGGACCATGGCCAGCAGCGTCAGCGTGTTGATCGAGAAGCCGAACACCCACATGAAGATGAAGGCGCCGATCAGCGAGACCGGGATGGTGATGATCGGCACGAGCGTCGCGCGCAGGCTGCGCAAGAAGACGAAGATCACGAGCACGACCAGCACGATCGCCTCGACGATCGTGTGGAACACGTTGTCGATCGACTTGGCGATGAAGATCGAGCTGTCGTAGCCGATGTCCAGGATCATGCCGTCGGGCATGATCTCGGCCAGCTGCGGCAGGGCGGCCTTGACGGCCGCGGACACCTCGAGCGGATTGGCGGTCGACTGCTTGACCACGCCGAGGGCCACGGCGGGGTTGCCCATGAAGCGGGTGATGGTGCGTTCGTCCAGTGCCGCTATCTCGGCCTTGCCCACGTCCTTGAGGCGGACCAGATAGCCGCCGGCATCGTGCACGATCAGATCGTCGAACTGCTCGACCGTGCGCAGATCGGTCTCGGCGAGCACGGTGAACTCGCGCTGCTGGCTCTCGATCCGGCCGGCCGGCACCTCGACGTTCTGCCGCCGCAGCGCCTCCTCGACGTCCTGCGGCGTCAGGCCGTAGCCGGCGAGCCGCAGGCGGTCGAGCCAGATGCGCATCGCCGGCGTGCGCGCGCCGAAGATCCTGATCTCCGCCACCCCAGGCAGATTCTGCAAGCGGTCCTTGACGAAGCGGTCGGCGAAATCGGTGACCTCGATCGGCGACATGCGGTCCGACGACAGCGCCAAGTAAATGATCGGCTGCGCGTCGGCCTCGACCTTGGCGATCACCGGCTCGTCGACCGCATCGGGCAGGCTCTTGCGCGCGCGCGACACCCGATCGCGCACATCGGCCGCAGCCGAGTCCTGGGCACGGTCGATGCGGAAGCGCACGTTGATCTGGCTGCGGCCCTCGCGACTCTGCGAGGTGATCAGATCGACGCCCTCGATGCCCGAAAGCACCTCCTCGAGCGGCTGCGTGACTTGGCTTTCGATGATCTCGGGCGAGGCGCCCGTATAGTCGGTGGTCACCGAGACCACCGGCTCGTCGATGTTGGGATACTCGCGCACCGGCAGGCGGCTGTAGGCCATCAGGCCGACCAGCACCAGGATCAAGCTCAGCACGCTGGCAAAGACCGGTCGCCGAATGCAGAGCTCGCTGAGGTTCATCGCATCCTCTCAGCCCGACGTGGTCCGGGCACCTGCGGTGGCCGAGGGTCCACCCGGCGTCGCCGACGGGGCACCCGCCGGAGCCGGCGGCTGCACCTGCACCGGAACCCCGTCGCGGATCTTGAGCAGCCCGGCGGTGACGACGACGTCATCGGGCACGAGGCCCTCCAAGATCTCGACCTCGCCCCGGGCCCGCTTGCCGAGCTTGACCGGCGTGAGCTGCACGCTCTTGGGCTTGCCGTCGCCCTGCCCGACGATCTTGAACACGAAGGCCTGCTCGCCTTGGGGCTGGATCGCCTGCTCGGGCACGAACAGCGCGCTCTGCCGCTCGGCCAGCGTCAGGCTGACGCGCGCGAACAGGCCGGGCCGCAGTGCCAGATCGTCATTGCCGATCTCGGCCCGGACCACGATCGAGCGCCCGGCCTTGTCGATCATCGGGTCGAGCGCCTTGACCGTGCCGGTGAAGCTCCGCTCCGGAAAGGCGTCGATGGCGAGCGAGATCCGCTGTCCCGGAGCCACCGCCGGCAGAAACAGCTCGGGCACGCGGAAATCGACCTTCAGCGGATCGATCTGCTCGAGGTTCACGATCGCCGTACCGGCGTTGACGAACTCGCCCGGGCTGACGTTGCGCAGGCCCGCACGACCTTCGAACGGCGCCTCGAGCGTACGCTTGTCGAGCTGTGCCTGCGCGAGATCCACGGCCGCATCCGCGGTCTTCAGCGCCGACTCGCTTTCGTCGAGGGCACGCTGCGTGCCGGCATTGCTCCGCCGCAGCTCCTTCGCGCGCTCGAAATTGCTGCGCGCCAGGGCCTGCTGGGCCTGCGCCTGCTGCAGCTCGGCCCGCTCGATCGAGCTGTCGAGCTCGACCATGACGCTGCCCTTCGCCAGCATGCCGCCTTCGGCGAAATTGATCGCGGTCACGCGCCCGGCGACTTCGGGCCGGATCACCACGGACTCGTTGGAGAGCAGCGTGCCCACCGCGTCGATGCTGGTTTCCGCCGGCCCGACGCGCACCGGCTGCGCCTCGACCGGCACCGGACCGCCGGGACCGCCGCGGCCAGGACCGGCGGCGCCGGCGAGCTGCGCCGGAACCATGACGAAGTGCCAGTAGGCACCGGCTCCGGCCGCCGCCACCAGCAGCACGATCAGGATTGCGCCAACCGATCGCAGCACGACGCCTCCGAGCCGGCGCGCCGCCGCCGGCTTCCGCTTACGAGTTCATCGATCCCCAGAAATCCTCGTTCGACTTCGCGTACTTCATCTTGTCGAGCAAGAACTCGATCGCATCGGTGGTGCCCATCGGGTTGAGGATGCGACGCAGCACCCACATCCGCGACAGCGTGCCGCGATCGACCAGCAGCTCCTCCTTGCGGGTGCCCGACTTCTGGATGTCGATGGCCGGGAACACCCGCTTGTCGGCGATCTTGCGGTCGAGCACGATCTCCGCGTTGCCCGTACCCTTGAACTCCTCGAAGATCACCTCGTCCATGCGCGAGCCGGTGTCGATCAGCGCCGTCGCGATGATGGTCAGCGAGCCGCCGTCCTCGATGTTGCGCGCGGCGCCGAAGAAGCGCTTCGGCCGCTGCAGCGCATTGGCGTCGACACCACCGGTCAGCACCTTGCCCGAGCTCGGCACCACGGTGTTGTAGGCGCGGGCGAGCCGGGTGATCGAATCGAGCAGGATCACGACGTCGCGTCCGCTCTCGACCAGGCGCTTGGCCTTCTCGATCACCATCTCGGCGATCTGCACGTGCCGTGTCGCCGGCTCGTCGAACGTCGAGCTCACCACCTCGCCGCGGACCGTCCGCTGCATGTCGGTGACCTCCTCCGGCCGCTCGTCGATGAGCAGCACGATGAGGAAGACCTCGGGGTGGTTGGCCATGATCGCGTGCGCGATGTTCTGCATCAGAACGGTCTTGCCCGTCCTGGGCTGCGCCACGATCAGCGCCCGCTGCCCCTTGCCCAGCGGGGCCACGATCTCGATGATCCGGGTGGAGTTGTCCTTCTGCCCCACGACCTCGAGATTGAGCCGCCGGGTCGGGTAATAAGGCGTCAGGTTGTCGAAATGCACCCGGTGCCGCGCGACCTCGGGGCTGTCGAAGTTGATGGTGTTGGCCCGCAGCAGGGCGAAGTAGCGCTCACCCTCCTTGGGCGCGCGGACCTGACCCTGGACGACGTCGCCGGTGCGCAGGGCGAAGCGGCGGATCTGCGACGGCGACACGTAGACATCGTCCGGCCCCGCCACGTAGTTGACGTCCGGCGAGCGCAGGAAGCCGAATCCGTCCTGCAGGATCTCGAGCACGCCCTCGCCGGTGATCGGGACGTCGGTCTCCGCCAGCCGCTTCAGGATGGCGAACACCATGTCGGACTTCTTCAGCGTGCTCGCGCTGTCGATGCCCAGCTCCTCGGCGTAGCGCAGCAACTCGGCGGCCGGGCGCCGCTTGAGTTCGGTCAGATTCACCGCCGGCAGCGGCTCGCGCGGCGGCTGCGGCGTGTGATGCTGCGGCTGGGCGTGATGCTGCGGGCGATGATGCTGTGTCGGCTGCGGCTGCGGCTGCGGCTGGGACGCATAGGGCTGGGGCGGCGGTGCGCTGGGCTCCGCTACCGGCGGCTCGAACATGACCTGGGGCTGGGGCTCCGGCTCCGGTGGAGCCGCCGGAACCGGCACCGCTTCCTCGATCAGACGCAGCGTCGTCTGCTCGGCACTGTGCCGGGCGGCCGCCTCCGTGGCCTCGCCATTGTTGGGAGTCTGGTTCTTGGCCGCCCCGCTTCCCGGCGGACGGCCGCGACGGCGCCGCGGCGCCGGGGCTGCCGCCGGAATGATGCCGGCCAGCGATTCACCGCTGCCGGGGGTGTCGTCGGTCGACTCGGTCATGTATCGCTCGTCGATGGGCCGCTTCGCGGCGGCGGTGAAAGAAATCCGAAACTCACCAAGGCTTCAGAACGGCCAGAAGCACGATCGCGATGAAAAGGAGCGTCGGCACCTCGTTGAACACCCGGTACCAGGTCGCCGATCGCGGCCGCTCGTCCGCTTGGAATCGGCGCACGTGCCGGGCCAGGATACCATGGCAGGCAAGCATGCCAACGACCAGAAGCAGCTTCGCGTGCAGCCAGCCATCGGTCCACTGCGCCTGCGCCGTGGCCAGAGCGATGCCAGCCAGAAGCGTGACCACCATGGCCGGTGTCGTGATGGCCCGCAACAGCCGGCGCTCCATCACCTTGAAGGTCTCGGATGCCTCCGAGCCCACGGCGACTCCGGTATGGTAGATCATCAGGCGCGGCAGATACCACATACCCGCTAGCCATGCGGTAAATGCCATGATGTGCAAAGCTTTGAGCCACAAGGCTCCATCCATTGGAGACCTGCATAGATCGTAAAGATGGGGGATAGGATGCTAGGGCGACACCTGGCGGGAACCCCCGCCGGCATCTGCACGCTCACGGACCTCGGTACGGGCCTGGCGATCGCGAATGACGCTGCGCCCCTTCAATGGCTCATCCGTCGAGGGATTTCAAGTAGTCAACGAGTGCCGCCACCCGTTCGGGCGGTGTTTCCTTCATCACCCCATGCCCGAGATTGAAGATGAACGGACGCTCGGCGAAGGCGTCGACGATGCGCCGCGCTTCTTGGCGCAGCGCCGGCTCGTCGCCCAGAAGCGCCACGGGATCGAGATTGCCCTGCAGGCATAGGACCGGGTCGCGCCGGAGGTTCGCTGCCGCCCATGCCACCGGCACGGTGGTGTCGAGGCTGATGCCTTGCACCGGCACCGCCTCGGCGAACGCGGCATAGGAGGCACCGATGCCGCGCGGGAAGGCGAGCACGGGCACGTGCGGGTGCTTGGCCCGCAAGGTGGTCACGATGCGCCGTACCGGCTCGATGCACCAGCGCCACAGTTCGGGCTCGGGCAGAACCCCGGCCCAGCTGTCGAACAACTGGATCGCCTCGGCTCCCGCCTCGATCTGCGCATCGAGATAGCTGACGACAGCATCGCTCAGCAGCTCGATCAGCGCCGCGAACAGTTCCGGCCGTGTCCGCGCCATCTGCCGCGGTGCCAGGAACTCCTTGCTGCCGCTGCCTTCCACCATGTAGGCGGCCAGCGTCCACGGTGCTCCGGAAAAGCCGATCAGCGTCGTCTCGCTGGGAAGCGATGCGGCAAGTCGCCGCACGGCCTCGTAGACCGGTGCCAGATGGGCGTGAAATCGGCCGAATCCCAGTCGGGCCAGATCCTGCTCGGTCTGCAGGGGCGTGAGCTGCGGGCCTTCGCCCTCGACGAACCGGACGTCGGCCCCGAGCGCGTCCGGCACCACCAGAATGTCCGAAAACAGAATGGCGGCATCGAAGCCGTAGCGTCGGATCGGCTGCAACGTGATCTCGACCGCGAGCTCGGGCGTGTAGCACATCTCCAAAAACGAGCCGGTCTGCCGCCGCAGGGCGCGATATTCCGGGAGATACCTGCCGGCTTGGCGCATCAACCAGACTGGCGGACGCGCGCGTTTGCTGCCGGCCAGCGCGGCCAGCAGGGCTTTTCCCTGCACATCGGATGCCAGCGACGTCATGGCGGATCGTCCTCGTCGGTTCGGTTTTCCCGTCGCCCCCTCTTCCAGATCTGATTCTTAAGATTCTTTGAAGTGGTGGTGGTTGGGACGCGAGGCACACGGATTAGCCAGCGTCGCACCGCTTGTCCCCAGAAATCCGAATATCGGCCGTGTTCGGTGTGCAAGGCGTGCATTCCGGGGACATCTCGGCCGTCGGTCGGCGGCTCATGACCGGCGAACGGCGAAGATGGAGCATAAAGCTGTGGATCATGTGCGAAACTGTGGAAATGATGCCTCGCCTGTCGAAAAGAGACGCTAGCCGGAGTAGATAGGTGGATGAAACCGGGGAGCGCCGTGCATAGAACCGGCGGCCGTCGGGGGCGGGAGGTTTTCCACATCCTATCGCCAGCTTCTACTCACTGCTGGGACGAGCGGCCTTGCGGCTTCACGTGCATCTGATCTCGGATTCCACCGGCGAGACGGTCACCACCGTCGCCCGTGCCGCCGTGTCCCAGTTCGAGGACGTCGTCGCGGTCGAGCACGTCTGGTTCTTCGTGCGCACGCGCCAACAGCTCGAGAAGGTGCTCGCCATCGTCGAGGCCTTGCCTGGTCTCGTGATCTTCACGTTGGCCTCGCCGGAACTGCGCCATGCATTGCAGGATCGCTGCGTTGCGTTGCACGTGCCCTGCGTGCCGGTCCTGGACAGCGTGATGAACGCGCTGGCGGGCCTGCTCGGCTCGGCCGGCCGGCCACAGATCGGCCGGCAGCACGCGCTCGACGAAGGCTACTTCTCGCGCATCGCCGCGATCGACTACGCCATGCGCCACGACGACGGTCAGGTGCTGGACGATCTCGAGCTCGCCGACGTCGTGCTGGTCGGCGTCTCGCGGACCTCGAAGACGCCGACCTGCGTCTACCTCGCCCATCGCGGCATCAAGGCCGCCAACGTGCCGATCGTGGCCGATGCGTCCAGGCTCGAAGCGCTCTCGAAGCTGCAGCGGCCGCTGGTGGTCGGGCTGACCATCAACCCGGAGATGCTGGCGCAGATTCGACGGACCCGCCAGCGCATGCTGGGGCTGGAGCAGGGCGACCACAGCCGCTACGGCGGCGACTACGCCGACGTTGATCGAATTCGTGGCGAGCTGGTGCTGGCCCGGCGCTTGTTCGCGCGCAACAAATGGCCGGAGATCGACGTCACCAAGCGTTCGGTCGAGGAAACCGCGGCCACGATCTATCAGATGATCAAGGTCCGGCAGCAGCCCGAGCTCAAGGATCTCGCCGGAGCGCTGCCCAACCCGGGCTGGACCGCCTGAGCGGCGCCGCTCAGCCGCTCGCGGACAGCGGCAGAGCGAGCTGACGCGGGTCCTCGTCCGTGCCTTCGCTCGAGACCCCGATGCCGAGCAGCCTGATTCCGTCGCCGTGGCGCGGCCGCTGCGCCAAGAGGGCCGCTGCGCTGCGCAGGATGTCGTCGGCCTCGCGAAACGGCGTGGCCCGCGTCGTGCGGCGCGAGACGATCTGGAAATCGGGGTAGCGGATCTTCACGTTCAACGTCCGGCCGATGAAGCTCGCCCGCGCGAGGCGCCCGGCCAGTTCCGCCGCCAGGGGCCGCAGCGCGGCGTCGAGCTGCGCCGGCGCGTGCAGGTCGCGTGCGAACGTCGTCTCGACGCTGACCGACAGACGCGGCCGGTTCGGCTCGACCGGGCGCTCGTCCCGTGCCTGGGCCATCCGCCAATAATGCTGGCCGACCCGCCCGAACGCCGCGACGAGCGCGCGCTCGTCGCGCGCCTGCAGGTCGGCGCCCGTGACGATGCCCAGAGCGCGCATGCGCCGCGCCGTCGATGGCCCGACCCCGTGAAAGCGCTCGATCGGCAGCGCTGCCAGGAAGGCCAAGGCCCGCTCCGGCCGGATGACGGTGAGGCCGTCGGGCTTGTCCAGGTCCGACGCGATCTTGGCCAGGAACTTGTTGAACGAGACCCCGGCCGACGCGGTGAGGCCGGTGGTCGCACGAATGGCGGCCTTGATCGCGCGGGCCACGTTCACCGCCGGCATCGGCCCGCCGCGCGGCTCGGTCACGTCGAGGTAGGCTTCGTCCAGCGACACCGGCTCCACGAGATCGGTGTGCTGGGTGAGGATGGCGCGGATACGGCGGCTCTCCTGCCGGTAGGCCGTGAACCGTGGCGGGACGAAGATCAGCGCGGGACAAAGCTCGAGCGCGCGCCGCGACGGCATGGCCGAGCGGACACCGAACGGCCGGGCCTCGTAGCTCGCGGTCAGCACCACGCCCCGACCTTCCGGCGAGCCTACCGCCACCGGCCGGCCGCGCAGTTCCGGCGCGTCGCGCTGCTCGATCGCGGCGTAGAAGGCATCCATATCGACATGAATGATCTTGCGCATGATCAATGGTCGGCCGTCGTGACCACCACTACACAGGCGCTCGAACAACGCGCCGGCCGCGACGCCCACACCTTGCCATGCCGGGTGAGGGGCGCCTAGCTTTGCATCTACCGCGGCGACGGATGAGCACGGGGCAGGCGGCCGGCCGCGGCGCGC
This sequence comes from Geminicoccaceae bacterium, assembly GCA_039808865.1. Lineage (GTDB taxonomy): Bacteria > Pseudomonadota > Alphaproteobacteria > Geminicoccales > Geminicoccaceae > Benzoatithermus. Next base: position 33,787 of record JBDHTW010000033.1, read on the forward strand.
CCACCCGTTGGGTGGAGACGGTTTGCATGCAACGACGGAGGAGCGGATTGCGGAGGTCGGCGACGTGCTTGGTCTTCGTCGCCGTCTGGCTTGCCGTCGGGCCGGTGCCGGCCCGCGCGACGTCGCTCCGCGACGCGCTGGTGACGACCTATCTCACCAGCCCGCGGCTCGAGGCCGGTCGCTCGCAGCTGCGGGTGATCGACGAGCAGGTGCCGCAGGCGCTCGCCGGCTATCGGCCGAGCCTGGCCATCACCAGCGATGCCACCGCCGTCCAGTCGACGGTGCGCCAGGGCGAGGTGTTCTCGCAGAACCGCAGCAGCCACAGCGTCGGCATGACGCTGCAGCAGAACCTGTATGCCGGCGGTGGCACCCAGGCTGCGGTCAGTCAGGCCGAGCATCAGGTGCAGGCGCAGCGCTCGAAGCTCGCCGGCCTGGAGCAGCAGGTGCTGTTCGATGGTGTCGACGCCTTCACCGCGGCCTACCGGGACGAGAAGGTGCTCGAGCTCGCGCTCAACAACGAGGAGCGGCTGACGCGCCAGCTCGAGGCCACCCGCGACCGGTTCAACGTCGGCGAGGTGGCTCGCACCGACGTCGCCCAGGCCGAGGCCCGGCTGTCGCGGGCCAAGGCGGACGTCGAGCAGGCCAAGGCCGATCTGTCGGCTTCGCGCGCGCTCTACGAGCGGGTGATCGGCGAGCCGCCGGTGAAGCTCGAGGAGCCCAAGGTCCTGGCCGATCTGCCCAAGACCCAGGACGATGCCCGCGCCATGGCCGACGGCAATCCGGACATCGTCGCCGCCACCTTCGACCTCTATGCCGCCCGTGACGGTGTGGACGTCGCCTTCGCCAATCTATTGCCGAGCCTCGACCTGCAGGGCTCGGTCGACTACACCGACCAGCCGACCGCCTCGCTGGAATGGTCGCGCTCGGCTGCCGTCGGGCTCAACCTGACGATCCCGCTCTATCAGGGCGGTAGCGAGTACTCCCTGGTCCGCCAGAACAAGCAGCGCGTCCGCCAGGCCCGCGACCAGCTCGAGGATACCCATCGCAGCGTGCAGCAGGTCGTGGCCTCGTCATGGGAGCGCCTGCTGGCCGCGACCGCGGCGATCAACGCCTTCGAAGCCGAGATTCGCGCCAACGAGATCGCGCTCGAGGGTGTCCAGCAGGAGGCCCTGGTCGGCGCTCGGACCGTGCTGGACGTGCTCGACGCGGAGCAGGCCCTGTTCGAATCGCAGGTCAGTCTCGTCCGGGCCAACCGCGAGGAGGTGCTGGCCAGCTACCAGCTCAAGCTCGCGGTCGGCCAGCTCACGGTCGACGGGCTGACGCTGCCGACGAAACCGTTCAACGACGTCGCGTACTACCAGGCCAACCGGACGCGCCTATTCGGCCTCGCCAACTGAGGTGCCGCCGGCGGCGTGCCAGACGCCGCCGGCAATGATGACGGCGCGCAGATCCAGCCGCTGGTCGAAGCGTCGCCGGGCGCCGACGACGTCGACCTGCTCGTGACCGCCGCGCCGCAGCTCAAGCACGGTGGCGTCGCCCACGGCACCCGGCGCCAGCGTGCCGAGATCGGCACGCCCGAGCAGCTTGGCCGGCGTTGCCGTCACCGCGCGGACGACCTCGCCCAGCGGCATGCCGAGGCCGATGAACTTCGACATCGTCACCAGATTGTCGAAGGCTGGACCGTCGATGCAGAGCTGGTGCACGTCCGAGCTGATGACGTCGGGCAGGAAGCCTGCGGCCAGCATCGGCTCGGCGGTCGCGAACGCGAACGAGCCCATGCCGTGCCCGACATCGAAGACGATTCCCCGCGCGCGGGCCGCGAGGACGGCGTCACGGATGCGGCCGTCCGGCAGCACGGGCGCGTTCGGCGCCGGACGCAGGCAATGGGTCAGGACGTCGCCGGGCCGCAACAGGCTCAGCACCTCCTCCAGTCGCGGCGGCGGGCGGTCGAGATGGCACATCAGCGGCAACCCGGCCAGCTCCGCGGCCTCGATCGCCAACTGCAGCGGGATCGTTCCATGTGGCCCGCTGGTGGCCGCACCCACCCGGACCTTGATCCCGCGGATCAGCTCCGGGTGCACCAGGGCCACCTTCGCGCAAGCCAGCGGGTCGAGCAGCCCGAGTTCCCAGGCCTCGCCGACCATCACCTCGCGCGCGAAGCCGAAGATGCCGGCGAACGACAGATGCAGGAAGGCGAGGATGCGGGTCGTCTGGCGCTCGATGACGTGCCGGCGAAAGCCAGCGAAATTGCCCGGACCGGCGGAGCCGGCATCGACCCAGGTCGTGGTGCCGGCCCGCTTGGCGAGGTGGTCGGCGTCGACGCCCAGCGAGGTCCCGCCCCAATAGACATGGGCATGGAAGTCGATCATCCCCGGGATGACGATGCAGCCAGCGACGTCCAGCACCGACCCGACGTGACCGCTGATGTCGCCGCCGATGGCCGCGACCCTGCCGTCGCGAAAGGCGACGTCGGCCACCCGATCGATGCCGGTGGCCGGGTCGATGACCCGGCCACCGGACAGCACCAGCGCGCCACCGTCCATCACGGCCCCCTGCAGCGTTAGGCGGATCTTAAGCGCAATATGGTCAACTCCGGACCGGGCCGGGAGCGGTCATGCCGTCCTGGCCGAGTTTCGGCGCCGACCGAGGAGCGTCCGTCATGTCCGTCGTCAATCTGCGTGCCGCCATGGTGGCCCTCCTGGTGCTGGGTTCCGGCGGCACGGCCATGGCTGCAACCTCGACCGGAACGTTGGGCGTCCGTGTCGTCGTGCAGCCCAACTGCACCGTCGCCAGCGCCACACTCGATTTCGGCACCTACGTCAGCGGGCAGGCGGCGGTGCTCAATGGCTTCACCACCGTCGCCTACAGCAATTGCCCGGCCGGCACCTTGAAGTTCGAGCTCGACAATGGCGCCAACGGTACCACGGCCACCCGCCGGATGAGCAACGGCAGCAGCGGCCTGCTGAACTATGGCCTCTACAAGGATTCGGCGCGGACGCAGAATTTCGGCCAGGGCACCAACGGCAAGAACGTCACCCTCACGGCCACGGGCTCGGGTTCGATCTCGGTCTACGGTTCCATCCCGGCGACGCAGGCCGTGGCCGAGGGTACCTACACCGACACCGTGCAGATCACCCTGACCTTCTAGCCTTCCGCAGGGCTCAGGCGAAGCGCGGGCGTCGCCGCTCCAGGAAAGCTTGGCGGCCCTCGACGAAATCGGCATGTGTGACCGCACCGTCGCGAAGCGCTCGGCTGTGCTCCGTCTCGCCGTTCAGCCCATCGCGCACGAGGCCGGCGATCTGCTTGATCAACCGCTGCGAGCTGCCCGAGAGGGCGACGAGGGAGCCGGCATAGTCGGCGACGGCCGTGGCGAGCTCGCCCGGTGGCAGGACGCGGTCGACGAGCCCGATGCGCAGGGCTTCCGCGGCATCCAAAAGTCGCGCCGAGTACAGCAGATCCTTGGCCCGCGCCGGCCCGATCAGGTCGATCAGCCGCTTCACGTCGCCCAAGCTGTAGGCGAGGCCGAGCCGCGCCGGCGTGATGCCGAGCCTGGCGTCGCTCGCCGCGAAGCGCAGGTCGCAGGCGACCGCGAGCCCGCAGCCGCCGCCGATGCAGCTGCCCTCGATTCGCGCGATCGTCGGTTTGCCGAGCCGCTCGACCCGACCCAGCGCCTCCTGGACCAGCTCGTTGTAGGCATGGGCCGTGATCTCGTTCGCGAACACCGCCGCGAACTCGGCGATGTCGGCACCGGCGGAGAAGGCCGGCGGCTCGCCGCGGATCACCACCACCCGTACCGTCGGGTCGGCATCGAGCGTCTGGCAATGCTCGGCCAGCGCCCGCCACATCGCCTGCGAGATCGCGTTCTGCCGATCGGGCCGGGCCAGCACGATCTCGGCCACCGGCCCGTTCACTTCCAGCCGCAAGCCTTCCTGCGTCATGCCACCGTCGCCGGGCTCAGGCCGAGAACGCCTGCAGGCCGGTTTGTGCCCGGCCCAGGATCAAGGCATGGATGTCGTGCGTGCCTTCGTAGGTATTGACCGCCTCGAGATTGAGCACGTGCCGGATGACATGATACTCGTCGGCGACGCCGTTGCCGCCGTGCATGTCCCGGGCCGTTCGCGCGATGTCGAGCGCCTTGCCGCAGTTGTTGCGCTTGATCAGCGAGATCATTTCCGGGGCGGCCCTGCCCGCGTCGAACAGCCGGCCGACCCTGAGGCAGGCCTGCAGGCCCAGGGCGATCTCCGTCTGCATGTCGGCGAGCTTCTTCTGCACGAGCTGGTTCGCGGCCAGTGGCCGGCCGAACTGCTTGCGCTCCAGCGTGTAGTTGCGGGCCGCGTGCCAGCAGAATTCCGCCGCGCCCATCGTCCCCCACGCGATGCCGTAGCGCGCACGGTTGAGGCAGCCGAACGGGCCCTTCAGGCCCTTCACGTTGGGCAGAAGGTTCTCCTCCGGCACGAACACGTCGTCCATGACGATCTCGCCGGTGATGGAGGCGCGCAGGCTGAACTTGCCCTCGATCGCCGGCGCGGACAGGCCCTTCCAGCCCTTCTCCAGGATGAAGCCGCGAATCGTCCCCGCCTCGTCCTTGGCCCAGACCACGAACACATCGGCGATCGGGCTGTTGGTGATCCACATCTTGGCACCGGACAACCGCCAGCCGCCGTCGACCTGCCGGGCACGGGTCGCCATGCCGCCAGGATCGGAGCCGAAATCGGGTTCGGTCAGGCCGAAGCAGCCGACCCACTCGCCGGTGGCGAGCTTGGGCAGGTAGCGTCTCCGCTGCGTCTCGTCGCCATAGGCATGGATCGGGTACATCACGAGCGAGCTCTGCACGCTCATCGCCGAGCGATAGCCGCTGTCGACGCGCTCGACCTCGCGGGCGATCAGCCCGTAGGCGACGTAGCTCGCCCCGGCACCGCCATAGGTCTCGGGCAAGGTGGCGCCGAGGAAGCCGAGCTCGCCGAGTTCGCGCATGATGGCGCGGTCGAACGATTCGTGCCGGAATGCGTCGCGGACGCGGGGCAGCAACCGGTTCTGGCAATAGTCGTGCGCCGCCTTCTGGATCAGGCGCTCCTCCTCGTCGAGCTGCTCGGCCAGATGGAACGGGTCGAGCCAGTCGAACGCGGCCGGGCCCGTCGAGCCGGCGCCCTGAGCCTTGGCGGTGGCGGACATGCTGGGTTGCTCCCGTGAGAAATCGGCTCTTCGAGCCATGATGATAGCGGTCCCCGCGCCGACGCGCATCCCGGCGTTTCGCGGTGACCGAAGCGTGCGATGACGGCCGGTAAGCCGGAGGCGCTCCGCCAAGTTCCTCGACGATCGGGACGGTAACGGCGAGGCCCGCCACCGCCGGTCTCGCGAAGGTACCGCAGGAGCCCATCGTCACCATGCGCGTGGTTCAGGCGAGCGCGCCCCATGCCTCGCTCGAGCTCGTCGAGCGCGAACGGCCTACGCCCGGGCTGGGACAGGCCAGGGTTCGCGTCGAAGCCTGCGGTATCTGCCACAGCGACGCGCCCACGGTCGAAGGCACCTTTACCGGCCTCGCCTATCCTCGTGTTCCGGGTGCACGAGATCGCCGGCGTGATCGATGCGCTGGGCGAAGATACGACGCCGTGGCAGCTCGGGCGGCGGGTCGGCGTCGGTTGGCATGGCGGCCATTGCGACCGCTGCCGCCGCGGCGACTTCGTCACCTGCCGCGACGGCAGCGTCCCGGGCATCAGCTACGATGGCGGTCACGCCGAGTACATGCTGGCACCGGTGGATGCCCTGGCGTCGATCCCGGACGAGCTCGCGGCGGTGGCGGCCGCGCCGCCGCTCTGCGCCGGCATCACCACCTACAATGCGCTGCGCAACAGCGGCGCCCGCGCCGGCGATCTGGTGGCGATGCTCGGCATAGGCGGACTGGGCCACCTGGCCGTCCAGTTCGCGGCCCGCATGGGCTTTCGCACCGTGGCCATCGCCCGCGGCACCGACAAGGCCGATCCCGCGCGCCAGCTCGGCGCGCACGACTACATCGGCAGCCGGGCGGAGAACGTGGCCGAGCGGCTGACGGCCCTGGGTGGTGCTGCCCTGGTCCTGGCCACCGTCACCAACGCCAAGGCGATGAGCGCGGTGATCGACGGCCTCGGCGTCGGCGGCAAGCTCCTCGTCGTCGGTGCTACCCGGAGCCGATCGAGGTCTCGCCGTTCCAGCTCGTCGGCCAGCGCCGCTCGATCCAGGGCTGGCCGTCGGGCGTGGCCGCGGATTCCGAGGACACGCTCGCCTTCAGCGCGCTGAGCGGCGTGCGCCCGATGATCGAGACCTATGCCCGGGGGTCAGGCGCCGCTACATGGCGGCCACCGCCAAGGGCTCGGCCAGCCGGCAGCTCACCGGCACACCGTGCGAGACGATGTCGAACACGGGCGAGTACGCCTGCGCCATCGCCATGAGCGTGGCCTTGTCGGCCTCGCTCGAGTCGCCTGCGATGTCGAAGACGACGCGGATTGCGCTGTACCCATTGCGGACCTCGGGGGACAGCCCGAGAAAGCCGCGCAGGTCGAGATCGCCTTCGAAGCGCGTGCGTACGCCCTCGACGCGGATGCCACGTGCCGCGGCATGGTAGACCAGCGACGTGGTCAGGCAACCGGCCAGCGCATGCAGCACGAACTCCACCGGATTCGGCCCTTGGTCGCCGCCGAGCAGTACCGCCGGCTCGTCGTTGACCAGCTCGAACGGCACCGCATGGCGCAGCTCGGCGCAGGTGCCATGAAAGTCGTCGATCCGTGAGCGGTTGAGTCCGCCCTGCGCCCACTGGTTCTCCAGTCGGAACGTGAACGCGCCGAGCTCGGGCCGGGTCCGCACGGCCGTGATCGTCGCCTGCAGCGCATCACGATCGACGCCGTTGAGCATGCTGGACATGAATTCGCTCCCTGCTTGACGTGCCGGCGACATGCTCGCCGACAGAACCAAACCATTTGGTCTGTTTCCGTTTTTACCAACCGGTCGGTTCTGTCAATATGAATGCTTCTGATAAGGATATTGGACTTGCAAGTCAGCGCTAGATTCTTATACCAGACCGGTCGGTCGGGATGAGCTGCGATGGCTACCAAGGGTGACGGGACACGCGAGCGGCTACTGGTCGCCGCCGAGCGGCTGATCCTTGAGCAGGGTTATGCCGGCACTTCGCTCGACGACGTGCTACGCGTCACCGGGCTGACCAAAGGTGCCTTCTTCCATCATTTCAAGAGCAAGGCGGACCTCGGCCGGGCGGTGGTCGAGCGCTACGCCGAGAACGACTACGCCCTGTTCGCCGACTGGTCGG
>JBDHTW010000034.1:0-40986 GCA_039808865.1 Geminicoccaceae bacterium
GCGGCGAGCCTGGCCGAGACCGCCGCCGCCACCGTGCCGGCGTCGACCAGATCCGCGGCGTCGACGCCCAGCACGGCGCGCGCTTCGGCCGGATGAAAGCGGGCACCGACGAAGGCGGTCCCGGGTCCGGCGGCGACGTGGCGCGGGCGCCGGTCCGGGCCGCTGAGCAGCAGCGTGCCGTCGCCGACCATGCCGTCGGGCGCGATCGTGCAGCGATAGATCAGGTCCATGCAGCCGTCGGGAAGCACCAGGATCGGCGGCGTCGCGATGCCGCTCGCCGACCGCAGCCAGAACCGGTCGACCCGCGCGCGCAGCTCGGGCGGGGGTGCGAGCTCGCGGAATCCCGCCGTCACGTGGCGCGCCGACGAGGACCGCGGCCGGGCCGCGCGCGCCGCAGGTACACAGGTCGCGGATTGCACCTCGCGTCCAGGAAGGCCATCATCCGGCCGCGGCTCTGCCGCGCTGCCGGCTCGCCGGCAAACCAGAACGGGCGCCTGCAGGCGCCGCAACGGGAGAGGCAGATGGCGTCGGTCGAGATCCGCAAGGTCGACAAGTATTTCGGTAGCGTGCACATCCTCCATGCGGTCGAGATCGACATCCCGGACGGCGAGTTCGTCGTGCTGGTCGGCCCGTCGGGCTGCGGGAAATCGACCCTCCTGCGCATGGTAGCCGGCCTCGAGGAGATCACGAAGGGCGAGATCGCGATCGGTGGGCGGGTGGTGAACCGCGTCCCACCCAAGGACCGCGACATCGCCATGGTGTTCCAGAACTACGCCCTCTACCCGCACATGACCGTGCGGCAGAACATGGCCTTCTCGCTCAAGCTGGCGAAGGCGGAGACCGGCCTGATCGACCAGAGGGTCGGCCGGGCGGCGGCGATCCTCGGGCTGGAGTCCCTGCTCGACCGCTACCCGCGCCAGCTCTCGGGTGGGCAGCGCCAGCGCGTCGCCATGGGCCGGGCCATCGTCCGCGACCCGCAAGTGTTCCTGTTCGACGAGCCGCTGTCCAATCTCGATGCCAAGCTGCGCGTGCAGATGCGCACCGAGATCAAGGAGCTGCACCAGCGGCTGAAGACCACCGCGATCTACGTCACGCACGACCAGATCGAGGCGATGACCATGGCCGACCGGATCGTGGTCATGCAGCACGGCGTGGTCGAGCAGATGGGGGCGCCGCTCGAGCTCTACGATCGCCCGGCCAACCTGTTCGTGGCCGGGTTCATCGGCTCGCCGGCGATGAACTTCATCGACGCCACGGTAAGGCGCGACGATGGTGCGGCCGCGGCCATCGCCGGTGACGGCACCAGCCTGCCGCTGCCGGACGGGGCCGCGATCGGCACCGCCGGCGACATCGTCTATGGCGTCCGGCCCGAACATCTGCAGCTGCGCCCGGCCGGCGAGGGCCTGCCGGCCGAGGTGGTGGTGGTCGAGCCGACCGGCGCCGAGACGCTGGTCGTCGCCCGGATGGCCGGGATCGAGTGCAAGGCCGTGTTCCGCGAGCGCCACCCGCTGACGCCGGGCGAGCGCATCGGCTTGCAGCCGCAGCTCGACCAAATCCACCTGTTCGACCGGGCCAGCGGTCGGCGCCTGGTCCGGTGACGCCCGACGACGTGTGGGCCGATTTGTGAGTTTTCTCACATTTTACTGCCGCCGAACCCCCTAGCCTGTTGCGACGCAAGTCGAGCTGTGGGGGCGGGACATATGTCGGAGGACAAGACCGGTCGGGCGGTGGTGCTGGCGCGTCTGCACACGCGCTACGAGCGGCTGCGGGAGCTCCTGGTGACCGGGGTCGACGAGGCGGCCATGCTGCCGCGTCTGGCGCACGCCGAGGCCAGGACCGGGGCTGCCGGGCTCGAGGCCGTCATGCGGGCCGAGCAGCGCGGTGCCCCCCGGCCGCGTTCGGCCACTGGACGCCGCCGCGTCCGCGCCTGAGCCGGCATCTGTCGGGGATGCGTGCAGCCGGCACGAAAACCGCTTAAGCCTTCGAGAAGACGGGAGCGGTCGCCGTGGCCGGCCCGTTGGCTGGGATCGGCTGAGCGGGAGCGGGCATGGACGAGCTGGCGCGGCGAATCGACCAGGGCGCGGGCCGCCAGCCGGCCGACCTGGTGGTCCGGAACGCGAGGATTCTGAACACCGCCACCGGCACCGTCGATCCGGGCGACATCGCGGTCTGTGGCGAGCGGATCGTCGGCACCCACGAGAGCTACCGCGGCCGGCGCGAGATCGATGCCGGCGGCCGGATCGTCGCCCCGGGCTTCATCGACACGCACCTGCACATCGAGAGCTCCCTCGTGGTGCCGGCCGAGTTCGAGCGGGGCGTCCTGCCGCGCGGCACCACCACGGCCATCTGCGACCCGCACGAGATCGCCAACGTGCTGGGGGTCGAGGGGATCCGCTACTTCCTCGCGGCGAGCGAGAGCCTCGCCATGAGCCTGCGCGTCAATCTCAGCTCGTGCGTGCCGGCGACCGAGCTGGAGACCGCCGGCGCCCGGCTCGAGATCGACGACCTCCTGCCGTTGCGCGCCCATCCGGCGGCCCTGGGCCTGGCCGAGGTGATGAACTTCCCGGGCGTGCTCGCCAAGGATCCGGGCCTGCTCGCCAAGCTCGCGGCCTTCGCCGGCGCGCACATCGACGGACATGCGCCACTGCTGCGCGGCCTGCCGCTCAATGGCTATCTTGCGGCCGGCATCCGCACCGACCACGAATGCACGCTGCTCGAGGAGGCACGCGAGAAGCTCGCCAAGGGGATGGTCGTGCTGATGCGCGAGGGCTCGATCGCGAAGAACGTGCAGGCGCTGGCGCCGCTGCTGACCGACCTCACCTGGCCGCGCATCGCCTTCTGCACCGACGACCGCAACCCGCTGGAGATCGTCGAGGAGGGGCACATCGACGCCGCGATGCGCAAGGCGATCGCGGCCGGCGCGCCGGCGCTGGCCGTCTACCGCTCGGCCTCGCTCGGTGCCGCCATGGCGTTCGGCCTGGCCGATCGCGGCGTCGTCGGCGCTGGCTATCGGGCCGACCTCGTCCTGCTCGACGATCTGGAGCAGGTGGCGGTGGCGCAGGTGATCTGCGGCGGGCGTGTCGTCGAGCCGGAGCTGTTCGCCGGGCGTACCCACCCGGCTCCCGTCGGCTACGGCTCGATCCGGCGCGGTCCCGTCGATGCCGGCGCCTTCGCCTTCGCGGCCGACGGGGACACGCCCGTCATCGGTGCACGTCCGTTCTCGCTGATCACCGATCATCTGACGCTGGGCGCCTGCACCGGGCCCGTGGCCAAGCTCGCCGTGCTCGAGCGGCATGGCCGCAACGGCAATATCGGCAACGGGCTGGTCACCGGGTTCGGGCCGCTGCATGGCGCGATCGCGACCAGCATCGGCCACGACAGCCACAACCTGATCGTCGCCGGCGACACCGCCGGCGACATGGCGGCCGCCGTGAACCACCTGATCGGGCTGCAGGGCGGGGCCGTGGTCGTCCGCGACGGCGCGGTCCTGGCCGACCTGCCGCTGCCGGTGGCCGGCCTGATGAGCGATCGCGGCTTCGGCTTCGTCGAGGCACGGCTACGGCCGTTGCGGGCCGCGGCGGCCGCCTGCGGCTGCGAGCTGCAGGAACCGCTCCTGCAGCTCGCCTTCCTGCCACTGCCGGTGATCCCGCATCTCAAGCTCACCGACCGCGGCTACGTCGCCGCCGGACCCGACGGCCTGTCGCTGCTGCCGCCTCAGGCCGCGAGCTCGTAGTTCAGCGTCTCGCCGCGCGTGACGACGACCGCCTTCACCAGCCGCGCCGTCGAGTCGTACCAAACGGTGCCCGAGCGGCCCTTGGTCGCTGCCATCTCGTAACGACGCGCCTCGACCGGCTGCCCGAGCACTTGGACGACCTCGGTCGTGTCGGTCTGCACCGCCATGCGGATCAGCTCGCCGGTCTGGCTGTCGATCAGGGGCGGGGCACCGGTGATCGCATCGTTCCAGAAGCTGAGATCGGTCATCGAGCCGAGATCGGTCTCGTACGCCTTGGTCGGACCCTCGACCGCGAGCTTGCCTCCACGCGCCTGCGCCACGACGAGCGTCTTCTTGCCGTCGTCGTCGGTCTCGATGCGGGTGCCCACCAGCATGCCGCCCTGCCACTCGTCGGTCCCGGCCTGCGCGTAGCGATAGACCGTGACGAAGGCCATCTTCACCGCCAGCTCGACGTTGCTCGACACGCTGAGCCCGTCACCGCTGGGCGTGAAGCGCATCTCGTGCACCCCGATGCGACTGCCTTTGCGGTAGACGTCGAACGTCGTGTTCTGCGGCGCCGCCATGGCCGTACGGATGCCGGGGACCATGCTGGCGGCGATGCCCCCGGCAAGCCATAGGCTGGCCCGGCGCCGCGTCGTCGCCGGCATGCGGCAGGTCAGGGCGCTGTGCTGTTGCGGCATGGTCTGTCGTCATCTCCGTTGTGCCGCTGCTGCTCCCGGTCAGCAGGTCGGCTTCTGCACGAAACCTGCTGGCACGGGCTCCAGTTCCGGCGATTCCTCGATTCGGTCTACCCGGGCTGCCGGCGGGCCGCTCCGGCAACGCGCGATCATCTCGGCCACGACCGCGCCGTCGCCTTGAAAGACGGCCTCGACCGAGCCGTCCGAGCGGTTGCGGACCCATCCGCTCAACCCGAGAAACTGGGCTTCGCGGGCCGTCCATGCCCGAAACCAAACTCCTTGGACTTTACCGTAAATCCGCACTCTTGCCGAGACATTGGCTGCCGTCGCCATCGCCCATCCGCCGCCCGGGTTGGTCCGCCCTCCTAGCGAGGCCGGTGCGGCGGGTCAAATTGGCGTGTGCCACCTGATCCGGCGCCGAATCCGCCGCGTACTGCTTGCTAAACAAGGCACCGAAAGCGCCATGACCTGTTCATGGCAGGAGTGCCTGATCCCAGGTCCCCGCAACGGAGGCAAATGCCATGGCGATGAGCGACACCGTCGACGCGCAACGGGCCAGTCGCCGCCTGATCCGCGAGTCGATGAACGCGCCGCTCTTGTCACGTCAGCACGAACTCGACCTCGCCCGTCGCTGGCGCTCCGAGAAGGACGAGCGGGCGCTGCACGAGCTGATCCAGTCCTATATGCGTCTCGTGATCAGCACGGCCAGTAGGTTCAAGAATTATGGCCTGCCTTTGGCTGATCTGGTGCAGGAGGGGGTGGTCGGGCTGATGCAGGCGGCGGCGCGGTTCGAGCCCGAGCGCGACGTCCGCTTCTCGACCTATGCGGCCTGGTGGATCCGCTCCGCCATGCAGGACTTCATCCTGCGCAACTGGTCGGTCGTGCGGACCGGAACCACGGCGGCGCAGAAGTCCCTGTTCTTCAACCTGCGCCGGCTGCGGGCGAAGATCGACGACGGGCGCTACGGCCACCTGAACGAAGCCGGCAAGGCCTACATCGCCGAGGAACTCTCGGTCGAGGTGGCCGAGGTCGAGGCCATGGAGATGCGGCTGATGGGTGGCGACCAGTCGCTCAACGCGACCATCGCCGCCTCGGGGGAGGATGCGTGGCAGGATTTCCTCGCCGACGACCGGCCGAGTCCGGAGGACAACGTCACGCTCAACCATGACAGCCGCCAGCGCTCGCGCTGGCTGGCGGCGTCCCTGGCCGAGCTCAGCGAGCGCGAGCAGACCATCATCCGCGAGCGTCGGCTGAGCGAGGATGGCCGCACGCTCGAGGAGTTGGGGGTCCGGCTCGGTATCAGCAAGGAGCGGGTGCGGCAGATCGAGCACCGGGCCCTGCAGAAGCTGAAGGCGGCGCTGATGAAGCGGGTCAGCGATCCGATCGAGCTGGAGCTGTTCACGGCTGCGCCGGCCTGAGCCCGGGCTGGACGGCGCGTCGTGCTTGCGGCAACTAGCTCGGCATGAGCGAACGGTCGAGCGTCGAGGTGCTGATCGTGGGCGGTGGCCATGCCGGCCTCCTGCTCGGCGTGGCCCTGGTCGGGGTGGGCGTGGGCGTGAAGCTGGTCGAGCGCCAGCCGTTGGCCTCGATCCTGGATGCCCGGCCGGATGGCCGCGCGCTGGCCCTGCTCGGCGGCAGCGTGGCCATCCTGCGCCGGCTCGGCGTTTGGGAGCAGGTCGGCCCGTACACGGCGGCCATCGAGCGGGCGGAGGTGGTCGACGTCGTCGGCGGTGTCCGGGTGCACTACGACAGCGCCGAGCATGGCGGGCAGCCATTCGGCGCCGGCGTCGAGCAGACGGCGCTGCGCCGGGCGCTGCTCGAGGCCTTCCTCGATCGGGCCGGCGAGGCGGCCCTGCTGCAGGGCGAGGTCGCGGCGCTGCAGCGGACCGGCGGCGTTGCCGCGGTGACGCTGGCGGACGGCCGGGTGCTGGACGCCAAGCTCGTGGTCGGCGCCGACGGGCGTGGCTCGCGTATCCGCACGCTGGCCCGTATCGGCATCGATCGCTGGGCTTACGATCAGCAGGCCCTGACCATGATCCTGCGCGCCGTGCGGCCGCAACATGTTGGGGTCCGGGAGTGGCTGCGCCCCGGTGGGCCCCTGGCGACCCTGCCGCTGCCACGGCAGCGGACCGGCATCACCTGGGCCGAGCCGACGGCCGAGGCGCGCCGTCTCGCGGCCCTGCCGCAAGCGGAGCTGCTCGCGGCGCTGGCCGCCGCCACGGACGGCGCCCTGGGCGAGGTCGAGCTGGACAGCGGCCCCGCGGTCTACCCGCTGGGGGCGCAGCACGCCCGGCACTATGTCGTACCCCGCGTGGCTCTGGTCGGCGACGCCGCGCACGGCGTCCACCCGATCCACGCGCAGGGCTTCAACATGGGCGTGGCCGATGTCGCCGCCCTGGTCGATGCGCTGGTGGCGGCGCGCGCACGTGGCCTCGATCCCGGCTCGGGCGAGGCGCTCCTGCCCTATGCCCGGGCCAGGCGGGGCGAGAACACCCAGCGGCTGTGGCTGACCGACGGATTGGTGCGGCTGTTCGCGGCCGAGCTGGCGCCGGTGCGGGTGGCGCGCAGCTTGGCGTTGAACGCGATCGAGCGGGTGCCGCCCCTGAAGCGGCTGGCGGTCCGGCATGGCATGCAGACCGGGTGACACCGGCCGGCGGGCTTGACCGGCGCACCGCCCATCCCCACTAAGCGCGCATGGTCGACGTCAGCCCGGATCCCATCGCCAGCCCGACCCCGGCCGCGACACCCGCCGGGGCGGCGTTGATCCGCAGCCTGCTCCCGACCCTGCCGAACGAGCCCGGCGTCTACCGCATGCTCGACGAGAAGGGCGACGTGCTCTACGTCGGCAAGGCCAAGGCGTTGCGCAAGCGCGTGCCGGCCTACGCGAAGCCGCAGCTCCTGTCGGCGCGGCTGCAGCGGATGGTGGCCCTCACCCGGTCGATGGAGTTCGTGACCACCGGCAGCGAGGTCGAGGCGCTGCTGCTCGAGGCCAACCTGATCAAGCGCTACCGGCCGACCTTCAACATCGTCCTGCGCGACGACAAGAGCTTTCCCTACATCTTCGTCCGCCACGGCCACGCCTACCCGCTGATCGGCAAGCATCGGGGCGCCAAGCGCGCCGATACCGAGTATTTCGGCCCGTTCGCGTCGGCGGGTGCCGTCAACGAGACCCTGAACGCGCTGCTCAAGGCGTTCCCCTTGCGCAGCTGCCGGGACAGCGTGTTCTCGACCCGCAGCCGGCCGTGCCTGCAGTACCAGATCAAGCGCTGCTCGGCCCCCTGCGTCGGCCGGATCGGCCTCGAGGCCTATGGCCGGATCGTCGCCGAGGTGCGGCAGTTCCTCTCCGGTCGCTCCGACGAGGTGCAGGTCCGGCTGCAGGAGGAGATGCAGCAGGCCAGCGACCAGCTCGACTTCGAGCGCGCGGCCGTGCTGCGCGACCGGCTGAAGGCGATGGCGCACGTGCAGGCGCGCCAGGGCATCAACACCGAAGCCGTCGCCGATGCCGACGTGATCGCGGCCCACCACGAGGGCGGGCAGGTCTGCGTGCAGGTGTTCTTCTACCGCAACGGCCGCAATTATGGGAACCGGGCCTACTATCCAGTGCACACCAAGGATACCGCGCCCGGCGAGATCCTGGCCGCGTTTCTCGCCCAGTTCTACGCCGAGCGGGTGCCGGCGCCGCTGCTGCTCCTGGCCGAGCCCACGGCCGAGCAGGCGCTGCTGGCCGAGGCGCTGACGCTGCGCGCCGGGCGCAAGGTGCAGCTCCTGGTGCCGCAGCGCGGCGACCGGCGGCAGCTGGTCGAGATCGCCACCACCAACGCCCGTCAGGCCCTGGCCCGCCGGTTGGCCGACACCGCGAGCCAGGAAGCGCTGCTCGAGCAGCTCGGCGAGCGCTTCGACCTGGCCGAGACGCCGGCGCGGATCGAGGTCTACGACAACAGCCACATCCAGGGCAGCAACGCGATCGGCGCCTTCATCGTCGCCGGCCCGGAGGGCCTCGACAAGAAGGCCTACCGTACCTTCAACATCAAGGGCGCCGAACTCGTGCCGGGCGACGACTACGCGATGATGCGCGAGGTCCTGCAGCGCCGGTTCGCGCGGCTGATCAAGGAGGACCCCGAGCGGGCCGGCGGCGGCTGGCCCGATCTCGTCGTGATCGACGGCGGTGCCGGCCAGCTCGCCGCGGCGCAGGCCGTGCTGGGCGAGCTCGGCCTCGTCGATCTGCCGATCCTCGCCGTCGCCAAGGGCCCGGAGCGCAATGCCGGCCAGGAGCGATTCTTCCTGCCCGGCCGCGAGCCGCTGGCCCTGGACCCGCGCGATCCGGT
Source organism: Geminicoccaceae bacterium (assembly GCA_039808865.1). Classification (GTDB taxonomy): domain Bacteria; phylum Pseudomonadota; class Alphaproteobacteria; order Geminicoccales; family Geminicoccaceae; genus Benzoatithermus. Next base: position 8,736 of record JBDHTW010000034.1, read on the forward strand.
CCTCTATTTTGTGCAACGGTTGCGTGACGAGGCGCATCGATTCGCGATCCAGACCCATCGCGGCAAGCGGGCGCGCGACATCGGGCGCTCGGTGCTGGATCAGGTGCCGGGGGTCGGGGCCAAGCGCAAGCGGGCGTTGCTCAACCATTTCGGCTCGGCGCGGGGGGTCGCGCAGGCGGGCCTTTTGGACCTGGAGCGGGTCCCAGGGATCGATCGGGCGGTGGCGAAGGCGATCCATGACTTCTTTCACGACGGCGCCTGAGCCGAGGTAGAGCCAGCCATGCTGACCAGCACGCCCAATCTTCTCACCGTCAGCCGGATCGTCTGCATCCCGTTGCTGGTGCTGACGTTCTATGTCGACGACGACTGGGCGCGCTACGTGGCCTGCGCCATCTTCTCGGTGGCGGCCACGACCGACTACGTCGACGGCTATCTCGCCCGCAACTGGCAGCAGCAGTCGCTGTTCGGCCGCTGGCTCGACCCGGTGGCCGACAAGCTGCTCGTGGCCTCGGCGGTGGTCATGCTGGTGGGCTTCGACGGCGCCCCGCTGCTGCCCGCGCTGATCATCCTGCTGCGTGAGATCACGGTCTCGGGCCTGCGCGAGTACATGGCCGAGGTCAGTGTCGGGCTGCCGGTGAGCCGGCTGGCCAAATGGAAGACGGCGGTGCAGATGGCGGCACTGGGCTTTTTGCTCGTCGGCAAGGCCGGCCCGGCCTGGTTGCCGGTCGAGGCGATCGGCTGGTGGGGCCTGTGGCTCGCCGCGGTGCTGACGCTGGTGACCGGCTGGGACTACCTGCAGGCCGGCCTGCGCCACATGCTCGAGCCGACCCGCGCGGGCACGACCGGCGTCAAGGGCGTCGAGCGCGCCTGAACCTTCCTTCGCCTACCGGTGGCCGCATGAGGATACGCTATTTCGCCTGGCTCAAGCACCGTGTCGGCCGCGCCGAGGAGACGGTGCAGGCACCGGCCGAGGTCGCCTCGGTGGCGGCTCTGAAGGTCTTCCTGGCCGAGCGCCATCCGGGCTTCGCCGAGGCGCTGGCCAGCCCAGGCGTGGTCCGCTGCGCGGTCAACCAGGAATACGTGGCCGAGGATGCGCCGTTGCGCGCGGACGACGAGGTCGCGTTCTTCCCGCCGGTGACCGGCGGCTGAGATGGTGCGGGTGCAGGCGGAGCCGTTCGACGTCGGCCTGGAACTCGGCCGGCTCGCGAACGGCCGTACCGACATCGGTGCCGTAGCCAGCTTCGTGGGCCTGGTCCGCGGCGGGGAGGGCGCCGAGCCGGTCGCCGCGATGAGCCTCGAGCACTATCCGGGCATGACCGAGCGCGAGCTCGAGCGGCTGGAGGCCGAGGCGCACCGGCGCTGGCCGCTGCAGGCCTCCTTGATCGTGCACCGGGTCGGCCGCATGCTCCCCGGCGAGGCCATCGTGCTGGTGGCAACCGCCTCCGCGCACCGCCATGCCGCGTTGGAAGCGTGCGCTTTCCTCATCGACTGGCTGAAGACCAAGGCACCGTTCTGGAAGCTCGAGGAGACGGCCGACGGCGAGCGCTGGGTCGAAGCGCGGGCCGGCGACGACGCGGCCGCCCAACGCTGGAGATAGCGACGCCACGGGCCGAGCTCACGACGCCGCGCGGCCACCGGCCTCGCGCTGCGCGTGGTAGAGCTGCATCGCCACGTCGGACCCGAACAGCAGCTCGGCCACCCGAATCTGCTCGATCAGGCCCGCGCCGGTGGTCCGGGCGCTGCCGCCGCTCTTGCCGATCACGTCGCGGAACGGCTGCAGGTACGGCGCCAGCAGGCTGTCCGGCGTGGCGGCGAGGCCGAGCCTGGCGCCGGCGAGGCCGAGCCGGCGGGTATGGCGCGCCACCTCCTCCAGCCGTTCGAGGCCGTCGTCGCCCAGGGCGTCGCTCGCCTCGATCCGGCCCAACTGATCCAGGATGCCGTCGCGGACCGCCGTCTCGATCCCACGGCCGACGCAGGTGGTCACCGTGTCGCGGATGCCCGCAAGCTCGCTCCGTGCCGTCGCGTCGAGCGGCCAGCGTCCGTCGAGCGCTTCCAGCTCGGCCACGAGGCGCAGCAGCAGTGCGGCATCCGGCCGGCCGCCGGGGCGGGCGGCGGCAGCGGCAAGCCTGGCCGTCCCCTCGCGCATGTCGGCGATCCGCCGCTGGACCAGCCGGTGCAGCAACGCCTCGCGCGCGCCGGCGGCAAGACCGAACTCGGCGAAGCGCAACGGCTCCAGCACGACGAGCGGGTTGGCCGCGCGCAGCAGGAAGAGCTCGAGCACGGCCTGCAGCGCGATCTCGCCCAAGGGCACGGCCAGCCGCAGCGGCTCGAGCAGCAGCGTCACCGCCGGCTTCGGCAAGGCGCCCATCGGCCGCGGCGGCAGCTCCCAGACGGTGGGAACCAGGGTCGGCGCCAGCGTCAGCAGCGGCGCTATGCCGGCCAGCTGGGCGGCCAGATCCGGCGCCGTGCCGCCATCCGCGGCCCGATCGGCGACGATCACGGCCGCCGCCGGCCACAGCGCCGCGCCGATCTCCTGCACGATCTCGGCCGAGATCATGCTCTGCCCGGCGGCACGGGCACGCAAGCCGGCCAGCATCGATCCGGGCAGGCTCGCCGTGACCTGCCCGATCAGCTCCGCCAGGCGCTCGCGCGGAAAGCACCATCGATTCGGCCACGCCTCGCCCGCGGGCACCAGCAGATCCTCGAACGGCAGGACCAGCACCCGCCCGAGCGTCAGCGGCCGCGCCGGCCGCAGCAGGGCCAGCCGGTCGCGCACCGGGCCCAGCAGCCCGTCCACGTCGCCACGATGGTCGAGACGGTCGATCAGGCCCACGACGCGCAGCAGCTGCTCGTCGCTGGCGGCCACCATGTCCCGGTCGAGCGCCGGCCGCGTCGCCCGGCTGCTCATGCCGTCGCCGCCCGGATCAGTTCGGCGCGCACGCGGCCGTCGACCACGGCCAGTCCCGTGCGCCAGTCCTCGTGCAGCTTCACGCGCCGGCCGCGATCGAAGCGGATCGCCGCGGCTTCGGGTGCCACCGTGCCCGCCCGGCGCTGCGGATCGAGCATCGGCAGGGCGGCCAGCATCTGCTGCAGGAGCTGACGCTGGGCGGCGCGCTCGTCGCGGGCGACCGCCTCCCATTGGCCGCAGACCTGGCTCCAGCCATCGAGCAGCCATTCCGGCCGGGTCAGCAGCGCACGCCAGCGCTCGCCTGCCGGCTGCCGCCAGTCCCGCAACAGCAAGGTGACGCGGCCGAGCAGCTCGCGGGCCGCATCCTGGGCCTGCGCGCCTTCGCGCACGGTTCGCTCCGCGACCTCCAGGAACGACTGGGTCTCCAGCGCCGCCGGCCCGCTCTCGCCCACCGACCAGCGCGCCAGCGAGGCCGTGAAGGTGCGCAGACGTGCCAGCATGACCTCGTTCCTCGCCTTGCTGCCCTCCATCGGCGTGCCGATGGGCATGGCCAGATCGGCGATCGCCTCGATTTGCGCGAACAGCCCCTCGACGGGGATGCCGAGCTGCGGCGCCACGCGGTCGAGCAGACGGCGGATGTGGGCACGCAGCTCGCGGTCGTCGCCGCTCAAGCTCGTCCAGTCGACCCGCTCCAGGCCGTTCTCCTCGAGCAGGCGGGTGACCAGATGGAACTGCATCAGCAGCCGCATGGCCGCGTCGTCCTCCGCAGCGCGAACGGCCCCACGCGCGGCCTTGCGCCCGGCCGCCCCTTCGAGCGCCACCGCCCGCGCCGCATCGCGGATGGCCGAGGGAGTCACCGCCGGCAGGGCGAGCAGCCGCTCCAGCAGCAGCCGGTCGTGCAGGGTGAGGCTGGCGACGTCGGGTGCGGCCGCCAGATCGAACACGTACAGCCCGCGCCCTCCGGACGGGTTGGCCATGATCATCTCCGGCCGGCCGCGCCGGCCGGGGCGGATCCGGGCACTGGCCAGGAGGGCGGTCGTGAACGGGACCGACACGCCCCATTCCAGGAAGGTGCGCGGTAGAAGGTCGAGGGACGGCACGCCTTGGACGGACACGGGACGGCTCTCCGCACCGCTGCGGTGCATGCCTCCACTGATGCCACGCAGGGGTTAACGAAGCGCGAACGCGCCGCCGTCGATCGGCGTGCTCAGCTGCCCAGGGCGGCCAGACGCGACTTCAGATCCTGGTACTCGGGCTGGCTCGGGTCGATCTGCGCCAGCACCTTCTGCCACGCGCTGCGCGCATCGTCCTTGCGGCCCTCCTGCAGGGCGCGGATGCCGAGGAACCACAGCACCTCCGGGTCTTCGGGCCGCAGGCCGGACGCCTTGAGAAACTGCGCGTTGGCGGCGTCGGTCACTTCGGGCAGGCCGGTGTCGCCACGCACCGGGCCGAGCAGGACCTGGCCGTAGCCTTTCAGCAGCGCGGGCTCGTCGGGATGGAGCTGCAGCGCCCGCTCGAACGTCGCCTTGGCGCGGTCGGTCTCGCCCAGTACCTCGCGCGACTGGGCGAGGCGGAGCCAGCCTTCGACGTCGCCGCCGTCGGCATCCATCTTTGCCTGCAGCTTCTCGACCATGCCGCGGATCATCTCCAGGCGCTGCTCCGGCGACATGGCCGAGGCCCCCGCCACGTCGGCGGCGCTCGGCTGCGGTGCCGCCGCCGGCGCCGGAATTTCGGCCAGCACAGTGTCCGGGTCGAGCTGCAGGGAGGTGGCCGCGCCCCGGATCGCCTCGACCACCCGCGGTCGCCACGGCGCATCGGCCGGGGTCGCGGCCAGCAGATCGCGCCAGCGCTGCAGGGCCGTCCGCGCATCGCCCGCCTGCGAGTCCGCCCAGCCGAGATAGTAGGCGGCGCGCGGATCGCGCGGCTCGATCGTCGCCAAGCGCTGGAACAGGCCCTTCGCCTCCGGCGTGACGATGCCCTCGGCCGCGGCGGTCAGCGCCTCGCCCAGGCCGCCGACCGCCCGTGGGTCGTCGGCGGCAAGGCCGAGCGCGCGCCGGTAGGCCTCGGCCGAACCCGGCGCGTTGCCGAGCACCGCCCGCGACCGCGCCAGCATCAGCCAGCCCTCGAGATCGTCGGGCCGGGTGGCGAGCCTGGCCTCGAGGCCGGCCACCATCTGCTGCACGTCGGGCTGGGCGCTCGGGGGCGCGGTCCGGTCCTGGCGCTGGGCCAGGGGCTCGTCCGGCACCTGCGGCGAGCCGAGGCTGGCGTAGAGCGTCGCGGCCAGGGTCGGCACCAGGAGAGCGGCCACGACGACGGGTACGCGCCAGCCGCTACCCGTCTCGACCGCCGCCGGATCGCGGCTGCCGGCCGCGCGCAGCAGCCGGCGCTCGATCTCGATCCGGCCCGCCCGTGCCTCGTCGGTACCGATCACGCCGCGCTCGCGGTCGCGCTCGATCTCGGCGAGCTGGTCGCGGTAGACCTCGACCTCGTAGCTCTCGGCCGGCGGCACCGTCGGCCGGCGGAACACCGGCCACAGCAGCGCCAGAACGGCCAGCGTGGTCATCAGCGCGAACGCGGGGACGAGACCGATCACGAGCGGCCGTCCCCGGCCAGCAGCCGCGCCAGCCGCTCGCGCTCGGCCGGCTCGAGCTCGGCGACGCCCTCGCCGGCCCGGCCGCGGCCGCGGAAATAGGCCAGCAGCAGCCCACCGCCGATCACGAGCACGACCGGCGGGCCGAACCAGAGCAGCCAGGTCGCCGGTTTGACCGGCGGCTTCAACAGCACGAAATCGCCGTAACGCGCGGTCACGAAAGCCAGGATCTGCTCGTTGCTGTCGCCGGCGACGAGGCGCTCGCGGACGATGTGGCGCAAATCCTTGGCGAGATCGGCGTCGGAATCGTCGATCGACTGGTTCTGGCAGACAAGGCAGCGCAGCTCCTTGCCCAGCTCGCGCGCACGGGCCTCCAGGGCCGGATCCGGGAGCATCTCGCCGGGGGTGACCGCGCCCAGCGCCGGCTGCGCCAGCAGCAGCAACGCCAGCGCCCATGCCTTGGTCATCGCAGCTTCTCGAGCAGCGGCAGGATCGTGCGCTCGACGTCCTCGGGCTGCATCGGGCCGACCTGCCGGTAGGCGATCCGGCCGTTCTTGTCGATCACGTAGGTCTCGGGCACGCCGTACACGCCCCAGTCGATCGCGACGCGCCCGTCGCGGTCGGCGCCCAGATGCTGGAACGGATCGCCCAACTCGCCGAGCCAGGCTTTCGCGTCCTCGGGCCGGTCCTTGTAGTTGATCCCCTGGACCACGACGCCCTCTTCGGCCAGCCGGCTGATCACCGGATGCTCCATCCGGCACGGTACGCACCAGGACGCGAACACGTTGACCAGCATCGGTTTGCCGCCAAGGTCGGCCCGGCTCAGCCCGTGCTGGTCGCGCCCATCCAGCGGCGGCAACACGAAGTCGGGTGCCGCCTTGCCGACCAGGGCCGACGGCAGCGTGCTCGGGTCGCGCGTGAGGCCGATGCCGAGGAACACGCTCATCACGATGAACAGCAGCAGCGGGATGACGAACAGCAGCCAGCGCCGGCGCGGCGCCGGTGTCGCCGTGTTGTCCATGGTTCAAGCTCCCATCGGTGCCGCGGCGGCGCTCAGCCGGCCCGGACGCGGCGCGCCGACCCGGAGCCGCCGGTCGGTCAGCGAGATCAGGCCGGCCAGGGCCATGATGCCAGCACCGCCCCAGATCCAAAGGACCAGCGGGTTGTAGTAGAGGCGGACCGCGAACCCGCCGCCATTGGCGGCGTCGCCGAGCACGAAGTAGAGGTCGCGCCAGAGGTTGGTGTCGATCCCGGCCTCGGTCGTGGGCATGCCCTCCACCGGGAAGAAGCGACGTTCCGAGGCGAGGACGGTGACGGGAGCGCCGTCCCTGGTCACCGTGAACGTCGCCCGCTGGGCGGTGTAGTTCGGCCCCTTGACCGAGCCGACGCCGTCGAGCCGGACCGAGTAGCCGACCAGATCGACGCTGTCGCCCGGGCGCATGACCAGGATGTGCTCGACCTGCCCGGCGCTCTGCACGGTGATGCCCAGGATCAGCACGCCCAGGCCGACATGGGCCAGGGTCATCGCCCAGGCGGCGCGGGGCAGGCCGCGGGCGCGGGTCAGCACGCGCCGCGGCTCGAACGGCCGGCCGATGCCGAGCCGCAGCGCCAGCTCGTTCAACGAGCCCGCGATCACCCAGACCCCGAGCCCGATGCCGAGCAGGGCGAGGCTTGCCCGGAAATCGTGCAGCGCCAGCCAGAGCAGGACCGCCACCAGCGTCGCCGCCGCCGAGGCCAGCAGCCGGACGGTCACGCCGGCGAGGTCGCCGCGCTTCCAGGCCAGCATCGAGCCGATCGGCACCGCGACCAGCAGCGGCACCATCAACGGCACGAAGGTGGCGTTGAAGAAGGGCGGGCCGACCGAGATCTTGGGGCCGCCGACCGTGTCCAGGATCAGCGGGTAAAGCGTGCCGAGCAGCACGGTCGCGGCCGCGGTGGCGAGCAGCAGGTTGTTCAGCAGCAGGCCGCCTTCGCGCGAGACCGGCGCGAACACGCCACCGCCCTGCAGGGTCGGCGCACGCCAGGCGTAGAGCAGCAGCGAGCCGCCGATGGCGACGGCGAGGAGCGCCAGGATGAACACACCGCGGGCCGGGTCGGTGGCGAATGCGTGCACCGAGGTCAGCACGCCCGAGCGGACGAGGAAGGTGCCGAGCAGCGACAGCGAGAAGGCGAGGATGGCCAAAAGGATGGTCCAGCTCTTCAGGGCGTCGCGCTTCTCGACCACGATCGCGGAATGCAGCAGCGCCGTGGCCGCGAGCCAGGGCATGAACGAGGCGTTCTCGACCGGATCCCAGAACCACCAGCCGCCCCAGCCGAGCTCGTAATAGGCCCACCAGCTGCCGAGCGCGATGCCGAGCGTGAGCGCGATCCAGGCCGCCAGCGTCCACGGCCGCACCCAGCGGGCCCAGGTGGCGTCGACGCGGCCCTCGATCAGCGCCGCCACCGCGAACGAGTAGGCGGTCGAGAGCCCGACATAGCCGAGGTAGAGCATCGGCGGATGGAAGGCCAAGCCCGGGTCCTGCAGGATCGGGTTGAGGCCGCGGCCGTCGAGCGGGGCCGGATCGAGGCGCAGGAACGGGTTGGAGGTGAACAGCATGAAGGCGAGGAAACCCACGCCGATCAGCGCCTGCACGCTCAGGACCCGCGCCCGGAACCCCGGCGGCAGGTTGCGCCCGAACACGGCCACCGCGGCGCCGAACAGGGCGAGAATCCAGACCCACAGGACCAGGGAGCCCTCGTGATTCCCCCAGGTGCCGCTGACCTTGTAGAGCATCGGCTTGGTCGAGTGGGAATTCTCGGCGACGTTGGCGATCGAGAAGTCCGAGGTCACGTAGCCGTGCATCAGCGCCGCGAAGGCCACGGTCACGAACAGGAACTGCGCGCAAGCCGCCGGCTGGGCGACCCCGATCAAGGTCGGATCGCGGCGCGCGGCGCCCCACAAAGGCAGCGTGCCCTGGGCCAGGGCCATGCCCAGCGCCAGGACCAGCGCGTAATGTCCGATCTCGGCGATCATGGCGTCTTCGGCCCTCCTGCCTGCTCGTTCCAGTAGCCGGCCTGCTTCAACGCGTCGGCGACCTCCTTGGGCATGTAGTTCTCGTCGTGCTTGGCCAGCACCTCGGTCGCCTCGAAGCTGCCGTCGGGCCGCAGCACGCCCTGGGTCACCACACCTTGCCCGTCGCGGAACAGATCCGGCAGCAGGCCCTTGTAGACCACCTCGACCTGCTGCGCCTTGTCGGTGATGGCGAAGCGCACCGTGCCGTCGGCCTGCCGCTGGATGCTGCCGTCCACGACCAGACCGCCCAGACGGAAGCGGCGACCGGCCTCGACCTCGCCCTTGGCGAGGTCGGTCGGGGTGACGAAGAACGCCACCTTGTCGTTGAGCGCCGCCAGCACCAAGCCGGTGGCGCCGCCGACGAGCAGAAGGGCCAGAAGGACCAGGGCTAGACGCTGTTGCTTGCGCAGACGCATGGACGGCACAATCTGTTGCTGAAAGATTAATTACCTTCGGGTACGCTCGGTTCTGCTGGATCGGACTCGCGCCGTGGCCGCATCGGCCGTACGGCTCGGCTCCGGGGCGGCCGGACCCGGGAACGCAACTGCTCGAGCTCGCGGGCGCGTCGCAGGGCCGACCGCCGGCTCTGCACGAACAGCCCCACCATCAGCGCCGAGGCCATGCCGAACGCCGCCCAGACATAGGCCGCATAGCCCCCCATCGCCAGGAATTCGCTCAAGCCTCACCCCTGTCCCGGACGCATGACGGCCCGGACCCTAGAACCTTTCCGGCCGGAGACAAGAGCAACGGCGCCGTTGCCGTCCTCGGCATGGTTCCAGGCATATCACTATGCTACGACCAACCCGCCGACGCCGCGAGGTGAAGGCACGCCGCCTGCTCGGATCACCATGGCCACTGCGCTCGATACCCCGCTTTTGGACCCGTCGCGCCTGCGTCACGACATCGCGCAGTTCCCCGGCCGCGGCCCGAACGTCGGCGCGGCCCTGCTGGCCCAGCTCCGCGAGCAGCTGCAGCGCGGCCGTGCGGACATCAAGAGCTATTTCGAGGCCGGCGGGAGTGCCGAGGTCGTGCTCCACGAGCTCAGCCTGCAGATGGACGCGGTCATCCAGGGCACGCTCGATTTCGCCCAGGCGCATGTCTACGGCAGCTCCAACCCGACCACCGGCGAGGAGCTGGCCGTCATCGCGGTCGGCGGCTACGGCCGGCAGGAGCTGGCGCCCGGGTCGGACATCGACCTGCTCTTCCTCTGCCCCTACAAGCGGACGCCGCATGTCGAGCAGATCTCCGAGTTCCTGCTCTACAAGCTCTGGGATCTCGGCCTCAAGGTCGGCCAGGCGGTGCGCTCGGTCAGCGAGACGATCAAGCTCGCCCAGACCGACCACACCGTACGCACCGCCCTGCTCGAATCCCGTCTGCTGTGGGGGTCGGCACCGCTCGCCGACCAGCTCGGCAAGGCGTTCGCGCGCGACATCGTGGCCGGGCGAGGGACCGCGTTCGCGGAAGCCAAGCTCGCGGAGCGCGACCAGCGCCACCAGCGGATGGGCGATTCGCGCTTCATGCTCGAGCCCAACATCAAGGACGGCAAGGGTGGCCTGCGCGATCTGCAGACCCTGATCTGGATCTCGCGCTTCCTCTACGGTGGCCATGACCCGGCCGAGATGGTCCGCCACGGCCTGCTGACCCGCCAGTCCCTGGGCCGGTTCCTGCGCTCGCGGCGCTTCTTGTGGACCGTGCGCTGCCACCTGCACTACCTGACCGGCCGCGCCGACGACCGGCTGACCTTCGACGTGCAGCCCGAGATCGCCCGCCGCATGGGCTACCGCGAGCGCAACCGCGTGCGCGCGGTCGAGCGGTTCATGAAGCGCTACTATCTCGTCGCCAAGGACGTGGGCGCGTTGACCCGCATCTTCTGCGCGGCGCTCGAGGAGCAGCAGCTGCGCCAGTCGCGCCTGGGGCTGCGCTTCGGTTTCGGCCAGCGCCGGGTCAACGGCTTCGTGGTCCATGGCAACCGCCTCAACGTCGGCGATTCCGGCCTGTTCGAGCGCGAGCCGATCCGCATGCTCGAGCTGTTCCATCTGGCGCAGGAGCGCGAGCTCGACATCCATCCGCAGGCCCTGGCGTCGATCACCAACCACCTGGGCAAGATCGACCAGCGCATCCGCGAGAGCCCCGAGGCGAACCGGCTGTTCCTCGACATGCTGTGCTCGCGCAAGGACCCGGCCCTGACCTTGACCCGGATGAACGAGGCCGGCGTGCTCGGCCGCTTCATCCCGGACTTCGGCCGCATCGTCGCGCAGATGCAGCACAACCTCTACCACGTCTACACGGTCGACGAGCACACGATCCGCGCCGTCGGCATCCTGTCGCAGATCGAGAACGGCCAGCTCGCCGACGAGCTGCCGATCTCGACCGAGGTGATGCCGAAGCTGCTGTCCAGGCGCGAACTCTACGTCGCGACCTTCCTGCACGACATCGGCAAGGGCCGCGGCGGCGACCACAGCGAGATCGGCGAGCAGATCGCCAAGCGCATCTGCCCGCGCTTCGGGCTCAGCGACGATGCCACCGAGACGGTGGCCTGGCTCGTCCGCCACCATCTCGACATGAGCCGCTTCGCGTTCAAGCGCGACAGCGAGGACCCGCAGACCGTGGCCGACTTCGTGGCCATCGTGCAGTCGCCGGAGCGGCTGAAGCTCCTGCTGCTGCTGACCGCCACCGACATTCGCGCCGTCGGCCCGAGCGTCTGGAACGGCTGGAAGGGCCAGCTCCTGCGCGAGCTCTACCACGAGGCCGCGGCCGCCATGGCCGCGGGCGATCCGCAGGGGCGCCGGGCGCGTCGCATCGAGCGGGCCAAGGCCAAGCTCGCCGAGGCGCTGGCCGAGCTGCCCGCGGAGCCCTGGTCGCCCGAGGCGATCGAGGCCTATCTCGGCCGCCACGATCCCCGCTATTGGCTGGGCTTCACGCCCGAGGAGCATCGGCGGCACGCGCTGGTCGTCGGCGCCTGCGACGCCCGGCGAGCACCACTCGCCATCGACTTCCGCACCGACGAGTTCCGCGCCAGGACCGACCTGCTGCTCTACGCCGCCGACCATCCGGGCCTGTTCATGAAGGTCGCCGGGGCGCTGGCGCTGTCCGGGGTCAGCATCGTCGATGCGCACATCTTCACCACCGCGGACGGCATGGCGCTGGACAGCCTGGGCTTCCAGGATGCCACCTCGCGGCTGGCGGTGACCGACGGTGCGCGGCTCGAGCGCATCCGCGACAATATCGAGAAGGCCCTGCGCGGCGAGATCTGGCTGGAGAAGGCGCTGGCCGGCAAGCGCAACCTGCCCAAGCGCACCGACGTGTTCGAGGTCGAGCCCAGGGTGCTGATCGACAACACCGCCAGCCGCACCCACAGCGTGATCGAGGTCAACGGCCGCGACCGGCCGGGGCTGCTGTTCCAGCTCGCCAAGACCCTCAAGGAGCTGGGGCTGGTCATCTACAGCGCCCACATCAGCACCTACGGCGAGCGCGTGGTCGACGTGTTCTACGTCAAGGACGTGTTCGGGCTGAAGATCACCCATCGCAACAAGATCCAGCGGGTGCAGAAGCAGCTGGCCGAGGTCCTGATCGTCGCATGAGCGTCGGGCGCGGGGCCTTGACCGTGGGCGGCCTCACGGCGCTCTCCCGTGTCGCCGGGTTCGGGCGCGACCTGCTGATCGCCGCCGCCCTGGGGGCCGGGCCGGTCGCCGACGCGTTCTTCGTCAGCCTGAAGCTCGCCAATTTCCTGCGCCGCCTGTTCGCCGAGGGTGCGTTCAGCGCCGCGTTCGTGCCTCTGTTCACGCGGATGCGCGCGCAGGAAGGACACGGGCCGGCGCTGCGCTTCGCCGGCGAGGCCCTGAGCGTGCTGGCCCTGGCCCTGGCCGCGGTCGTCGTCGCCGGCGAGCTGCTGATGCCGTGGCTGGTGCGCCTGGTGGCGGCGGGCTTCGCCCCGGGCTCGCTGCAGTTCGTCCTCTCGGTCGAGCTCGGCCGGGTGACCTTCCCCTATCTCCTGCTGATCTCCCTGGCGGCGCTGTTCAGCGGCCTGCTGCAGGCCGGCAACCGCTTCGCCGCCGCGGCGTTCGCGCCCGTCCTGCTGAACGTGGTCCTGATCCTCGCCCTGCTCGTCAGCGGCGCCACCGCCGAACCCGCGGCGCGCGTGCTGGCCTGGGGTGTTGCCGTGGCCGGTATCGTCCAGCTCGCCTGGGTCGCGTTCGCCGCCTGGCGCGCCGGCCTCGCCGCGCGGCCTCGCCCGCCGCGCCTGTCGCCGGCGGTGCGCCGGCTCGTGAGCCTGATCGGCCCGGGCGTGATCGGCATCGGTGTGGTGCAGATCAACCTTCTGGTCAGCAGCTGGTTCGCGACCCATCTGCCGGCCGGGACCGTCGCCTACCTGTTCTACGCCGATCGGCTGGTGCAGTTGCCGCTAGGCATCGTCGGCGTGGCGCTGGGCACCGCCCTGTTGCCGGCGATGAGCCTCGCCGCCCGGAACCTGGACGGCGCGCGGGACGTGCTCAACCGCGCGGTCGAGCTGGCGTTGCTGCTGGCGCTGCCGGCGGCGGTCGGCCTCGCGCTGCTGGCGCAGCCGATCATCCACGTGCTGTTCGAGCGCGGCGCGTTCGGGCCGGCGGCAACCCTGGCCACCGGCCAGGTGCTGGCCTGGCTGGCGCCGGGTCTCCCCGCCCAGGTCTTGCACAAGGTGCTGGCCCCCGCGTTCTACGCCCGCGAGGACACGCGCACGCCGGTGTGGGTCGCGGCCGCGGCCCTGCTCGTCAACGTCGCGGCGGCGCTGGCGCTGGCCGGCCCGCTCGGCCATGTCGGCATCGCCATGGCGCTGTCCCTGTCGAGCTGGGCCAACGTGCTGGGCCTGGGCTGGCTCCTGTGGCGGCGGGGCCTGCTGCTCCCGGACCGTGCGCTGCTCCGGCGCGGCGCCGGTGTGGCCGGTGCCGCGCTGGCGATGGCGCTCGTGCTGCTGATCGCGCGGGCGGTGGCGATGCCGGGAGTCGTGGGCCTGGCCGGCATGGTGGCTGCCGGTGCGGGCACGTTCTTTCTCGCCGCCTGGCTCGCCGGTGCGCTCGATCTTGGCCGGCTCGGTCGCTTCGGGGCTACGCCCGGCGCTTGACGGCGGCAGGGCCAGCGTGCCCTAACGCCCGCGTTTTGCAGCACGTCACGAAAGCCGTTCCATGCAGGGCCGCATCTTCTCCGGCATCCAGCCGACCTCGGGCATCCATCTCGGCAACTATCTCGGCGCGATCCGGCACTGGGTGAGCCTCCAGTCGGCCTACGAGTGCATCTACTGCCTGGTCGACCAGCACGCCCTGACCACCCTGCACGCGCCGGCAGAGATGCAGGCCAACACCCGCGAGGCGGCGGCGGCGCTGCTCGCCGCCGGCGTCGACCCGCAGCGCTCGATCGTGTTCGTGCAGAGCAGCGTGCCCGCGCATGCCCAGCTCGCCTGGGTGCTGAGCTGCGTGAGCCCGCTCGGCTGGCTCAACCGGATGACCCAATTCAAGGAGAAGGCCGGCAAGGACCGCGAGAACGCGCCGGTCGGCCTCTACACCTACCCCATCCTGATGGCGGCGGACATCCTGGCCTACCAGGCGACGCACGTGCCGGTGGGCGAGGACCAGAAGCAGCATCTGGAGCTGGCCCGCGACATCGCCGGCTCGTTCAACCGCCGCTTCGCGGTCGAGCTGTTCCCGCTGCCCGAGCCGATGATCCTGGGTGAGGCGACGCGGGTGATGTCGCTGCGCGACGGCACCAAGAAGATGTCCAAGTCCGACCCCTCGGAGCAGTCGCGGATCAGCCTGATCGACGATGCCGACACGATCGCGCTGAAGATCCGCCGGGCCAAATCGGACAGCATCCTGGGCGTCACCTACGACCCGCAGAACCGGCCCGAGGCGTCGAACCTGCTCACCATCTTCGCCGCGCTGGCCGAGCGCCCGCGCGCGGAGATCGAGGCCATCTACGCCGAGACCAGCTTCGCCGAGTTCAAGAGCCGGCTCGCCGAGCTCGCGGTCGACAAGCTGGCGCCGATCGCGGGCGAGATGCGCCGGCTGCAGGCCGACCCCGGCCATCTCGACCGCATCCTGCGCGACGGTGCCGAGCGCGCCGGCGCGCTCGCGGAGAAGGTGCTGGCCCAAGCCTACGACGCGGTCGGCTTCCTCAATCTGCGCTAGCGGCGACCGGCAGGGCAACATCGCAGGGCCGGTGCAGGCCGCCGCCGTAGACCCGCTGGCGCCAGCTCGCGAAGTCGACGGCGCGCTGGCCGGCCGGCAGCACCCCGCGGTCCAGAATCTCGACGATCCGCGCCTGCATGGCGCGGACATGGCTGTGGCGCAGCGTCCAGCCCAGTGGCACCTTGGGATCGATGCTGGCGTCGCCGTTGCCGTCGCTGTCGAGGATGATGTCGAGCGCGAAGCAGCTCTGGTCGGCGGTGAGGAAGCGGTCGCCCTGCAAGCGGTCGTGCGCGCCGCGCCCGCGCCCGTCACGGCTGGCCAGAAGGGCGTCGACCGGCCCCAGCAGCTCGGGGAAGGCGGGTATCGCGGCATCGAGCCGGGTGGGAGGCACGGCCGACGCGTCCCAGGCGGCGTTGGTCAGCTGCAGCACGGCGGGGCGGACGTGGAGACAGTCCCCCGCGCCGTCGCAGGGCACCACGCCGGCACGTGGGCGGTGCTGGCTCGGATCGGGCGGCAGGACCTTGCAGGCGAGCGCACCGGCATCGACGTCGACGCCGCAATGGCTGCGCAGCGCCAACAGGATCTCGCCCGCCGTGGCGGCGCCCGAGGCCTCGACGACGCCGCCATCGAGGACGTGGTAGGTCCGTTCCGCCAGGGTCTGGCCGGAGCTGTCCAGCTGGCCGGCTTCGAAATGCAGCGTGCCGGGCGGGCTGACATAGGGAAAGCGGGCGCTCATGCCGGCGGCGGCCGAGACCGGGAACGGCTTCGGGGTCAGCCGGCGCAGGTCGTCGGTATCCACGATCTCGGCGCCGGCCAGGGTGTCGGCGGCATCGGCGAAGCTGTTCTTGTCGATCCGCACGTTGCTCGTGATCCAGCGTCGCCCGCCTTCCACCTCGCTCGCGACCAGGAACAGGGCCGGCAGGCTGGCCCGCCGCGGCTCGGGGAACAGCGACAGGAACGGCCGGTCGAGCCCGGCCATGGCCGGCTCGGCGTCGGCCCAGGCCCGCTCCCAGGCATCCTCGAGGTAGGTCTGCCGGTCGGGCAGCAGCGCCAGGGGCAGAAAACGCTGCAGGAGGTCCGGGAAGAACAGGCCGGCTGCCGCTGGCGCCAGCAGATCCTGCGCGAAGGCCGCGCTGGCCTTGCGCGTGTAATGCTGGGCCAGCGCCTGCAGCCGCGCGGCCGCCGCCGGCTCGTTCGTGCAGTCCGGCGGATCGTCGGCGAGCATCGCCGCGTAGGTGGCGGCGCCGAGCGCACCGCCGGACACGCCGACGATCGCGAACAGATCGCACGGCAGGCTGGGAATCCGGCTCTGCAGCTCGCCGAGCGCGAGTGCCGTCCACAATGCGGCGCGAATCCCGCCGCCCTCGGCCGCGGCCACGAGCAGCGGGTAGGGCTGGCCGCGCCCGGCCGCCGTCGACCGATGCGCTTGCAGCCAGTCGGCCAGGTGCTCCTCCAGGGTCGGCCTCGCCTGCGCCCGCGCCAGCTCGGCGGCACGATCGGCGCCCGCCACCTCGCGCACCGCATGGTTGTCCGACAGCTCCCATCGCGCGAACAGGCCCGCGCCGAGCAGGAGAAGCCCGAGCAGGTAAGGGATCGTCACCGAGAAGCGATGGTTCACCCAATGCGCCAGCAGCGCCCCGGTGACCGCCATCGACGCGGCGGCGGCGACGACGATCGCGGCGGTGCCGAGGGCGGCGGTCCAGTCGGTGCGCAGATTCGTGGCGGCGACGAAGATGACGACGCCGATCGCGAAGGCCAGCGCGAAGACCAGCCGCGTGCCCGGCAGCATGCCGGCCAGGAGCGCGTCGCCCAGGCGATGCAGGGCGTGACGTGGCGCAGGCTCGCCCGCGACCGCGAGGGCGTCGGCGATGCCGTCGTCGCTCAGATCCGGGTAGCGCAGCGGCCAGAGCCATTTCCGCTGCGGCGGATGGCGGGCGCGCAGCAGCCGGGTGTCGGCGCCCAGCAGCCCCAGGGCCACGACGAGACCGAGGCACGTCAGCGGCGCCAGCGTGACGAGGTCGCGGTGGTCCGGCAAGGCGAGCAGCAACGCGCCGGGCAGCAGGGCCAGGAGCGGTTGGGCGAAGACGACGAGCGGGAAGGTGCGGCGCAGCCGTGCGCACCAGGCGTCGTACCGTTCCGACGAGAGCCGCAGCTCCCCCCGGGCCGTGCGCAGCCCGGCCACGATCGGGGCGTAGCGCACGAACAGCAGGCTCGCCGCAGCATAGCCCATGAGACCGGCGGCGAGCAGGGTGACCAGCACGAGGGGCAGCCGCTGCGCTCCCTCCAGCGCACGCTGGACGAGCGCCTGCCCCTGATCGACCAGGCCCAGAACGGCGAACAGCAGGAGGCCGAACGCGGCCGGCCATGCCGCGGGGCGGAGCACGCTCCAGACGAAGAACAGCCAGCGGCGTGCACGCAGCAGCGCCACGATGACGATAACGACGACTGCACCGAGGACAATGGCGGCCACGATCCGTCCCATGCGGCCTCCCTGATATGCCAGGGTAAATGACAGGCTGTTACAATCTTACCAGGAGTTGCGGCACGGTCGCGTGAGAATTCGCACCGCCGTAACGGCGACGAATAGTTTCCCTGTGGTTGTCGCTGCGGTCGGTCCCCCCTACTTGAGGCGCAGGACCAACTTGGCAGGAGCGGCGGATGGCGGCCACGGACGAACTTGGGATTGTCGACCGGACCGGACGGGGGGCACGCCGTGTCCTGATCGGCGTGGCCGCCGTGATGGGCTTGGTCGTGCTCTACTATGTCGGCGGAGCGCTCTGGGTGCACCGGATCGACGACGATCCCACCTTCGATGCCGAGGTGATCGTCCCCGACTCCGCGAGCCGGGCCGTGGCCGTGGTGGCCGATCTGGTCGACCGCGAGGTCAACCAGCACCGCTGGGTCGCCAACGACCCGTTCTTCCAGCCGGGCTACGTGCTCGACAACATGCCCGCCTACCAGACCGGGATGATCGGTGCGGTCGGTCGGTTCACCACCGAGCTGCGCGACCGCGTCGCCCGCGTGCGTGGCTCGAGCGCCGTCGATCCCGATCTGGAGAGCGCGGCCGGACGGCTGAACTATCCTGGCGACGTCTGGATCTTCGAGTGGTCGGGGACGCCGGTGCAGCCGAGCTCGGAGAGCCAGTACCGCCGCGGCATGGAGGATCTGCGCCGCTACAATGAGCGTTTGGCGCAGGGCAAGGCCGTCTACGAGCGGCGGGCGGACAACCTGCTGGTGACGCTGGACCGGATCTCGGGCGATCTCGGCGCCGCCTCGGCGGCCTTGACCCAGGAGGTCGACGAGGGCACCAGCCACTTCCTCGACTTCAATGCCGACAACCTGTTCTACAGCATCAAGGGCAAGCTCTACGCCTACTACCTGATCCTGCGCGAGCTGGAGAAGGATTTCGCGCCGGTGATCCAGGAGAAGAACCTGCAGGCGAATTGGGCCGAGCTGCTGACCAGCCTGCGGCTCGGCGCCACGTTGCATCCGTGGGTGGTCAGCAACGGGCCTCTCGACAGCGCGGCCACGCCTAACCATCTAGCGGGAGAAGGCTTCCTCCTGCTGCGGGTACGCACCAAGCTCGAGGAGATCATCGACATCCTGCGGACCTGACGATAGATGACCCGGCCCGCAGCGGAGCAGGTGGACATGTTTATTCAGACCGAGCAGACTCCGAACCCGGCCACGCTCAAGTTTCTGCCCGGCGATACCGTCATGGGCGAAGGCGTGGCCGAGTTCACCGACGCGACCGAGGCCGACCGGCTGTCGCCGCTGGCCGCGCGCGTGTTCAAGGTCGAAGGGGTGACCGGCGTTTATCTTGGCGCCGACTTCATCAGCGTCACCAAGGCGGCCGACGAGGACTGGCATCTGCTCAAGCCCGCGATCCTCAGCGCGATCATGGAGCACTACCTGTCGGGCGAGCCGGCGGCCCTGGCCGGGGCGCGGCTGGGCCAGGGCGACACCAGCGCCGACGATCCCACCGTGCGGCAGATCAAGGAGCTGATCGAGACCCGGGTCCGGCCGGCGGTGGCGCAGGATGGTGGCGACATCGTGTTCCACGGGTTCGAGCGCGGCATCGTCTACCTGCATCTGCGCGGTGCCTGCTCCGGCTGCCCGAGCTCGATCGTGACCTTGAAGAACGGCATCGAGAACCTGTTGAAGTATTATGTGCCGGAGGTGGTCGAGGTCCGCTCGATCGCCTGATCCCCGCCGTTGCGTCTGCTGGCGTTCGATACCTCGGGGGCTGCGCTGTCGGCGGCTGCCGCCGAGGACGACGATCTCCGCGCCTGGCTGCACGAGCCGCTGGAGCGCGGCCATGCCGAACGGCTGCTGCCGATGCTCCGCCGCGTCATGGGCGAGGCGGGGTGGAGCTGGGCCGATCTGGACATGGTCGCGGTCACCATCGGGCCCGGCCAGTTCACCGGCCTCCGCGCCGGCATCGCGGTGGCGCGGGCCTTGGCGCTGGCCCTGAAGCTGCCGGTCGCCGGCATCGGAACGCTCGAGGTCGTGGCGGAAGCGGCGGCCGGGCGGCGCCCGGACCTGGAGCTGCCGATCGCGGTGGCGCTCGATGCCCGGCGCGACGAGGCCTACCATCAGCTGTTCGCGGCCGACCTGCGTCCACTCGGTCCGCCGGCATTGCTGCCGTTGCGCGAGCTGCGCGGCGAGGGCCGCTGCCTGCTGGCGGGCGACGCGGGCCTCTGGATGCGCGCCATGGTCGATCGGGACGATCCGGTGGTTGAGGCGGCTCCCGATGCCCGATATCTTGCCGCCATGGCAAGACGCCGGTGCAGGGAGGGGGACGTACCGACGGTCGCGACGGCGCCGCGCCCGGTCTACCTGCGGCCGCCGGATGCACGAATTGGCGCAGGAGCATCGCTGGTGGCAGCCACATCCTGAGATGGCGATTCAACGCAAGCCGCCCCCGGTCAGCGTGCGCACCGTCGGCCCGTTCGATCTCGGCCGCCTGTCGCGGCTGCATCGCAGCTGCTTCGAGGAAGCCTGGAGCCGCTCCGACTTGGCGCATCTGCTGGCCATGCCGGGCGGCTTCGGCTTGATCGGGCGGCTGCACGAGGGCGGGCTCGCCGGCTTCGATGCCATGCGCGGTGTCGGCTTCGCGCTCTGCCGCGTCGTCGGCGACGAGAGCGAGCTGCTGTCGATCGGGGTGGGTCCGGCCTACCGCCGTCGCGGCGTCGCCGGCCATCTGCTGCGCGCCAGCATGGAGCGTGCCTACGCCGTCGGCGCGCGACAGATGTTCCTGGAGGTCGCCGTCGATAATCTGCCCGCGCAGCAGCTTTATCTTGAGCATGGCTTCGAACGGGTGGGTACGCGCCCCGACTACTACCACCGCCAGAATGGCGAGCGCGTGGCTGCTTATACGATGCGCTGCGATCTGGAGGCCTGGGGAAGTGGATCGGGCCTGCCGGCCGCCTAGACGCCGCGGACGCGGCACCCCATATGGGCGGAACGGCGCGCTCAGCGCCGCTTACAGACGACCAGCTCGAAAATATTCCCTGACATTCGACGCAAGCCGAGTATCTCGTGGCCATGATCGCGGAGTGCGCGCGGCACGTTGTGGAGCGGCTCGCCGTCTCGTAGCTTAATATTCAGAACCTGTCCTAGCGTCAGTGACTCCAAAGCCAGCTTGGCGCGGACAAAGGTCATCGGGCACACCTCACCCGTGATATCCAGCTCCAGATCAGCCTCACTCACGCTACTTGCGCCTTTCTTTCAGAAGCCAAAATCGGGCTTGCCATCAGGTCGAGACCAGTTATCCTAGCGCGCGCCTCTGCTTCGCCATGTCATCTGAGGACCAATGACCGAGAAATTGAGCCAGAACGAGCTGCTGTCTCTGACCACCGAGATCGTGGCTTCCCATCTCTCGAATAACACCATCGCCGTGTCGGACATTCCACAGCTCATCAAGCTGGTCTACTCGACCTTGGCGACGCAGGGAGGCGAGGAGGAGAAGGAGCAGCCGGAGAAGCTGATGCCGGCGGTGCCGATCAAGAAATCGGTGATGCCGGAATACATCATCTGCCTCGAGGACGGCAAGAAGCTGAAGATGCTCAAGCGGCATCTGAAGACCCGCTACAACATGACGCCCGAGGAATATCGCAAGCGCTGGGCGCTGGCGGACGACTACCCGATGGTAGCCCCCAACTACGCCGAGCAGCGCTCGAGCCTGGCGAAGAAGATCGGTCTCGGCACCAAGCCACGCGCCCGCGGCCGTCGCAGTGTCGCCTGATCCGGCCAGGGCCACGGCGGGCCGTCGTCGCGACGGCCTCGCCCGGGGCCGCCGGCGGTAACGGTTCCGTCATGTTTCGCTGCCATCCTGGCATGCAGGCGAGGCCGCCCCGCGACGATCTTCCGGGTGCACAATTGGCGGTCTCGCGGCTATAGTGAAGCTCGGTTGGTCGACTGCCGCGAGGACGAACGACGCTTTGGCGCAGACGCGATGCGAGGAACTCGGTGGGAGGCGTGCCTTGAAGGTGCCGAGCGGGTTCCCATGTGCTCGCCACCATGTCGTCAGCTGACCTCGATTACGTGACCAAAAAACTCTTCATCAAGACTTACGGCTGCCAGATGAACGTCTACGATTCCGATCGTATGGCGCATGCGCTGGCACGCCATGGCTACGAGCCGGTGGCCCAGCCGGCCGAGGCCGATCTGGTCATCCTCAACACCTGCCACATCCGCGAGAAGGCGGCGGAGAAGGTGTTCTCCGAGCTCGGTCGGCTGCGCCGGCTGCGCGACGACCGGCGACAGGCGTCCGGCCGCGACATGCTGCTGGCCGTGGCGGGCTGCGTCGCCCAGGCCGAGGGCGAGATGCTGGTCGAGCGGGCGCCGTTCGTGGACATCGTCGTCGGCCCGCAATCCTACCACCGCCTGCCCGAGCTTCTGGCCCGCCGCGCCCGCGCCGACGGCGCGGTGATCGACACCGACTTCCCGGCCGAGAGCAAGTTCGACCACCTGCCGCAGGATGGGCAGAAGGTCGGCGTGAGCGCGTTCCTGACGATCCAGGAAGGCTGCGACAAGTTCTGCAGCTTCTGCGTCGTCCCCTACACCCGCGGCGCCGAGCAGAGCCGGCCGGCCGACGACATCCTGCGCGAGGCGCGTGGCCTCGTGGCGGCGGGCGCGCGCGAGCTGACCCTTCTCGGCCAGAACGTCAACGCCTATCGCGGCGCCGGCCCGGCCGGGGCCGACTGGGGCTTGGCCCGATTGATCCGCGCCCTGGCGGAACTCCCGAGGCTCGAGCGGATTCGTTACACGACCTCCCACCCGCGCGACATGGACGAGGAGCTCATTCGGGCCCATGGCGAGGTGCCGCAGCTCATGCCGTTTCTGCACCTGCCGGTGCAGTCGGGCTCGGACGCGGTGTTGGAAGCGATGAACCGCAAGCACAGCGCCGCGGACTACTGCCGGGTGGTCGAGTCCCTGCGCCGGGCGCGGCCCGACCTCGCTCTGTCGTCGGATTTCATCGTCGGCTTTCCCGGTGAGACCGAGGCCGATTTCGCCGCCACGCTGCGGCTGGTCGAGACCGTCGGCTTCGCCCAGGCCTTCTCCTTCAAGTACAGCGCCCGCCCGGGGACGCCCGCGGCAGGCCTGCGGCACCAGATCGCCGAGCCGGTCAAGGCGCAGCGGCTCGAGGCGCTGCAGGCGCTGCTCGAGCGTCAGGCAGCGGCGTTCAACGCCGGCTGCATCGGCCTGACCGTGCCGGTGCTGCTTGAGCGGGCGGGCCGGCATCCCGGCCAGCTCGTCGGCCGCACCCCCTATCTGCAGGCGATCCACGTCCCGAGCGCCGGGCTCGGGATCGGCGATCTTGTCCCCGTCGCCATCACGGAGTGTCATGCCCACAGCCTCGGCGGCGTTCCGGCCGCCGGCGCCCGGACCGAGAGGGAGGCCTACGCCTGAGCACGCTCGCACCGCTCCCCGATCTGCGCGGCTCCAGCCGCCGGATGCACTTCGACGACAATGCCGCCTGTGCCGTCCTGTTCGGCCAGCATCATCTCAACCTCGCCCGGATCGAGCAGAAGCTGCCGGTGAGTATCGTCACCCGCGGCAACGAGGTGTTCATCCAGGGCGAAGGGGAGAGCGACGTCCGGGTGGCAGCCGCCGTGCTGGAGGATCTCTACGCCCAGCTCAAGAAAGGGCGCGTGGTCGGTCGCGACGAGGTCGACGCCAGCCTGCGCATGGTCCTGGACGGGCCGGAATCGGGGCCGGGTCGGGCCGACGACGGCGCGGTCCGCACCGAGCGCAAGCTGGTCATGGCGCGTTCCCCGAATCAGGCCGCGTACATGCGCGCCCTGGACCGGTTCGATCTGGTCTTCGCGCTGGGGCCGGCCGGTACCGGCAAGACCTATCTCGCGGTGGCGATGGGCGTGGCGCTGCTCAAGCAGCGCCGGGTCGAGCGCATCATCCTCAGCCGGCCGGCGGTCGAAGCCGGCGAGCGGCTGGGCTTCCTGCCGGGCGACCTCAAGGAGAAGGTCGATCCGTACATGCGCCCGCTCTACGACGCCCTGCAGGACATGCTGCCGGAAGGCAAGCTGCAGCAGCGGCTCGAGACCGGTCAGATCGAGATCAGCCCGCTCGCCTACATGCGCGGGCGGACCTTGAGCAACGCCTACGTCATCCTGGACGAGGCGCAGAACTCGACGCCGTCGCAGATGAAGATGTTCCTCACCCGGCTGGGTGAGAACTCGCGCATGGTCATCACCGGCGACCCGACCCAGAGCGACCTGCCGCCGGGCGTGCCCTCGGGCCTCGGCGACGCCGTCGAGAAGCTCCGCACGCTGAAGGCGGTCAGCGTCGTGCAGTTCGAGAAGAAGGACGTGGTCCGCCATCCGCTCGTCGGCGAGATCATCGAGGCCTATGAAACGGCGGCCCGGCCCGTCGCCCAAACCACGGAGGAAGCGCTTCGGCTCCCGGTCAGGGAGCCGGCCGCTGCGAGTAATGGACAGCGACAGTAGTCATTCTATCGAGGTGGCGGTCGAGGCGCCCGGTTGGCGATCGGCCGTCACCGAACCCGAACAGTTGTGTCGCCGCGCCGTTGCCGCGGTGCTGGAGCGGGAGGCGGCCTTCCCCGAGGCCGCCGTCGAGGTCAGCGTGGTGCTGGCCGACGATGCCCAGGTCCGCATCCTGAACCGCGACTTCCGCGGCAAGGACCGACCGACCAACGTTCTCTCCTTCCCGTCCGGCGACGATGCCGGCCCGATGCCCGGCCGGCCCGTGCTGCTGGGCGACGTCGTGGTCGCCCTGGAGACCACCACCCGCGAGGCCGCGGCCGAGGGCAAGACCGTGGGTGATCACTTGGCCCATCTCGTCGTGCACGGGACACTGCATCTCCTGGGCTACGACCACGAGGCCGAGGCCGAGGCCGAGGCGATGGAGGAGCTGGAGACCGAACTCCTGGCCGGGCTCGGCATCGCCGATCCCTACCGGGCGGAGGTGGTCGCGTGAGGCAGCTGGCCAAGCGGGAGGCGCCGCCGCCGACCCTGCTCGAGAGCCTCGTCCGTCGGGTCCGGGAACTGGCCGGGCGCGGCGAGGCCGATACCGGCGACTTGCGCGACGTGCTCGAGGAGCTGATCACCGAGGCCGACGAGGCCGGTGCCACCACCTTCAGCGAGGAGGAGCGCGAGCTCGTCCGCAACGCGCTGAGCTTCGGCGAGCTGCGCGTCGACGACGTCATGGTGCCGCGCGCCGACATCAAGGGCGTCGAGGTCGGTAGCTCGCTGCGCGAGGTCGTGACCGCGATGCAGGCCGCCAACCATTCCCGGCTGCTGGTCTATCGCGACAATCTCGACGACGTGCTCGGGATCGTGCACCTGAAGGATCTGCTGCCGTTCTGGGGTGACGGGGAGACCTTCTCGCTCGAGCCGGTGATGCGGCCGCTCCTGGTCGTGCCGCACTCGATGCGGGTGCTCGACCTGCTTCTGGAAATGCGCGCCACCCGCAAGCGGATGGCGGTCGTCGTCGACGAGTTCGGTGGCACGGACGGTCTGGTCACGATCGAGGATCTGGTCGAGGAGCTCGTGGGCGAGCTCGAGGACGAGCACGACCGCGCCGGCCATCCGCAGCTGGTCGAGAACGCCGATGGCAGCATCGACGCCGATGGCCGGGTCTATCTCGAGGAGCTGGAGGAGAAGCTCGATCTCGAGCTGCTGGACGGGGAGGATCGCGACGAGGCCGATACGCTGGCCGGGCTGATCTTCACGCTGGTCGACCGTGTGCCGACCCGCGGCGAGATCGTGGCGCATCCGCGCGGCCTCGAGTTCGAGGTGCTGGATGCCGACCCGCGGCGGATCAAGCGGGTGCGCATCCGCCGTGTCCCGCCCAGCGCGCCGCCCGAAGCCTGACCCAGCCGCCCGTCCGTCCGGTCCCACGCATGCGAGCGCGGCTCGAACGCCATCCCACGCTCGCCGCCCTGCTCGCGGGCGGCATCACGGCCACGGCGCTGCCGCCGGTCTACTTCCTGCCCGGCCTCCTGGGCTTCGGCGTGCTCGTGGCGGTGCTGTGGAACACCGGCCCGCGGCCGCTGGCGGCGTTCGTGCGGGCGACCGCGTTCGGCTTCGGCTACTTCCTGCCCGGCATCTACTGGGTCGGCATCGCCTTCTTCGTCGACCCCGACCAGTTCGGAATCTACGCGGTGCCGGCCGTGCTGCTGCTGGCCCTGATCCTGGGCCTGACGGTGGGCCTGGCGGCCGTGCCGCTGGCGCTGCGCCGCTGGCGACGGATCGAGGCGCTGGCGCTGGCGCTGGCGCTCACCTGGACCCTGGCCGAGCCGCTGCGTGGCGCCTGGGGGCTGCAGTTCCCATGGAATCCGGTCGCGGTGGTCTGGACGGTGAGCGACGCCACGCTCCAGGTCGTGGCCATGGTCGGAACCTACGGCCTGAGCCTGCTCACGGTGGCCGCGGCCGGTGCCTCGGCGGCGCTGCTCCTGCCGTCGCCGCCCCGCCGCTGGCCGGCGTTGGCCGTACCGCTGGCGTTCGCCGCGCTCATCCTCGGGGCGGGGGCGTGGCGGCTGTGGATGGCGCCGACCCTGCCGGCCACCGGGGTCGAGCTGCGCATCGTCCAGGCCGGGATCGCCCAGCATCACAAATGGGACCGGGCGAAGCGCCTGGAATGGTTCCGCCGCCATCTGGACCTGACCCAGACGCCGCGGTCGCCGGCCGCGCAAGTGGTGATCTGGCCCGAGAGCGCGGTGCCCTACGATATCGAAGAGCAGCCGGAAGTCCGCGAGTATCTCGCCGCGGTCGCGCCACCCGGCGGCGCGCTGATCGTCGGCGGTGACCGTTACGACTTCGACGCCACGCCGCCCGTCGCCCACAACAGCCTGTTCGTCCTCGACGCCACCGGCAAGGTGCTGAGCCGGTACGACAAGGTCGACCTGGTCCCGTTCGGCGAGTTCCTGCCGCTGCGCTTCGTGCTGAGCCATCTCGGCCTGCGCAAGCTCACCGAAGGAGCGCTCGACTTCACGCCGGGTCCGGGGCGCATGACCGTGCGCCTGCCCGACCTGCCGGCGACGAGCCCGCTGATCTGCTTCGAGGCCGCGTTTCCGGACAAGGCCACCGCGAACGGCGAGCGGCCGGGCTGGCTGGTCAACGTCACCAACGATGCTTGGTTCGGGCGGAGCTCCGGCCCGTACCAGCATCTGGCCATGGCCCGCATGCGCGCCGTCGAGGAGGGGCTGCCGCTGGTGCGCGCCGCCAACACCGGCATCTCGGTGATCACCGATCCGTACGGCCGGATCACCGCCAGGCTCGGCCTGGGCCAGTCCGGCGTTCTCGACGGCCTGCTGCCCGCATCCTTGCCCGAGGCCTCGTTCGCCCGCCGCCACGATCCGGCGCTGCTGCTGGTCTTGCTCATCGCGGTCGGCGCGCTTAGCGTTTTGGTTGAAATGTGCGGCGGCAGATCGGTTGAAAGCTCCTCGGGCTGACCCGCCGACGTGTGCAGAAAGGCCGTCGCGACCGATGCGCGAGCCACCCCATCCCACCGATCTGCGCGTCGGCCAGCTGTTGCGCGAGCGCCGCATGCTGCTCGGAATGAGCCAGGAGCGACTTGGGGCGCTGCTCGGGGTGACCTACCAGCAGGTGCAAAAGTACGAGCGCGGCGCCAACCGCATCGGCTCGAGCCGGCTGCAGGATCTCTGTCGCGTCCTGGGTGTTCCGATCACCTACTTCTTTGCTGCCGGAGCGGGTGCCCGCGGGCTGGACGAGGCCGCAGCGCCGTTCGTTCACGACGTCGAACCGCCGGCTGCCGACCACGGTGCGCGCGAGACCCTGGAGCTGGTGCGGGCGTTCGCCCGGATCGACGATGCGTCGGTGCGCCGCCGGGTGCTCGATCTGGTCAGGGCGCTCGGCGAGACGCCCTACCGGAAGGATGCGGGCCGAGCGGACGGGCTTGACCCGTGACGTGCTTTTCGCCTTAAGGACCGCTGCATCCGCGTCCGGCGGAGGATCGCTCGCGTGCGAGCGGTCGCCGCGGGCGCGCCCACGACCTTTCCTGCCCCTGAGGAGCGCCTCGGTCTATGGCTGCCAACGAGTACCTGTTCACCAGCGAGTCCGTGTCCGAGGGGCACCCCGACAAGGTGTGCGATCGCATCTCGGACGAGGTGGTCGACCTGTTCCTCGGCGAGTTCCCATATGCCCGCGTCGCCTGCGAGACGCTGGCCACCACCAACCGCGTGGTCATCGCCGGCGAGGTGCGCCCCGGTCCCGGCAGCAAGATCACGTCCGACCTGATCGCGCATACCGCCCGGATGGCGATCAAGGCCATCGGCTACGAGCAGGAAGGCTTCCACTGGCACAACGCCAAGGTCGACGTGCTGCTGCACGAGCAGTCGGCCGACATCGCCATGGGCGTGGACGCGGGCGAGAAGAAGGACGAGGGCGCCGGCGACCAGGGCATCATGTTCGGCTACGCCACCGACGAGACGCCGGCGCTGATGCCGGCGCCGATCCAGTACGCCCACGAGCTGCTGCGCCAGCTCGCGGCCGACCGCCACGCCGGCAAGCTGCCGCAGCTCGGTCCGGACGCCAAGAGCCAGTTCACGTTGCGCTATGTCGACGGCCGACCGGTCGCCGCCACCTCGGTGGTGCTGTCGACCCAGCACGTCGACGGCTATTCCCCGGCCGACATCAAGGAGCTGGTCCGGCCGTACGTCGAGGCCATCCTGCCCGAAGGCTGGATGTGCCCGGAGGACGAGTTCTACGTCAATCCGACCGGCAAGTTCGTCATCGGTGGCCCGGACGGCGATGCCGGCCTCACCGGCCGCAAGATCATCGTCGACACCTACGGCGGAGCCGCGCCGCATGGTGGGGGCGCGTTCTCGGGCAAGGATCCGACCAAGGTCGACCGCTCGGCGGCCTATGCCGCGCGCTACCTCGCGAAGAACGTGGTCGCGGCCGGGCTGGCGCGGCGCTGCGTGATCCAGCTCTCGTACGCGATCGGCGTCTCCAAGCCGTTGTCGATCTACGTCGACACCTACGGCACGGGCGAGGTCGACGAGCAGCGGCTCGGCCGAATCCTGAACGAGGTCATGGATCTGAGCCCACGCGGCATTCGCGAGCATCTCGATCTCAACCGGCCGATCTACGCCCGCACCTCGGCCTATGGTCATTTCGGTCGCGGCAGCGACGCCGACGGCGGCTTCTCCTGGGAGCGCACCAACCTCGCCGACGAGCTGCGGCGCGCCTTCAACTGAGGTGGTGAGCGCGGAGCCGGGGCGGCGGGTCCTCTACGGCCGCCGCCAGGGACCCAAGCTGCGCCCGGGCTCGCGTCGCCTGCTCGAGGTACAGCTGCCGGAGCTGGAGGTGGCGGTTGCGCCCGGCCTCGACCCGCGGGCGTTGTTCGTCCCGGCGCCGGCGGCCGTCTGGCTGGAGATCGGCTTCGGCGGCGGCGAGCATCTGGCGGCACTGGCGGCGCGCCATCCCGGGACCGGCTTTCTGGGCGTCGAGCCGTTCATCAACGGGGTGGCCAAGCTGCTGCGCGCGGTCGAGACGCAGCGGCTCGGCAATGTCCGCGTCCTGCGCGACGATGCCCGCCTGCTCCTGAAGGCGCTGCCGGACGCGTCGATCGAGCGGGCGTTCGTGCTGTTCCCGGACCCCTGGCCGAAGCTCCGGCATCACAAGCGGCGGATCGTGAACGCCGAGACGGTGGCGGACCTCGCCCGCGTGATCCGTCCGGGCGGGGAACTTCGCCTCGCCACCGACGATCCGGGCTACGCGCGCTGGATGCTGGCGGTGCTGCTGGCCGAGCCGCGCTTTGCCTGGCTGGCCGAGCGGGCCGACGATTGGCGACAGCGTCCGGACGACTGGCCCGGGACACGCTACGAGGCCAAGGCGTTGGCGGCCGGCCGGCGGCCGGCCTATCTTCGTTTCAGGCGCGAGGCTCCCGGCTGAGCGCATCTCCCGCGTGCAAAACGGCTTGCGCTTCGGATGGGAACGGGCCATATACCCGTCACATCCTCTCTCGGCAGTGCTAGTGGAGAGTGGGCGAGGGCCCGCTCTCTTCGTGTTGCCGTCAGCGCAGGGACGACACCGTTTAACGAGCTAGCTGAACTGATCGAGCCGACACTCCGCGACATGGGCTTCGAGCTGGTCCAGGTGCGGATGATCGGTGGCACGCGGCGGACCCTCCAGGTCATGGCCGAGCCTGTCGATCGCTTGCACCACATGACCGTCGACGACTGCGCCGAGATCAGCCACGCCGTTTCGGCCGTGCTCGACGTTGCCGATCCGATCGCCGGCGCCTATGCGCTGGAGGTGAGCTCGCCCGGTATCGATCGTCCGCTGGTGCGGCGGGAGGATTTCACCCGATTCGCCGGCTTCGAGGCCAAGCTCGAAGCGGAGCCGCCGGTCGAGGGTCAGCGCCGTTTTCGTGGTATCCTGCGCGGCTTGGAGAATGACGCGGTGCTGATCGAGCAGGAGAAGGGCCTGGTCAGTATTCCGTTCGCATCGGTCAGGAAGGCGAAGCTGACGCTGTCCGAGGCTTTGCTGAACAGCGTCGCCGCTGAGCGGGGCTGAGGTCGAAGGCAAGGAACGTCGCACGATGGACATGAGCTCGAGCCTGGGACGCGCGGAGTTGCTGCGCGTGGCCGAGACGGTGGCGCAGGAGAAGGGCATCTCCGCCGACGAGGTGCTGGAGGCCATGGAGCAGGCCGTCCAGACCGCGGCGCGCCGCAAGTACGGCATGGAGCACGAGATCGTGGCGGAGATCGACCGCCGCAGCGGCGACATCCGGCTCTACCGCGAGCTCGAGGTGGCGGATCCGGTCGACGACTACACCCGGCAGATCGGGGTCGAGGACGCGCAGATGCGCAACCCGGCGGCCCAGATCGGCGACCACATCCTCGACCCGCTGCCGCCGATCGACCTCGGCCGGATCGCCGCGCAGAGCGCCAAGCAGGTCATCGTGCAACGCGTGCGCGAGGCGGAGCGCGAGCGCCAGTACAACGAGTTCAAGGACCGCATCGGCGAGGTCGTCGTCGGCGAGGTCAAGCGGGTCGAGCATGGCAACGTGCTGGTCGATCTCGGTCGCGCCGAGGCCATCGTCCGCCGCGACGACCTGATCCCGCGCGAGCTGTTCCGGCCCAAGGACCGCATCCGCGCGTTCCTCTATGACGTCCGCCACGAGATCCGCGGTCCGCAGATCTTTCTCTCGCGCACCCATCCGGGCTTCATGGAGAAGCTGTTCGAGCAGGAGGTGCCGGAGATCTACGACGGCGTCATCGACATCAAGGCCTGCGCCCGCGACCCGGGCAGCCGGGCCAAGATCGCGGTGATCTCCAAGGACCACAGCATCGATCCGGTCGGCGCCTGCGTCGGCATGCGCGGCAGCCGTGTGCAGGCCGTCGTGCAGGAGCTGGGTGGGGAGAAGGTCGACATCATCCCCTGGTCGCCCGACCCGGCGACGTTCGTCGTCAACGCGCTGGCCCCGGCCGAGGTCAGCAAGGTCGTGCTC
Source organism: Geminicoccaceae bacterium (assembly GCA_039808865.1). Taxonomy (GTDB): domain Bacteria; phylum Pseudomonadota; class Alphaproteobacteria; order Geminicoccales; family Geminicoccaceae; genus Benzoatithermus. The sequence goes on from JBDHTW010000034.1 coordinate 39,404, forward strand.
GACCCCGACGCCAAGCGGATCGAGGTCATCGTTCCCGACCAGCAGCAGCACATCGCGATCGGCCGGCGCGGGCAGAACGTCCGCCTGGCTTCGCAGCTGACCGGCTGGGACATCGACATCGTCTCCGACAGCGAGGACCGCGAGCGGCGCCAGCGCGAGTTCCGCGAGCTGACCCAGATGTTCATGGACAGCCTGAACGTCGAGGAGGTGATCGCGCAGCTCCTGGTCACCGAAGGCTTCACCTCGGTGCAGGACGTCGCCTACGCGCCGAACGAGGAGCTGGCCGGGATCGCCGGCTTCGACGAGGAGATCGCCGAGGCGCTCAAGGAGCGCGCCCAGGCCTATCTCGACGAGGTCGAGCAGAACCTGCGCGCCGAGGCCGAGGAGCTGGGCATCGCCGAGGATCTCCTGGGCTACGAGGCCGTGTCGCTGGCCACGCGGGTCGAGCTCGGCCGCAAGGGCATCAAGACGCTCGAGGATCTGGCCGATCTCGCCGGCGACGAGCTGGTCGAGCTGGTGCCCGATGCCGGCCTCGGCGCCGAGGAGGCCGGGGCCGTGATCATGGACGCCCGCGTCCGGCTCGGCTGGATCGAGGCGCCGACCGAGGCAGAGGATGAGCCGGCAGAGACGGAAGGAGCCGCGCATTAACCCCAACAGCATGCTCACAGGCGAGTCAGGCGACGTGCTGGTCGAGGCCAGGGCCGCGGGCGACCGCGCGCGCCGTTGCGTGGCCACGCGCACGTCCCGGCCGACGAGCGGCATGATCCGCTTCGTCGTGGGGCCGGACGACATGCTCGTGCCCGATCTCGCCGCCCGGCTTCCCGGGCGGGGCATGTGGGTCGGCGCCGACCGGCGTACGCTGGCGCAGGCGCTGACGCGCAGGCAGTTCGCGCGCGCGGCGCGCGCGCCGGTCGCGGCTCCCGCCGATCTGGTCGAGCAGGTCGAGGCGATGCTGCTGCGGCGCTGCCTCGATCTCGTCGGGTTGGCACGACGTGCCGGTGAGCTCGTGATGGGCTTCGATCAGGTGGCCGAGGCGCTGCGCCACGGCCGTTGCGGCCTCGTGCTCACGGCGCACGACGCCGCCGCCGATGCCCGCCGCCGGATCGAGGCGCTGGCGCGGCAGGTGCCGGTGCTGACGCCGTTCGGCCGGAGCGAGCTGGGCAGCGCGGTCGGCCGCGACGAGATCGTCCATGTCGGCATCGCCGAGGGTGGATTGGCCCAGCAGCTGTGGCATGAACTCGGCCGGCTGCACGGGTTTCGCGAGTTTGCCATGCCCTCCGGGCAGGCCTCAGTCAGCAACGCAGAAGATGAAGGCACAGTCCGCCCATGAGCGACGATAAGGGCCAGGATCGGACGGCTCGTATCGGCCTCTCCCGCTCGCCGGGAGGCAGCCGGCTCGAGCTGAAAAAGACCGTCGAGACCGGCATGGTGCGGCAGAGCTTCAGCCATGGCCGCAGCAAGGCGGTGGCGGTCGAGGTCAAGAAGACGCGCGCGCCCGCCGTGCGGCCGTTCAGTGGTCCCGGCACGCCGGCCGCGCCCCCGGCTGCGGCCGAGCCGCGTCCGGCGCCGGCGGCGCCACCGCT
>JBDHTW010000035.1:0-40975 GCA_039808865.1 Geminicoccaceae bacterium
GACCGCAGCCCTGGCATCATCGCGGAACCCTGCCTTGCGGTTGTGCGCCGCGGCAATCTATCATGCCGCCACCCGGCGGGGGGCCGGCACGCCGCCCGTTGCACCAAAGGAGAAGCCGCATGACGATCCGCCTGGGCGACACCGCCCCCGACTTCGAGGCCGACACGACACAGGGGCCGCTTCGGTTCCACGACTGGATCGGCGACAGTTGGGCGGTGCTGTTCTCGCATCCCAAGGACTTCACCCCGGTCTGCACGACCGAGCTCGGCTACATGGCCAGGATCAAGCCCGAGTTCGACAAGCGCGGCGTCAAGGTGCTGGGCATCAGCGTCGACCCGGTCGACGATCATCATCGCTGGGCCGCGGACATCGAGGAAACGCAAGGCACGGCGCCCAACTTCCCGATGATCGGCGATCCCGAGCTGAAGATCGCGAAGCTCTACGACATGCTGCCGGCCGGAGCCGGCGACACGGCCGCCGGCCGGACGCCCGCCGACAACGCCACCGTGCGCAACGTGTTCGTGATCGGGCCGGACAAGAAGGTGAAGCTGGTCCTGGTCTACCCGATGACCACCGGCCGCAACTTCGACGAGGTGCTGCGCGTGATCGACTCGATGCAGCTCACCGCCAAGCATTCGGTCGCGACCCCGGCCAACTGGAGCAAGGGCGAGGACGTGATCGTGGTCAACTCGATCCCGACCGAGGAGGCGCGCAAGCGCTTCGCCAAGGGCGTCACCGAGCTCAAGCCCTACCTGCGCACGACGCCCGATCCGAGCGTCTGAACCGGACCAGCCATTCGACCCGAGCCCGGGAGCGGCCGTTGCGTACTCTAGATTTGCCCAATGGCGAGGCCGTCCCGGTGCTCGGGCAAGGCACCTGGGGCATGGGTGAAAGCCGCGGCCGGCGCGCCGACGAGGCGACGGCACTGCGCCACGGGCTGGATCTCGGCCTGACCTTGATCGACACCGCCGAGATGTACGGCGACGGCGGTGCGGAGGAGGTCGTCGCCGACGCGATCGACGGCCGTCGCGACGAGGTCTTTCTGGTCAGCAAGGTGTACCCGCACAACGCCTCCCGCGCCGGTGCGATCGCCGCCTGCGAGCGCAGCCTGCGCCGGCTGCGCACCGACCGTCTCGATCTCTACCTGCTGCACTGGCGTGGCGGATATCCGCTGGCGGAGACGGTGGCGGCGTTCGAGCAGCTCAGGGCACAGGGCAAGGTGCGCCATTGGGGGGTGAGCAACCTCGACGTCGACGAAATGGAGGAGCTGGCCGCGGTTCCCGACGGTGGCCGCTGCGCCGTCAACCAGGTGCTCTACAACCCGACCCGGCGCGGCATCGAATGGGATCTGCTGCCCTGGTGCCGGCGGCACCGCATGCCGGTCATGGCCTACAGCCCGATCGAGCAGGGCCGGCTGCCGACCGGCGGCGCGCTGGCCGAGATCGGGCGCCGGCACGGCTGCACGCCGTTCCAGGCGGCCCTGGCGTGGCTGCTGGCACAGGAGGGCGTGATCGCCATCCCCAAGGCGAGCCGCCTGACGCATGTCGAGGCCAACGCGCAGGCGCTGCAGCTCGTCCTCACGGCCGACGAGATCGCCGCCGTCGACCGGCAGTTCCCGCCACCCCGGCGCAAGCAGGCGCTGGCCATGCTCTGAGCCGTCTGGCCTCTGGGGTGCCGCCGCACCCCTCCACGTCGTCAGTCGGTGCCGCGCTTGCGCGATGACAGGCGACGCGGCGGGCTGAACTGGCGTTGCTGCGCCATCCCCGGCAGCCGCGCGAACGCCTTCAGGCGCGCGTCGTTGGCCACGCACAGGAAACGCAGCTCGCTGCCGGCAAGCTGAACCGCCGTGAGCACGCCGGTGCGGTAGGCGCCGCTGTCGATCGCGATCCGGTGCGGCAGCACCTCGGGGCCGCGTATGGTATGGCCGTGCACGACGCAGAACGGCTGCCGCCAGTCGTGGCCGCTCAGGAACGGTTCGCGCAGCCAGAGTAGGTCGCGCAGGCCGTTGGCGCCGAGCGGCAGGGCCGGCTGCACGCCGGCATGGACGAACACGTAGTCGCCGAAGACCCGGTACAGCTCGAGCCGGCCGAACAGGGTCAGCACCTCGCTGCCGGCTGCCGCGCGCGCCCGGCCGGCGAGATCGCGCGGGTCGTGGTCCTGCAGCTCGCGGATGCCGATGCCGAGCTCGGCCAGCGTCGTGTTGCCGCCATTGCCGCACCACGCTTCCAGCGCCTCCGGGTCCTGCTGCTCGGCGGTCAGGAAATCGATCATGTAGTGGTCGTGGTTGCCGCGCAGCAGGTGCACCGGAATGCCGAGCTGGTCCTCCAGCCCGGCCAACCGGCGCAACACCCCGATGCTGGCGGGACCGCGATCGACATAGTCGCCGAGGAGGATCAGCTCACAGGCGAGGCCACGCTCCCGGGCCGCGGCGATCTCCGGCACGAGCTGGGCCAATAGCCCGTCGAGCTGCTTGAGATGGCCATGGATGTCGCCGATGGCGAACAGCATCATGCCGTCCGGGGCCGTCCGTGGCGCCGGTTCCCATGCGGAGTGGAACCCGTAGAGCGGCATGATCGAGCGACTGGTCCGAGAGCGGGAACGGGGGGCGGCTGGGGCGGCATCGCCACGACAGGTGCTTTTGCGCATAGACAGGTTCACAAGATCGGGCCAGCGGCAATTTGCGCGATGCCGTCGCCAAGACGGGTCGACACCTCTATCTTCCGCTCGACCAGCCTTGAGCATCGATGGGACGAACCGGATGGCCGAACCTTGGCTCACTCCCGGCGCGCAGGTGCGCAATCCTGCCCAGCCCGACTGGGGGACCGGTCAGGTGCAGTCGGCGATCGGCACGCGCGTCACGGTGAATTTCGAGCATGTCGGCAAGCAGGCACTGGACACGCGCCACGTCCGCCTGGAGCTGGTGGCGCTGCCCAGGGACTGAGCCCGTCGTCTCAGAAGACGTGCGCCTTGCCGCTGACGGCGATCCGCACTTGCGTGCCGCGGGCGGGCAGCGCGGCGCTCGGCCAGCGGATCAGCAGGGGGGGCACGCCCATGGCCGGACCATCCGCGGCCGCCGGCTGCAGGACCACGGCCAGCGTCGACAGGGCGCCGCCATACTCGACCTCGGTGACGAGGCCGTGGCACAAAGGCGATGCGGCATCGCCCGGCGCGGCGGAGGGCGTGTCCGGCTCGAGCCGCAGCTGCTCGGGCCGCAGCATGATCCGTGCCGGCCCCCGCCGGCCGTCGGAATCGGCGGGGATCCGGCCCAGCTCGCACGCCGCCCAGCCATCGTCCAGCTCGGCGGCGAGCACGATGGCCTCGCCCAGGAACGACGCCGTCTCGACGTCCCGCGGACGGGTATAGACCTCCTGCGGCGGTCCCGCCTGCGCCAGCCGGCCCTCCCGCAGCACGACCATCTGGTCGGCGAACGACAGGGCCTCGGCCTGATCGTGGGTCACCATGATCGCCGTGATCCCGGCGGCATCGAGCAGGCGGGTCACCGACTTGCGCATGCTGGCGCGCAGGCCCGTGTCCAGGGCCGAGAACGGCTCGTCCAGCAGCATGAGGCGGGGCTGGCGGGCGAGCGCCCGGGCCAGCGCCACGCGCTGCTGCTGGCCGCCGGAAAGCTCGTGCGGCCGGCGGTCGCGCATGTGGCGGGGCAGCTCGACCATGTCGAGCAGCTCGACAATCCGCGCCTCCCGCTGCGGCATCCGCCGCTCCAGCCCGAAGCCGATATTGGCGCCGACGCTCAAGTGCGGGAACAGCGCGCCGTCCTGCGGGACGAAGCCGATCTCGCGCCGATGCGCCGGGACGGCCATGGGCCCTTCGGCCACGGTCTCCCCGGCCATGAGCACGCGACCCGTGTCCGGCGCCTCGAAGCCGGCCACGAGGCGCAGAAGGGTGGTCTTGCCGGAGCCCGAAGGCCCGACGATCACCGTGCGGCTGCCGACCGGCACGTCGAGGTCGACGCCGTCGACGGCCACGACGGTGCCGTAGCGCTTGCCGATCCCGCGCAGGCAGACGGCCATCATCGACCGAGCGCCCGTCGCGACTGGGCGTGCAGCAGGATGGTCAGCGGCAGCGACGACAGCACCATCAGCAGGGCATAGGGGGCGGCAGCCGCATAATCCAGCTCGCTCGTGTACGACCAGAACTCGGTCGCGAGGGTCGTCGTGCCGCTGGGCGCCAGCATCAAGGTGGCCGTCAGCTCGGTGGTGATGCCCAGCCCCGCCAGCGCGATCGCCGCTGCGGCGCCCGGCGCGGCCAGGCGCATGGTCACCTGCCATACCGCCTGGAACGGCGTGCGGCCGAGGGTCGTCGCCACCTGCTCGAGCTCGACCGGCGCCTGCGCCAGGCTGGCGCGCAGCGCGACCAGCGCACGCGGCAGGAACAGCAGCACGTACGCCAGCAGGACCGTCGCCGCCGTCTGGTACAGGGGCAGCGCCACGCGCACCGTCACCGTGACCAGGGCGAGTGCCACCACGACTCCGGGCAGGGCACCGACATAGTAATGGCAGATTTCGAGTATCCGCGGCAGCCGGCCCGGGGCGCGGATCGACAGCCACGCCATCGGCAGCGCCGCCAGCACCGTGAGCAGGCCGCCGGCCAGGGCCAGGGCCAGGGTCTGGCCAAGGGCCGCGCCGACCGCCCCCGGCCGCCACACCTCGAGGCCGCCGGTGGCCAGCCAGCGGACGAGGGTCAACAGCGGCACGCCCAGGGCCAGCGCCGTGGTCAGCGCGGGCACGAGCAGGCAGAGACCGGTGGCCCGCCCCAGGCGCTGCCGCACCGGCGTCCGGGGGGCGCCAGCGCCGACGCGGGCATAGCGCTCGTGACCGCGGGCGATCGCCTCGACCCGCAGCAGGAGCAGGCAACACAAGGCCAGGACCCCGGCCAGCATGTTGGCGGCCGGGCCGTTGTAGGCCGACTGGAACTGGTCGACGATCGCGGTCGTGAAGGTGTCGAAACGGATCAGCGCGAACAGGCCGTATTCCGCCAGCAGGTGCAGACCGATCAGCAGGGCGCCGCCGCAGATGGCCAGCCGCAGCTGCGGCAGCACCACCGCGAGGAACACCCGCCAGGGACCTAGGCCCAGGGAGGCCGCGGTGTCCTCGAGCGCCGGATCGAGGCGGCGCAGCTGGGCCGCCACCGGTAGGTAGAGAAAGGGGAAGTAGGCGAGCACGGCCACCAGGACGCCGCCGAACAGGCCGTGCAGGCTCGGCACGAGGCTGATCCAGGCATAGCTGTGGACGAAGGCCGGCACGGCCAGGGGAGCCACCGCGAACCAGGCCCAGAGCCTGGCCGCGGGCAGGTCGCTGCGCTCGGTGAGCCAAGCCAGCGTCACCGCCAGCAGGACCGCCAGCGGGACGGCGCCGAGCTGCAGCAGTGCCGTGTTCAGCAGCAGCTCGCCGACGCGCGGGCGGAACACCAGGGCGACCACCGTGTCCCATCCCGACTGCACCGCGATCCAGCCGATGAACAGCAGCGGCAGCAGCGACACGAGCGCCACCGTCACCGCCGCGGTGGTCACCGCCGCATGTGGCAGCCGCGCCCAACGGACGCCCGGAACCGACCCTGCCGCTGCGCGGGAGTCGTCGGTCAGCGGGCCGATGGCCGGGTTGGGATCGAGGGCAGGGGTGGAGGACAGGATCGGTCGTGCCTGGATCGTTGTGGACGTCGGGGCCGGCTCGGTGCCGGGCCCCGAGCCGGAAACTATGCGATCGGGTCGCGCCGCGGCATCAGAGCAGGCCGGCCGCGGTCATGAGCTCAGTCACCTTCTTGCTGTTCAGCTTCGACGGATCGACCCTGGGTGCCTGCAGCTCGGCCAGGGGAACCAGCGCCGGGTTGGAAGCGGCGCCGATCGCCACGGCATACTCGAAGGAGTCGCCGGTCTTGAGGATGTCCTGGCCGCCCTTGCCGGTGATCCAGCGCACGAACGCCTGCGCCTGCGCCGGCCGCTTGCTCGACGCCAACACGCCGCCGCCGGAGATGCTGACGAAGGCACCCGGATCCTCGTGCTTGAAGTAGTGCAGGGCCACGTTCTTGCTGTTCTCGCCCGTCTTGGCCTGATCGCCGTAATAATAGTAGTGATAGATGACCGCGCCGTCGACCTCGCCGGCGTTGACGGCCTTCATCGCCACGCTGTTGCCCCGATAGGGGACCGCGTTCTCCTTCATGGCCTTGAGCCAAGCGGCGGTGGCGGGCTCGCCCTTGAGCTCGAGCAACGCGCTGACGATGGCCTGGAAATCGGCTCCGGCCGGCGAGGCCGCCCAGCGGCCCTTCCAGGAAGGATCGGCCAGATCCAGGAGCGACTTGGGCAGCTGCTCGGCCGACAGCTTGCTCTTGTCGTAGGCGAAGACCGTCGAGCGTGCGGCGATGCCGATCCAGTGGCCGTTCGAGGGTCGGAACTGCTCGGGCACCTGCGCCAGCGTCGCCGCATCGAGCGGGGCGAACAGGCCGGCGGCGTCGACCAGGGCCATGGCCGGCGAATTCTCGGTCAGGAACACGTCGGCAGGCGATGCCGCACCTTCCTGCACGATCTGGTTGCCGAGCTCGGTGTCGCTGCCCTTGCGCAGCGTGACCTTGATGCCGGTATCCCGCGTGAACCCGTCCGCCCAGGCCTGGGTCAGGCTCGCGTGCTGCGCGTTGTAGACGACGATGCCGTCGGCCGCATCCTGCGCCCGAGCCGGCAGCGACGCCCCGAGCAACCCGACGCCCACGGCCACCGCACCCATGAACAACGACAAGCGATGCTGCATCATCTCCCCCGGCTGACTAGCTCTTCCACTGGCATTGCAGGAAGTACAGGCGGGTACACAGCCGGTGCAGCCATCGTCAATGTTGATGCGATTGAATTAAAATAGTTAAAAGGTCAACTTATCGTGGGTCATGATCTGGTCGAAGCGATCGAGGTCACCGTGCGGAGCGGCATGGATCGGCTCAGCCGGCCTGTGCCGCGTAGAAATCGCGTAGGATCGGCACCACATGGGCCGAGAAGCCCGGTCCGGTGAACAGGTCATGATGTCGGCCGTTGGCGACGGTCGCGGTCGCGACCCGCAGTGCCGGCTGCCGGTTGACGATGCCATGGGTCTGGCCACGACCGACGAGCTCGTCCTGCGCCGCCTCCACCGCCAGCACCGGCATCTGATGCAGCGGCTCCAGCGCGAACCGCTCGCCCGCCAGAACCGGTGCGCCGTCCTGCCATGGCGTTGGGTCGAGCACCCAGTCGAGCATGTGCTGGAACAGTTCCGCCGGGACGTCGAGCAGGCTGTGCATGTCGACATGCTGGCGGTCGTAGGCGCCGACCGCACCCGTCGCCAGCTCGCGCAGCAGGCCGTGCTGGACGTCGGCATAGAGGTGCGGGCTGGCCAGGCCATAGGCCAGAAGCTGGAACAGGGACGGATAGACCCGCCGGCCGGCGCCGGGATAGCTGGCGGCAACGGATGCGGTCAGCGTGGCGACGAGCAGGTCGCGCGGCCATGGCTGCAGCATCTGCTGCAGCGGCGTCGGGGACGTTCTGGGGTCGAGCTGGCAGCCGAGAAAGACCAAGCTCGACGGGCGCAGCGCCGGCGCCCGCGCGGCCAAGAGAGCCGCCGTCGCCAGCGCGGCCGGACCCGACTGGGAAAGCGCCACGATGTGTGCCGGCCGCCCCAGGGCCTCGGCCGCGGCACAGCCGGCCTCGATCTGCTCCACCAGTCCGAACGTGCCGGCATCGGTGGGCGCAAGCCGCGCATCCACCCAATCGGTGACCACGACTTCGCCTTGCGCGACGATGGCGGTCACGAGTGGGCTGATCACCGCCGTGGCATAGCCGGAGTGCGGCGCCAGCAGCACGAACCCCCGCGACGACGTGCCGGGCCGGCGCAGCCGCAGCAGCCGCACGAACGGCGTTTCCCGGACGATCTCGGTTTCCACCGGAAACGGGGCGTCCTGCTTCACGACGACCTCGAGCGGCCGCTCGGCGACCTCGCCCGCGGCCAGCGTGCGGGCGAACAGATCCCGCGGCGGCTGCAGTGCCTGCGACAGGGGCAGGACCGACGCCGCCAGTCGCGCCGCCTTGAGCCAGGTCGTCATCGACGCCCGGTGCCAGTCGACCCAGGGGTACAGCATCGGCTACTCGCCCAACCCTGCCTCGATAGCCGCCAGCGCCGCCGCCGCCTGTGCGCCTTCCGGCCCGCCGCCCTGGGCGAAGTCGGGCCGGCCACCGCCGCCGGCACCGCCGACCGCGGCCACGCCGCGGCGGACCAGGGCCACGGCATCGACCTTGCCGACCAGATCGTCGGTCACCCCGACCACGACCGCGGCCTTGCCGTCATTGACGCTCACCAGCGCGACCACGCCGGAGCCGAGCTCCTTCTTGATCGCGTCCGCGGTCCCACGCAGCTCCTTGGCGGGGACACCGTCGAGCGTGCGGCCGGCGAAGCGGATGGCACCGAGCTGCTTGAACCCGTTGCCGCCGCCACCGCCGCCGATCGCCAGCTTGCGGCGCAGCTCGGTCGCCTCGCGCTCCAGCCGCCGCCGCTCGTCGAGCAGGGCCTCGATGCGCTCGGGCAGCTCGCCCGCCGACACCTTGAGGCTCTGCGCCAGCCGCTCCAGCAGTTCGTGCTCGCGCGCGCTCTCCTCGAACGCGAGCTCGCCGGTCACCGCCTCGATGCGGCGGATGCCGGCGGCCACGGCGCTCTCGCCGGCGATACGGAAGAGCGCGATGTCCCCGGTGCGTCGGACGTGCGTCCCGCCGCACAGCTCGACCGAGTAGGTGCGGCCGCTCTCGCCCTGGCCCATCGAGACCACGCGCACCTCGTCGCCGTACTTCTCGCCGAACAGCGCCATGGCGCCCGATTCGATCGCCTCGTCACGCGCCATGATGCGCACGCGGGCTTCGTCGTTCTGGCGCAGGAAGGCGTTGACCTCGGCCTCCACGGCGCGGATCTCGTCGGTGGTCAGCGCGCGTGGCTGGCTGAAGTCGAAGCGCAGCCGGTCGGGGGCCACGAGCGAGCCCTTCTGCGCCACGTGCGGCCCGAGATGACGGCGCAGCGCCGCGTGCAGCAGATGCGTCGCCGAGTGGGCGCGGCGGATGCGGTCGCGCCGGATGACGTCGACCGCGAGCTCGACCGCGTCGCCCACGGCCAGCGGGCCGCCCTCGAGCGTGCCGACATGCACGAACAGGTCACCCAGCCGTTTTTGTGTGTCGGTCACCGTGACCACGGCACTGCCGGCGCGGATCGTGCCGGTATCGCCGATCTGGCCGCCGGACTCGCCGTAGAACGGGGTCTGGTTGGTCACGATCATCACCGGTCCGGCCTCGATCCGGTCGACCTGTCGGCCATCGACGACCAGTGCCGTGACCACGCCCTCGGCCTGCGTCGTGGCGTAGCCCAGGAACTCGGTGGCCCCCAGCGCCTCGCGCAGGTCGAACCAGATCGGCTGCACCGCTGCCTCGCCCGAGCCCTTCCAGGCGGCGCGGGCGGCGGCGCGCTGGGCGGCCATGGCGGCGTTGAAGCCCTCGCTGTCCACCGTCCGGCCCTGCGCCCGCAGCGCGTCCTGGGTCAGGTCGAGCGGGAAGCCGAACGTGTCGTAGAGCTTGAACGCGACCTCGCCCGCCAGGGCGGCGCCTGCCGGCAGGCGGGAGGTCTCGTCGTCGAGCAGCTTGAGGCCGCGCTCGAGCGTGCGGCGGAAGCTCGTCTCCTCGAGCTTCAGGACCTCGGTGATCAGCGCCTCGGCGCGGACCAGCTCGGGAAACGCCTTGCCCATCTGATCGAGCAGGACCGGTACCATCCGCCAGAGCAACGGTTCCTTCGCGCCCAGGAGCTGGGCGTGGCGCATGCCGCGGCGCATGATCCGCCGCAGCACGTAGCCCCGGCCCTCGTTGGCCGGCATCACGCCGTCGGCGATCAAAAAGGCGCTGCAGCGCAGATGGTCGGCGATGACCTTGTGCGACGGCCGGCTGGCGCCTTCGGCCTGCATGCCGGTCAGCGCCACCGAGGCGGCGATCAGCGCCTCGAACACGTCGATGTCGTAATTGTCGGTCTTGCCCTGCAGGACGGCCGCGATCCGCTCCAGGCCCATGCCGGTGTCGATCGACGGCCGCGGCAGCCCCACGCGCGTGGCCTTGTCGACCTGCTCGTACTGCATGAAGACGAGGTTCCAGATCTCGACCCAGCGGTCGCCGTCCTGGTCCGGGCTGCCGGGCGGGCCACCGGGAATGTGGGCGCCGTGGTCGTAGAAGATCTCCGAGCACGGGCCGCACGGGCCGGTGTCGCCCATGGCCCAGAAATTGTCGCTGGTCGGGATGCGGATGATCCGCCGCTCGTCGAGCCCGGCGATCTTGCGCCACAGCTCGAACGCCTCGTCGTCCTCGGCATAGACGGTGGTCAGGAGCCGGTCCTTGGGCAGGCCGAACTCCTTGGTGATCAGATTCCAGGCGAGTTCGATCGCCAAAGGCTTGAAATAGTCGCCGAAGCTGAAGTTGCCCAGCATCTCGAAGAAGGTGTGATGCCGCGCCGTGTAGCCGACATTGTCGAGGTCGTTGTGCTTGCCGCCGGCGCGCACGCATTTCTGCGACGTCGTCGCCCGCTTGTAGGGCCGCTGCTCGACGCCGGTGAACACGTTCTTGAACTGGACCATGCCGGCATTGGTGAACAGCAGGGTCGGGTCGTTGTGCGGCACGAGCGGCGAGGAGGCCACGATCTCGTGGCCGTGCCGGCGGAAATACTCGAGAAAGGTCGTGCGGATCTCGTTGGCGGTCGGCATGCTTCAGCTATCCGGCGGCCCCGCCTTCTGGCCTGGGCCAGAGTGCCGGTTCCCCATGGAGTGGCAGACAATGAGCGCGCCGCGAAAGGGCGCCGTCGAGGTATAGGGCGACCGCCGCGGCTCCGCCAGAGGTCACCCCCTGGCGGTGTTCGCCGTCCGGCGCCGATCAGTCGTCCGGGCTCAGATCCTCCTCGAGGAGGTCGATCCCCTTGCCGCCGACGCCCGCCTCGTTGCGGATGGTCTGCTCGATGTCGGCCGCGATCTCGGGGTGGTCGCGCAGGTACTGCTTCGCGTTCTCGCGGCCCTGCCCGATTCGCTGCGACTTGTGCGAGAACCACGAGCCGGATTTCTCGACCACGCCCGCCTTGACGCCGAGATCGATCAATTCGCCGGTCTTGGACACGCCCTCGCCGTACATGATGTCGAACTCGACCACGCGGAACGGCGGCGCCACCTTGTTCTTGACCACCTTGACCCGCGTCTGGTTGCCGACGGTCTCGTCGCGGTCCTTGACCGCGCCGATCCGGCGCACGTCGAGGCGGACCGAGGCGTAGAACTTGAGCGCGTTGCCGCCGGTCGTGGTCTCCGGGCTGCCGAACATCACGCCGATCTTGGAGCGGATCTGGTTGGTGAAGATCAGCATGCACTTGCTGCGGCTGATCGAGGCGGTGAGCTTCCGAAGCGCCTGGCTCATCAGCCGGGCCTGCAGGCCGACATGGGAATCACCCATCTCGCCCTCGAGCTCGGCCTTGGGCACGAGCGCCGCCACCGAATCGACGACGATGACGTCGATGGCGCCGGAGCGGACCAGCGTGTCGGCGATCTCGAGCGCCTGCTCGCCGGTGTCGGGCTGGCTGATCAGCAGGTCGTCGAGCTTCACGCCCAGCTTCTTGGCGTAGGACGGGTCGAGCGCATGCTCGGCGTCGATGAAGGCGCAGTTGCCGCCGGCCTTCTGCGCTTCGGCGATGACGTGCAGCGTGAGCGTGGTCTTGCCCGAACTCTCCGGGCCATAGATCTCGATGATCCGGCCCCGCGGCAGGCCACCCACGCCCAGCGCGATGTCGAGGCCGAGCGAGCCCGTCGATACGGTCTCGATCTCCTGCGTCTGCTCGGCGGCGCCCAGGCGCATCACCGAGCCTTTGCCGAAGGCACGCTCGATCTGCGCGATCGCCGCGTCCAAAGCACGCGTCCGGTCGTCACCGGCACGCCGGCTGATCATGGTATCGGCCAAGTCAATTCTCCAGGAATCGCGATGATGGTTATATCCGTCGGTAGCCGAGGCGGGAAGCTTCAGCGTGCTTCGGCCGCCTCGCAGATCAGTTCGCGGCGCGCCGCGGCAGCAAGATCAGGCCGATCGCCGCCGCCACCAGGAGCATCGCGCCGAATTCCCGCCAGCCGGCGGGCTCGTCCAGCAGCCAAGCCGAGCTCAGCAAGCCCACGACCGGAATCACCAGCGTGCTGATCGCGGCGACCGCGGCCGGCAACATGGTCACCACCTTGTTGTAGGCGGCGAAGCAGAAGATCAGGGCCACGGTCGACGCGTAGCCGGTCGCCAGCATCCCGACCCAGGTCAGCCGCGAGAGGTCGGGACGCGGCTCGATCACGAGCCACAGCAGCACGATGGGAATACTGCCCACGATCATCTGCCAAGCGCTCAACGCCACGATCCCGATCGGCCAGGGATGACGCTTCAACGCGACGATGCCCATGGCCCAGCACATCGCCGCACCCAGCATCAAAAGCGGGCCGAGCGGGCTCTGCCCGAACGCGACGAGATCGGGGCCGATCAGGCAGCCCACCGCCAACATGCCGAGCGCCAGCGCCAGGAGGCGCTTCGTCTCGAGCCGCTCGCCGAGCCACAGCACGCCAAAGAGCATGGCCCACACCGGCATGGTGTAGGCGACGATCGCGCCATGCCCGCCGCCCATGTGCACGAGGCTCGCCGCCGACAGCAGGTTCCAGCCGGTGACGTTGAAGATGGCGACGAACAGCAGCGATGGCCAGTACCGTCGCGGCAGCGTCAGCCTATCCCCGCTCACCCAGGCGACCAGCAGCAACCCCACGCCGCTGACCAGGACGCAGATGACACGGAACGTCCACGGCGACAGCTCGCCTACCGCGAGCTTCATCACCGGCCAGTTCAACCCCCACAGCACGCTGATCGCAGCGATCAGGCCCAGCGCCAGCGGCGGAACGTTGCGGGCGGGCTCGCGAACGTCAGAAATCGGTGCAGCGGCCACCCTTTTCCCAGTCGCCGAACCGGGTCGGCTCCGGTCCCGGCGGCCCATCGACCTCGCCGGGCGGCTGCTCGGGCCCGCTCAGCGGAGCCGGCTTCTCCTCGGGCCGGCCCGGTTCTGGCTGTGTCGGTGGCTCGCTCACTCCGCCATGACCTGCTTGCGCGACTCGGCCTCGAGCGCCTTGAGCTGCTTGTCCAGCGCATGATCGCTGACGGTCTTGCCGGCCTTGGCGAGATCGGCCTTGACCTTGGCCAGCATGTCGCCGTCCCCGGGCAGCTCGAAATCCGCCATCACCACGTCCTTCGCGTACGCAGTCGCAGCTTCACCGGCGAGGCCCAGATGGTCCTGGGCGACCCATAACCCGAACAGCTTGTTGCGCCGGTTGCGGATCTTGAAGCCCAGTTCCAGATCGTGCTTGAACTTGGTCTCCTCGCCCCGCTCGCGGTCGTCGAACGTGGTCATGAGCCTTCCTCTTTGCTTGGCTGCGGTAGCGACCCTTATATAGGCTTTATCCCGGCCGCGCGCCAACCCGGGCCACAAAGCCGCACGGCGGAGATCCATCATGTGCACGCTCGTCATCCTCCGCCGGCCGGATGCGGCGTGGCCACTCCTGCTGGGCGCCAACCGCGACGAGTTGCGCAGCCGTCCGGCCGCGGCGCCGGCGCGGCACTGGCCGGACCGGCCCTATGTGCGCGGCGGGATCGATACCGAGGCCGGTGGAAGCTGGCTCGGACTCAACGATGACGGGGTCGTCGCCGCCGTGCTCAACCGACGTGGGACGCTGGGGCCGGCGCCGGGCAAGCGCAGCCGCGGCGAACTCGTGCTCGAGGCGCTGGACCACGCCGAAGCCGCCGCCGCCGCCGATGCGCTGCGCGGCCTTGATCCGGCGGCATGGCGCCCCTTCAACCTGATCGTCGCCGATGCCCGCCAGGCCTTCTGGCTCCGGCATGCCGGGGACGGCCAGATCAGGGCGCAGCCGATCGCGGCGGGCATCCACATGATCGAGGCCGGTGAGCTCGACGATCCGGCCTCGGCGCGGATCACCCGCTTCCTGCCGCAGTTCCGCTTCGTGCCGCCGCCCGAGCCGGGCGAGGACAGCTGGTCGGGCTGGGCAGCGCTGCTGGCCGAGCGGAGTTCGCGCAGCGGCGATCCACGCGACGCCATGTGCATCGTCACCGACGGCGAGTACGGCACGGTCAGCAGCGCGCTCGTGGCCCTGCCACGCTACGCGACCGAACGGCCGGTGTACCGCCATGCCGAGGGTCGCCCCGGCGAGGCGGCATTCGAGCCGGTAGCGTTCTAGGCGGCGCCGCCACCTTCCTCGTCGACGGTCAGCACGATCTTGCCGATGTGCTGGCTGGATTCCATCAGCCGATGCGCGGCGGCCGCCTCGCGCAGCGGGAAGGTCGCATGGACCAGGGGCCTGATCTTGCCGGCGGCGAGCAGCGGCCAGACCTGCGCCTCGAGCGCCTGCGCGATCTGGCCTTTCTGCGCGACGGAGCGCGGGCGCAGGGTCGAGCCGGTCCAGGTCAGCCGCTTCAGCATCAGCGGCATGAAGTTCGCCTGCAGCTTGGCGCCCTGCAGCCAGGCGATCTGGACCAGCCGCCCTTCGACCGCCAGCGCCTGCAGGTTCCGCTCGACATAGGGGCCGCCCACCATGTCGAGGATGACGTCGACCCCCTTGCCGGCGGTCTCCGCCTTGACCACGGCGACGAAATCCTCGCTGCGGTAGTCGATCGCCCGCTGCGCGCCCAAGGCCTCGCAGGCGCGCTGCTTGTCCGCGCTGCCGACCGTGGCGAACACCTTGGCGCCGAACGCATGCGCGAGCTGAATCGCCGTCGTGCCGATGCCGGACGAGCCGCCGTGCACGAGGAAGCTCTCGCCGGCGGCGAGGCGGCCGCGATCGAAGACGTTGGCCCAGACCGTGAAGAAGGTCTCGGGCGTCCCGCCGGCCTCGACGAGCGAGAAGCCGGGTGGCACCGGCAGCACCTGCGGGGCCGGAGCGATGCAGTACTCCGCGTAGCCGCCGGAGCTGACCAGCGCCATGACCGCGTCGCCCGGCCGCCAACGTGCGACGCCGTCGCCGACGGCGGCCACGCTGCCGGCGACCTCGAGCCCGGGCACGTCGGACGCACCCGGCGGCGGCGGGTAGCCGCCTTCCCGCTGCAGCACGTCCGGCCGGTTGATCCCGGCGGCCGCCACCTTGATCAGCACCTCGCCCGGCCCCGGCATGGGCACGGCCATCCTGGCTGGGACCAGGACGTCGGGCGGACCCGGCCGCTCGATACGGATGTACGTCATCTCGGTGGGGAGCGTGGTCACGGTGGCACCTCGCGCTGCCGGAAGGCATGATCGATCGTCGGAGCCCGGACCCGGTAGCAGCGGCTTGGCCCGCGCGTAAAGCGGCATGGCACGGGACACCGGGCCTGGCTGGGCGGCGTCGGCCACGGGTTGACCACGTCGCCGGGCGGGGCCATCCCTGGCCTGCCGACGCGGGCTTCGCCGACTGCCGTGTGGAAAGCCGATGACCTCCCAGATCATACCGGTCCAGCTGTTCGATCTCGTGGTCTTCGGGGCCACGGGCGACCTCGCCATGCGCAAGCTGCTGCCGGCGCTCTATTGGCGCGAGAGCGACCTGCAGATGCCCGAGGGCAGCCGGATCGTCGGGGCGGCCCGGCGGCCGCTGACGACCGAACAGTATCTGGCGCAGGTGGAGGCCGCCTGCCGCAAGCACGTGGCCGATGCGTTCGATCCGGCCGTGTTCGCGCGCTTGGCCGGGCGCGTGACCTACGTGCCGCTGGACGCGGCCGGCGGGCAGGGGTGGAGCGATCTGGCCGCGGCGCTCGTGGATGGCGAGGATAGGGCTCGCCTGTTCTATCTCGCGACCTCGCCCGACCTGTTCGGGCCGATCAGCCGCGGCGCGGGTGCCGCCGGGCTGGTCACGCCCCAAGCACGGGTGGTCCTGGAGAAGCCGATCGGCCGCGATCTCGCCTCGGCGATCCGGATCAACGAGGAGGTCGGCCGGGTCTTCGCCGAGTCGCAGATCTATCGGATCGATCATTATCTCGGCAAGGAATCCGTCCAGAACCTGCTCGCCCTGCGCTTCGCCAACTCGCTGTTCGAGACGGTCTGGGACCGCGCGCATATCGACCACGTGCAGATCACCGTGGCCGAGACGGTGGGTGTGGAGGAGCGGGCCGCCTACTACGACAAGTCGGGCGCGCTGCGCGACATGGTGCAGAACCACATCCTGCAGCTTCTGTGCCTCGTCGCCATGGAGGCGCCGACGACGATGGACGCGGATTCCGTCCGCGACGAGAAGCTCAAGGTGCTGCGCTCGCTGCGCATGCTCGGCAACGGCGAGGCGCTGCTCAAGACCGTGCGCGGCCAGTACCGCGCCGGCTCGGGCGCCGGCGCCGCGGTGCCGGGCTATGCCGAGGAGCTGGGTGCGCCGAGCCGCACCGAGACCTTCGTCGCCATCAAGGCCGAGATCGAGAACTGGCGCTGGGCCGGGACGCCGTTCTACCTGCGCACGGGCAAGCGCCTGCCGGAGCGGGTGTCCGAGATCGTGATCCAGTTCCACGAGGTGCCGCACTCGATCTTCCCGACCAGTGTCGGCACCGTCGAGCCGAACCGGCTGGTGATCAGGCTGCAGCCGGACGACGGCATCCAGCTCGTGCTGATGGCCAAGGACCCGGGGCCCGGGGGCATGCGGCTGCGGATGGCGCCCCTGGACGTGCGCTTCGCCGACGCGTTCAAGGTACGCTACCCCGATGCCTATGAGCGCCTGCTGATGGACGTCGTGCGCGGCAACGCCACCTTGTTCATGCGCCGCGACGAGGTCGAGGCCGCATGGCGCTGGGTCGAGCCGATCCTCGAGGCGTGGGGCCAGACCGACGAATCGCCCAAGCCCTATCTTGCCGGCAGCTGGGGGCCGACCGCCGCCATCGCCCTGATCGCGCGCGACGGCCGGACCTGGTTCGAGGAGGCGCACTGAGCGCCCGAACCTAGATCGCCTCTGCCGGCGGTACGCCCCGCCCGCAAAGGAAAAGGGCCGCGGTTGCCCGCGGCCCTCCCCGTCGACCTCGATCCTTCTGGGATCAGAAGTCCATGTCGCCCATGCCGCCGCCGCCGGGGCCACCGGCCGGCATCGGAGCTTCCTTCTTCGGCTTCTCGGCCACCATCGCCTCGGTGGTGATGAGCAGGCCGGAGACCGAGGCCGCATCCTGCAGGGCCGTGCGCACGACCTTGGTCGGGTCGATGATGCCACGGCCGATCAGGTCGGCGTACTCGTTGGCCTGGGCGTCGAAGCCCCAGTTCGCATCCTCGGCCTCGAGCAGCTTGCCGACCACGACGGCACCGTCGACACCGGCGTTCTCGGCGATCTGCCGCGCCGGAGCCTGGATCGCCCGACGGACGATCTCGACGCCGACCCGCTGGTCGTCATTGCCGGGCTTGACGTTGGCCAGGGCCTTGATCGCGTGCAGCAGCGCCACGCCGCCACCCGGAACCACACCCTCCTCGACCGCGGCGCGGGTCGCGTTCATCGCGTCGTCGACGCGATCCTTGCGCTCCTTCACCTCGACCTCGGTCGCACCACCGACGCGGATCACCGCCACGCCGCCGGCCAGCTTGGCCAGCCGCTCCTGCAGCTTCTCGCGGTCGTAGTCCGAGGTGGTCTCCTCGATCTGCGCCTTGATCTGCGCGATCCGGCCCTGGATCTCCTCCTTGGAGCCGGCACCGTCGACGATCGTCGTGTCTTCCTTGTTGATCACGACGCGCTTGGCACGGCCGAGCATGTCCAGCGTGACGTTCTCGAGCTTGATGCCGAGATCCTCGCTGATCACCTGACCCTGGCTCAGGATCGCGATGTCCTCGAGCATGGCCTTGCGACGGTCGCCGAAGCCCGGGGCCTTGACGGCCGCGACCTTGAGGCCGCCGCGCAGCTTGTTGACGACGAGCGTGGCCAGCGCCTCGCCCTCGACGTCCTCGGCCACGATCACCAGCGGCTTGCCGCTCTGCACCACGGCCTCGAGCACCGGCAGCAGGGCCTGCAGGTTGGAGAGCTTCTTCTCGTGGATCAGGATGTACGGATCCTCGAGGGTGGCGCGCATCTTCTCGCTGTCGGTGACGAAGTACGGCGAGATGTAGCCACGGTCGAACTGCATGCCCTCGACGACGTCGAGCTCGGTCTCGAGGCTCTTCGCCTCCTCGACCGTGATCACGCCCTCGTTGCCGACCTTCTGCATGGCCTCGGCCAGCATCTTGCCGATCTCGTTGTCGCCGTTGGCCGAGATCGTGC
The DNA here is from genome assembly GCA_039808865.1 of Geminicoccaceae bacterium. Lineage (GTDB taxonomy): Bacteria > Pseudomonadota > Alphaproteobacteria > Geminicoccales > Geminicoccaceae > Benzoatithermus. The sequence continues at coordinate 18,286 of JBDHTW010000035.1, forward strand.
CGACCTGGGCGATCTCCTCGGAGGTCGTGACCTTCTTCGAGCGGCTCTGCAGATCCTTGACGATGGCCTCGACGGCGAGGTCGATGCCCCGCTTCAGGTCCATCGGGTTCATGCCGGCCGCGACCGACTTCGCACCCTCGCGCACGATCGCCGCCGCCAGGATGGTGGCGGTGGTGGTGCCGTCACCGGCGATGTCGTTGGTCTTCGAGGCCACCTCGCGCACCATCTGCGCGCCCATGTTCTCGAACTTGTCGGAGAGCTCGATCTCCTTGGCGACCGTCACACCGTCCTTGGTGATCCGCGGCGCGCCGAAGCTCTTGTCGAGGACGACGTTGCGGCCCTTCGGGCCCAGCGTCACCTTGACCGCATCGGCGAGAATCGAGACGCCCTTGAGCATCCGGGTGCGGGCGTCGGTCGAAAACTTGACTTCCTTGGCAGCCATCGCTGCGTTCTCCGGTATCGTTGCTGGGCAGTGCGAAGGATCAGGCGGCCTTGGCCTGGGACGCGCCCGCCTCGAGCACGCCCATGATGTCGCTTTCCTTCATGATCAGCAGCTCGTCGCCGTCGAGCTTGACCTCGGTGCCCGACCACTTGCCGAACAGCACCCGATCACCGACCTTGACGCCCAGCGCGATCAGCTCGCCCTTGTCGTTGCGAGCGCCCGGACCAACGGCCAGGATCTCGCCCTGCATCGGCTTCTCCTTGGCGGTATCGGGAATGATGATCCCGCCCTTGGTCTTCTGCTCCTCGTCGATGCGCTTGACGACGACGCGATCATGCAGCGGCCGGAAATTCATCTGGTAGAGCCTCCGAAACTCATGTCGGGGAAATGTTGGCACTCACGAGTGTCGAGTGCCAACGTCGCGCCGTAGGTAAGGCAGGCGTCTCGGGGGTTCAAGAGGGAGGAGCGCAATTTTGTCAGCACTCACCCCCACCTGCTGCTAACATATTGAAAGTGCACGACAATGTGCATGCTGGGCACTTGACGTCAAGCATGATCGCCGCAGAATGCTCGCATTCAGCCTGCGGAGATCATCTGATGCCCGTGACTCATCGACCGCCGCTGGAGCTGCAGCTACGCGGCTATCGCTTGGCCACCGCCGAGATCACCTACCACCTTCCGGACCATCCGAGCCTGCTGCAGACCTTCCTCTGGCAGCATTACGATCTGGCGCCGCATTTTCCCGAGTTGCGCAAGTTCCTCGATTTCTGGGTCAAGAACATCGAAGCCAAGCTGCACAGCGTATCGGTCGCACGGCGCAGCCTGATCGGCCCGAACGAGCACCGGCACGCAGCAGGCATCTGGCAGCTGCACTGACGCGTCGACGAGCCGGACGTTCGGCCAGGACGGCGCATCCGCCGGCCTTCAGGCGGCAGCCCGCCTGCCGTCGTGCGAAGCGGTGGCGGCAGCGCCGGCCAATACCTGAAGACTGTCGGCCTGCGCCTTGAGCATGATGTCGGCCAGCTCCTGGACGTGTGCCGATGTGATGTCGAACAGGTCGGTCATGCGCTCGATCTGGTAGGTGAGCTGCATCTGGTCGTCGTGACCTTGGGCGAAATCGGCCTGCATCGGCCAGCATCGCCGCATGACCGCACTGGCCAGCTCGGCCTGCCGGCGGATCACCTTGTGCGTGGCTTCGCTCATGATCCGGCTGGCGTCCATCCACGCGTCGACGTAGCGGCGCTGCAGGTCGCGCGCCTCGTCCACGTTCAAGCTGGGGAACGGGCCAACCGTCTTGGTGTTCGGCATGGGACCTCCCTGCGGACCCGAAATGCTAGCCTAGCCTTGTAGAACCTGAGGCAGGATCGCGCAACGCGAAAAGGCCGCGATCGGGGTGCATGGGCGGCTCGCGGCTTGACGCCGGCGAGGCATCGGCCTAACAAGCGCCTTCTTCGGCGCGGGCCGTGGCCTGCGGCACTGAGCTTTTGCCAGATTCTGAGGATTCCGTGATGGCGCGACGCTGCACCCTGACGCGCAAGGGCGTGCTCACCGGCAACAATGTGAGCCACGCCAACAACAAGACGCGCCGCCGCTTTCTGCCCAACCTGCAGAGCCGTCGCCTGTTCAGCGAGACGCTCGGCGAGACGGTGCGCCTGCGCATCGCGGCCAGCACCCTGCGCACCGTCGAGAAGCGCGGCGGGCTGGACGGCTTTCTGCTGCAGGCCGCGGCCGACGAGCTGACCGGCGACCTGATGCGGCTCAAGCAGCGCATCGTCGAGAAGCAGGCTGCGGCCGCGAGCTGAGACGTCATCCGTCGGCGCCTTCGGTCCCGGGCGCAGCCGACGGCTGTTCCGAGAGGGGTAGGCGCCGGTAGGCCCTAGTCGAACGCGTAGGGGTCGCGGTTCGGGTTGTTGCCGTTCGTCCAGCCCCTGGGCCGCTTGCCGAAATAGCCCGAACCATAATTGCCGGGCGGGCGATAGACCGGCACCTGCTGCCAGCACCGTCCATAGACGTCGCAGACCACGGACGGCGGCACCGGCCTCGGTTGCGGGTAGGCTGCGGGGTTGCCAGGAACGAGGCTCGGAAAGGCTGGAATCGCGCCCGGCGCCACGCCGCCCAACGGCGCGAAGTTCGGGTCGATCCGCGCCGCCGGGGGATCGCCCGCGGCGACCGGGGACGATGCTCCCAGCGCGACCAGCAAAGCCAGCATCGAGCCCGAAAGCAGGCGGTGCATCGCACGCCTCCTCCATGCAACGTCGGCCGTTTCGCGCGCCGACTTCCCTTAGATCGTGCGCGCCGTCGGCCGGGCAAGGCCGGCATGGCGTCGACCGTGGCTCAGCCCGGCCAGCGCAGCTCCAGAAGCTTGGTTTCCTGGATGCCGTTGAAGTTGTCGTCCGCGATCACCAGCAGGGTGAAGCCGCCACGGTCGCGGCGGACCGCCAGCGCCTCGTAGTTCTCGCCCAGGACCGGGCCGGAGATTGTCGCCAGCGGCGTACCGTCGATGGTCGCGCCGGGATGCGCCGGCAGGTGGGCCACGGGCAGGGTGACGATCCGCGCCTGCCAGCCGCCGAGCAGCGATACCCGCCGCTCGAGCACGAACAGTCGATCGCCGGCGACATCGGCGTCGGTCGGCAGGAAGCCGGGCGCGGCACGATAGGTGAAGGACGTCGCGCCGCCCTCGGTCAGGCGCACCGCCGCGTGCAGGTCGTCATCGGCCAGCGTGCCCTCGGCGATCGCCAGCAGCGAGCCGTCCGGCAACCCGGCCAGCGTCTCGAGACCGGCGTTGGTCGGCCGATGCTCGGCGAACCAACCCGGCAGCGGCCGCGGCGGCTCCATGGGCGTGCCGCCGCCGGTGGAGCCGTAGGCGAGCACCCGGCCGCGCCCCTCGTCGCCGACCAGGATGCGACCGTCGGGCGCGACGACCAGCGCCTCGGCATCGAGCCGGCGACGGCGGGGATCCTGCAGGGGCCGATCGGCCAGGATCGTCATCGCAAACGGGGCCGCTGGCGCATGGGTCGGCCAGTCCAGCTCGAACAGATGGCTGCGGTCGCTCAGCAGCAGCAGCCGGTCGCCGACGAACCGCGCGGCGGAGATGCCACCGAAGTCCGGTGCGGCGGCGTGCAGGACGTAGCCGCCGACCAGCTCGAGGGTGCCGACATGATCGGGGAGCGGCTTGCGTGCGTCGGCGGCGAGAGGAGCCGCACGGACCCGACCCGGAGCCGCCTGCGGCAGCTGGGTGCAGCCGAAGCACGCCACGAGCAGGACGAGGCCGCACAGGCAACGGTGGAGACCGTGCAAGATTCGCTCCCGAACATGCAAGCGGCCCGCCCCTGGCCGGGCGGGCCGCTGATCCGTGCGCGGGCGCGGAGGGATCGTTCGATCAGTTGCGCTGGTTGCCGAACAGCTGCAGCAGCATCATGAACAGGTTGATGAAGTTCAGGTACAGGCTGAGCGCGCCCATGATCGCACCCTTGGCGATCATCTCGCCACCGGCATAGGCGTAGCTACCCAGGTACTCTTCCTTCAGCCGCTGCGTGTCCCAGGCGGTGAGGCCGGTGAACACCAGGACGCCGATCACGCTGATGGCGAACTGCAGCGCCGAGCTGGCGAGGAAGATATTGACTAGGCCGGCGATGACGATGCCGATCAGGCCCATGAACAGGAACGAGCCCATCCCGGCGAGATTGCGCTTCGTCGTGTAGCCGTAGAGGCTGACGGCGCCGAACGTGGCGGCGGTGATGAAGAACACGCGCGCGACGCTCTCGCCGGTGTAGACGAGGAAGATGCTCGCCAGCGACAGCCCCATCACCGCCGAGAATGCCCAGAAGGTGAGCTGTGCGGCGCTGGCGCTCATCGCCTGGATGCGCGCACCGAGGAAGAACACAAAGCCGAGAGGAGCCAGCATCACCACCCACTTCAAGGGCGAGGTGAAGATGGGCACGTAGAGAGCCGGGGTCGAGGCAACGACGAACGCCACGAGACCGGTGATGACCAGCCCCAGGCCCATGTAGTTGTAGACCGACAGCATGTAGCTGCGCAGACCCTCGTCCGTCGCCTGGACGGCAACGCTGGCCTGCGCGAAGCGAGGACGCGTCTGGAACGCCATTTTCAACACCCTTCGTGTCTGGCGCGGAACTCAAGTGCTCGATCATATGGCCCCGTTCCGAGGGGCTTCAAGCGGAAACGGCGGCGCTCAGCCGATCCGTCCCAGCACCGGAAAATGCTCCAGGAGCCAGTAGGACAGGGCCTCGAGCTGGCCGGTGATCATCAGCACGCCGACGCCGGCGAGCAGCAGGCCGGCCACGCGCTGCAGCCGGCGGCCGGCATGCGCGAGCTGCCGCAGCCGCTCGAGCAGCACGTCCGTGAACAGGGCGGCGAGCAGGAACGGTAGGCCCAGCCCCAAGGAGTAGACCGCCAGCAACGAGGTGCCGGTGGCGAGATCGGCGGTCGACGCGCTCATCGTCAGGATCACGCCCAGCACCGGGCCGATGCAGGGGGTCCAGCCGAACGCGAAGGCGAGGCCCAGGAGGAAGGCGCCAAGGACACGGCCGCCCTTGATCTCGCCCTGGTAGCGCGCCTCGCGCTCGAACAGATGGATGGGCAGGAGGCCCGCCAGATGCAGGCCGAACAGCAGCACGACGATGCCGGCGACGATCCCCAGCTCGTAGCGCCAGCTCAAGAGCAGGCCGCCCAGAGCCGTGGCGCTGGCGCCGAAGGCGATGAACACGGTCGAGAAGCCCAGCACGAAGCAGAGCGCGTAGCCCAGGGCCCGCAGCCGCGAGCCGTGCCGGTCGCGCAGGTTCTCGAGCGAGGTGCCTGCGACGTAGGAGAGGTAGCCCGGCACCAGCGGCAGCACGCAGGGCGACAGAAACGAGATCACGCCGGCGATGAACGCGGTGGCAAAGCTGATCGACCCTGTCTCGAGCATCCTGGCTTCCCGATGTGACCGGCGCCGTCGTCCTAGCAGAAAGCCGTGCCGGCGGCGCAGCCATCGAGCGGTCGTGAACCTGCTGCGTCAGGCGTGACGCAACACCGGCGCGCTCGGCAGGTCGAGCAGGCGCCAGAGACTGGCGGCCCCGACCGCCAGCACGGCTGCGATGGCGCCACCCAGAACGCCCAGCAGCGCCAGCGGTGCCGGCGTCCAGGTCAGGTCCATGGCCTGGCTGACCACGAGCCAGGCCGCAAGCGAGCCCAGCGTGCCGCCGACCAGGGCGACGGCGAGCCCGATCACGACGTACTCGACCAGGAAGGCGCGCAGCAGCACCGCGCGGCGTGCGCCCAGCACCTTCAGCACCACGGTCTCGTAGCGCTGCCGCTCGCGTGCGGCGAGGATGCCGCCTGCCAGCGCCAGCACGCCACCGCCGAGCGTGAGCGCGGCCACGATGTCGACCGCGAGCTCGACCCGGTCCAGAAGCTCGGTGGCGCGGGTGACGACCTCGCGCATCGCGATCGGGGTCACGTTGGGCAGGCGCACGGCCAGCCGGTCGAGCAGCTCGGCCTCGGCCGCGGCGGGCACGTCGGCGGAGGCCACGAAGCTGTGCGGCGCGCCGGCGAGAGCCGCAGGGTCGACGACGAACAGGAAATCGAGCCGGCCGCCGCTCCAGTCGACCGCGCGGCGGATGTTGGCGATCCTGGCCTCGATGACGCGGCCGAGCACGTTGAAGGTCAGGCTGTCGCCGACGCCGACATTGTATCCCTGGGCGATCTCCTCGTCGATCGAGACCTGGGGCGGGCCCTGGTAGTCGGCCGGCCACCAGTCGCCCTGCACCAGCTCGCTGCCCTCGGGCAGCGTGGCCGCGAAGGAGAAGCCACGGTCGCGGCTGACCGTCCAGGCGACGTTCGGCGCCACCTGCACCTCCGCCACCGGCTTGCCCGCGATCCGCACGATCCGCGCGCGCAGGCTGGGCAGCAGCTGCTCCAGCCGCGCCCCCGGGATTTCGGCCAGCGTCTGTTCCAGGATCGCCCGCTGCTGCGGCTGCACGTCGATCAGGTAGATGGACGGCGCACGGGTCGGCAGCCGCAGCGCCACCTCGTTGCGCAGATTGGTCGCCAGCACGGCGACGGCCACCAGCAGCGTGACACCGGCGCCGAGGGCCATGATCACGCGCGGCGATGCCGATCCGGGCCGGTGCAGGTTGGCCAAGGCCAGGCGCAGCGCGAAGCCGCCGCGTTGCGCGAAGCGCCGGGCGGCGAGGACGACGAGCTTGGTCAGCCCCCAGAGCAGCAGCACCGCCACCGCGACCGTCAGGACGAACCACGCCCCGATCGTCGGCTGCGGCACGCCGAGGACGGCCAGGGCCACCAGCAGTGTCACGGCCGCCGCGAGCAGCAGCAGGTACGGGCGTCGCGGCCAGCGGCGGGTGGGGGTGAGCAGGGCGCGGAACAGGCTGGCGGGCGAGACTTCGCGGGCGACCGCCAGTGGCCATAGCGCGAAGACGAACGCGGTGAGGAAGCCGGCCAGAGCCGCGCGCAGCAGCGGGAGCGGGGCAATGTCAAGGTCGGGCGTGATCGGCAGCATGCCGGTCGGAACCAGCCTGATCCCCAGTGGCAGCAGCAGGCCCAACGTCAGGCCCAGGGCCACGCCGAAGGCGGCCAGCAGCAGCACCTGGCCCAGATAGATGCGGAATACCTGGGCCCCGCTGGCGCCCACGCATTTGAGCGTGGCGATGGTCCCGGTGCGCCGGGCGAGATGGGTCTCCACGGTCAGCGCGATGCCGAGCCCGCCGGTCAGCAGCGCCGTGAGCCCGGCGAGCGTCAAGAAGGTGGCGAGCCGGTCGGTGACCCGCGTGACCTGCGGCTGCACGTCGCCCGGGCTGGTGGCCCGCCAGCCGGCATCGGGCGCGGCCTGGCGCAGCCGGGCGACGAAGGTCGCGGCATCCAGCCCGGGAGGCAGCGCCAGCCGGTACTCGTAGCGGGCCAAGGCGCCGGGCAGCAGCAGGCCGGCCGCATCGATGGTCTGCCGGCTCAGCAGCACGCGCGGGCCGAGGCCGAAGCCGAACAGCCCGGCGACGCGGTCGGGCTCGCGCACCAGGACCGCGGCGATGCGCACCGTGGCGTCGCCGATCTGAATCGAATCGCCGAGGCGCACGCCGAGGCGCGGCAGCAGCGCGCCGTCGACGACCGCGCCGCTTGCGAGTGCCTGGGCCAGCGGCACGGGCGGGTCGAGCAGCACGGAGCCGGCCAGCGGGTAGGCGTCGTCGACGGCCTTGACGCTGATGCTGACATTGCGGCCGCCGGCGGTGCTGGCCAGCGAGCTGGTGCCGACGACGCGGCTGACCCGGGTATTCGGCGGCAGCAGGGCGTCGAGCTCCGCGTCGGGGATGGGCGCGTTGGCTTGCTCCAGCTCGACGTCGCCGCCGAGCAGCGCGCGGGCGTCGCGCTCGAGGGCGGTGGCGACACCCTGGTTGAGGATGCCGACCGCGGCGATGATCGCCACGCCGAGGGTGAGCGCCGCCAGCAGCACGGCGAAGCTGCGTCCGGTGCCGCGCAGATCGCGCAGCCCCAGGCGCAGCGCCAGAAGCCACGCGGCGCCGCGCGTGCGGTCGAGCCTCATGACAGCGCCGCGGCGCGGGGACGCGGGGCGGCCGGTTCGCTCAGGCGACCGCGGTCCATGCTCAGGCGGCGGTCGCAGCCCGCGGCCAGGGCAGGATCGTGCGTGATCAGCAACAGTGTCATCGCGCGGGCGGCGCAGGCGCCGAAGATGAGATCGATGACGGCGCGGCCGGTATCGGCGTCGAGATTGCCGGTAGGCTCGTCCGCGAGCAGCAGGCGTGGCCGGTTGACCAGGGCCCGCGCCAGGGCCACCCGCTGCTGCTCGCCGCCCGAGAGCTGGCCCGGATAATGCCCCTGCCGATGCGCCAGACCGACCTCGCGCAGCATGGCCGCCGCCTGGTCGAAGGCGTTGCGCTCGCCGGCGAGTTCCAGCGGCAGCGCCACGTTCTCGAGCGCGGTCATGGTCCCGATCAGATGGAACGACTGGAACAGGATGCCGACCCGGTCACGGCGGAACAAGGCGAGGCCGTCCTCGTCCAGCGAGGCGAGATCCACGCCGTCGATCGTGACCCGTCCGCCGGTCGGCCGCTCGATTCCACCCACGATCGACAGCAGGCTGGACTTGCCGGAACCGGAGGGGCCCACCACGCTCACACTGATGCCGGCTTCGACCGTGAGGTCGACGCCGCGCAGAATTGCCACCGGTCCGGCCGTGCTCGGAAGGGTCAGATGCAGGTCCACAAGCTCGATCATCGTCAACAGGCGGGCTCCCCGCTCGCGCCATCACTGCGCCCCGTCCGTCGGGAAATGGACCGGCACCGGCCGGGCAGCAAGATATGGGCCGTGCTCGCCGGCATCTTGCTGACCCTGTTGGCCGCCCTGCCGGCATCGGCCTGCCGTCTCGCGGTGCTCGGCGATTCGCTGACCGCGGGGCTGGGGGTCGCGGAAGGGGACGCGTTCCCGGTCCGGCTCGAGGCGGCATTGCGCCAGCGCGGCGTCGACTGTAGCGTGATCAATGCCGGGGTATCCGGCGATACCTCGGCCGGTGGTGCCGCGCGGCTGGATTGGGTGCTGGGCGATCAGCCCAGCCATCTGCTGGTCGAACTCGGCGGCAACGACGCGCTGCGCGGGTTGCCGGTGGATCAGCTGCGCGCCAATCTTGACCAGATCATCACCACGGCCACGGCACGTGGCGTGCAAGTCATGCTGGCCGGCATGCTGGCGCCGCCCAATCTCGGCCGGTCCTACGGTGAAGCTTTCAAGCAAACCTACATCGATCTCGCCCGACAGCACGCGATCGATCTTTACCCGTTCTTCCTCGACGGTGCGGTCATGCAGTCGGCGCTGATGCAAGCGGACGGGATTCATCCTAACGCCCGCGGCGTGGATGTCATCGTCGAGCGCATCACCCCGATGGTGGCGTCCTTTCTGGAAGATGAATAGCCACGCATCCTCGCCCCAACGCTCACGCCTACTTTGCCGCGCGCGGTCGAGCCGAAGTCGAACGCGGCCGACGCGTGCGGCACGACGTGCGGCGTTTCGGCGACCTCAGATACGGCCTTGCCCGCAACTTACCCACATAATGTTGAAAACCCTGGGATAACGCGGCGCCTGTGGACAAGTTTGGGGGCAAGCATGGGACGGGACGGGGAGCGGCGTCAGGTGCACTTTGGTCGTTGCGGCAAAAGGTCCCCACCTCGTTGAAGGCGGCCGTGATCACGTGGGAGTAAGCTTTTCACATGCCGGAGGTCGGCAAGAGCCTTCGTCACAGGGCACGAGCGAGGGAGGAGGCTGATGTCGGAAGTTTTTCCCGTCGATCCGCAATGGGCCGAGAGCAGCCATTGCGACAATGCGAAGTATCTCGCGATGTACGAGCGCTCGGTGCGCGATCCGCAGGCGTTCTGGGCCGAAATGGCCGAACGCCTCGACTGGATCAAGAAGCCGACCAAGATCAAGAATACGTCGTTCGAGGGCGACGTGAGCATCCGCTGGTACGAGGATGGCGAGCTCAACGTTTGCTACAATTGCGTCGACCGGCATCTGGCCAAGCGCGGCGAGCAGACCGCCATCCTCTTCGAAGGCGACGACCCCGAGGTCGACAAGAAGATCACCTACCGCGAGCTGCACGAGAAGGTGTGCAAGCTGGCCAATGTCCTGAAGGGCATGGGGGTCAAGAAGGGCGATCGGGTCACGATCTACCTGCCGATGATTCCCGAGGCCGCCTACGCCATGCTCGCCTGTGCCCGCATCGGCGCACCGCATTCGGTGGTGTTCGGCGGCTTCTCCCCGGATAGCCTGGCCGACCGCATCAACGGCGCCGAGTCGAAGCTGGTGATCACCGCCGACGGCGGCCTGCGCGGCGGCCGCGCGGTACCCCTCAAGGTGAATGCCGACAAGGCCCTGGAGAAGTGCCCTTCGGACGTCAAGCTCCTGGTGTTCCGGCATACCGGCATGTCGGTGCCGATGGTGGCGGGGCGCGATTTCGATGGCGGCGAGTTGATGCGGACCGCCGACACCGACTGCCCGCCCGAGCCGATGAACGCCGAGGATCCCCTGTTCCTGCTCTACACCTCGGGCTCGACCGGCAAGCCCAAGGGCGCGTTGCACACGTCCGGCGGCTATCTCGTCTACGCCTCGCTCACGCACGAGTACGTCTTCGACTACAAGGACGGCGACATCTACTGGTGCACCGCCGACGTCGGCTGGGTGACCGGGCACAGCTACATCCTCTACGGCCCGCTCGCCAACGGTGCGACGACCCTGATGTTCGAGGGTATTCCGACCTATCCCTCGGTCTCGCGTTTTTGGGACGTCATCGACAAGCACAAGGTCAACATCTTCTACACCGCGCCGACCGCGATCCGCTCCCTGATGCAGAAGGGCGACGAGCCCGTGAAGCAGAGCTCGCGCCAGTCGCTGCGGCTGCTCGGCTCGGTGGGCGAGCCGATCAATCCCGAGGTCTGGAAGTGGTACCACCGCGTCGTCGGCGAGGGCCGCTGCCCGATCGTCGATACCTGGTGGCAGACGGAGACCGGCGGCATCCTGATCACCCCTTTGCCGGGCGCGACGGATCTCAAGCCCGGATCGGCGACGCGACCGTTCTTCGGCGTGCAGCCGGCCCTGGTCGACAATGACGGCAACGTGCTCGAAGGGGCGACCGAGGGCAATCTGGTCATCAAGGATGCATGGCCGGGCATCATGCGCTCGGTCTACGGCGATCACGAGCGCTTCATCCAGACCTACTTCACCACGTTCAAGGGCTACTACACCACCGGCGATGGCGCGCGGCGCGACGAGGACGGCTATTGGTGGATCACCGGCCGCGTCGACGACGTGATCAACGTCTCCGGGCATCGCATGGGCACGGCCGAGGTCGAGAGCGCGCTGGTCGCGCATCCGGCCGTGGCCGAGGCCGCCGTCGTCGGCTACCCGCACGAGATCAAGGGCCAGGGCATCTTCTGCTACGTCACGCTGAAGGCGGACATCGAGCCCAGCGAGGATCTCCGCAAGGAGCTGGTCGCCTGGGTCAGGAAGGAGATCGGGCCGATCGCCAGCCCCGACGTCATCCAGTGGGCGCCGGGCCTGCCCAAGACCCGCTCGGGCAAGATCATGCGCCGCATCCTGCGCAAGGTCGCCGCCAACGAGTTCGACAGCCTCGGCGACACCTCGACGCTGGCCGATCCGTCGGTGGTCGGCGAGCTGATCGACAACCGCAAGGAGCTGTGACCGCGCGGCGCGCGCTCGTGGGCAACGGAGGGGAGCCTGCGGGCTCCCCCTTGTTGGACCCTGCCGCCGCGTGCGACCTCAAGCTCGCCAGAACGGCTTGGCCACCTCCTCGGCCACCTGGGCCGGGGTCACGCCGATGTCGGTGAGCAGGTGCGGCGCGGTGTGCAGCAGGCGCCGCAACTCGTCACGCTCCTGCTGACGGGCGAGCCAGCGTACGAACAGGCTGCCCTTGGCCGCCGGACGGGCGCGATTGCCGGCAGCCAGTCCAGGGAGCGATAGAACCTCGGTCATCGGGCTCTCCTCTCAAAGTCCGAGCTAAACTGATCCTTGATCAGGATCATCTCCTTCTGTGGTCATGTTTGCAAACGACCTTATCTGAGCGTAGGCTCAACTAAATTGAGCCTGAGGGAGAGATCGTGCGGCTGCCGCCGCTCAACGCCTTGCGCGCCTTCGAGGCGGCTGCCCGGCATGCGAGCTTCGCCCGCGCGGCCGACGAGCTGCACGTCACCCAGGGCGCCGTCAGCCGACACGTGAAGTTGCTCGAGGAGCAGCTTGGCGTGGCGCTGTTCCGTCGCCGGGCGCAGGGCATCGACCTCACCGAGGCCGGGCGCATCCTGCAGCCGGAGATCGCCGCCGCGTTCGAGCGCATCGCCCGGGCTGCGGCCAGGACGGCCGACGCCAACCGCGAACTACGGGTGCTGGCATCGCCGAGCTTCGCCGCGCGCTGGCTGGTGCCGCATCTCCCCGCCTACCAGCAGCTCCATCCGCAGTGGCGGATCACCGTGGGCCTGTTCCTGCAGCGCCACGATCTGTTCACCGCCAGCGGCTTCGATGTCGGCATCACCTGGGCCGACCGTGACGATCTGCCCCTATCCGGCGCCCTGGCGGCCACCTTGCTGTGGGAGGAGGCGCTGACGCCGGTCTGCGCGCCGGCGCTGCTGCAGCGCGGGCCGCCCTTGACCGTTCCGGCCGATCTCGCCCGCCACACGCTGCTGCATCCGACCCAGGGCCGGCAGGACTGGCGCAAATGGCTCGCGGTGGCGGGTCTGCCCGGCATCGACGCCGAGGCCGGCCCGACCTTCGGCACGCTCGACATGGCGGTGGGAGCCGCCGTCGGCGGGATGGGGGTGGCCATCGCCGACCTCAACCTGATCAGGGCGGAACTTGCTGCGGGCAAGCTGGTGCTGCCGTTCGATCTCGTCGTCCGGGACGGCAGCGGCAATTTCCTCCTGGTCGATCCGGGGCGGGTCGACGAGCCCAAGATCGCCGCGTTCCGCGACTGGATCGTGGTCGAAGCGCAGGCGGCGGCGCCCTGAGGCAAGGACCTGGACGCGTCAGATGCCGGTCAGCTCGCCCGCGAGCACGGCGCCACGCGCGGCCATGAAGTAGAGCCCCATGTGCTGGGCCGGCAGCTTCGGGTGCGCCGCGGTCGCCGGCAGGCCGAGCCTGGCCGCCACCTCGCGTGGCAGGTCGTAGGTCGCCGTCGCCGGCTCCAGCACCACGATGTCCTCAAGCGTGGTCATCAGCCCGTGGTTCCGTGCCGACAGCATCGTGAGCACGAAGTCCATGACACAGATGTCGGTGCAGATCCCGGTGACGACAATGCTGCGCAGCCGGTGCGCATTGACCCAGTCGACCACGCGGTTGCGCGAGGTGCCGTGGGTGCCGTGATAGATGGGTTCGATCCCGCCGACGAAGCCGTTGATGCAGTCCTTGCGCAGGATCGTGACGTCCGGCTCCTGCTCGAGCCAGGCCAGCTCCGGGACCAGCTGGTCCTCGCCGGAACCGGCCTCGCAGTGCAGCGGATAGGGTGGCTCGGGCTTGCCCGGCTCGTGCGTGTCGACGAAGGCCAGGACCGGCCAGCGCTGTGCCACGAACCGCCTCGCCAGGCGCACGGTCTCGTCCACCATTCGGCTGACCTGCGCATCCGGCGCCGGCGGCGCCAGGCTGCCGGCGCCCACGGTGCAGAAGCCGTTGATCTCGTCGACGATCACCAGGCCGGTGGCGCCGGCCGGCACGGCATAGGGCACGAGGCTGACCGGCAGTTCGGTCTGCAGCTGTTCGCGAAGGGCAGCACTCATGACGTCGCTCGCTCGGCTGGGGCTACCGCAAGATTGGGACGACTGGCCGGGCGAGGCAAGCCGGCTGAGCCATCGCCCGCAACCGTATCCCTGCTGCTGCCAGCCGGCCGGCGTGTCCACATCCTGCGGCCTCTTGCGCAATTCAACCGTCGCGGCAGCCGCTCGCCCGCTGTGGCGCACCTGCCATGGCTGGCGCCTCGAGATTTGGCCCGTCTGGCCATGGTCGCGGGCGTCCGGCTTGACAGCCGCCCGGCGACGTCCTTTGTCCGACGCCCAACGATGAGAGAGGTGGTCCGATGCGGATCGGGGTCATCGGCTGCGCCGGACGGATGGGGCGGGCCAATCTGCGCGAGATCCTGGAAGCCCCGGATCTGGTATTGGCCGGTGGCGTCGAGCGGCCCGGCAGCGATGCGATCGGGCAGGATCTGGGTCTGCTCGCCGGGGTCGAGCCCGTGGGGCTCGCCGCTGGTGCCGACGTCACGGCGCTCGTGGCCGCGGCCGACGTCGTGATCGAATTCTCCTCGCCCGCGGCCAGCATCGCCAATGCCGCCATCTGCGCGGCGCATGGCTGCGCGCACGTGATCGGCACCACCGGCCTCGACCCGGCGCAGGAGCAGGCGCTACGCGCCTGCGCGGAGCGTGCAGCGATCGTTTGGGCGCCCAACATGAGTGTCGGCGTCAATCTGCTGCTCGGGTTGGTCGAGCAGGTCGCGCGGACGCTCGACCCGACGTTCGACATCGAGATCCTCGAGCTGCACCACCGGCACAAGGTCGATGCGCCATCCGGGACGGCGCTCGCGCTCGGCCAGGCGGCGGCGCGGGGGCGCGAGGTCAGCCTCGCCGACACCGCAGCGCGCGTGCGCGACGGCATCACCGGCGCCCGCCGCGCGGGCGATATCGGTTTCGCGGTCCTACGCGGCGGCGATGTGGTGGGTGAGCATCGGGTCTACTTCGCCGGTGCCGGAGAACGGCTCGAGCTGGCCCATGTCGCGACCGACCGGCGTATCTACAGCCGGGGCGCGGTACGGGCAGCGAAGTGGGCTGCCCGACAGGTTCCCGGCCTCTATGGCATGGCCGAGGTTCTGGGCCTGCGCCCGACGGCTGACTGACCTAGCCGATGGCGACCGCCGGCGTGGGGTAGGTCAGCAGCACCGGCAGGCGACGGGCCTGACCGACCCAGTCGGCCACCTCCTCGGGCGTCGGCGAGCGTCGGGCCAGCCGTTCATGACGGTTGTACTCGCGCAATTGCCGATGCAGCTGCTCCGGATCGCGCATCGCCAAGCTCTCGACGTCGTGCACGCCGAGCTCCTCCAGCATGAGCCCGAACACGGCACCGATGCCGTTGATCCGGGCCATGTCGGCCAGCTGCACCAGCTCGGTCAGAATCTCGGGCGGCAGCTTGGTCGACCTCGCCAGCGCCAGGCGATTCTCGTGACGGGCGGCTGCGTTGAGGAGTTGGCTGCAAGTCGTGATCCGCCGCACCTTCAAAGCAACCCGTACCTGAAAGGGCACGCCGCGCAGCTTGCTGATCGGCAACGCGTACTGGGCGGCAAGATCGGGATGACCGAGCGCGGAGACGGCAGTCGGCGTAATCTGACGGCTTTGCATAATACCTCGCAGCTATTCTGAACCCCGGCCGGGGCCGAACCCCGGCAACTCGCTCATGGCAAGCGGCATGCCATTGGCCAATTGCATCAATACCGTCGACCGAGCATTTGCGCGGCGATAGACGAGTTGCGCATCTTTAAAGGCGCGCCAACAAAAGGTTGATGATCGGCCGGCCTTCTCGCCACGCCGTCGGGCCTGTAACATGGCTCGTTTCCTAACTCCTCCATAACGATAACAGGAATCGCTATGAGGTTGAGCATGATAACTCGCCCATTGCGAGAAAGCCACAGCCTTGTTGCTGTTCTGCGGCACCTTTGCCACCTCCTGCGATGGGCCGCGGTGCCTGATCTGTAAAAAAACCCGACACCGTCAGCGATTGTTCCGACACTGGTCAGCGATAGAGACTGAGCGCCCGGCGTAGGGTTCGAGCCAGCTCGACCCGTTCTTGCAGGGTGAGAAAGGATCCGACACGCAAACGAAGCCCGTGCGATACCAGGGTAAGTAGGCTATCGCGTCGCGGCGGGTCGTCCATGTCCACCCGCACCCAGTATGGCTCGAAACGCCACTCGGCGGCGGTCCCGTCGGCGTCGATCCGTCGGACATGCAGCCCCGACTGGTCGAGGCGGATCAGTTCGCGCCGCCGTCCCTGCCGGCGGGCCGAACGGAATGCCAGATAGAGCAGCAGGACATCGAGGCCGAGGAAGCCCGCCACCGGCCAAGCGCCGGCCAAGGCGAACGCAGCGCTCATCGCGACGCTGACGCTGGACACGCCGACCAGCAGGGCGATAAATCCTGCTCGCCCCAGTGATTGGTTGGGGTAAAGCACGGCCTCGAAGGCCCGCTCGTCTGACTGCATCGGGCGCGGTGCCCCGTCGGCGTCCACTGACCGGTTCTATATGCCCCGCGCCACCCCATCGCCAAGCCCGCCCGCTCGGGTGTCACGCAGCCTGCTCGCTCCCGCCGAGATCGACGCATTCTTCGTTCGATTGGCGCACGAGCGCCCCGCGCCTCGTACCGAGCTCGACTATCTCGACCCGTTCAGCCTCCTGGTGGCGGTCGTGCTGTCGGCGCAGGCCACGGACGTGGGCGTCAACCGGGCGACCAAGAGCCTGTTCGCCGCGGCTCCCACGCCAGCGGCGATGGTGGCGCTGGGTGAGGACGGGATCCGCGAGCACATCAAGACGATCGGGCTCTACCGCAACAAGGCGAAGAACGTGCTCGAGCTGAGCCGGCAACTCCTGGAGCGGCATGGCGGTCAAGTGCCGGCGGACCGCGCTGCCCTGGAAGCGCTGCCCGGAGTCGGGCGCAAGACCGCCAGCGTCGTGCTGAACGAGGCGTTCGGCGCGCCGACGATCGCGGTCGATACCCACGTCTTCCGGGTCGCCAACCGCACCGGCCTCGCGCCCGGACGGACGCCGGAAGCGGTCGAGGCGGCGCTGGACGAGATCGTGCCGGAGCGGTTCAAGCGTGGCGCGCATCATTGGCTGATCCTGCACGGCCGCTACGTCTGCGTCGCGCGGCGGCCGAACTGCCCGGCCTGCGCCGTGCGCGAGCTGTGCCGCTATCCCGACAAGACCGCCGACGGCCCCAAGGCGCGACCGCGCAAGGCGGCTCAGCGCGAATCGTAACCGCCGACGACACCCTGTGCGGTCAGCACGCAGCCGGTGAGCCGCCGCTCGGCCGCGAGCATGCGCCAGGTGAGCATGGCTTGCGCCTGCGCCAGCACGTCGACCGCCGCTGCCGGATCGGCCGCGCGGTCGCGCAGCCAGTCCGGATCGGTCGCCGTATCGAAGCAGAGCGGCGGCAGGCCGGAGAAATGCACGTAAGCGTGCCGGCCGTCGAACCGGGTCGCCAGCGCGCAGGCATCGCTGGGCAGGCCAAGGGCGCGCTCGTAGGTGCCGTCGACGAGATCGCGGAAATCGTGCTCCCAATGCACGGCGGCGCGTGTTGTGCGTTGCGGTTCTCCTGTAAGGAATTCCGACAGGTCCCGGCCATCGCATTGCCGCGGGATGGGCAGGCCCAGAGCCGCCAGCACGGTCGGCATCAGATCGACATGCTCGGTGAGCGCGTCCACCCGGCGACCGCGTGCCCCGCCGGGCAGGCGCACGAGCAGCGGGACGTGGAAAGCCTGCGGGAAGAAGCCCGCTTTGCCCAACATCCAGTGGTCGCCCAGCATCTCGCCGTGATCGGAGGTGAACAGCACGAGCGTCCGCTCGAGTTCGCCACGGCTGGCCAGCGCTTCGACGATCCGGCCGAGATGGTGGTCGACCTCGCCGATCAGGCCGGCATAGACGGCGCGCAGGCGGTTCAGGCGTGCGGCGTCGAGCAACGCGCCGCGGTCGGCTCCGGCCACCGGCAAAGCCAGATGGGCGGCGAGCCAGGGGTGCAGGGCGGCTTCGGCCTCGATGGTCGCCGCGCGCACCGGTGCCGGCCACGTCTCGGCCGGCACCAGCGAGTACCAGGGCTCGGCGGCCACGAACGGCGGATGCGGCTTGAGGAACGCCACATGCGCGAACCACGGCGCTCGGCCCTGGCGGCCGAGCCAGTCCAAGAACCGGTCGGCGAGGAACGCCGTGATGCTGTGCCCGGCCGCGAACGGTGCCGGGCGATCGAAGCCGCCGCCATAGACGGCGGCGTAGTCGCGCTGGCCGTAGCCGCGCTCGGCCAAGTAGGCGAGGTAGGGCGTCTCGGCCTCGGGCAGCCGCAGCTCGACCCGGAAGCCGGGCGCCACACCCTCGTAGGTGTGCAGCCACGGGCTGTCGGCCGGCAGGTCGCGGGGATCGGCGCTGGTGTCGGTATAGCCGAACAGCACCGGGTCGAACCCGGCCTGCCGGGCCAGTCCGGCCAGGGTCTTGTGGCGCGCGTCCAACGGCGTGCCGTTGGTGATCGAGCGATGGTTGAGCGCGTAGAGGCCGGTGTGCAGGGATGCCCGTGACGGGCCGCAGGGTGTCGCCTGCGCGAAGTGTCGGGTGAACAGGACCGCGTCGTCGGCCAGCCGGTCGAGATTGGGCGTGCGCACGGCCGGATGGCCGACGCAAGACAGGCAATCGCCGCGCCACTGGTCGGCGGTGACGAACAGCACGTTCATGGCAGGCTTCCACAGCGGTGACCGGCGGCGAGCAAGCCAGAAGCCTCAGATCGCCACAAGCCCGCACGCACCTTGTCATGCAAGTCTTATAGGAATATAAACATATGAGAACCGGTTGCCCCGGAGGGTGCCATGCTGTTCGTCACCAACCGCCGCCTCGACGGTTCGCGCCGGTCGCAGGCGGGGCGGAAGATCACCTTCGCCGCGGACGACAACGAGCCCGGAGCATCGCTGTTCTTCTGCGAACGCCAGGCGCCGGAGCAATATCTCGAGCTGACGGCGCTGCCGTTCTTCGGGCGGCTGCGCCGCTCGGTCCGCCGGCAGGTGCTGTTCTACGTCCACGGCTTCAACTGCCAGCCCGAGGCGCGGGTCTTTCCCGACGCGGAACGGCTGCAGCGGCTGTGCGACCTGCTGGCGCCGGGCCTGCTCGAGGTCGTGCCGTTGGTCTGGCCGTGCGACGACGATTTCGGCCTCGTGCTCGACTATTGGGACGACCAGCAGGCCGCCACCGTCAGCGGTCTCGCGCTGTCGCGCATCCTCGGCAAGTTCATCGCCTGGCGGGATCGCCTGGGTAGCGAGGACACCTGTCTCAAGCACGTCAACATCCTCGCCCATTCCATGGGGAATCGTGTCCTGGCGACGGCGCTGGCCTCGTGGGCGCAGGCCTATGGCGCGGTGCCGGCCCTGTTCCGCCACGTGTTCATGGCCGCGGCCGACGTCGCCAACGACGTGTTCGCGCCCGGCCAGCCGGGTCCGATGATCGCCGCGGCCGCCCGCAACGTGGTCGTCTACTATGCGGCCGACGATCTCGCCCTGCGCTCGAGCAAGATCGTCAACCTCCGCAACCGGATCGTCCGCCGGCGGCTCGGCCATACCGGCCCGGCCGAGCCGGACCAGACCCCGCGCAACGTGATCGCCATCGACTGCGACGACTTCAACAGCCGCTACGATCGCTTCGGCCATTCCTACTTTCTGGCGGACCCGGACGGTCAGCCGGGCGCTGCGCTGCGCCACCTCGTGGCGACGGTCACGACCGGCCGCGTCGCAGGCGTGGCCCCCGACGGCCGCCACCTGCTGCTGCGCGAGGGCGGCCCGCCACCTGCGGCCAATACCGATCGGCCGATGCCACAGGCGCCCGCGGCAGACGCCGCTGCCGGCTGAGATCGACGACGGCCGGCCATAGCGACGCATTCACAGTACGCAAAGGGTCGTCGGTAAAAGGGCAGCCAGCCGGACATACCTAGCTACGGCCGAGGTGTGGCTGCTTCAAGTTGACGCTTCACCCGGGACGATGCTCTTGGTGCGCGTGATCATCCTTGCTCTACATCCATTCAGCAGGGATGACGGTCATATGAGTTGATCGCGTTTGCAATACATCGAGCATTTGCCGTCTTGGAAGAGCGCGATTTGACAATATATGTGATCTCATCAATACTTTATTGATGCCGCTGCACAATTGCTCTGCATGCGAGATTGATGCCATTTTCAGGATCATCATGGTCAGGGGTTCCCTCGTCTATATTGTTGTGTGAAATATCGTCTTTCCTGCACCGGGTCAGCGGGCTTACGCGTTCGACGGCCTGCCGTACATCGCATCGTATGTTGACCTGATCGCGACACCCGGCCCGAACACGGCTTTGGGCAAGTAGCGCTGCGCGACCCATGGCAGGCGGAAAGGCCGGCCACCCGACGCTTTCGACGAGATCCAGTACCTCGCGAACTACGCCGAGCTGCAGGCAGCCCGGTTCCGACACAACCACGGTGAGGGTGCAGTATGTCCGTTGCGGCTCTGCCGCAGGCCGTACGGATTGGGCAGGCCCGCCGGCATGTCCCATGCGCATGACCTGCTGCGAGCGTGTCGCATCTGCCACGGTACTTGCGAGCGCGTTGCCAAGGATGGGCTGCGGCTGCGAGGTCGTGCTCGCCGACGGTGCTTCTCCCGAAACCTTCGATCTCGGTCGCCGATGTCCCTGCGCACGACAACACGGTCGAGCAGTTCGCCGGCACCGTGCGCTACCAGCCCCAGCACGACACGCTAAGAGTGGCCCGGGCGAGCGCCTATCCGCCCACTCCGGTCCGGCAGTCGCCGGCCGACCCGGGACCCTGCGCGTGCGGAGGCGGTCCATGAGTTGACCGCGGCTCTGGCGTCGCCGACAGTGGAACGGTCAGCGTGCCGCACCCGCACGCGATCGACCGTCCGAGCCACCATGAGGAGCGTCTGCATGCACAAGCGGTGGTGGAAGGAAAGCGTCGTCTACCAGATCTACCCACGCAGTTTCTGTGACAGCAACGGCGACGGCATCGGCGATCTGCGCGGCATCATCGGCAAGATCGACTATCTGGCGACGCTCGGCGTCGACGTGGTCTGGCTGTCGCCGGTGTACCGGTCGCCGAACGACGACAACGGCTACGACATCAGCGACTACCAGGCCATCATGGACGAGTTCGGCAGCATGGCCGACTGGGAGGAGCTGCTGGCCGGCCTGCACGCCCGCGGCATCAGGCTGGTCATGGATCTCGTGGTCAACCACACCTCCGACGAGCATGCCTGGTTCGTCGAATCGCGCCGGTCCAAGGACAATCCCTACCGCGACTACTACATCTGGCGCCCCGGCCGCGACGGGGACGAGCCCAACAACTGGGAGTCGTTCTTCGGCGGTTCGGCCTGGGAGCTCGATCCGGCGACCGGCGAGTACTACCTGCATCTGTTCTCGAGGAAGCAGCCCGACCTGAACTGGGACAATCCCGCGGTCCGCCGGTCGGTCTACGCCATGATGCAATGGTGGCTGGACAAAGGCATCGACGGCTTCCGCATGGACGTCATCACGATGATCTCCAAGGCGCCCGGCCTGCCGGACGGGCAGGTGCTGCGGCCGACGCGCTACCAGTCGGGGACGCCCCATTTCGTCCAGGGGCCGCGCCTGCTCGAGTTCCTCGACGAGATGAAGCGCGAGGTCCTGGCCAAGTACGACATCCTCACCGTCGGCGAGGCCGTCGACGCCATCCCCGAGCATGCGCTGGCGCTGACCGACGCAACCGACGGTCCCTTGAACATGCTGTTCCAGTTCGAGCACGTGGCTTTGGACATCGCCCCCGGCGGGTTCGGCAAATGGAGCGGCAGGCCGTGGCGGCTGGCCGACCTGAAGCGGGTGATGAGCAAGTGGCAGACGGCCCTCGCCGGGCGCGGCTGGAACAGCCTTTATCTGTCCAACCACGACCAGCCGCGCGCCGTCTCCCGCTTCGGCGACGACGGCCGGTTTCGGGTGCCGTCGGCCAAGCTGCTGGCGACGATGCTGCACACGCTGCAGGGCACGCCCTACGTCTATCAGGGCGAGGAGATCGGCATGACCAACGTCGCGTTCGCGTCGATCGACGGGTATCGCGACATCGAGACCTTGAACCTGTACCGCGAGCTGGTGCACGAGCGCGGCATGGCGCCGGCCGAGGTGCTGGCGATGATCCGCGACCGCAGCCGCGACAACGCGCGCACGCCGATGCAGTGGGACGACGGCCCGCATGCCGGCTTCACGACCGGCACGCCGTGGATCGCGCCCAATCCCAACTACCGCGAGATCAACGTTCGCCAGGCACTGGCCGACCCGGACTCGGTCTTCCACTATTATCGCCGGCTGATCGCCCTGCGCCGCGCGCATGCGGTGATCGTCTACGGGGACTACGAGCTGCTGCTGGAGGCCGACGAGGAGATCTTTGCCTACACCCGCACGCTCGGGGGTGAGCGGCTGCTGGTCGTCCTGAACTTCCGGTCGGGGACACCGACGTTCGTGCTGCCGGAGAACGTGGTGTTCGAACGCCACGCGCTGCTCATCGGCAACTACGAGGTGAGCCCGGCCGAGCTGCCGGACCGGTTTACCCTACGGCCCTACGAGGCGCGGGTCTACCGTCTGGTATGACGAGCGGCATCGTCGATCATGTGATTAACTCCTTCAAAAAGCATATTTCTTGGCCGAAATACCGGCTTGCGCAAACGGTGCGATGGCTCCATCGTCCAGCCAAGCTGCGCGCGTTTGCCGTTCGGCTGAGCGTGCCGCGGTGTGCCAAGAACGAGGGCCCGGGAGGTAGAGCGCATGCATGCAACCGTCAGGTTGGCGTTGACCGCCATCCTCGTGTCGGCCGCCACGCTGGGTTCGGCGCGTGGGGCGTCGTTGGCGATTTCGTGCGGTGCGGTGGGTTTGGAGCTGAAGATCTGCCAAGAGGGGGTGGCGGCGTGGTCGGCGCGGACGGGGAACGAGGTCA
>JBDHTW010000036.1:0-38938 GCA_039808865.1 Geminicoccaceae bacterium
ACCGTCGCCGGCGCCCGCTCCGGTCGAGCCGCCTCCGCCCCCTGCCCCGGCGCGCAAGCCGGTGGCGTTCCAGCCCGAGCAGCCCGTGGCGCCGGCCAGGCCGACCCCGGCGCCGGCAGCGCCGCCGCCCAAGGCCGGACGGCCATGGTGGGTCTGGCTCGGCGGGCTGATCATCCTGGTCATCCTGCTGTTCTGGCTGTTCGGCCGCTAGGCCGGAGTCGGCCTCAGGATCGCGCATGCGGGGTCGGCGGCGATGCCGGCCCCGGTTCATTGACGAAGGCTGGTCCGGCTCCTAGCTTCGAGACCGGGTGTTTTTGCGCCACGGCAAGAGGGTGCCGCACCCAGTCCCTGCCCACCCGGCGTGGGGCTTTTTCCTGCACCTAGGGAGGTCGAGGGATGGTTTCTGTCGCGATGACGGTCAACGGCAAGCAAGTGCGCGGCGAGGTCGAGCCGCGGACGCTGTTGGTCGAGTTCCTGCGCTACAATCTTGGCCTGACCGGCACGCATGTCGGCTGCGATACCAGCCAGTGCGGCGCCTGCGTGGTCCACGTCGACGGTGATTCGGTCAAGGCCTGCACCATGTTCGCGGTCCAGGCCGACGGCGCCGCCGTGACCACGGTCGAGGGTCTGGCCCAGGGCGGCAAGCTGCATCCGCTGCAGGAGGCGTTTCGCGAGCATCATGGCCTGCAGTGCGGTTTCTGCACCCCCGGCATGCTGATGAGCGCCGCCGATCTGCTGCAGAAGAATCCCGATCCGAGCGAGCACGAGGTGCGCGAGTGGCTCGAGGGCAATCTCTGCCGCTGCACCGGCTACCACAACATCGTGAAGTCGATCCTCGCCGCCGCTGCGAGCATGCAGGGCATGCGGCAAGCCGCGGAGTGAGGGCCCGGCCATGACCGAGCAAGGCATCGGCGCCGCCATCCCGCGCCGGGAAGACCAGCGCTTCATCACCGGCAAGGGCCGGTATACCGACGACATCAATCAGCACGGGCAGGCGTACGCCTATTTCGTGCGCAGCCCGCATGCGCATGCGAACATCGCGGGCATCGACAAGGCTTCGGCGGAGAGCATGCCCGGTGTGCTGGCCGTGCTCACCGGCGAGGACGTCAAGGCCGACGGCCTGGGCGGGCTGATCTGCGGCTGGCTCGTCAAGTCCAAGGACGGCACGCCGATGAAGGCCGGGCCGCATCCGCTGCTGGCGCAAGGCAAGGTGCGCTACGTCGGCGATCCGGTGGCGGTCGTCGTCGCCGACACCTACCAGCAGGCCAAGGACGCCGGCGAGGCGCTGGCGGTCGACTACGAGGAGCTGGACCCGGTCGTCCTGGTCGCCGACGCGCACGCTGCGGGCGTGCTGGTCCACGACGAGGTCGCGAACAACCTGATCTTCGACTGGGAGCTCGGCGACAAGGCGGCGACCGATGCGGCGTTCGCCAAGGCCGCGCACGTGACCCGGATGGATCTGGTCAACCAGCGGCTGGTGCCCAACGCGATGGAGCCGCGCGCGGCGGTCGGCCACTACGACTCCGGCAGCGACAGCTTCACCTGCTACCTGACCAGCCAGAATCCGCACGTGCATCGGCTGGTGATGTCGGCGTTCATCGGCCTCGCCCCCGAGCACAAGCTGCGCGTGGTCGCACCCGACGTCGGCGGCGGCTTCGGCTCGAAGATCTTCATCTACAACGAGGAGTGCGTCGTCACCTGGGCCTCGAAGAAGGTCGGTGGCCGGCCGGTGAAGTGGACCGCCGACCGCAGCGAGGCCTTCCTCACCGACGCGCATGGCCGCGACCATGTCAGCCGTGCCGAGCTCGCCCTAGACGCCCAGGGCAACGCGCTGGCGCTGCGGGTCAACACGAAGGCGAACATCGGCGCCTACATGTCGACGTTCTCGTCGTCGATCCCGACCTATCTCTACGCCACGCTGCTCGCCGGCCAGTACAAGACCCCGGCGATCTACTGCGACGTGCAGGCCTACTACACCAACACCGTGCCGGTGGATGCCTATCGCGGCGCCGGCCGGCCCGAGGCGTCCTACCTGCTCGAGACGCTGATGGATCAGGCGGCGGACGAGATCGGCATGGACCCGGCCGAGTTCCGCCGCCGCAACTTCATCCCGAAGGATGCCTTCCCGTACCAGACGCCGGTGGCGCTGGTGTACGACGTCGGCGACTACGAGGCGACGCTCGACGAGGCGCTGCGGCTCGCCGACTATGCCGGCTTCCCGGCGCGCAAGGCCGAGAGCGAGCGGCGCGGCAAGCTGCGCGGCATCGGCATCGCCTGCTACATCGAGGCCTGCGGGATCGCCCCCTCGGCCGTGGTCGGCTCGCTCGGCGCGGGCGTCGGTCTGTGGGAGAGCGCCAAGGTCCGCTTCACCCACACCGGCAAGGTGCAGGTGTTCTCGGGCGCGCACAGCCACGGCCAAGGCCACGAGACGACCTTCGCGCAGGTCGTCGCCGACAAGCTCGGCGTCGCCTACGACGACGTCGAGATCATCCACGGCGACACCGATAAGACGCCGGTCGGCATGGGCACCTACGGCTCGCGCTCGCTGGCGGTGGGCGGCGAGGCGATCGTCAACGCCTGCAACAAGATCATCGCCAAGGGCAAGAAGATCGCGGCGCACCTGATGGAAGCCGCCGAGGCCGACATCGAGTTCAAGGACGGCCAGTTCAGCGTCGCCGGCACCGACAAGTCGGTGGGCATCGGCCAGGTCGCGTTCACGGCCTACGTGCCGCACAACTACCCGCAGGGCGTCGAGCCGGGGCTCGAGGAATCAGCGTTCTTCGATCCGCCGAACTTCACCTACCCGGCCGGCACCTATGTCTGCGAGCTCGAGGTCGATCCCTCGACCGGCGAGGTCGCCATCCTGCGCTTCGTCGCGGTCGACGATTTCGGCAATGTCGTCAACCCGATGATCGTCGAGGGCCAAGTGCACGGCGGTCTGGTGCAGGGGATCGGCCAGGCGCTCCTGGAGAACGCGGTCTACGACGAGGGCGGCCAGCTGCTCACCGGCTCGTACATGGACTACACCATGCCGCGCGCCGGCAACGTGCCGAGCTTCGAGGTGGTGACCGCGCGCGGTACCGCCTGCACCGCCAACTCCCTGGGCGTCAAGGGCTGCGGCGAGGCCGGGGCGATCGGCTCGCCGCCGGCGGTGATCAACGCCATCACCAACGCCATCGGCGTGCGGGTCGGAATGCCGGCCACGCCCGAGAAGGTCTGGCGCGCGGTGCAGCAGCGCAAACTGCCGCTGGCGGCCGAATAAGAAGGACGGAGAGGCATGTACAGCTTCAACTACCACCGGCCCGCCAGCGTCGCCGAGGCGGCGGCGCTGCTGGCCGCCAACGCCGACGCCAAGCTGGTCGCCGGCGGGCAGACCTTCATCCCGACCCTGAAGCAGCGGCTGGCGCAGCCGTCGGACCTGATCGATCTCGGCCGGATCGTCGAGCTCGCGGGCATCAGCGAGGAGGCCGGCGGCGTCACCATCGGCGCCATGACCAAGCACTACGCCGTCGCCAGCTCGGACGTGGTCAAGCGGGTGATCCCCTCCCTCGCCGCCCTGGCCGAGCTGATCGGCGATCCGCAGGTGCGCAATCGCGGCACGATCGGCGGCTCGATCAGCAACAACGACCCGGCCGCCGACTATCCGGGCGCGCTCCTGGCGCTCGGCGCCACCGTGCGCACCAGCAAGCGCGAGATCGCGGCGGACGACTTCTTCACCGGCATGTTCGAGACCGCGCTGGAAGCGGACGAGATCGTCACCGCCGTGCATTTCCCGAAGCCGGACAAGGGCGCCTACGTGAAGTTCCCGAACCCGGCCAGCCGCTACTCGATGGTGGGCGTGTTCGTCGCCCGTACCGGGGGCGCGGTGCGCGTCGCCGTGACCGGTGCCGGAGCCTGCGCCTTCCGCTGGACCGACGCCGAGGCGGCGCTGGCGACGAACTTCGCGCCGGAGGCGATCGACGGCCTGAGCGTGGATGCGGGCGAGCTCAACGGCGACATGCACGCGAGTGCCGAGTACCGCGCCCACCTGATCAAGGTCATGGCCAAGCGGGCGGTCGCCGCGGCCGCCTGAGCATGCCTGCGCGCTGGTGGCGGGCGCCGTTCGCGGCATGGCGCCCGTGCCAGGCGACGCTTGTGCTCTTGGCTACTATGGGGTGCGGCCCGGTCTACGAGCCCAGCTACCGGCTGGAGCCGCCGGTGCAGCCGAACGCGGTCGCCGCGCAGTGTCTCGCCGACTGCGCGGTGGCCCGATCGGCCTGTCTCGTGGCGGCGCACGATGGGCTGCAGGCATGCGCGACGCGGGCCTCGCTGAGCCAGGATCTGTGCCGCAGCCGGGCGCAGCTCGACTTCCAGATCTGCCAGAAGGCGTTCGCGCCGCAGGGTGCCACCTGCGTCTATCGCATCTGCGACCGTCCGATCTGCGCACCGACCGCGATCGAGGCCTGCGAAGCGAGCCACCGTCAATGCTTCGCGGGCTGCGGCGGGACGGTGGTGGAGGAGCAGCGCTGCGTTGAGAACTGTCCCTCCTGACGCCACCACAGCCAGGCCATCGCTGGGAGCCAGCCGGTGAGGGCCCCGAGCGTGTCGGTGAGCCAGTCGTCGAGGGTCGGGGAGCGCAGCTCGGCCATGAACTGCAGCAGCTCGGAAAGGCCGGCCAGGGCGACCAGCAGGGCGATCTGCAGCCACCATGCCTCGGCGCGTCGGCTGAGCCGCAGCAGGAAGCCGAGCGCCGCGAAGATCAGGAAGTGGCCGAGCGAGGCCGCGATGTCGTCGTGGGCCAGACGCCGCGGCAGAAGATCGATCACCCGGCTGATCGTCGCCTCGCGCAGGCCCTCGGGCATCATCAGCAACAGGAAGCCGGCGGCGCCCGCGGCGGCCAGGGTCAGGGCGCTCGGCCGGTGGTCGACCCCGCGCCAGAACAGCCAGCAGCCCGCCGCGAGCACCACGGCCCATGTCGCCTGCAACGCG
Source organism: Geminicoccaceae bacterium (assembly GCA_039808865.1). Lineage (GTDB taxonomy): Bacteria > Pseudomonadota > Alphaproteobacteria > Geminicoccales > Geminicoccaceae > Benzoatithermus. The sequence goes on from JBDHTW010000036.1 coordinate 4,969, forward strand.
AGCGTGAGCCAGTGGAACAGCGGCCGCTCGACGAGCGCCCGCAGCTCGAGGCCGCCGACCGTGAGCTGGCCGGTCGCATGCCGCAGCCGGATCGCCAGCTCGACCTGCTGCGTGCCGCCCGGGAACTTGAAATACTCGACATATCGCCCCGGCGGGTGCGTGCCGCGCAGGCCGGCCAGGCGGTTGTTGACGCCGAAATGCGGGCGCGCGATGTCGGCGTCGGCCACCAGCGTGACCTCTCCCACGCGCAGGCCGATCCGCTGCCCGACGATCCCCTCGCTGGCGACCGTGGCCGCCAGGCGAAACGCGTGCGGCCCTTCCGGATCGAGCCGCCAGAGCTGGCGGATGCCGACGCCGCCTTCCGGATCGTCGTTGCGCAGCACGAGCTTGTCTCGCTCGACGACGAGCCCGGAGCGCGGGCCTTCGACCTCCCAGCCGGCGACGGGTGCCGGCTCGGCTTGGTCGCGGTCGGGAGCCGTGCCGTCGGCGATGCTGGCGAAGCCGGGATCGTACGGCCAGGGCGTCGGCACGGTCTCGAAGCGCTGCAGGTGGGTGAACGCCAGGAACGTCGCCAGCCCGAGCAGCACGGCCACCCCGATCCACGCCGCCGCGGCTCCATCCGGGCGACCCTGCCGGTCCGCTCGCATCGCTTGTGCACCCATCCGCTACGTCCTACCTCTCGCCATGCTTGCCGCCATCTCCAACGACGCGGCCGGGCGCGATCGCTTCCCGCCCTGCCCCGACCTGATCCGGTGACCGATGTCCCAACCGCCGCCTGAATCCATCGACGCCACCATGGCACTGCTCGGGCAAGGCAACTATGTGGCCGACCGTTCCCTGGCGACGGCCCTCTATCTGGCGCTGCGCCTCGGCCGGCCGCTGTTTCTCGAGGGCGAGGCCGGCGTCGGCAAGACCGAGATCGCCAAGGTGCTGAGCGAGGCGCTCGGCCGCCGTCTGGTCCGCCTGCAGTGCTACGAGGGCCTCGACGTCGCGTCCGCGGTCTATGAATGGAACTACCAGCGGCAGATGCTGGAGATCCGGCTCGCCGAGGCCGCCGGGACCACCGACCGCGACACGCTGGCCGAGGATATCTTCGCCGAGCGCTTCCTGATCCGCCGGCCGCTGCTGCAGGCGCTGGAGCCGGACTTCCAGGGGGCGCCCGTGCTGCTGATCGACGAACTCGACCGCACCGACGAGCCGTTCGAGGCCTACCTGCTCGAGGTGCTGTCGGATTTCCAGATCACCATCCCGGAAATCGGCACGATCAGGGCCGAACAGCCGCCGATCGTGATCATCACGAGCAACCGCACCCGCGAGATCCACGACGCGCTCAAGCGGCGCTGCTTCTACCACTGGGTCGACTATCCTTCCGCCGAGCGCGAGCTCGCGATCATCCGCGCCCGCCTGCCCGGGGTCGAGGAGCGGCTGTCGCGCCAGATCGTGGCCTTCGTCCAGGAACTGCGCCGCCGCGACCTGTTCAAGCTGCCCGGCGTCGCCGAGACCCTGGACTGGACCCGGGCGCTGACGGCACTCGACACCCTCGAGCTGTCGCCCGGGCTGATCAACGACACGCTGGGCACGCTGCTCAAGTACCAGGACGACATCCTCAAGATCCAGGGCAGCGAGGCCGCGAAGATCCTGGCCGAGGTCAACCTGCGCTTGGCCGCGCCGCCACGCTGAGACCGAACGCGCCGCCGGTCGTCTCGTTCTGGCGCCGGACGGCCGAGGCGGGGATGGTGATTCGTGCCGCCGGCCTGATCCTCGCGCTGCTCTGCGGCGCGATCGGCTGCACGCCGGACCGGCCGCTGGCCACGCTCGAAGCCAAGTACGCGAGCGCCGGGGACACCTATGCCGAGGTGGCCGGGCTGCGCCTGCATGTGCGCGACAGCGGGCCCGTGGCGGCGCCAGCCATCGTCATGCTGCACGGCTTCGGCGCGAGCCTGCACACCTGGGAGCCGTGGGCCGAGGCGCTGTCCGGCCGGTTCCGCGTGATTCGCTACGATCTGCCCGGGTTCGGGCTGACCGGTCCGGATCCGACCGGGGATTACAGCGACGCGCGCGCGGTCGCCGTGCTCGCGGCGCTCATGGACCGGCTGGGGGTGCAGCGCGCCAGCCTGATCGGCAATTCGCTGGGCGGCGAGATCGCCTGGCGGTTCGCGGCCGCCCATCCCGCCCGCGTGACGCGCCTCGTGCTGATCGCGCCGGCCGGCTTCGCCCCACCCGGCCGAGCCTATGGCGAGCCGATGCGGGTGCCGCTTCTGGCGCAACTGCTGCGCTACACCCTGCCCGAGGCCGTCGTCCGTTCCGGCGTCGCCACGGCCTACGGCGATCCGGCGGCGCTGAACGAGGCCGTGGTCATGCGCTACTGGGAACTGCTGCTGGCGCCCGGCGTGCGCGAGGCGATCCTGGCCAGGGCGGAGCAGAGCCGGTTGGCCGATCCGCGGCCGCTGCTGCGGCAGGTCGGTGCGCCGACGCTGCTGCTCTGGGGCGAGCGCGACCGGCTGATTCCGGTCGCCAGCGCACGAGACTACCTGAGTTGCCTGCCCGCGGCGACGCTCGTCGTGCTGCCCGGCCTCGGCCACGTGCCGCAGGAGGAGGCCCCGGCGACGGCACTGGCGCCGGTGCGGGCCTTTCTCGGCGGCTGAGCCGCGGCGCGCAGGTCGCGCGGCCGTGCCGCGCCCGCTCACCACGCGCCCGGCGGATCCGCATCGGCGGCATCGCCACGCAGCAGGACGATGGACAGCCTCCGATTGCGCGGGTCGTCGACGCGATCGGGCAGCAGCGGCTCGGCGGCACCCTTGCCGACCACCTCGGCCACCTGGCGCGGGTCGAGCCCGGCGGTGGTGAGGACCAGCCGTGCTTGGTGCGCGCGATCGGTCGAGAGATCCCAATTGTCGTAGCCGGCGCCGACCGCGAACGGCGTCGCGTCGGTGTGGCCGCGGATCGACACCCGGTTCGGCAGATCGGCGATCGCATGCGCGACGACCACGAGCAGGCGGCGCGTATGGGCGAACATCGCGGCGCTGCCCTTGGGGAACATCGGCAGCCGTTCGCGATCGAGCAGCTCGATGCGCAGGCCCTCGGCCGCCGGCTCGATGCGCAGGCTGTCCTCGAAGGGGCGGAGATCGGGCGTTGCGCGCAGGGTGGCGCGGATCGCGGCCGTGGCGCGCGCGAACCCGCGGCTCTCCCGCTGTGCGGCCGCGGCGGCGTCGACCGGCGGCGGCGACGGCGACGGCAGCAGTGCCGGCTCGTCCGGCGGCGGCTGGTCCGCGGTCGGCGATGGCAGCTCGAGCCGGTCGAACGGCGAGGCCGGCAAGGGCGGCACCGGGCTCGGGACCACGCTGAAACCGTCGAGCACCCCGCCCACGCCGCCGGGCGGGCCGATATTGACGGTGGCGTTGCTGAAGAAGTCGGCGAGCCCCTTGCGAGTCTCGTCGCTGGCGCTGCTGATCAGCCAGAGCAGCAGGAAGAACGCCATCATCGCGGTGACGAAGTCGGCATAGGCGACCTTCCAGGCGCCGCCGTGATGCGCGTGCGCCGGGTCCGGCTGCGGCCGGCGGACGATGATCGGGCGGGCGGGGCGGGCGCGTCGGCTCATGCCGCCAGCGGGTCGGCCGGCAGGCCGCCCAGCACCTCGTCCATGGCATGGAAGCTCGGCTGCAGCGTGGTCGGCACGTTGCCGCGGGCGAGTTCGACCGCGATCGGCGCCGAGTGGCCCTGCAGGTAGGCGACGATGCAGTCGCGGATGATGGCGTAGAACTGCGCATCCTCGTCGTAGGTCTGGCTCATCTTGGCCGCGACCGGGCCGATGAAGCCGTAGGCCAGGTAGACGCCGAGGAAGGTCCCGACCAGGGCGCCGCCGATCATCGCGCCCAGGATCTCCACCGGCTGGTTGATCGACGCCATCGTCTTCACCACGCCGAGCACCGCGGCGACGATGCCCAGCGCCGGCGTGGCGTCGGCCACGCTCTGCAATGCCGCCGCCCGGGCGTGCAGCTCGGCATGGTGCTTGCGCAGCTGTCGCTGCATGCATTCCTCGACCTGGTAGGGGTCGTCCATGCTCATGGTCAGCATGCGCAGCGTGTCGGTGATGAACTCGAGCGCGAAGTGATCGGCGCGGATCTTCGGGAAGCGCGCGAACAGCGCGCTGTCGTGCGGCGTGTCGAGATGCGGCTCCAGCGCCAGGACGCCCTTGGCCTTGAGCAGCTTGACGATGAGGTACATCAGCGACAGGAGGTCGCGATAGTCGTCCTTGTGCCAATGCGGCCCGGCGAGCACGCGCCGGCTGTCGCCGAGCGCGCCCTTGACCACGTCGATCTTGTTGGCGATCAGGAAGGTGCCGGCAGCCGCGCCGCCGATCATCATCAGCTCGAAGGGCAGCGTCTTGAGGATGATGCCGAACTTGCCGCCGGCCAGCACGTAGCCGCCGAACACCATCCCGACCACCAGCACCATTCCGACGATCGCCAGCATCCACGGCCCCGACCCACGCGCTGGCGGTCCGGTTTAGCGGCAGCTCGTTAAGATCAGGTGAGCAGGCCGGACCGCTACTTGCTGCGCAGCAGCCGCTGCTTCTCGCGGTTCCAGTCGCGCTCCTTGATCGCGGCGCGCTTGTCGTGGAGCTTCTTGCCCTTGGCCAGGCCGAGCTCGACCTTGGCCCAGCCGCGCGGGGTGAAGTAGAGGCTGAGCGGGACCAGCGTCATGCCCTCGCGGCGGACGGCACCGAACAGGCGCGCGACCTCCCGCTTGCGCAGCATCAGCTTACGCGGGCGCCGGGTCTCGTGATTGAAGCGGTTGCCGCCGTGAAACTCCGGGATGTAGGCGTTGAACAGCCACAGCTCGCCGGCCATTTCCCCGGCATGCGCCTCGGTGATCGTGGCCCGGCCCTCGCGCAGCGACTTCACCTCGGTGCCGCTGAGCACGAGCCCGGCCTCGACGCGGTCCTCGACCGCATAGTCGTGGAACGCGCGCCGGTTCTGCGCCACCACCTTGCGCTCGCTGGCGATCCTGGCCATTGGCGCTCAGTTCGTCAGCCCGACGGCCGCCAGCGCCGCGTCGACCTGCGCCCGCGCCCGCTCGCTGAGCGCGACCAGGGGCAGGCGCACCTCGTCGGCGCAGCGCCCGAGCCGGCTGAGCGCGTACTTGGCCGGCGCCGGGCTGGTCTCGCAGAACAGGGCCTGATGCAGGGGCAATAAGCGGCGGTGCAGGGCCAGCGCCTCGCCCGGGCGGCCGGCCTGCCATGCCCGGTGCAGCTCCGCGCACAGGCGCGGCGCCACGTTGGCGGTCACCGAGATGCAGCCGTGCCCGCCATGCGCGAGGAACGCCACCACGTTGCCGTCCTCGCCGGAGAGCTGGCAGAACTCGCCACCACACCCGGCCTGGGTCAGGAGCGGCCGCATGATGTCTGCGGAGGAATCCTTGACGCCCACGATGTTGGGCAGCTTGGCGAGCCGCGCCATCGTCTCCGGCGCCATGTCGACGACGGAACGGCCCGGGATGTTGTAGATGATCAGGGGCAGATCCACCGCATCGTGGATCGCCCGGAAATGCGCGTAGAGGCCTTCCTGGGTCGGCTTGTTGTAGTAGGGCGTCACGACCAGCGCCGCGTCGGCGCCGGCCCGCTTCGCATGCCGGGTGAGGCTGATCGCCTCCGCGGTGGAGTTCGAGCCCGTGCCGGCGATGACCGGCACCCGACCGCCCACGGTCCCGATGCACAGCTCGATGACGCGCTCGTGCTCCGGATGGGTCAAGGTCGGGCTCTCGCCGGTGGTGCCGACCGGCACGAAGCCCTGCGTGCCCTCGGCCAGATGCCACTCGATCAGGGCCCGGAACGCCGGCTCGTCGAGCGCGCCGTCGCGGAACGGCGTCACCAGCGCCACGATCGAACCCTGGAACATGTGTCCCGCCTTCCAAACCTTAGTCGAGTATTAGTAGAATAATAGCATAACCTGCCGTGGCAGGACCGACAAGCGGTGCACGGTGCAGTGGCGCTTGGGCGCGGCGGGCGGACAGAGGATGCGATGTGGGTCGTAGCGGTTGTGCTGCAGGCTGGCAAGACCGGGTGATGTGGCTGCCGGCCATGGTGATCGTCTTGCTGCTGGGCCTCGGCCATCCGGCGCCGTCGGTCGCTGCGGCCGACGGCGCCGGCGCCGAGCAGGTGCAGCGGCTGCTCGCGGCGGCCGACGCCGGCAAATGGGCCTGGGCGCAGCGCTTGGCCGAGGGTACGGGCTCGGCACCGCTGCGGGCCTACGTGCGCTGGCGCGAGCTGCTGGAGAGCACGGACCAGCCGCCGTTCACCGCCTACCGCGAGTTCCTGCGGCGGAGCCCGGACTGGCCCAGCCTCGGCCGGCTGCAGGCCAGGGCCGAGGAAGGCTTGGATGGCACCGAGCCGTACGCGGCGCGGCTCGCCTTTTTCGCCGATCGCGCGCCGCGCACCCGGCAGGGCCGGCAGGCCTTGGCCGAAGCCCAGCTCGCGGCGGGCCGCACCGCCGATGCGGTCGCGCTGCTGCGGCGGAGCTGGATCGACGACGATTTCGCCGCGGCCGAGGAGAGCACCTTCCTCGACCGCTTCGGCAGCTACCTGCGGCCGGCGGATCACGCGGCGCGGCTGGACCGGCTGCTCTGGGACGGCAGGATCGAGCAGGCCCAGCGCCTGCTCGGCCGGGTCCCCGAGCGCGAGCGCGCCGTCGCCGGCGCCCGGATCGCACTGCAGCTCGCCGCTCCCGGAGTCGACCGGACGCTGGCCGCCCTGCCGGCCACGGCCCAGCGCGAGGCCGGCCTCGCCTTCGACCGGCTGCGCTGGCGCGCCGGTCGCGGCAACACGGATGGGGCGCTCGAGATCCTGCTGCGCCCGCCGGAGGCGCTGGGCGAGCCCGCCAGATGGTGGGAGGAGCAGCAGCGCGCGATCCGGGCCGCGATCGGCCAGCGCTCGTTCAAGCTCGCCTACCGGTTGGCGAGCGTGACCCACCAGCCGCCGGGCACCGCCTTCGCCGAGGCCGAGTGGCTGGCCGGCTGGCTGGCGCTGCGCTTCAACGGCGAGCCCGGGCTGGCGCGACGGCATTTCGAACGGTTGTGGCCCGTGGTGACGACGCCGATCAGCCGGGCGCGCGCCGGCTACTGGGCCGGCCGCGCCGCCGCCGCGGTCGGCGAGGCGCAGGCGGCGGCAGCCTGGTACCGGCGGGCCGCCACCTACGCCCATACCTTCTATGGCCAGCTCGCCATGGCGGAGCTGGGCGTCGATCCGGCCGATCGGGTCGGGCCGAAGGTGCTGGCCAGCGCCGCCGCCCGCGAGCAGCTGCGCCGCCGCACGCCTGCCGAGCTGACCCGGCTCTTCTGCCGCGTCGACCAGCCCGAGCGGGCACAACCCTTCCTGCGCCACCTCGGCTACGAGGCGGCCGGCGACCCGAACGAGCTGGCGGCGGTGGTCGATCTCGCCCGCGGCTGCGACCGCGCCGCTCTGGTGCTGACCGTGACCCGCGCCGCGGCGAGCAATGGGGCCTATCTCGTCCGCGACGCTTTCCCGGTGCCGAGCCGGCCGGCCTTCCGCGTCGCGGACGCGGTCGAGCCGGCGCTGGTGCTGGCCGTGGCCAGGCAGGAGAGCCTGTTCGACCCGGCCGCACGCAGCCCGGTCGGGGCGCTGGGCCTGATGCAGCTGATGCCATCGACGGCGCAGGCGATGGCGCGCGCCAGCGGCCTGCCCTTCTCCCGCCTGCGCCTGGTCGCCGATCCGGCGTACAATGTCCGTCTCGGCGCCGGCTATCTCGCGACCCAGCTCGACCTGTTCGACCAGGAGCCGGCGCTAGCACTGGCCGCCTACAATGCCGGACCCGGCCGGGTCGCGGACTGGCTGCGCCTCAACGGCGACCCGCGCGGCGCCGATCGCCACGAGCTGATCGACTGGATCGAGCTGATCCCGTTCGCCGAGACGCGCAACTACGTGCAGCGCGTGCTGGAAGCGCGCGACATGTACCGGCTGATCCTGGCCCCGCCGAAGGTGAGCGCCGATCGCGTCGCCAGCGATGCCCCACCGACGGTGCTGCCACGGCCCAAGCCGGCCTCGTGAGCCTCGGTCGACCGCCAGGGTCCCGTGCCGGGTTTGCAAACCACCGCCGTGGGTCTATCGGGTCGGCCAGCATCGGCCGCGAGCGCCGGCTTTCCTGCCGGCGGCGCGGCGGCATCAGAGGGGAGCGCGAGCCCGCATGACCGGCCTGCCCATCAGTCCCGCCGACGTCGAGGCCGCCGCCCTGCGGCTGCACGGCACGGTGGTCGAGACGCCGCTGCTCGAGAGCGAGGCCTTGAATGCGCTGGTCGGTGGCCGGCTGCTGATCAAGCCGGAATCGCTGCAGCACACCGGGTCGTTCAAGTTCCGTGGCGCCGCCAACGCGATCGGGGTGCTGCGGCCGCCGGCCGTGGTCGCCTTCTCGTCGGGCAACCACGCCCAAGGCGTGGCGCTGGCGGCGCGCCGGCAGGGGATCGCGGCCACCATCGTGATGCCGGCCGATGCGCCCCGCGCGAAGCTCGACGGCACCCGCGCGCTGGGGGCGACGGTCGTCACCTACGACCGCGCGCGTGAGGATCGCGAGGCGATCGGGCGCGAGATCGCCGCACGCACCGGCGCCGTCCTGATCCGCCCCTACGACGATCCCCTGATCATGTCCGGGCAGGGCACGCTCGGCCTCGAGATCGCGGCGCAGGCGGCGTGCCGGGGTGCCAGGCTCGATGCGGCGCTGGTGTGCTGCGGCGGCGGTGGGCTGGTCGCCGGCTGCGCCACGGCGTTGTGCGGACGGGTACCGGGGATCGAGGTGTACGCGGTCGAGCCGCAGGGCTTCGACGACACGACGCGGTCGCTTGCGGCCGGCAAGCGGCTGCCCAACGCCGCCGGGGCGCGCTCGTTCTGCGATGCGCTGCTGGCGCCGATGCCGGGAGAGCTGACCTTCGCCGTCAACGCGCACCTGCTGGCCGGTGGCCTCACCGTCACCGACGCCGAGGTCGCGAGTGCGATGCGTGCCGCCTTCCGCCACCTGAAGCTCGTGACCGAGCCCGGCGGCGCCGTGGCGCTCGCCGCCGCCTTGGCCGGCAAGCTGCCGACACGCGGCCGTACCATCGCCGTGGTCATCTCGGGCGGCAACGTCGACGCCGACCTGTTCGCCGGGGTCCTGAACGAGCCGGCGCCCTGAGCCGACCCGCGGGGATCAGGCGAGGAGACGCACGGCGCCGATGCCGCCTTCCCGGCCGCGCAACGGCAGCTCGGGCAGCGTCTCGAACCGGCACAGCAGCTCGGGCACGAGATGGCGGCGCGCGACGGCGATGGCAGGGGCCGACACCAGCAGTGGGGTAGCGTGCTGCCGGGTCAGGGCTTCGAGCCGGCTGGCGACGTTGACCGTGTCGCCGACGACGGTGAACTGGAACTGGGTGGCGCCGCCGATGTCGCCCATCAGGACCGGACCGTAGTGGATGCCGATTCCGACCTGCAGCCGGGCGGCGGCCGGGCGGGCGTCGAGGGCGGCGAGCAGGGCCAGCGCCGAGCGGATCGCGTCGGCGGCGGCGGTGGCCGACGGCTCCGGCACGCCGAAGCAGGCGAGCGCCCCGTCGCCGATGAACTTGTCGACCATGCCGTCGTGCGCGAACACGGCCTGCTCCACCTGCACATGGAAGGCACGCAGCAGCGCCATCGCCTCGGCCGGCGCCAGGCTCTCGCTGCGCCGCGTGAAGCCGACGATGTCGACGAACATCACCGCCGCGTCCTGGGTCCGGTCGAGGCGCGTCGGCGCGTCGCTGGCGGCGAGCCGGTCGACGACGGCCGGGGCGAAGTAGCGGCCGAGATTGGCGCGCTGGCGCTGCAGCCACCGGCGCCGCCGCCGCTCGTCCGCGAGGCGCAGCCCTTCCACGCCGATGCCGGCCGCGATCGCCGCCACCCATGGCGTCAAGGCGGCGAGCCAGATCTGGCCCACCGTGAACGCGGCCTGCGCTGCGGCGGTCCATGCCGCCAGGATCAGCGCGATGGTCGACAAGGAGATCAGCGGCGAGCGGCGGCCGGCGAGCAGGGCGGCGGCCAGCGCCAGCGCCAGGATGCCGGCCGCGTCCACCGCCCGGGTCGCCGCGTTGCGGATCAGCGACCGGCCGGTCAGGATGTTGTCGATCGCGGTGGCCAGGAACTCGCTGCCCGGCAGCCGGCCGGTGAACGGGGTGGCGAAGCGGTCGCCGGCCCCGGCGGCCGACGCCCCCAGCACGACCACGCGCCCGGCCAGGGCCTCGGCGTCGATCGCCCCGCGCAGCAGCTGCAGCAGCGAGTAGGTCGGGATGGTGCCATCGGGGCCGTAATAGTTGACCAGCTGCCGCCCGGTGCCGTCCATCGGCACGGTGCGGTCGCCGATGGCGAGGCCGCGCCCGCCATCGACGACGACCTGTGCGGGTGCCGCCTCGAGTTGCAACCGGGCGGCCTCGACGGCGAGCGAGGGGTAGAGCTCGCCCGCATAGGGCATGCCGGGCAGGTCGGCCCGCAGCGAGCCGTCCGGCTCGAGCAGCAGGGTGACGTGCCCGGCGGAGGCCGCAGCGGCGGCGAACGGCGCCGCCGGCACCAGCAAGCCTTGCGGGATCAGCAAGGGGGTCGGATTCGGTCCGGTGCGGATGCGGTAGGCGGTGGTCGCGATCCAGTCCGGCACGGTGACGGCGTTGGCCTGGAACCGGTCGAGAACGAAGGCGTAGGGCGCCACGACCCTGCCGCTGGCGCCGATGGCCGCGGCCAGGGCCGTGTCGGGCCCGCTGGTCGCGAGCACCTCCCCGATCGCGCGCCGCAGGTGGGCGGCGCTGTCCGGCAGGGCGGCCTGCGCCTGCCCGAGCAGCGTCCGCACCGTCGGCGGCAGATCCGCCTGGGTCTCGGCGAGCAGCAGGTTGAGCACGATTACGCGCGCGCCGGCCGCGGCGATGCGTGCGACGGCGGTCGCCATCAGCTCGCGCGGCAGCGGCCAGGCGCCGATCCTCGCCACCGTCGCATCGTCGAGCAGCACGAGCACGGTCGCTCCGCCCGGTGGCAGCGGCCCGCGCCAGCGGAAGCGCCAGTCGAGGGTCTGCAGCTCGAGCGCACGCAGCACGTCGCCGTCGCCGAGCCGGGCGTCGCCGACCAGCAGGAGCAGGCCGACCAGCAAGCCCACCGCGATGCGGCTGCGCAGGCCCGGCGCCTCGCGCCGCGCCGCCGTCCACGGCTCAGGGCGTGGTACGCGCAAGCGCATCCCGACGTCGGGCCTCGCCCCAGGTCGCCGCCGCCTTCGGCGGACCGTCCGGTGGCACGTCGGTGCCCTGCCCCGGCCGCAGCACGACGCTGCCACCGGCAAGGCCGAGGACGCTGACCTCGCCCACGATCGACAGCACGGCCGTACCGCGCGCGGTGCTCTCGATCAGCCACTCCGTCGAGCGGACCGAGGCCACCGCCGTACGCGTGTCGACCTCGATCGTGCGCGGGGCCGCGGGCTCGCCACCGATCAGCCGGGCAATTCCCTGCAGCAGCCCGAGCACGACCGTGAAGCCGCCGGCCTCGCGCTCGAGATAGGCATGGACCGCGAGCTCGGTGCCGGGGCCCAGCGCGATCCGCAGCCCATCGCCACCGACGATCAGCAGGCGGCCGTCGGGGCCGGTGCGGACGATGTCGTGCTGGAAGACCGGGTCACCGAGCGTCAGGCCGAGGACGCTCCCCGCACGCACCACCTCCACGGCACCACTGCTGCGGGCCACCTGCCCCACCCCGGGCTCGGCCGCCACGGCGCCCGCGGCGAGACAGGCCAGGGCGGCCGCCAGGGTCAGGGTGTCGCGACGCGTGTTCAAATCGCCCGGATCCCCGCGTGCCTGGATGAACCCACTCCTCCACGACCGTCGCATGCGGTGCGATGCATCGCAATAGCGGCGGCAAGTGCCCCGCCGATCGGTGCCGCGGGCTCACGCCACGGCCGCGCGGGCCACCGGCGGGGCGGCGCTCTCGGGATCCTTCAGCACGTAGCCGCGCCCCCAGACCGTCTCGATATAGTGCTCGCCGCCCGTGGCCTCGGCCAGCTTCTTGCGCAGCTTGCAGATGAAGACGTCGATGATCTTGAGCTCGGGCTCGTCCATGCCGCCATAGAGATGGTCGAGGAACATCTCCTTGGTCAGCGTGGTGCCCTTGCGCAGCGAGAGCAGCTCCAGGATGCTGTATTCCTTGCCGGTCACGTGCAGGCGCCGCCCCTCGACGTCGACCGCGCGCGCATCCAGGTTCACCGTCAGCTTGCCGGTGCGGATGATCGATTCGGCATGACCCTTCGAGCGCCGGACGATCGCCTGGATGCGCGCGATCAGCTCGGCCTTGTTGAACGGCTTGGTCAGATAATCGTCGGCCCCGCCGACCAGCCCGCGCACCTTGTCGGTGGGGTCGGTGCGCCCGGACAGGATCAGCACCGGCGTCTGCACCCGTGCCGCGCGCAGCCGGCGGACCACCTCGTAGCCGTCGATGTCGGGCAGGCGCAGGTCGAGAATGACGATGTCGAAATCGTACAGCTTGGCGAGCTCGATGCCGTCCTCGCCGGAATTCGCCGGCTCGCAGACCATGTTCTCGCCCTTGAGCGCATGCTCGATCAGCCGAGCCGAGACCGGATCGTCCTCGATCACCAATGCACGCATCGTCCGCTCCAACCTGCGCTTCGGGTCGACCCGACCCTAGGCGGCACACCGTTAAGGCGCCGTTAAGCCGAGTGGTCTCTACTGGCCACCACCCGGGCATCGGCCCGCCACAACGACTTTATACAATCATAGGTTGCAGACCTCATGCAAGTAGAAATTGTCTACTTCGTGGATATACCCTTCACGCGAGCATCCGGCATGTTCCGGATGTGATCGGGCCGCGCCGATGAGCTCACCAGCCGCACTGGAAGGCATGATCGCCGCCTTGAGCATGGTCCCGCAATTCCGAGGGGGTGGCTTCGTCACTCGCTGCGGTGGCAATCTCGTCGCCGCCAGCGGGCTGGATCGCCACGCGGCGGTGGGCGACATCTGCCTGATCGAGCGGCGCACCGATCCACCTTCGCCGCTGTTCGACGAGCACGGGGCCATCGCTGCGGAAGTGGTCGCGTTCGGCGAAGCCGGGGTGCAGCTCGTTCCCTATGCGGAGCCGAACGGCATCATGCGCGGCGCGCGCATCGCCCTGGCGCCGGGGTTGAACATGGTCCGCCCCTGCCTCGCCTGGCGTGGTCGCGTGCTCGATGCGATGGCCCGGGCCATCGACGGCGGCGCGCCGTTGCCGGAGGGCCGGACGGCTTATCCCATCCAGGCGCGCGGGATCGCCGCGGAGCGCCGCGGCGGGCTCGGCGCGCGCCAGGCCCTGGGCGTCCGCGCGCTCGATCTGTTCGCACCCTGCTGCGAGGGTCAGCGCCTGGGCATCTTCGCCGGCTCCGGCGTCGGCAAGTCGACGCTGCTGTCGATGATCACGGCCGGAAGCGCCGCCGACGTGCTGGTGATCGGCCTGATCGGCGAACGCGGCCGCGAGCTGCACGACGTTCTCGAGCACACGCTCGGCGCCGAGGGCCGCGCGCGCAGCGTGGTCGTGGTCGCCACCTCGGACCAGCCCGCGATGCTGCGCCGGCGGGCCGCCTACCTGACGCTGACGGTCGCCGAGCATCTGCGTGACCAGGGCCTGCGGGTCCTGTGCCTGATGGACAGCGTCACCCGGTTCGCCATGGCGCTGCGGGAGATCTACCTCGCGGCCGGCGAGATTCCGACCAGCCGCGGCTACCCGCCCGGCGTGTTCGCCGAGCTGCCGCGGCTGCTCGAGCGCGCCGGTCCGGGCGCCGGCACGGGCAGCATCACCGGGCTGTTCACCGTGCTGGTCGAGGGCGACGACACCAACGAGCCGGTCAGCGACACCGTGCGCGGCATCCTCGACGGCCATGTCGTGCTCGACCGGGCGATCGCCGAAGGCGGGCGCTTCCCGGCCGTCGACCCCTTGCGCAGCCTGTCACGCACGGCGCCGGGCTGCTACGCTCCGGGCGAGGCCGCGCTCGTCCGCGAGGCGCGCCGGCTGATGCGGCTGCATGCCGACATGGCCGAGCTGATCCGGCTTGGCGCCTACCGCCGCGGCGCCAATGCCGAGCTGGACCACGCCATCGCCGTCCAGCCGGCGCTCGAGCGGTTGCTGCAGCAGGCGCCGGGCGAACGCAGTGACATCGCGACGGCATTCGCGGCGCTGGCCGCTGCCCTCGCCGACCCGCCTGCCGCGGCCTAGCCGCCGGTGCCGCGCGCGCTCGAGCTGCTGGTCAGGCTGGAGAAACATGCGCTCGAGGAGCGCCGGCTGGCGCTGCGGACCCACGACGTGGCGCTGGAAGCCTTGCGCAGCGAGCTGGCCGGTTTGCAGGACGTGTTCGTCACGGAGCACGCGGCCGTCTGGGGCCTGCCTGGCGGTCCGGGGCGGCTCACCGGCCATGCCGGCACCATCCTCGCCCGGCTCCGCCGGCTGCAGAGCGACGAGGCCAGCACGGCATCGGCCCGGGAGCAGGCGCTGACCGCGCTGCAGGAACAACTCCTGCGGCAGAAGACGCTGGAGCTGGCCGCGCTGGGGCAGCGGACGCGGGCGCAGGCAGCGTTGTGCCGGCGCGCCCAGGCCGCCGCCGACGAAGCCGGTGCCGTGCGCGCGGCGCCCGGCCACGGCCCATCGGCGTGATGGACGGTCAGAATTCCGGTGCGAGCGTCACCTCGAGCCCATCCAGGGACTCGGTGTACTTGATCTGACAGGACAGGCGGGAATTGTCGCGGACCTCGAAGGCCTCGTCGAGCATCATGTTCTCGTCCTGGTTCGGCTTCTCCAGCCGGCCCAGCCAGGCCTCGTCGACATAGACGTGGCAGGTGGCGCACGCGCAACAGCCACCGCAAGCTGCCTCGATCGGCAGGTTGTTCTCGCGGATGATCTCCATCACCGACCAACCGACGGTCCCGTCGAGCTGATGCGGCGTTCCTTCGCGATCGGTGACGATCAGTTTCGGCATCTCAGGCAACACCCAGCTTCTTTTGTAGATCCGTGCTCGAGGTCGTGTAGCGGAAGATCAGCTTTTTCTCGGGAAAGCAGTACTTGAAGGCCTTTTGGCACATCAGCGCGGCCTCATGGAAGCCCGACAGGATCAGCTTGAGCTTGCCCGGATAGGTGATGATGTCGCCGATCGCGAAGATACCCGGCTGGTTGGTCTCGAACGCCTCGGTATCGACCGCGATCAGGTCGCGGTCGAGATTGAGGCCCCAGCCGGCGATCGGCCCCAGCTCCATCTTCAGCCCGTAGAAGGCCAAGAGCGTGTCACAGGCGAACGGCGTCTCGCTGCCGTCGTTGCCCTTGAGCGTCACCGCGGCGAGCTGCCCGGCCTCGCCGTGCAGGCCGGTGATCTGGCCGATCTGCAGCGACATGCGCCCGCTGGCCACGAGATGGCGCATCTTCTCGACCGAATCCGGCGCCGCGCGGAAATCGTCGCGACGGTGGACCAGGGCCATGCTGGCGGCGATCGGCTCGAGATTGAGCACCCAGTCCAGCGCCGAATCGCCGCCGCCGGCGACGAGGATGTGACGGCCGCGGAACTGCTCCATCTTGCGCACGGCATAGAACAGCGAGGCGCCCTCGAAGCCCTCGGCGCCGGCCAGAGGCAGGCGCCGCGGCACGAAGCTGCCGGCACCGGCGGCGATCACGACGACCGGGGCTTCCAGCACCGTGCCGGCATCGGTCTCCAGGCGCCACCTTCCATCCTCAAGCCGCTGCAAGGAGGCGGCCTGCTGCTTGAGATGGAACTGCGGACCGAACGGCCTCGCCTGCTCGAGCAGCAGGTCGGTCAGCTCCTGACCGGTGCAGCGCGGCACGGCCGGAATGTCGTAGATCGGCTTGTCGGGGTAGAGCTCGGCGCACTGGCCGCCGATCTTGTCGAGATTGTCGACGAGATGGCATTTCATCCCGAGCAGGCCGGCCTCGAACACGGCGAACAGACCGCACGGGCCGGCACCGATGATGATCATGTCGGTGCGGATGACGTCGTCGGGCATGGTCCGTTCCGGGTCGGCAGCGCGCCTGGCGCGGGTGAGGGTCAAGGGGCGGCGGATAGCACCGGGGCGCGGGCACGGCAAGCTCCGCCCGGCACGGCGGCGAGGGGCGGTCGAATTGACAGTCCCTACCCCAGCGCCTATCTCAGCCCAAGTCGCAGAAGTCCGCGCGTCAACCCATTCTCGCGCCCCGTAGAAGGACCTCCTACACATGTTCGGCGCCGTTGCTCGGCGGTTGTTCGGCTCGGCGAACGATCGTCTGGTCAAGTCCATGCGCAAGACCGTCGAGGCGATCAATGCGCAAGAATCCTCCGTGGCCAGCCTGTCCGACGACGCCTTGCGGGCGAAGACCGACGAGTTCAGGGCCCGCCTCGCCCAGGGCGCCACGCTCGACGAGCTGCAGGTCGAAGCCTTCGCCGTCGTCCGCGAGGCGGCGAAGCGGACGCTGAAGCAGCGCCACTACGACGTGCAGTTGATCGGCGGCATGGTCCTGCACAAGGGCGGCATCGCCGAGATGCGCACCGGCGAGGGCAAGACGCTGGTGGCGACGCTCGCCACCTATCTCAACGCGCTCGAAGGCAAGGGCGTCCACGTCGTCACGGTGAACGACTATCTCGCCCGGCGCGACGCCGGCTGGATGGGTGCGGTCTACGCGCGCCTGGGCATGACGGTGGGCGTGATCGTGCCCGGGCTCGACGACGCGGTGCGGCGGGCGGCCTATGCCAGCGACATCACCTACGGCACCAACAACGAGTTCGGCTTCGACTACCTGCGCGACAACATGCGCCACACGCTCGACGCGATGGTGCAGCGCGGGCATCATTACGCGATCGTCGACGAGGTCGATTCGATCCTGATCGACGAGGCGCGCACGCCGCTGATCATCAGCGGGCCGAGCGACGACAGCTCCGAACTCTACCGCGCGGTCGACCGGCTGATCCGGCAGCTGGCCCAGGAGGACTGGGAGAAGGACGAGAAGCAGCGCAACGTCTCGCTGACCGAGCGCGGCCAGGAGCACATCCAGGCGCTGCTGGATGCGGCCGGGCTGTTGAAGGCCCCGGATCTCTACGACATCGAGAACGTGAGCCTGGTCCATCACGCCCAGCAGGCCCTGCGCGCGCACAAGGCCTTCAGCCGCGACGTCGACTACATCGTCAAGGACGGCAAGGTCATCATCATCGACGAGTTCACCGGCCGCATGATGGAGGGCCGGCGCTACTCCGACGGTCTGCACCAGGCGCTCGAGGCCAAGGAAGGGGTGACGATCCAGGCCGAGAACCAGACCCTGGCCTCGATCACGTTCCAGAACTACTTCCGCCTGTACAAGAAGCTCGCGGGCATGACCGGCACGGCGCTGACCGAGGCCGCCGAGTTCAGCGAAATCTACCGCCTGGGCGTGATCGAGATCCCGACCCACCGCCCGATGGTGCGCAAGGACGAGGACGACGAGGTCTACCGCACCGCGCGCGAGAAGAACGAGGCGATCATCGCCGAGGTGCAGGCCGCACACGCGAAGGGCCAGCCGGTCCTGGTCGGCACGGTGTCGATCGAGAAGTCCGAGCACCTGTCCAGCCTGCTCAAGGCCAAGGGCGTGCGCCACCAGGTCCTGAACGCCCGCTACCACGAGCAGGAAGCGCACATCATCGCGCAGGCCGGCCGCGTCGACGCGGTGACCATCGCCACCAACATGGCCGGACGCGGCACCGACATCCAGCTCGGCGGCAACGCCGAGATGCGGATTGCGCAGGAGTTGCCCGCGGAGGAGCAGGACGGCCCCAAGGCCGAGGCGATCCAGGCCGAGGTCGAGGCCGAGCGCCAGCGCGTCCGCGACCTCGGCGGCCTGTTCATCATCGGCACCGAGCGGCACGAGAGCCGCCGCATCGACAACCAGCTGCGCGGCCGCTCGGGCCGCCAGGGCGATCCCGGCCGGTCCAAGTTCTTCTTGAGCCTCGACGACGACCTGATGCGCCGGTTCGGCTCGGAGCGCATGGACGGGATGCTGCAGCGCCTCGGCCTCAAGGAAGGCGAGGCCATCATCCATCCCTGGATCAACAAGGCGCTCGAGAAGGCCCAGCAGAAGGTCGAGGCCTACAATTTCGAGGTCCGCAAGCAGCTGCTCAAGTACGACGACGTGATGAACGACCAGCGCAAGGTGGTCTACGAGCAGCGTCGCGAGCTGATGGTGGTCGAGGACGTCTCCGACACGGTGCGCGACATGCGCCACCAGGTCGCCGAGGATCTCATCGCCAAGCACGTCCCGGAGAAGGCCTACGCCGAGCAGTGGGACGTCGAGCATCTGCATGCCGACGCAAAGCGGCTTCTCGCCCTCGACCTGCCCTTCGCCGATTGGGCGAAGGAAGAGGGCATCGCCGACCAGGAGATGCGCGAGCGCCTGCTCAAGGCCAGCGACGATCTCGTGGCGGCCAAGATCGAGCAGTATGGCGAGCCTCTGGTCCGCATGGCCGAAAAGAGTCTGCTGCTGCAGATCCTCGATCATCTGTGGAAGGAGCATCTGCTGCATCTGGACCATCTGCGGCAAGGCATCCACCTGCGCGGCTACGCGCAGCGCGACCCCCTCAACGAGTACAAGCGCGAGGCCTTCGACCTGTTCGAGGCCATGCTGTCCAACCTGCGCCAGACCGTGACCCAGGTACTCTCGCATCTGGAGGTCCGCATGCAGCAGCCGGAGCCCGAGCCGGCACCGGCCGCGACGGCCCAACCCGAGCCCGAGCTGCTGCAGCGGCGTCCAGCGGCGGTCGGCGCCGCGCCCGCACGCGCCCGGGCGATGGCGATGCCGGAAGGCGACGTCATGGAGGTCGACACCAACGACCCGTCGACCTGGGGCAAGGTGCCGCGCAACGCGCCCTGCCCGTGCGGCTCGGGCCGGAAATTCAAGCAGTGCCACGGGCGAATCGGGTGAAGCGGGCCATGACGAGCGCACCACGGGCCTGTCCGCGGGCGGACGTGCGATGAGCCTTCTGGGCATCCTGCTGCTGATCGCGATGCTCGGCACCGCCGTCGTGCTGCTCGTCGGCCTGTTCGGCTTCTTCCTCGGCGGCGAATTCAACGAGCGCTACGGCAACCGCCTGATGCGGGCCAGGGTCGGGCTGCAGCTGCTGGCGGTCATGCTGCTGGGCCTCATGTTCCTCACCCAGAGCTGAGCCTTCGGTCCATGGTCATCCTCTCCAAGATCTACACCAAGGGCGGCGACCGGGGCCAGACCTCGCTCGGCGACGGCGCGCGGGTGCCCAAGCAGTCGCCGCGGGTCGAGGCGTACGGTACGGTCGACGAGGCCAATGCGACACTGGGTCTGGCGCGCCTGCACACGAGCGGCGAGGCCGACGCGATGTTGGGCCGGATTCAGAACGACCTGTTCGATCTCGGCGCCGATCTGTGCCGTCCCGGCGTTCCCACCGAGGGCGAGCGGGCGTTGCGGGTGCAGGACACGCAGGTCGAACGGCTGGAGCGCGAGATCGACGCGATGAACGCCGAGCTGCAGCCGCTGACCTCGTTCGTGCTGCCGGGCGGCTCGGCAGCGGCGGCGTACCTGCATCTCGCCCGGACCGTGACGCGACGCAGCGAGCGGCTGGTCTGCGCGCTGGCCGAGATCGAGCCGGTCAACCCGACGGCCATCCGCTATCTCAACCGACTATCCGACCATCTGTTCGTTCTATCGCGCTGGCTGAACGACAAGGGTGCGGCGGATGTGCTGTGGGTCCCGGGCGCCAACCGCTGAATCAATGACGCCACGGTAATTGACAACTGGACGACCGCCTCCTATCCCTGCTGCGTTGCACAATCATCAGGGCCTCACCCGGTCCCGTTTTGCATCGTGCCGGGAAATAAGCGCTCGAAGGCGTAGCCGATGAAGGTTCTCGTCCCCGTCAAGCGGGTGGTCGACTACAACGTCAAGGTTCGGGTCAAGTCCGACGGCAGCGGTGTCGACATCGCCAACGTCAAGATGTCGATGAATCCCTTCGACGAGATCGCCACCGAAGAGGCGATCCGGCTCAGGGAGGCCGGCAAGGCCACCGAGATCGTCGCGGTCTCGCTGGGCGAGCCCAAGGCGCAGGAGACGCTGCGCACCGCGCTCGCCATGGGTGCCGATCGGGGGATCCTGGTCGAGACCACGGCCGAGCTGCAGCCACTGGGCGTGGCCAAGCTGCTCAAGGCGATCGTCGAGCGGGAGTCGCCGACGCTGGTCCTGATGGGCAAGCAGGCGATCGACGACGACAGCAACCAGACGCCGCAGATGCTGGCCGCTCTGCTGGGCTGGCCGCAGGCGACCTTCGTCTCCAAGCTCCAGCTCGAGGACGGCAGGGCTTCGGTCAGCCGCGAGGTCGACGAGGGGCTGGAGCAGCTCGCGGTGAAGCTGCCGGCGGTGATCAGCGTCGATCTCCGCCTGAACGAGCCCCGCTACGCCTCGCTGCCGAACATCATGAAGGCGAAGAAGAAGCCGGTGGACGTGCTCAAGCCCGAGGATCTGGGCGTCGATGCGGCGCCACGGCTGCGCTACCTGCGCTTCGAGGAGCCGCCCAAGCGCCAGGCGGGGGCCAAGGTCGGCTCGGTCGCCGAACTCGTGGCCAAGCTCAAGAACGAGGCGGGAGTGCTCTGATGGCGGCCCTGGTACTGGCGCAGCACGACAACCAGACCCTGGACAAGGCGACGCTGCACGCGGTCACCGCTGCCCTGGCGCTGCAGACCGAGGTCGACCTGCTGGTGGCTGGCCAGGATTGCGGCGCCGTCGCCGAGGCTGCCGCCGCCGTCGCCGGCGTGCGCAAGGTGCTGCGCGTCGACGCCGCGGTCTATGCCCAGCCGGTGGCCGAGGATCTGGCCGCCCTGCTCGTCGCCGTGGCCGACCCGTACGACTACCTGCTCGCCGCCTCGACCACGACCGGCAAGAACGTGATGCCGCGGGTGGCAGCCCTGCTCGACACCGCCCAGATCAGCGACATCGTCGAGGTCGTCGGTCCCGACACCTTCAAGCGCTACATTTACGCCGGCAACGCCCTGGCCACCGTGCAGAGCACCGATGCGAAGCGGGTGATCACGGTGCGGACGACCACCTTCGCCGCGGCCGAGGCCACCGGCGGCGGCGCCGAGATCGTGACCGTGGCGGCGGTCGATCCCGCGGGTCTCGCCGAGTTCGTCGGCCGCGAGACGGCGCGCTCCGACCGGCCCGATCTGGGCTCCGCGCGGGTCGTGGTCTCGGGCGGGCGCGGCGTCGGCTCGGCGGACAATTTCCAGCTCATCGACGGTTTGGCCGATGCGCTGGGGGCGGCCGTCGGCGCCAGCCGGGCGGCGGTGGATGCCGGTTTCGCCGCGAACGACCGTCAGGTCGGCCAGACCGGCAAGATCGTGGCGCCCGAGCTCTACATCGCGGTCGGGATTTCCGGCGCCATCCAGCACCTTGCCGGCATGAAGGACAGCAAGGTCATCGTCGCGATCAACAAGGACGAGGAGGCGCCGATCTTCCAGGTCGCCGACTACGGCCTCGTCGGCGACCTCTTCAAGATCGTCCCCGAGCTCACCGACGAGCTCAAGCGGGTCAAGGCCTGATCCGGCCACAACGCTGAGGGAGCCCGCGCACATGCCGTCGACCTACGCCCAACGCGACTATCCGGAGATCCCAACGATCCAGCGGATCGGCGTGATCGGTGCCGGCCAGATGGGTGGCGGCATCGCGCAGGTTGCAGCGCAGGCCGGCTTCAACGTCCGGCTGATGGACGTGTCCAAGCCGGCGCTCGAGGCGGCGGTCGGCCGGATCGACTATTTTCTCAGCCGGCAGGTCGGCAAGGGCGTTGTCAGCGCCGAGGCCAAGACCGCCACCCTGAGCCGGATCAGCGCCAGCGAGGGCTACGAGCAGTTCGCCGACTGCGAGCTCGTGATCGAGGCCGCGACCGAGAACGAGGAGCTCAAGCGCAAGATCTTCAGCACGCTCCTGCCGCACCTGCGGCCCGAGGCGATCCTCGCCAGCAACACCTCCTCGATCTCGATCACCCGGCTGGCGGCCACGACGGACCGCCCCGAGCGCTTCATCGGCATGCACTTCATGAATCCCGTGCCGGCGATGAAGCTGGTCGAGATCATTCGCGGCATCGCCACCGAGGAGGACACCTACCAGGCGATCAAGACGGTCGTCGAGAAGCTGGGCAAGACCTCGGTCACCGCCGAGGATTTTCCTGCCTTCATCGTCAACCGCATCCTGCTGCCGATGATCAACGAGGCGGTCTACACGCTCTACGAGGGTGTCGGCACGGTCGAGAGCATCGACAACGCGATGAAGCTCGGCGCCAACCACCCGATGGGGCCGCTGACGCTGGCCGACTTCATCGGCCTGGACACCTGCCTCGCCGTCATGCAGGTGCTCTACGAGGGCTTGGCGGACAGCAAGTACCGCCCCTGCCCGCTGCTGGTGAAGTATGTCGAGGCCGGCTGGCTCGGCCGCAAGGTCAAGCGCGGCTTCTACGACTACCGCGGCGAGACGCCGGTTCCGACCCGCTGAGCCGGGCGCCGGATCGGCGCCGGACCGACGCCCCTCAGCGTGGCAGATGGCTGAGGAGCAGCCCCAGGGTCACCACCGCGACCGCGGTCGAGGCCAGGATCGTGCTGCTGGCCTCGATCACGGCGGCCTCGTACCGCGCACCGAACAGATAGGCGTTGATACCGGTCGGCAGCGCCCCGATGGTCACCGCGACGGCCAGCGAGATCGGTGACAGGGCGAACAGATAGGCCCCCAGCAGGTAGATCAGCAGCGGCTGCGCCAATGTCTTCAGCATGGTCAGCAGCATGGTCTCACGCAGCGTGCCGGTGAGCCGGAAGCGGCTCAGGTTGGCGCCGAGCGCGAACAGCGACGTCGGCAGCGCGGCGCCGCCCAGCATCGCCGCGAGCTGGTCGACGACGGCGGGCAGGCGCAGATCGAGCAGGTTCAGCGCCAGGCCCGAGGCGATGCCCCACAGAATCGGGTTGGTGACGAGCCCGTTGCGCACGTTGCGCAGCAGGTCCGGCAGCGGCACGCCGACACCCGCGCCGATCTCGGCCACGACCGTGGTCAAGGTGAACAGAAAGGCGCTGTGGAAACCCAAGATCAGCGACAGCGGCACGGCCGCGACGTCGCCGAAGGCCTTGAGCACGATGGGTATGCCCAGGATCGTCGTGTTCGAGAAGCAGGCCGAGATGCCGAAGATGGCCGGCTCGGCGCCGCGACGCCCGAGCAGGAAGCGGGCGAGCGTGGCCGAGATGCCGAAGATGGCGAAAGCCCCGGCGAAATAGGCGAAGACGAAGCGCCATTCCGGATGGTCCGGCATCTCGGTCTGCGCCACCGTGCGCAGCAGCAGGACGGGGATGGCGAAATTGAACGCGAACAGGGAGAGGCCGCGGATGCTCGCCGCGTCGAGCGCGTTCGAGCGCGCCGCGATGTAGCCGATCAGCACGATGCCGAAGATCGGCGCGATGATCTGGACGATGGCGGTGATGGTGGCGGTTCCGGCGCCGCTGGACAGGCGCCCTGGTTACCGCGGGTGCGATACCCGCTCAAGGGCCTCGCGCGCCCGTCGGGCAGCCGAGCAATCCACCGTCGGCCCCGGCTGCGCAGGCGCGACACACAATAAAATATTTATACGATAGAGTTTATCATATATGTGTTCGGCCAATCTGGTTCGCCGGCTGAAGCCGTGCGTCGCGCAGGGAGCGTGGCAACGATTTCGGATCTGCTGGCTGGCATTTCCTTCCGGGAAGATGAGGTTTGCCCCATGCTGCGCTCGTCGCTGAGCCATCTGACGATCGTCGGCAACGACGTGCCCGACGCGTCCGCCAAGGCCAACGTGCGCACGGGCCGAATCTGGATCCGGCTGCGCAAGGAAGCCGAGGAGGCCGTCGTCCGCGAACCGATGCTGGCGCGGCTGTTCTTCGATTCGATCATCAACCAGCCGAGCTTCGAGGAGGCGGTGGCGCATCGGATCGGCTCGCGGCTGCACAACGACGTGCTGCCGGCAAGCGCGATCACCTATGCGTTCCGCACCGCCATGACGGCCGATCCGAGCATTGGCGAGGCGCTGCGCGAGGATATCCGCGCCGTGGTCGAGCGCGACCCGGCATGCGATCGCTTCATCGAGCCGTTCCTCTACTTCAAGGGCTTCCACGCCATCCAGACGCAGCGGCTGGCACATTGGCTATGGAACAATGACGGCCGGGACTTCGCGCTCTACCTGCAGAGCCGCTCCTCGGACGTGTTCCAGACCGACATCCATCCCGGAGCCCGGTTCGGGCGCGGCATCTTTCTCGACCATGCGACCGGCCTCGTGGTCGGCGCCACGGCCGTGGTGGAGGACGACGTCTCCCTGCTGCAGAACGTGACCCTGGGCGGCACCGGCAAGGAAATCGGCGATCGCCACCCCAAGGTGCGGCAGGGCGCCGTGATCGGCGCCGGCGCCAAGATCCTGGGCAACATCGAGATCGGCCCGCACGCGCGCGTCGCGGCCGGCTCCGTCGTCCTGCGCGCGGTGCCCGCGCACACGACGGTGGCCGGCGTCCCGGCACGGATCGTCGCCGCCGGCCTGCACAAGGCCGCCGACGATATCGATCAAGTTCTCGACGCTCTGTCCCACGAGCCCATGGGCCGTGCTATCTGAACGGCATGGCGTCGCTGCCGACGATGACAAGGTGACGGAAAGGGGCCAGCCATGACCGAGAGCGCCGCACATCAGCCCTTGCGCCTGGACCCGCCGCTGCGGCGGCGCATCTACGACAGCATCGCCGAGACGATCGGCAACACGCCACTGGTCCGCGTGCGGCGGCTGAGCGCCGAGGAGGGCATCACCGCCGATCTCCTGCTCAAGCTCGAGTTCTTCAACCCGATCGCCAGCGTCAAGGACCGCATCGGCGTCGCCATGGTCGAGGCCCTGGAGGCGGAGGGCCGGCTCGGCCCGGGGTCGATCCTGGTCGAGCCGACCTCCGGCAATACCGGCATCGGCCTCGCGTTCGTGTGCGCGTCGCGTGGCTACCGCCTGATCCTGACGATGCCGGAATCGGTGTCGGTCGAACGGCGCAAGATGCTGCGCTTCCTCGGCGCCGAGGTCGTGCTGACGCCGCGCGAGAAGGGCATGAAGGGCGCGATCGCCAAGGCCGCCGAGATCCTGGCCGAGAATCCCGGCGCGGTCACACCCGACCAGTTCAGCAACCCGGCCAACCCCAGGATCCACCGCGAGACCACGGCCGAGGAAATCTGGGCCGACACCCGCGGCCAGGTCGACGTCATCGTCTCCGGCGTCGGCACCGGCGGCACGCTGACCGGCTGCGCCCAGGTGCTGAAGCCGCGCCGGCCCTCGTTGCGCATGGTCGCGGTCGAGCCCGAGGCCAGTCCCGTCCTGTCCGGCGGCGCCTCGGCGCCACACCCGCTGCAGGGCATCGGCGCCGGCTTCGTGCCCGACATCCTGGATACCGGCCTGATCGACGAGATCATCAAGGTCACCAACGACGAGAGCTTCGCCATGGCCCGCCGCTTGGCCAAGCTCGAGGGCATTCCGGGCGGCATCTCGTCGGGGGCGATCCTCGCCGCCGCCGTCAAGGTGGCGAAGCGGCCGGAGATGGCCGCGGCCACGATCGTCACGATCATTCCCTCCTTTGCCGAGCGCTACATGTCGACAGCCCTGTTCGAGGATGTCTGAGCCGGCGGCGGATCACCGGCCGGGCACGGCTCTCGCTTTCCTCGTCCTCGTCGCGCTGGCGGCCGGCGGGCCGGTCGCGGCCCTGGCCCAGGAGGCGCAGGCGACGTCGCATCTGGCCGCCGACCTGGCCTGGATCGAGCACGGCTTGGCCGCCCTGGTGGCGAAGGCGGAACCGTTCCTCAGCCGCTGGGGCTACCCGGCGATCGCAGCCATCATCGCCCTCGACATGATGGGCATCCCGACGCCCGGCACCTCGATCCTGGTCGCGGCGACGATCGGGGCCGTGCATCACGACCTCGGCCTGCCGCCGGTGGTCGTGCTGGCGTTCGGTGGGGCGGTCAGCGGCAGCCAAGCCGGCTACGCGATCGGGCGGTATGGCGGACGGACCCTCGTCCGCCATCTGCGCATGACGCCCGAGCGGCTGGCCACCGTCGAGCGCCGCTACGGTCGCTGGGGCGCGTGGGTCGTGCTGGCCGCACCATTCGTCGACGGCTTGCGCCAGCTCAGCAGCTTCACCGCCGGCCTGCTGGATCTGCCGTGGTGGCGCTTCACCATGGTGAATCTGCTGGCGAACGCGATCTGGGTCGCGGTCTGGGTCGGTGCCACCTGGCTGGTGGATCAGCATCTGGCGACGCTGGAACCGGCCCTGCACGCCGCTTGGCCGTGGCTCTTGGTCGTGGCGGCGGCCCTGTTCGGCCTGCTGGTCTGGCGCCGGCGACGCCGCCACTCCGCCGCGACGGCCGCCCGTGCCGGGAACGCGCAAGAAGCCGTCACGCCCGCCAGAAGGCCCGGGTGAACGGCAGCAGCAGCAGCAGGATCTCCAGCCGCCCGGCCAGCATGCCGAAGGTGAGCAGCCACTTGGCCGATGCCGGAATGTCGGCGAAGGTGCAGCAGGGTCCGATGCGCGGGCCGAGGCCCGGACCGACGCCGCCGAGCGACGTCGCGGATGCCCCCAGGCTCTCCTCGAGCCCGAGCCCGGTGAAGGCCAGCGCCAGCGCCAGCAGTGAGAACGTGGCGAGATAGGCAAAGGCGTAGGTGACGACGGCGGCGACGATGGGCGGCGCCACCGGCTGACGGTTGTAGTGGATGCCGAACACGCCGCTCGGGAAGAGCTGGCGGCGGATCTGCGCGCGCAGGGCCTCGAGCAGAACGAACAGGCGGAACATCTTGATGCCGCCGGCGGTCGAGCCGGTGCAGCCGCCCATCAGCATCGCGCACAGCAGCAGCAGGGACGGGAACCCGCCCCAGAGCACGAAGTCGTGCGCCGTGAAGCCCGTGGTGCTGATGGTCGAGACGACGTTGAAGGCGGCTTCGCGCAGCGCCTGCTCGAGGCTGGCGGCTCCCGTGCCCAGCCGCCAAACGGCCAGGAGGGCGATGCCGGTGAGCACCACGAGCACGAACAGGCGCACCTGCGATTCGCGCAGCAGCGGGCCGAGATTGCCGTGCAGGGCATGCACGTGCAGCGCGAACGGCATGGCCGCCAGGAACATGAACAGCGTTGCGATCCACTCGATCGCCGGGCTCTTGAAGTAGCCGAGCCCGGCATCGTGCGACGAGAAGCCGCCGGTGGCGATCGCCGACATGGCGTGACCGATGGCATCGAACGCGTTCATCCCGGCGTGGCCGAACGATATGGCGCAGGCGGCGGTGAGCAGGACGTAGACCACGGCGATCTGCGCCACCACCTCGGCGGTCTTGGGCAGGAACTTGCCGGGACGCGCCGAGAGATCGACCATGAACAGCTGCAGGCCGCCGACGCGCAGATAAGGCAGGATCAGGACGGCGAAGGTCACGAGGCCGAAGCCGCCGATCCAGATCAGCAGGAAGCGCCACAGCAGAATGCCGCGCGGCGCCTGATCGAGCCCGACGAACACGGTCGAGCCGGTGGCGCTCAGCCCGGACACGGTCTCGAAGATCGCGTCGGTGAACGACATCGGCCGCGCACTGAGCAGGAACGGCAGGCAGCCGAACAGCGCGGCCCCGATCCAGGTGAGGATCACGGCCAGCACGCCCTGACGCAGGCCGATGCGCAGGGACTCGCCGGCAAAGCCCAGCGCCAGCGCCACGCCCATGAACACGGTGACGGCCGCCGACGCGACGAACGCGCGATATTCGGCATGGCCTCCGACCAGATCGACCAGCGCCGGCAGCAGCATGACGGCACCGAGGCAGCAGAACACGATGCCGAGAAAATGCAGCACCGGGCCGAGGCCGAACACCAGGGCCACGCGCGCGGACAGCACGTTCATGCGCGGCCGTCGCGGCCCGCTCACGGCCATGGGCAGCTCATCCGCCGAGCCCGGGACCGGCGCGACGACACGGTCCCAAAGCCGAAGATCGATGATCGGAACGACGCGGGGGGAATGGTGGGCGCTGCAAGGTTTGAACTTGCGACCCCCGCCGTGTGAAGACGGTGCTCTACCGCTGAGCTAAGCGCCCGGGGACGCCCGCATCTAGGCGGCAGCGGGGCCCGTGTCAAGCGCCCGACGCTGGCTCGGCCGACGCCGCGGGCGTGGCCGCAGCGCCCGTCGCCGTCCCACGCCCCTTCACCTTCTCGCGCAGCCACTGCACCACGACGTAGAGCGGCGGGATCAGGAAGATGCCGATGGCCGAGGCCGCGATCATGCCGCCGAACACCGCGGTGCCGACGCCGCGCCGCGACAGCATCGCCGCACCATGGGCGAAGACGAGCGGCACCAGACCGGCGATGAACGCGAAGCTGGTCATCATCACCGCCCGGAACCGCTCGCGCGCGCCGTCCACGGCGGCCTCGACGATGGGCAGCCCGTGCTCGCGCCGCTCCTTGGCGAACTCGACGATCAGGATGCCGTTCTTGGCGGCGAGCGCGATCAGCACGACGATGCCGATCTGGGCGTAGATGTTGTTGTCGAGCCCGCTGATCCACAGAGCCGCCAGGGCACCGGCCACGCCGATCGTGACCGAGAGCAGCACCGGAATGGGAATGGTCCAGCTCTCGTAGAGGGCGACCAGGAACAAATAGGCGAACAGGACGGCCAGGCCGAGGATCATCGTGGTCTGGCCCGCGGCCTCGATCTCCTGCAACGCCGTGCCGGTCCATTCGAAGCTGAAGCCCTGCGGCAGCGTCGCCGCCGACAGCCGGGTCATCGCCGCCAGGGCCTCGCCCGAGCTCACCCCCGGTGCCGGGCTGCCGTTGATCGTGACCGAGCGGTAGTTGTTGTAGCGGACGATCGCCTGCGGCCCGATGATCGGCCGCACCTCGGCGAAGCTGCGCAGTGGCACCATGTCGCCCGCCTGGTTGCGGACATGGATGCGGTAGATGTCGTCGATCGAATCGCGGTCTTCCTGCTCGGCCTGCAGGTTGAGCTGCCAGGTGCGGCCGAACAAGTTCAGATCGTTGATGTAGTAGCCGCCCAACGTCGCCTGCAGCGCGTTGAAGACGTCGGCGAGGCTGATGCCCAGCGTCTGCACCTTGTCGCGGTCGATGTCCAAGAAGAGCTGCGGCGTGCTGGCGGAGTAGGTGGTGAACACGCCCTGCAGCTGCGCATCCTGGTTGGCGGCGAAGATCAGCCCACGCGCCACCGCCGCGAGGTCGGCCGGATCGCCGCCCTGCAGGTCGAGAAGCTGGTACTCGAACCCGCCGCTGGTGCCGAGGCCGATGATCGGCGGCACGTTGAACGGCACGATCGTGGCCTCGCGCACGGCCGCGCCCGCGGCGCGGACCTTGGCGATGATCGACTGGACGTCCTCGCCCGCGCCGCCGCGCTCGGCGAACGGCTTGAGCAGCACGATGAAGTAGGCGCTGTTCGACTTGCTCAGGCCGTCGAGCGTGCTGTAGCCGACGACGGAGCTGATGTCGGCGACGCCCGGGATGTCCTTGACGATGCCCTCGATCCGCTCGACCACGGCGGCGGTGCGGTTGACCGAGGCGCCTTCGGGCAGCTGCGCCTCGACGAAGAAGGCGCCCTGGTCCTCCGACGGCAGGAATCCGGTCGGGATGGTGCGGAACAGCCAGGCGTCGAGCGCCATCACGCCGGCGACGACCACGAGACTGAACACGGCCACGCGGACCAGCCGGGCGACGATGGCGGCGTAGCCGTCGCGCGCCCAGTCGATGGCCCCCAGCACGTGGCGGATCGGACCACGCTTCGGGCCGTGATGGTGGCGCAGGAACAGCGCGCACAAGGCCGGGGCCAGGGTCAGGGCGTTGATCGCGGAGATCACCATCGAGACCGCGACCGCGACCGCGAACTGCTGGTAGAGCTGGCCCGAGATGCCGGGAATGAACGCCACCGGCACGAACACCGACAGCAGCACGAGCGTGATCGCGATGATCGGCGCCGTGATCTGCCCCATCGCGCGCTTGGCGGCGTCGGCCGGGGAAATGGTCGGGTCGGCCTCGAGGTTGGCCTCGACCGCCTCGACCACGACGATGGCGTCGTCGACGACGATGCCGATGGCCAGCACGAGCGCCAGGAGCGAGACCATGTTGAGCGAGAAGCCGAGCGCCAGCATGACCGCGAACGTGCCGATCAGCGATACCGGCACGGCGATGAGCGGGATCAGGGTCGCCCTGAGATTGCCCAGGAACAGGAACACCACGATCACCACCAGCACGAAGGCCTCGATCAGCGTGTGCACGACCTGATCGATGCTCTCGAGCACGAATGCCGTGGAATCGTAGGTGGTCTTGTAGGCGACGCCCTCCGGGAACTGCGCCTGCAGACGCTGCATGACCGCCTGCACGCCCTCGGCCGTGGCCAGGGCGTTCGCGCCCGGCGCCTGGAAGATCGCGATCAGCGCTCCCGGGGCGCCGTTGAAGCGGCCGAAGGAATCCGTCGTGCGGGCGCCCAATTCGACCCGGCCGATGTCGCGCACGCGCACGAACGAGCCGTCCGGGTTGGCCCGGATGACCACGTCGGCGAACTCTTCGGGCTCGCTCAGCCGGCCCTTGGTCTGGATGTTGAGCTGGAACTGGGCGTCGCCGCTGGGCTGCGCGCCGATCCGCCCCACCGCGGCCTGGATGTTCTGCGCCTGCAGCGCCTTGGCGATGTCGGTCGGGGTCAGCCCGAGCGCGGTCAGCCGGTCGGTGCTGATCCAGATGCGCATGCTGTAGTCGAGCGCGCCGAACAGGAAGGCGTCGCCGACGCCCGGCACCCGCTTGATGTTGTCCAGGAGGTTGATGGTGGCGTAGTTGCTCAAGAACAGCGTGTCGTAGCGCTGGTCCGGCGAGTAGACCGCCAGCACCTGCAGGATCGCCGACGACTTCTTCTTCACCGTCACGCCCTGGCGACGCACGTCCTCGGGCAGCTGCGGGGTCGCCAGCTGCACCCGGTTGTTGACGTTGACGGTGTTGATGTCGGGATCGGTGCCGACGGCGAAGCTGATCGTCAGCGTGTAGCTGCCGTCGTTGCCGGAGGTCGACTTCATGTAGAGCGCCCGGTCGACGCCGACGACCTGGGACTCGATCGGCTGCGCCACGGTCTGCTCGACCACGGTGGCGCCGGCGCCGGGATAGCGCGCGGTGACCTGCACCTGCGGCGGCACGATGTCGGGGAACTGCGCGATCGGCAGGGCCGTCATCGCGATGAGGCCGGCGATGGTGATCACGAGCGAGATCACGATCGACAGACGTGGCCGGTCGATGAAGATCGAGGACAGCATCGCCTTGCGCCTCAGCCCGCCGGAGCCGCGGAGGGCGCCTCGGCCGCGTCGACGGTCATGCCGGGCCTCACCTTCTGCAGTCCTTCGGTGATCACCACCTCACCGGCCTTGAGCCCGTCGGTGACGACATAGGCGCCGTCGCGCTGGCCGCCGATCGCGATGCGCTGGACCTGGACCTTCCGGTCCGCATCGACCTTGAGCACGTAGCGGCCGGCCTGATCGATCTGCACCGCCTGCTGCGGGATCATGAGCGCCATCTGCGGCTTGGCCGTCTCGACGATCACGGTCACGAGCTGGCCGTCGACCAGCAGCCCGCCGGGATTGGGCAGGGTCGCCCGCACCTGGACGGTGTCGGTGTTCGGGTTGACCTGCACGTCGACGAAATTGAGCCGACCCACCTGGTCGTAGACCTCGCCGTCGGCCAGCCGGACCTTGACCGCCACCGCGGTCGGATCGGCACCCGCCTCGGCGTTGCTCTTGCGCACCTCGAGCAACTGGCGCTGCGTGACCGGGAAGGTCACGTACATCGGGTCCTGGCTCACGATCGTCGCCAGCGTGCCGCTCGACGGGCCGACGAAGTTGCCGACCGAGTAATTGGCCCGGCCGATCCGGCCGGCGATCGGCGCGCGGATGTCGGTATAGCTCAGATTGAGCTCGGCCGTGGTCAGGTTGGCCTGCGCCCGACGCAGATCGCCGCGGGCCTCGCCGGCCTTGGCGGTGACCTCGTCGAGCCGCGCCTGGGCCGTCGCCTGCTTCTTGACCAGCTCGGCCTGGCGGCGCTGGTCGAGCTCGGCCAGATCGAGCGTCGCCTGGGCGCGGGCGATGGCCGCATCCACGTTCTCGATCTCCGCCTGGTAAGGCGCCTTCTCGATGACGAACAGCAGGTCGCCGGCCTTGACGTCCTGGCCTTCCTCGAACAGCCGCTTCTCCAAGAAGCCCTCGACCCGGGCGCGCAGGTCGACCTTGTCCTTGGCCTCGATGCGACCGGTGAAGGTGACGGCGGGCGTGATCTCCCGCTCCTCGACCTTGACCACGGTGACGGCGGGCACCGCCGCCGGCTGGGCCGTGGCGGCCCCGGCCAGACCGGCGGCCAGGATCACCGAGGCGACGGCCAGCCGCACCGCTTGAACCATCGACATCCGTCCCCCTCTCCGGCCGTTCACGCGCCGGCGGACCCGATCGTGCACCCGTCGCATATCCTGCCCGATCGGGTCAGGCAAGCGCGCCGCGGTGGCACATGCGGACACTCAGCCTGCCGGCAGCGGCGCTGCCCAAAGGTCGTACTCGTCGGCATCCTCGACCAGGGCCTGGACCATGTCGCCGGGCGCCAAGCCGTCCACGCCCTCGAGGTACACCGTCCCGTCGATCTCCGGCGCATCGGCATAGGACCGGCCGCGCGCGCCGTCCGCATCGACCTCGTCGACGAGCACGTCGATCACCGTGCCGACCCGGGCGGCGAGCTTGCGGGCGCTGATTTCCTGCTGGGCCGCCATGAACCGGTGCCAGCGCTCCTCCTTGACCGCGTCGGGCACGTGGTCCGGCAGGTCGTTGGCCCGCGCGCCGGTCACATTCTCGTACTTGAAGCAGCCGACGCGATCGAGCTCGGCCTCCTCCAGCCATTCCAGCAGCAGCGCGAAATCCTCCTCGGTCTCGCCCGGGAAGCCCACGATGAAGGTCGAGCGCAGCGCGATCTCCGGGCAGACCGCCCGCCAGGCCCGGATGCGGTCGAGCGTGCGCACCTGATGCGCCGGTCGCCGCATCGCCTTCAGCACCCGGGGGCTGGCATGCTGGAACGGGATGTCGAGATAGGGCAGGATCAGCCCTTCGGCCATCAGCGGGATCAGCTCGTCGACGTGCGGGTAGGGATAGACGTAGTGCAGCCGCACCCAGGCCTCGAGCTGGCCCAGCTCGCGGCACAGTTCGGTCAGCCGCGCCGTCACCTGCCGTCCGTGCCATTTGCTCTCGGCGTAGCCGATGTCGAGCCCGTAGGCGCTGGTGTCCTGGGAGATCACCAGCAGCTCGCGCACCCCCGCCCGCACCAGCCGCTCGGCCTCGGCCAGCACGTGGCTGGCGGGGCGGCTCACGAGCTTGCCGCGCATCGACGGGATGATGCAGAAGCTGCAGCCGTGGTTGCAGCCCTCGGAAATCTTCACGTAGGCGTAGTGGCGCGGCGTGAGCTTGATGCCCTGGGGCGGCACCAGATCGAACAGCGGGTCGTGGGCCGCCGGCACCGCCTCGTGCACGGCCGCCACCACGGCCTCGTACTGCTGCGGTCCGGTCACCGCCAGCACGTCCGGGTAGGCGTCGCGGATGCTTTGCGCCTCGGCCCCCATGCAGCCGGTGACGATCACCCGGCCGTTCTCGGCCATGGCCTCGCCGATCGCTTCCAGGCTCTCGGCCTTGGCGCTGTCGAGGAAGCCGCAGGTGTTGACGAGCACCACATCGGCGCCGTCGTAGCTGGGCGAGATCGCATAGCCCTCGGCGCGCAGACGGGTCAGGATGCGCTCGGAGTCGACCAGCGCCTTGGGGCAGCCGAGGCTGACGATCCCGACCTTGGGGGCGGGCTGCGGAGAGCGGTTCGGTGTCTGCATGGCGGCCCTATAGGGGATTTCGTGGCATTGCCATAGTCGTCGGCA
>JBDHTW010000037.1:0-38890 GCA_039808865.1 Geminicoccaceae bacterium
CGAGGAGCCTGGCCGTACAGGCCGGCGGCGGTCTGGATTTGCACACGGACGGCCGTCTCGGCCGATCGTGACGGTCGAAAGCGCGTCGGCAGGGCCGACGATCCGCACGAACAAAAGCAAATCCCGCCGCCGGGAGCGCTGCTAGCTCCCGGCGGCGGGATTCGTGTGTCATCGTCGCTGCCCGTTCAACCGCCCTGCTTGGCCGCCGCGACGTGATCGGCGACGGCCGGCATGGGCGGTCGTGCTAGAGCTCGTCGCGCTCGGCCCGCTTGCGCAGCAGCTTGCGGTAGCGCCGAACCGCTTCCGCCTTCTCGCGCGCCCGCCGCTCGGACGGCTTCTCGTAATGCCGCCGCATCCGCATCTCGCGATAGAGGCCCTCGCGCTGCATCTTCTTCTTCAGCGCCCGCAGGGCTTGGTCGACATTGTTGTCGCGAACCTGAACCTCGACGATGGTCCTTACTCCGATCTGGTGAAAACGGGGCGACGAAGCCCATTCCCTCGTTTGAGGGCTGGCGCGCACATAGCACAGCCGCAGGCCACCGCCAACGACGTTCGTGCCGCTGGCGGCATGGCCAGCGGCAGGCTATCAAGCGGCCATGACCGTACGCCCGATTGCCCTTCTCGGCCAGCCCGTCCTGCTCGAGCGCGCGTCCGAGGTCGAGGACGTGACCGAGCCGGAAATCCAGGCGCTGATCGACGACATGCTGGAGACGATGCTCGCCGCCGACGGCATCGGCCTGGCGGCGCCGCAGGTCCACGCGCCCTGGCGCGTCATCGTCGCGCTGGAGATCACCGACCGTGCCGCGCGTGCCGCCGCGATCCCCAGGGTACTGGTCAACCCCGTGCTGACGCCGCTCGGCGAGACCGTGGAGACGGCGTTCGAGGGCTGCCTGTCGATCCCCGATCTGCGCGGCATGGTACCCCGGTTCCGCAGGGTCGCCTTTCGCGGCCTGGACCGCGACGGCGCGGTCATCGCCGGCGAGGCCACGGGCCTGTTCGCCAGGGTGCTGCAGCACGAGGTCGATCATCTGGACGGTGTGCTGTACCTGTCGCGGATGCCGGACCTGCGTCGGCTGGCCTTCGCGAGCGAGTTGCCCCATCTAACCGCTTGGATGTCGCCGCAAGGAGAGC
This sequence comes from Geminicoccaceae bacterium, assembly GCA_039808865.1. Classification (GTDB taxonomy): domain Bacteria; phylum Pseudomonadota; class Alphaproteobacteria; order Geminicoccales; family Geminicoccaceae; genus Benzoatithermus. The sequence continues at coordinate 1,132 of JBDHTW010000037.1, forward strand.
CAGCGTGACCGAGGCCGTCGCCGATCGCCGTACGCTCAAGGATCGCCTGCTGGAGGCCGCGCTGCTGCATGCCGCCTTCGACGGCTGGAGTCGGCGGACCCTGGTCAACGCCGCGGCCGACATCGATCTCGACGCGGCCACGGCACGACGCCTGTTCCCCCAAGGCGGGGACAGCCTGCTCGCCTGGCTCGACGACTGGGCCGACCGGCGCCTGCAGCAGGCGGTGGCCGGCCAGGATCTCGCGCGCCTGCCGGTGCGGCGCCGGATCGCCTGGCTCGTCCGGACCCGCCTCGAGCTGCTGACGCCGCACCGCGAGGCCATCCGCCGCGCGGCCTTGGCCCGCGGCATGCCCGGCAATCTCGTCGGCACCGGGCGCGCGCTGTGGCGCACGGTCGACCTGATGTGGCGGCTGGCCGGGCTCGGTGGCGATCGTCGCGACGGCTTCAGCTACTACTCGCGCCGCGGCACGCTGGCCGGCGTGCTGGTCGCGAGCTTCCTCTACTGGCTCGACGACCAGTCGGACGGCTGCGGCGAAAGCTGGGCGTTCGTCGATCGGCGGATCGAGGACGTGATGCGTCTCGGCCGGGCACGCTCCACGCTGGAGCGTTGGACCGGCTGGTTCGGTGGCCGGTCGGGCGCCTCCTCGGCCGCACGCTGAGCGGCCTTCGCATGGCTGCTCAGTAGGGCAGCAGCAGATCGAGCACCTGCGCGCCGTAGCGTGGCTGCTGCACATCGGTGATCTGCCCGCGGCCACCATAAGCCACGCGCAATTCGGCGATCTTGTCGTGCGGAATCGTGTTGCGCGGGGTGATGTCCTCGGGCCGGACGATGCCGGCCACCATGACCTCGCGCATCTCGAAGTTGACCCGGATCTCCTGGCGGCCGCGGATGACGAAATTGCCGTTGGGCAGGATCTGCGTGATCAGCGCGGCGAGGTTCATGCGGATCTCCTCGGCGCGGTTGACGCCGCCGCGACCGGCATTGCTGGTCTGGCTGTCCATCTTGATGAAGTCGCTCGGGTCCACGGGCGTGCCGTCCTTGGCGTCCGGCAGCGCCTTGACCGCCAGGTTCTGCAGCCCGAAAAAGTCGGGAATGCCCAGATGATCGTCGCTCTTGCGCGAGCGCGTGGTCTGGTTGGTCCAATTGGCGTTGTCGGACATCGTGACCTCGACGGTCAGCACGTCACCGACGCGCCGCGCGCGCTGATCGCGGAAGAAGCCTTTCGCACCGGTGCGCCAGAGCGAATTCGCCGCGGCGCTCTGCAACGGCTCCGGGTCGGGCATCGGCAGCGACACCGGTCGGTAACCGGGTGCCTGGTTGGGGTTCTCGATCGGCGACAAGGTGGGTGGCTGGCCCACCTCGCTCAGCCGCTGGGCGATGCTGCAGGCGCCGAGCCCGAGCAGGAGGACGAGCGGCAAGACCGTTCCTCGCCAGCAGGACCGCGCCGTCATGGTAGCGCCCCGCCCGGCTCGACCGCGACCCGGCGCGCCGCCATCACGATGGCGCGGCGCACCTCGCCGCTGGTGTCGTTCCGCACCCGGACCGATTGGCCGCGTCGGCCGGGGTCGAGGGCGACGCCCGCACCCACGATCTCCAGGCCGGCCCGGCGGAAAACCATGGCCACGGGCTCGTCGCGCGCCACCAGCCACGGGGCCTCGACGTCGCGCGCGCGGATCGGCCGGCCCGTGGCCAGCGCCCGGATCGCCTGCATGCCGACGACGTCCTCGACGCGTCGCAGCGCGTCGTCATAGGCCGCCCTGGCCGGCAGCCGCTCGAGCTGCACGTCCTCGGCGGCGATCGTCTGGCCACGGCTCAGCGGGCGGCGCAGTCGGACGACGGGGACGAGTTCGTGCACCTTGCCGTTGCTGTCGATCAGCGTGCTCTCACCCGTGGCGAGCGTCGCGCGCAGCCGGGCCGTGTAGTGGCCGCTGTCGGGGTCGTAGCGCAGGTCCGCGAGCGCGACGCGCATCGGGGTGAGGGCGCGGTTCGGCACCGCCGGGCCGGGCGTGTCGACCTCGACCACCACCTCCGGCGCCACGCCACGGTCGACGAGACCGGCATGGACCAGCGTGGCCACGGCGTCCCGGGTCAAAGGCTCGCCCGGGGCCAGGATCGTCTCCGCCGTCGCCGCCGGCGGCAGGGTCAAGGCGAGGAGCGCGACGGCGGCGCGGGCCAGGCGGCGCATGCTGCGGCCTAACGCAGCTGGGTAACGGTGGCCATCATCTCGTCCGAGGCGGTGATGACCTTGGAGTTCATGTCGTAGGCGCGTTGAGCCGCGATCAGCGCGGTGATCTCCTGCACGGGGTTCACGTTCGAGCTCTCGAGGTAGCCCTGCAGCACCGTGCCCAGCCCCTCCGTCCCGGGCGGGCCGGCCAAGGCCGGCCCGGACGAGGCGGTCTCCTGGAACAGGTTGCTGCCGCTGGCCTCGAGCCCGGCCTCGTTGACGAACGTCGCCAGCTGCAGCTGGCCCAGCTCCTGCTCGGCGACCTGCCCGGCGATCTTGGCCGACACCAGGCCTTCCTGGTTGATCGAGACGTCGACCGCGTCCTGCGGCACCGAAATCCCCGGGCTCACCGCATAGCCGTCCGGGGTCACGAGCTGGCCTTCGGGGCTGATCTGGAAGTTGCCCGAGCGCGTGTAGGCGAACTCGCCGTTGGGCATCTCGACGACGAAGTAGCCGCTGCCCTGGATGGCGAGATCGAAGCTGTTCTCGGTGCTGACGAACTCGCCCTGATCGTGGATGCGGTAGACCGCGGCCGTCTTCACGCCCAGGCCGAGCTGCACGCCGGCCGGCACGACCGTACCTTCGGCCGACGAGGTCGAGCCGATCCGGCGCTGGCTCTGGTACAGCAGATCCTGGAATTCGGGACGCCGCCGCTTGTAGCCGGTCGTCGTCATGTTGGCGATGTTGTTCGAGATCACCTCGACGTGGAGCTGCTGGGCCATCATCCCGGTAGCGGCGACACTCAACGAGCGCATGTTCGGCAATCCCCTTCGCCGGCCACGCTACCAGCAAGCTCTTGCCGCCCGGTTAAGGGCCTGTCGCGGCAGGCGCCGGGCGCGTGCGGCGAGGCGGTGGGCTGCCCGTCTGGCGGGGCTCGCCCAGACCGCCAGCGGCTCCTGCGAACAGAGCCTTTCGGTACGGCCGGCGGACCTGCTAGCACCGACGGCACGAGATGGGGGCGCCAGCCGACACCGTGCGCGCATGCATGGCTGCGGCTGGATCGCAAGTGTCGCAACCGGACTTCGGTATGGTTGATCTCCGGCACGATGGTATTATGGTCATACCTCTGGCACAGACCGGCGCACGGAAAGAGCCGTGATCCGCCAACGACGCCGACGGGCAGGCGAACGAAAATGAACGGGAGTGAACCGATCCGACGGCGCAAGCTGTCACATGAGGTTCTAGATCGCCTGTTGTCGCGCATCACCGGGGGAGAGCTGGCGGCCGGACAGCATCTGCCGTCCGAGCGCGATTTGATGAGCCAATATCAGGTCGGCCGGCCGGCGGTGCGCGAGGCGATGCAGGCCCTCGAGCGGATGGGCCTGATCACGATCACCCACGGCGAGCGGGCACGGATCGTGGCCCCGAGCGCCCGCACCATCATCGACCAGATCGGCCACACTGCCCGCCATCTGCTGGCAACCTCGCCGACCTCGCTCGAGGAACTCAAGGAGGCGCGCCTGTTCTTCGAGGTCGGCGTCGTCCGCATGGCGGCGGAGCGCGCGTCCGAAGCGGAGATCGCCCGGTTGCGGGTCTGCCTCGAGGAGCATCGGGCCACGGCGGGCACCGTGGCCGTGCCGGCGCACATGGACGAGTTCCTGCACAAGGACATGGCATTCCACCGGCAGATCGCCGCCATGACCGGGAACACGATCTACACCGCCCTGAGCGAGGCGATGTTCGACTGGCTGGCGGAGTTCCACACCGGCCTGGTCCGTCTGCATGGCGCCGAGCAGCTCACCATCGAGGAGCACGAGGCGATTTTCGACCGTGTCGCCGCGCGCGATCCGGGTGGTGCCGCCGCCGCGATGACCTGTCACCTGACCCGCGCCAACCTGCTTTATCGGCAGTTCGAGAACATCGTCGAGCGGTCGTGATAAGCGGCCTTGCGGGGCGCCACGACAGTGGTATGCTGACTATACAACAAAATTCGAAGGGTCGCTCAGGGAGAGCAACATCATGGGCGTGAATCGTCGCGACTTCACCCTCGGCAGTCTGCTCGCCGCCGGTACGCTGGGGTTGCCGGTGCTGGTCAAGGCGCAGCAGGGCAAGACCGTGGCCCTGCTGTTCGACAGCCTGGTCTCGCCGTTCTGGGTGTCCGGCCTCGACATCATGCGCGAGAAGGCCAAGGCCAACGGCTGGACCGTGCTCGAGAACATCTCGAACTTCGACGACAACAAGCAGTTCGAGCAGGTCAAGGCGATGATCGGCCGCAAGGTCGACGGCATCCTGATCATCCAGACCGACTCCAAGGCGGTGATCCCGGCCATCCGGGCGGCCAACGAGGCCGGCATCCCGATGGTCCACTTCAACCGCCCGCCGGCCGAGAGCGACGCCTATTCGGTCGCCATCCAGGCCGACAACCGCAAGATCGCGGCCGAGACCGTGCAGTTCATGGTCGACGAGGCCAAGAAGAGCGGGAAGAAGCGCCAGGCCGTGATCATGATCGGCGACCTCGGCGACGTGAACGCGATCCAGCGTCGCGACGGCTTCTTCGACGTGGTCGACAAGAATCCCGACATCGTCGAGGTGGTCGCCCGCGTGTCGACCGAATGGAACGCCGACAAGGCGTTCGCCGGCCTGACCAACGCGCTGCAGGCGAATCCGGACATCGACTTCCTCTTTACTTCGTCCGACTTCATGCTGCCGCAGATCCAGCAGGTGCTGGAGACTTTCGACAAGTGGTACAAGATCGGCGAGGACGACCACGTCCTGCTCGGCGGCTTCGACGGTGACGCCAACGCCTATCAGCTGATCCAGGACGGCTACATGGACGCGTGCGGCGTCCAGAACCTGTTCCTCGAGGTCGACATGGCCTTCCAGGCCTTCCAGGACATGTGGGCCGGCAAGAAGCCGGAGAAGCTGCTGCTCGACCCGGGCTTCGTCATCACCCAGGCGAACAAGGACCAGACCCGCGACCAGATGTGGGGCTACATCGTCTGGAAGAAGAACGGCGGCAAGGCCTGATCTCGGCAAGGGGACGGCTGCCGCCGTCCCGCAGCGGCGCCTGGGGTGGCATCGGCATGAGCACGGTGGAGATGGCGGCCGCCCGCGTCGGCGGCGATGGGGCACGGCCATCCTGGCTGCGGCGCGTGCTGCTGTCCGAATATCTCGTGCTGCTGCTGACCGCGCTCTACGTGCTGGTCATGCTGCCGCTGGTGCCGGAGATCGTGGCGGCCGAGACGTGGCGGGACATTCTCGGCGCGCTGGTGCCGCTCCTGATCGTGGCCACCGGCCAAGCCTTCGTGCTGATCGTTGCCGGCATCGATCTCTCGGCGACCTCGAATCTGGCGATCTCGAGCGTGCTCGCGGCGGCCGTGATGACCACGGCCGGCGGCCCGCTGGCCTGGGCGCCGGCCTGGCTCGCGATCGGTGCCGGCCTGGTCACCTTCGTCGTGGTGGGCAGTGCGCTGGGCGCGCTGAACGGCATCTGCACGACCAAGCTCAACATGCCACCGTTCATCGTGACGCTGACCACGATGATGTTCTTCTCGGGCCTCGCCATCTGGGTCACGACCCTGCTGACCAGCGACGGCAGCTCGATCGGCAGCTTGCCCGCCGGCTTCGCCTTTCTGGGGCAGGGCCGCGTCCTCGGCCTGCCGTTCTCGCTCGTGATCGCGCTCGTCGTCTGCGTCGGCGCCCATCTCGTGCTCAGCCGCTCGCTCTACGGCCGCTGGCTGTTCGCGATCGGGGTCAACCCGCGCGCGGCCGAGATCTCGGGCGTGCCGGTGCGCCGCGTCGTGTTCTGGGCCTACGTCATCTGCGGGCTGTGCGCGGGGCTCGCCGCCGTCGTCTACACCGCCCGGCTCGAGACCGGCACGCCGGTGCTCGGCCAACGCATCCTGCTCGACGTGGTCGGTGCTGCCGTCATCGGCGGCGTGAGCCTGTTCGGCGGCAAGGGAAAGGTGATCTGGGTCGTGTTCGGTGCCCTGTTCCTCACCGTCGTCGACAAGGGCCTGTCGCTCCTCGGCCTGTCGCTGGCCTCGATGTTCGCGATCAAGGGAGCGGTCATCCTGGCCGCGGCCATCGCCGATGCGCAGCGCCAGCGCCTGCGCCGGGCCTGAGCCGATGCCGGCGACCAACACCGCAGCGCTGCTGACGATCCAGGGCCTGTGCAAGAGCTTCTTCGGCGTGCAGGTGCTGCACGATGTCGGTCTCGAGCTGTGGCCGGGAAAGGTTCTGGGCCTGGTCGGGGAGAACGGCTCGGGCAAGTCGACGACGATGAACATCCTCGGCGGCGTGCACCAGCCCGACCGCGGCAGCATGGCGATCGACGGCCAGGCCTACGCGCCGCGCGGACCGCGCGACGCGGAGGCGCGGGGCATCGCGTTCATCCATCAGGAGCTCAATCTCTTCAAGAACCTGACGATCGAGGAGAATCTGTTCATCGGCGGCTTCCCCCGGCTGGTTCCGAGCCTGCCGTTCATCGACCGCCGCAAGGTGCGGGCGCGGGCGCAGGAGCTGCTGGCGGCGATCGACCTCGAGGTGGCGCCCTCGACCCCGGTCGGCCGGTTGAGCCAGGGCGAGCGGCAGCTCGTCGAGATCGCCAAGGCGCTCGGCGCCGAGGCCCGGATCGTGATCTTCGACGAGCCCACCACCTCGCTCACCGCGCGGGAGACGGAGCGCCTGTTCGCCCAGATCGAGCGGCTCCAGGCGAAGGGCATCGCGGTCATCTACATCAGCCACATCCTGGGCGACGTGATGCGGCTGTGCGACCACATCACCGTCCTGCGCGACGGGCACGTCGTCGGCAACGCGCCACGTGCCGCGATGACCATCGACCGGCTGATCACGGCCATGGTCGGGCGCACCATCGACCAGATCTACCCGCCGCGCCCGCCCGCGGCACGGCCGGGGCAGGCGGTCATCGAGGTCAAGGGGCTAAGCCAGCCGGGCGTGGTCAAGGACATCGGCCTGCGGGTCCAGCCGGGCGAGGTCGTCGGCATCTCCGGGCTGATGGGCTCCGGCCGGTCCGAGCTCGCCCGCATCCTGTTCGGCCTCGACCCGTTCGCCACCGGCACCATCACCGTCGACGGCGCGCCGCTTCCGGCCTTGACGCCCAAGGCGGCCATGGAGCGCGGCATCGCGTTCCTGACCGAGGACCGCCGGGCCGAGGGACTGATGATGGGGGCGGCGATCGCCGACAACATCGCCCTGCCGTCGCTGCCGCGCTTCGCCTCGGGCTGGGCCCGCCTGCTGGAGCGCACGCGGCTGGGTGATGCCATCGAGCGCACCGGCCGGGATGTGCAGGTCAACGCCGCCGATTTCACCCAGACGCTGGTGAAGAACCTCTCCGGCGGCAACCAGCAGAAGGTCGTCATCGGCAAGTGGCTGCTGCGCGGCCCGCGCCTGTTCATCCTCGACGAGCCGACGCGTGGCATCGACGTCGGCGCCAAGTACGAGGTCTACAAGATCATCAACCGGCTGGCCGCCGAAGGCACCGGCATCCTGATGATCTCCTCCGAGATCGAGGAGCTGATCGGGATGTGCGACCGCATCCTGGTCATGGGCCAGGGCGAGATCCGCGGCGAGTTCGAGCGCGGCCAGTTCGACCGCGAGGCGCTGCTGCGGCAGGCGATGTGGGACGGCCTGAAGGGAGCGGCGGCGTGACCGGCGATCCGAACCGCATCCGCATGCTGCTGCTGCAATACGCGCCGCTCCTGCTGTTCCTGCTCCTGGTGGCGGTGTTCGCGTCGCTGTCCGAACGGTTCCTCACCCCCAGCAACTTCATCAACATCCTGACCCAGGCGGCGCACATCGCGATCATCGCCATCGGGATGACCTTCGTCCTGCTCGTCGCCGGGATCGATCTCTCCGTCGGGGCCAACATGTACGCGTCGTGCATCGTCGTGGCGCTGTACATGAAGGGTTGGAACCCGATCTTCGGGTTCGCGGTGGCGGGGCTGCTCGGCCTGGCGTTCGGGGCGGTGAACGGGTTCGTGATCACCCGGCTGCGGGTTCCGGCCTTCATCACCACGCTGGCGACGCTGTTCGTCGGCCGCGCCATCGCGCTCTATCTGTCCGGCGTGAAGATGATCCCGTTCGGCAAGGAGCTGACGCGGCTGGGCCGGTCCGACCTGCTTGGCATCCCGACGGCGATCTGGATCTTCCTGCTCGTCTTCGTGCTGGCCTGGGTCACGCTGCGTCTGACCACGTTCGGACGGCAGGTCTACGCGGTGGGCGCCGACCCGGAGGCTGCCGCCAAGGCCGGCATCGACGTGCCGAAGATCCTGTTCGCGGTCTACTGCATCTGCGGGGCGCTCGCCGGCATCGGCGGCCTCGTTTCGGCGAGCCAGGTGGCGGCGGCATCGTCGACCTTCGGCTTCCAGAAGGAGTTCCCGGTCATCGCCGCAGCGGTCCTGGGCGGCACCTCCCTGTTCGGCGGGCGTGGCGGTGTTGTCGGCACCGTGTTCGGCGCGGTGCTGATCCAGACGGTCGAGAACGGCCTGGTGATGACCAACGCCGATCCTTACGTCTATCCGCTGATCATCAGTGTCATCATCTTCATCGCGGTCCTGGTCGATTCGGTACGCACCGGCATCCTCGACCGGCTCGAGCAACGCAAAATTCGGGTGGGCGAGACATGAGCGAGCGTCTGCGCGCTGCCGTGATCGGCTGCGGTTTCTTTGCCCAGAATCACCTGAACGGCTGGGCGTCGATCCCCACGGTCGAGCTCGTGGCCGTATGCGACGTCGACCCGGCCAAGGCCGCCGCCGCCGCCGAGCATTTCGGCGTGCCGCGGCACCATACCGACGCTGCCACGATGCTGCGCGACGTGCGTCCCGACTTCGTCGACATCGCGACGACCGTGGCCTCGCACCGGGCCCTGGTCGAGCTGGCCGCGGCCGAGCGCGTGCCGGCGATCGTGCAGAAGCCGTTCGGCTTCGATCTTGCCGACTGCGAGGCCATGGTCGCGGCCTGCTCGGCCGCCGGTGTACCCTTGATGGTGCACGAGAACTTCCGCTTCCAGGCGCCGCTGCGCCGCGTGCGCGAGTTCGTCGACGCCGGCCGGATCGGTACGCCGCATTTCGGCCGGATCAGCTTCCGCACCGGTCACGACATTTATGCCAAGCAGCCCTATCTGGCGACCGATCCGCGCTTCATCATCGCCGATCTCGGCATTCACTTGCTCGATCTAGCGCGGTTCTATTTCGGCGAGGTCGAGGCGCTGGCCTGCCGGACCAAGCGGGTCAACCCGCGGATCAAAGGCGAGGACACGGCGACGATGCTGCTGCAGCATCGAGGCGGCGTCGTGTCCGTCGTCGACTGCAGCTACGCGACGCCGATCCTGCCCGATCCGTTTCCCGAGACGCTGCTCGAGATCGACGGCGACAGGGGCGCGCTGCGGCTGCGCCAGGGCTACCGGCTCGAGATCGGCGGCAGGGAAGGGCCCGCCGAGACGATCGATTTGGAGCCGGCACCGCTGCCTTGGGCCGAGCGGCCCTGGCATGTGGTGCAGGAGAGCGTGCAGCGCATCGAGGAGCACTGGGCCGACTGCCTGCGCCACGGCCGCGCGCCGGAGACCTCGGGGGCCGACAACCTGCGCACCTTCGCCCTGGTCGAGGCCGCCTACGAATCGGCCGCGAGCGGCAAGACGGTCAAGGTGGGGGAAGCCCATGCCAGCTGATGCCGATCCGCGGCTGGTCGTCGTGGTCGAGTTCGATCTCGCGCCGGCGACGAGGGGCGAATTCCATCGGTTGGTGCTCGAGAACGCCGCCGCGTCGCTGGCGACGGAGCCCGGCTGCCGGCAGTTCGACGTGGTGATCCCCGAAGGCGATTCCGGCGATCGTGTGCTGCTGTACGAGATCTACGCCGATGCCGCGGCGTTCGACGCGCATCTGCGCACGGCGCATTTCGCCAAGTTCGCCGCCGAGGCCGAGCCCTTGGCGCTGCGCAAGACCGTGACCCGGCTGCGATTCGCACGCGTGGCCTGAGCCCGCGGCGCACAGATCAGGAAGGACAAGCGATGCCCAGCGACACCCTCAAGGCCCAGGCGCGCGAGCGCGACCTCAAGGTCGGTCATTTCGTCGTCGAGTTCGCCACCCCCGGCATCGGCCACATGCTGAAGAATGCCGGCTGCGACTTCGTGCTGTTCGATACCGAGCATTCCGGCTTCCACAACGAGACGATCAAGAGCGTCATGCGCTACTTCGAGGCGGCACGGCTGCCGGCGATCGTCCGCGTCCCCTCCAAGGAATATCATCATATCGCGCGCGCGGCCGACATGGGCGCCGAGGGCATCATGCTGCCGATGGTCAACGATGCCGGTGAAGCGCGGCACATCCTCGACTGCATGAAGTACGTGCCGGATGGCCAGCGCGGCGTGGCGCTCGGCGTGGCGCACGACATGTACCGCGGCGGCGCCGTCCTCGAGAAGCTCGCCGCCGCCAACGCGCGGACCACGTTCTTCGCGCAGATCGAGACCCGGGCCGGCGTGGAGAACGCCGACGCGATCGCCGCCGTCGACGGCGTCGACTGCCTGTGGGTCGGGCATTTCGACCTGTCGGCATCCCTGGGCATCCCGGGGCAGTTCGAGCACAAGGACTTTCTCGACGCGATCGACACGGTCGTGCGCGCCTGCCGCAGGCATGGCAAGGCGACGGGCCGGCTCGTGCCGGATGTCGCCACCGGGGCCGACTACAACCACAAGGGCTTCGACTTCATCTGCTACTCGGGCGATGTCTGGGCCTATCAGGCCGCCGTCAAGGCCGGAGTCGACGGCATCCGTGCCGCCTGTGGAGGTGGTGCATGACCCGGCTCAAGGTGGCGCTGAGCGGCGACTTCCGCAAAGCCGACGGCAGCCCGACCTACCCGAGCTTCGATCTGTCGCCGCTGACCGGGAATCCCGATGTCGAGCTGGTCTATGTCGACGCGGTCGACGGCGTCATGCCGGCCGACGGACTGGCCGGCTGCGACGCGCTGATCCTGCTCGTGCCCAAGTTCACGCGCGCGAGCGTGCCGGCCGATGGCCGGCTCGCGGTGGTGGCCCGCTTCGGCGTCGGCTACGACAGCGTCGACGTCGCCGCCTGCACCGAGGCCGGCATCGCCCTGGTGATCACGCCCGACGGCGTCCGCCGGCCGGTCGCGGTCTCGATCCTGACCTTCATCCTGGCGCTGACGCAGAAGCTGCTGATCAAGGACCGCCTCTGCCGGCAGGGGCCCGAAGGCTGGGCCAAGCGCTCGGACCATATGGGCGAGGGCCTGGTCGGCAAGACGCTGGGCCAGCTCGGCATGGGCAATATCGGTGCCGAGGTGTTCCGCCTGGCGGCGCCGTTCGGCCTGCGTTTTCTCGCCCACGATCCCTACCAGGACCCGAAGGTCGCGGCCGAACTCGGCGTCGAGCTGGTCGGCCTGGAGGAGCTGTTCCGGCGCGCGGACTTCCTGTCCGTGAGCGTGCCGCTCAGCGAGGCCACGCATCACATCGTCGGCGACCGGCTCCTGGCGCTGATGAAGCCCACGGCCTACGTCATCAACACCTCGCGCGGGCCCGTCGTCGACCAGACGGCGCTCTTTCGTGCCCTCACGGCGGGCACGATCGCCGGCGCCGGGCTCGACGTGTTCGAGGTCGAGCCGTGCCCGGCCGACGAGCCGATCCTCGGCCTCGACAACGTCATCGTCGCCCCGCATTCATTGTGCTGGACCGACGAGTGTTTCGCCGGCAACGGCGCCGCCGACGTGCGCGCCGTGCTCGACATCATGCAAGGTCAGGTGCCGAAGGGTATCGTCAATCGCGAGGTGGTGGATCAGGCCGCGTGGCGTGGCAAGCTCGCGGCTCTCGCAGGCCGCTCATAAGGCCGAGCAACGCGCGCCGGGGGCGCGCCGATCAGGGAGCAAGCAATGACGATCCGCAGACGCGACTTCGTGGTGGCGGGCACCATGTTCGGCGGCTGGGCGGTGGCGGGTCTGCCGCGCCCGGCCTGGGCTGCCTCGGCGGCCCAGGCTGCGGTCGACGCGGCCAAGGAATATGCCGGCACCGAGATCACCATCGTCTGGGAAGCGGGCCTGCAGGCGCTCGACCCCAACACCTTCTCCGGCCCGAAGTGGAAGGAGCTCACCGGCATCTCGGTCAAGGTGATCGAGGTCGCGACGGAGCAGATGTTCACCAAGATCCTGCAGGAGCACCGTGCCGGCACCGGCGCCTACGACGCGCTCAACGTCATCCCGTCCTGGATGCCCGACTTGGTCCGTGCCGGCGCGCTCGAGGACCTCGATCCCTATGTCGACAAGTACGGCTTCCGCGAGGAGCTGCAGGAGATAGCGCCGGTCTACCGCGACAACCAGATGACCTATGACGGAAAGGTTTACGCCTTCCCCGACGATGGCGACGTCTTTGTCCTCTACTACCGCACGGACGTTCTGGGCGATCCCAAGATCCAGGCGGCCTACAAGGCGAAGTACGGCAGCGACCTGCCGGTGCCGCCCAAGACCTGGCAGGAGTTCGACCAGATGGGCTCGCTGATCACCGAGGTCACCGGCGGCAAGCCCTACGGCGCGGCGTTCTTCCGCCAGCCGCCCTACGCCCAGTTCATGTTCCAGGAGCGGTTCCGCAACGAGGGCGGCAAGTTCTTCGATGCCGCCACCATGAAGGCCACGGTCAACGGTCCGGCCGGTGTCAAGGTGTTCCAGGACTGGCTGGTCGAGAACAAGTGGATGCCGCCCGGCGTCGAGACCTGGGATTTCGGCAAGAACCTGTCGGCGTTCCTGGTCGGTGATTCGGCCATGACCATCTCCTGGCCGCCCTACGGCCGCTGGGCCGCCGGCTACGGCACCGAGGAGAAGGCGTTGTCCTGGGTGCCCAAGACCCAGGTCGCCGGTAAGGTCGGCTACGCCATGCCGCCGGGCGGGCATCCCGAGCTGGCCGCCGGCTTCACGCTGGCGATCTCCTCGAACTCGAAGAAGAAGATCCCGGCCTACCTGTTCATCCAGTGGCTCAACAGCCGCGACATCAGCATCCAGCGGGTCCAGCTTCCCTATGCGCTGCGCGACCCGTTCCGCGAGGACCACTTCACCTCGGCCGAGTACAAGAGCCGCTGGCCGGAAGCGCCGCAGTATCTGGAGGCGCTCAAGGCCGGCGCCGTGAACGGGCTGCTCGACCTGTCGATCATCCAGACCGACAAGTACGAGGAGGCGCTGCGCCAGGGCATCTCCAAGCTCTGGGCCGGCGAGGATCCCAAGGCGATCCTCGACCAGGTCGCGGCGCAGTGGGACGCGCTGACCGATCGCATCGGCGTCGACAAGCAGCGCGCCGCCTACGAGGCGTGGGCCGGCAAGCCCAACGCCTACCCGACGGCGTCGTGAGTCGAGGCATGGCGCCCGCTTTCGGCGGCGGGCGCGTGTCGCAGGTCGCGGATCGCCAGTTCAAGTATCTGGCGATCACGCCCGCGGTCGTGATCATCCTGCTGATCGGGCTGTTCCCGATCGTCTATTCGGCCGTGGTCAGCTTCCAGAACATCAACATGCTGGAGGAGGACACCTCCTTCAGCGGCCTGATGAACTACCAGCGGCTGCTCGCCGACCTGCGCTTCTGGCAGGCGCTCGGCCACACCTTCCTGTTCCTCCTGATCGCGCTGCCGGTGGAGCTATTTCTGGGCCTGCTTCTGGCCTACCTGTTCCTCGAGCGCATGCCCGGCCGGCAGATCTTCGTGGCGCTCCTGGTGCTGCCGGTCGTGATCTCGCCGATCGTCAGCGGTGCGATGTGGTCGATTCTGTTCGACCAGCGCTTCGGGCCGATCAACCAGATCCTGGGCTGGCTCGCCGGCCACGAGGTGACCCTGCTCTGGACGGTCAACCCGGCCCTCGTCTACCCGGCGATCCTGGTGGCCGAGATTTGGCAGTGGACGCCGTTCATGTTCCTCCTGCTGCTGGCGGCATTGTCCAACGTCGACAAGTCGCAGCTCGAGGCCGCCGCGATCGACGGTGCTGGGTTCATGGTCACCTTCCGCAAGATCGTGCTGCCGGCGATCTGGCCGGTGCTCGCGATCGCGGTGCTGATCCGGGCGCTGGACCTGTTCCGCCTGTTCGACATCATCTGGGCGCTCACCGGCGGTGGCCCCGGCACCATGACCGAGACCATCTCGATCTACGCCTACGTCCAGGGCTTCCAGCAGTTCGAGACCAGCTACGCCGCCGCCATGGCGTTCGTGATCCTGCTGGTCGTCAACGTGCTCGTCGTGCTGGCGCTGCGCCGGGTGGAGATCGCCCGGTGAAGGCGGATCGCGGCCTCGGTTTGGCCCTGCGCTATCTCGCGGCGACCGTGGCGCTGATCGTCTTCCTGTTCCCGATCTATTGGCTGTTCGGCATGTCCTTGAAGACCGCCGAGGAGATCTTCGCCTACCCGCCGGTGTGGTGGCCCTCGGCGGTCCGCTTCGAGAACTATCTCGTCCTGTTCCGCGACGGCGACGCCAAGACCATCGGCAACAGCCTGATCATCGCCACGGTCAGCACCGTGCTCGCCATGTTCTTCGGCACGCTCTGCGCCTACTCGATCGCCCGCTTCCGCACCGGCGGCGACAACTTCGCGATGTGGGTGCTCAGCAACCGGATGCTGCCGCCGATCGTGATCGTGTTCCCGGTCTTCCTGCTCTACGTCAGGCTCGGCTGGGTCGACACCTATCAGGGCCTGATCGTCCTCTACACCGCCTTCAACCTGCCCTACGTCATCTGGATGATGCGCGGCTACATCCAGGACATCCCGCTCGAGCTCGAGGAGTCGGCGCTGGTCGACGGCTGCACGCGCTGGGGCGTGTTCAGGAAGGTCGTGCTGCCGATGGCGCGCAGCGGCATCTTCGCCACCGCCGTGTTCACCTTCGTCTTCGCCTGGAACGAGTTCCTGTTCGCGCTGGTCCTGACCAGGAGCGAGGTCACCACCTTTCCTGTCCAGGTCACGCACTATCTGGGCGGCCAGTCCAACTTCTACAGCAAGATCGCCGCCATGAGCGTTCTCGGCACCCTGCCGATCTTCGTCGCCGTCGCCATGCTGCAGCGCTACCTCGTGCGCGGCATCTCGCTCGGCGCGGTCAAGGGCTGAGCCGATGGCACGCCTGACCGTCCAGGGCCTGCAGAAATACTACGGCAAGGTTCACGCCCTGCGCGGGATCGACCTCGACATCCAGGAAGGCGAGTTCTGCGTCTTCGTCGGTCCCTCGGGCTGCGGCAAGTCCACGTTGTTGCGCGCCATCGCCGGGCTCGAGGAGATCGACGGTGGCACCATCGCCTTCGACGGCGAGCCGATGCAGGGCGTGCCGCCAAGGGCGCGGAACATCGCCATGGTGTTCCAGAACTACGCCCTCTACCCCTACCTCGACGTGTTCGAGAACATCGCCTTCGGCCTGCGCGCGCGGAAGGTCGCGGAATCCGAGATCCGCCGCCGGGTCGACCGGGCGGCCGCCATGCTCGGCATCGGCCACCTGCTGACCCGTCTGCCACGCGAGCTGTCGGGTGGGCAGCGCCAGCGGGTCGCGATCGGCCGGGCCGTCGTGCGCGACGCGCGGCTGTTCCTGTTCGACGAGCCGCTCTCCAACCTCGACGCTCAGCTCCGCGACGGCATGCGGGCCGAGATCAAGCGGCTGCACCAGGAGATCGGCAAGACCACGGTCTACGTCACCCACGACCAGATCGAGGCGATGACGCTGGCCGATCGGATCGTGCTGCTCAAGGATGGGGTGATCGAGCAGCAGGGGGCACCGCTCGAGCTGTTCGAGCGCCCGACCAGCAAGTTCGTCGCCGGCTTTCTGGGCTCGCCGCCGATGAACTTCGTGCCCTGCCGGCTCGAGGGTGGCGAGCTGCTTTTCGCCGACGGCCGCCGCCTGGCTCTGCCGTCGGCGAAGCTGGCGCGTCTCGCACAGTGGCAGGGACGAGCGCTCGTGCTCGGCATCCGGCCCGAGCATTTCGGCCGGGCCGAAGGCAGCATCGCGCGGGCCGGGCAGGTGCCGCTGCGGGTGGTCATCGACCTCGTCCAGCCGACCGGCACCCGCACCTATGCCACCTTCCGGCTCGGCGAGGCCGAGGTCTCGGCCGAACTGCCCGCGCATGCGGTGGAGGCGCCGGGCACCGAGCTTGCCTTGCTGGTCGACCTCGACCGCGCGATCCTGCTCGATCCGCAGACCGAACGGGTCATCTGAAGGGAGGCCAAGCATGGCCGCAGAGCCATCGCGTGCGATCAAGCTGTTCGGGACCGAGGAAGCGGTGCCCGAGACGCCGCGCCTGCGCGCCGGTCCGCTCGAGTGCTCGCTCGATGCCGGCAACCTGCGGCACATCAAGCTGGGCGGCCGCGAGGCGATCCGGGCGATCAGCTACATCGTCCGAGACCGCAACTGGGGCACCTACAACCCCGAGATCAGCAATCTGCGGATCGAGCAGGACGGGTCCGGGTTCCGCGTCAGCTACGATGCCGTCTGCCGCGATGCGCAGCAGGCGTTCGCCTACCGGGCCAGCATCACCGCGGATGCGCAAGGCAACCTCGCCTTCACCGCCGACGGCGAGGCGACGAGCGATTTCACGACCAACCGCACCGGCTTCGTCGTGCTGCACCCCGTGGAAGGGGTGAGCGGTGCGCCGGTGGAGGTGCTCCACGTCGACGGCACGGTCGAGCACAGCCGGTTTCCCGAGCTGATCGACCCGGCGTGCCCGTTCATGGGCATCCGTGCCCTGACCCATGCGGTGGCACCCGGTGTCCGTGTCGTCTGCCGCATGGAGGGTGACACGTTCGAGATGGAGGACCAGCGCAACTGGATGGATGCCTCCTACAAGACCTATGTCCGCCCGCTGGCGCTGCCGTGGCCCTACACCCTCGAGCGCGGGCAGCGCTTCACGCAGAGCGTGTCGCTGACCGTGGAGGGAGCTCCCGGCCAGGTGACGGCCGGCGGGAGCAACTCCGTCGCGGTCACCGTCGAGGCCGAGACCGTCGCCACGATGCCGAGGCTCGGGCTCGCGGTGCCGGGCGAGCACGTGACGGCGGCCCTGGCGCAGGTCGAGCGCTTGCGCAAGATGGGTCCGGCGTTCCTGGTCGGCACGTTCGATGCGCGCGCAGGGCACGACGCCGAGGTGATCCGCGGTCAGGCCGAGCTCGCGCGCAGCCTTGGCGCCGAGCTCGTCCTCGAGGTCGTCCTGCCGTGTGCCGATGCGGCTGGTCGGCCGACCGGCGACGTCGAGGTGCTGCGGCGCGATCTGGCGCACGTCCGCGGGCAGATCGAGCGGGCCGGGGCGACGCCGGCGCGCATCGCCGTCTCGCCGGCCTGCGATCTGAAATGCACGCTTCCCGGCGGGGTCTGGCCCGAGGCGCCGTCCTGGACCGAGC
The DNA here is from genome assembly GCA_039808865.1 of Geminicoccaceae bacterium. Lineage (GTDB taxonomy): Bacteria > Pseudomonadota > Alphaproteobacteria > Geminicoccales > Geminicoccaceae > Benzoatithermus. The sequence continues at coordinate 18,651 of JBDHTW010000037.1, forward strand.
TGGTGACCGAGGCACGCGCGGCGTTCCCAGGCGTCGCGCTCGGTGGCGGCATGTTCAGCTACTTCACCGAGCTCAACCGCAAGCGACCGCCCACGGGCCTGTTCGACTTCATCTGCCATACCGGCTGCCCGCTCGTGCATGCCGGCGACGACCTCTCGCTCACCGAGGGCCTCGAGGCGCTGCCCTACATCTTCGCCAGCACCAAGGCCTTCGCCGGCGGCGCACCCTACTGGCTGTTCCCGACCGCGATCGCCATGCGCGCCAACCCCTATGGCGCGGCGCCGGCGGAGAACCCGGATGGCGGTCGCGTCGCCATGGCCCGCTCCGACCCGCGCGAGCGGGCGCTGATCGGGGCGGCTTGGTATGCGGGCTATCTTGCCCATGCGGCGCGTGCCGGCCTCGCCGGCGTCACGCTCGGCGCTGCTGCCGGACCGTCCGGAATCCTCGACCCCGCCACGGGCGACGTGCATCCGAGCTACCACGTGCTGCGCGGCCATGCGGCGCTGGCTGGCGGCGCCGTCCTGCGCAGCCGGAGCAGCGCGCCGCGCGAGGTGCAGGTGCTGGCGGCCCGCACCGGCAAGGGGCTGGCCGTCTGGCTCGCCAACCTCACCGGCCGGCCGCAGTCGGTCGACATCGGGCCTCTTCCAACGGGCGGCCAGCCGGCGCTGCGCCTGCTCGACGAGACGAGTGTCGGCATGCTCGCGCGTCAGCCCGAAGCCTGGGACGACGCCGTGCCGTTGGCCGATGCGGCGACGGTAGCGCTGCCGGCCTATGCCGTGGCGGAGCTGCGCGCCTGAGGCGCGACGCACGGGCACGATCCAAGCAGCCGAGGACGGGGGCGACATGGAACATAAAGGCAGGACGGCGCTGGTCACCGGCGCCACCGGCGGCCTCGGCATGGCCGAATGCGCGGCGCTGGCGGGCGAGGGGGCCGACGTCCTGATGCTCGACGTCAAGGATGCCGGCAAGGTGGAGGAGCTGAACGCCGCCCTGCCGCCCGGAGCCGGCAGGGCCCGCTTCGTGGCCTGCGACCTCGCCCATCCGCAGGCGGCGAAGGATCTCGTGCTGCGGCTCGATGCCGAGGTCGGCGGCATCGACATTCTGATCAACAACGCCGCCATCAACCCGCTGAAGCCGATCGACGGCTACGATCTCGCCGAGTGGCAGAAGGTGCAGGACGTCAACGCCACCGCGGCGGTGGCGCTGGCCCAGGCGGTGGTCCCGTCGATGAAGCGCAAGGGCTGGGGGCAGATCGTCAACATCTGCTCGGTCACCCTGAACGGCGGCTGGTCCGACTTCACCGCCTATGTCGGCTCCAAGGGCACGCTGCTCAGTCTGACCCGGGCCATGGCACGCGAGCTCGGCCGGTTCGGCATCCGCGTCAACGCCGTGAGCCCGGGGGCCATCCCGACGGCTTTGGAGCGCGAGGTCTGGGCCGATCAGCTCGAGAGCTACGTGCAGTTCCTGCTCGACCATCAGGCGCTGAAATATCGCGGCAGCCCGGACGACATCGCCCAGGCGATCCTCTACCTGATCTCCGACCGTGCCCGCTTCGTGACCGGGCAGAACCTCAGCGTCGACGGCGGTTGGTGGATGCACTGAGGCAGCCGGCCGCCTAAGCTCCTGAGCCGACGCAGGTTCCCGCCCGTTCGTTCCGGGCGTCGGCTGAGGTGAGCGGATGGATTTGCAGGCGGTCCTCGAAGAGATCCACGTTGCTGCACGGCCCCATTTCGGCAAAGGCGCCGTCGCCGACTATATCCCCGCTCTGGCCCGAACCGACCCGCGCAAGCTCGGCATGGCCCTGCAGACCGTCACCGGTCACAGCCACGCCGTCGGCGACGCGCTGGAGCCGTTCAGCATCCAGAGCATCTCCAAGGTGTTCACCTTGATGCTCGCGCTGAGCGCGGTGGGCGATCTGGTCTGGACGCGGGTCGGCAAGGAGCCTTCGGGCGACCCGTTCAACTCGTTGATCCTGCTCGAGCACGAGAAGGGCGTGCCGCGGAATCCGTTCATCAATGCGGGAGCGCTCGTGGTCGTCGACATCCTGCTGTCGACCCGACCTGACGCCGATCTCTGGGCCCGCGACTATGTCCGGGTGCTGGCGCAGAATCACGCGATCGACTTCGATGGCGAAGTGGCCCGGTCGGAGCGCGAGCACGCCGACGTCAACGCGGCGCTGGGACATCTGATGAAGAGCCATGGCGTCCTGCAGCATCCCGTCGATCAGGTGCTCGACGCCTATTGCCGGATCTGCGCGCTGGCCATGAGCTGCGTCGATCTCGCCCGCGCCTTCCTGCCGCTCGCGATGAAAGGGGTATCCCCGCTCTTGGGCGAATGCGTGCTGACCGAGCGGCAGGCGCGCCGGATCAACGCGCTGATGCTGACCTGCGGGATGTACGATTCGGTCGGCAGCTTCGCCTATCGGGTGGGCTTCCCGGCCAAGAGCGGCGTCGCCGGTGGCATCGTCGCCGTCGTGCCGAACGAGCTGACGATCGCGGTCTGGTCGCCCGAGCTGGACCGTTCCGGCAATTCCTATGTCGGCACGGCGGCGCTCGAGCTGTTCACCGGCTACACCAAGCTCGCGATCTTCTGAGCCCTGGCCGGCCTTGGCGGCCGGGAACGCAGCCGCTATCGAAAGGCGTCAAGGCGCGATGGGAAGAACGGCATGATCGACCTCTATACCTGGTCCACACCGAATGGCCGCAAGGTGTCGATCATGCTCGAGGAATGCGGCCTGCCCTACGAGGTTCACCCGATCGACATCGGCAAGGACCAGCAATTCGCGCCGGACTTTCTCAAGATCAGTCCGAACAACAAGATTCCGGCCATCGTCGATCGCGACAACGGCTACAGCGTGTTCGAATCGGGGGCGATCTTGATCTATCTTGCCGAGAAGACCGGCAAGTTCCTGCCCACGGACCCCAAGCTGCGGCTGCAGACGCTCGAATGGCTGATGTTCCAGATGGGCGGCGTCGGCCCGATGCTGGGTCGGGCGCACTATTTCCTCAAGTTCAACGTCGGCAAGGCGCCGTTCGCCGAGACCTGGTTCGCGACCGAGGCCAAGCGCCTCTATGGCGTGCTGGACCGGCGCCTCGCCGACGTGCCCTATCTGGCCGGCGAGGTCGTCACGATCGCCGACTTCGCCACGTGGCCGTGGCTGTCGCGTTGGGACTGGCAGGGGATCGATCTCGCCGACTACCGGCACGTCCGCCGCTGGTACGAGGAGCTGGCGGCGCGTCAGGGCGTGCAGCGCGGCTACGACGTGCCGAAGTTCGGCCACACGATACCGCTGCCGGCATGAGTGCCTCGGTCCGCCGCGTCGAGGCGGCGCTCGCCGAGCACGGCATCGAAGGCCGGATCGTGACGCTGGCGGCGACCGCGCGCACGGCCGAGGATGCCGCCGCCGCCTGCGACGTGCCGGTCGGCGCCATCGTCAAGTCGCTGCTGTTCGAGGTGGCGGGGACACCGGTTCTGGCGCTCGTCGCGGGCGACCGCCGCTGTGACATGGCCGGCTTGGCAGCCGTCATGGGCGGAGCTGCAGAGGCCAAGCGCTGCGACGCCGCCACGGTGCGCGCGGTGACCGGCTTCGCCATCGGCGGCGTGGCCCCGGTCGGCCACGTGCAGCCGGTGCCGACGCTGATCGACGCCAGCCTCGGCCGCTTCGAGCGCCTGTTCGCGGCAGCCGGCCACCCGCACCGCGTGTTCCCGACCACGCTCGCCGAGCTCGCGAGCATGACCGGCGGCATAATCTCCGATCGGATCGCCGTCTGACGGGTGGCGGTCGCTAGAGAATGAACTTGCTGAGGTCGGCGTTGGCGGCGAGATCCGCCACCTGCCGACGGACATAGGCGGCATCGATCGCGACCGTCTCGCCGTTGCGGTCGGACGCGCTGTAGCTCACCTCCTCGAGAAGCTTTTCCATCACCGTCTGCAGCCGGCGGGCGCCGATGTTCTCGACCCGGCTGTTGACCTCGTGCGCGAGCCGCGCGATCTCGGCGATGGCGTCTTCGTCCAGCTCGAGCGCGATGCCCTCGGTCTGCATCAGCGCCTTGTACTGCTTGATCAGGCTGGCCTCGGGCTCGACCAGGATACGAGCCAGATCCTCGCGGCCCAAAGGCTGCAGCTCGACCCGGATCGGCAGGCGGCCCTGCAGCTCGGGCAGCAGGTCCGATGGCTTGCTGAGATGGAAGGCGCCGCTGGCGATGAACAGGATGTGGTCGGTCTTGACCGCACCGTGCTTGGTCGTGACCGTGGTGCCCTCGATCAGGGGCAGCAGGTCGCGCTGCACGCCTTCGCGGCTGACATCGGCGCCGGCCCGGCCCTCGCGGGCGCTGATCTTGTCGATCTCGTCGAGAAAGACGATGCCGCTCTGCTCGGTGGCGGCCAGGGCCTCGCGGGTGACCCGCTCCTGATCGAGCAGCTTGTCGCTCTCCTCCGCCATCAGCACCTCGTAGCTCTGGGCCACGGTGAGCTTCTTGCGCTTGGTCCTCGGGCCGAACGCCTTGCCGAACATCTCGCCGATGTTGAGCATGCCCATCTGCGCGCCCGGCATGCCCGGGATGTCGAAGGTCGGCATCCCGGCGGCGCCGCTCTCCTGGACGTCGAGCTCGATCGTCCGGTCGGCCAAGGAGCCGTCGCGCAGGCCGCGCCGGAAGCGGTCACGGGTCTCTTTGCTGGCCGAGGTGCCGACCAGCGCGTCCAGCACGCGCTCCTCGGCGTTCAGCTCGGCTTGCGCCGCGACTTCCTTGCGCAGCCGGTCGCGGGTGAGCTTGAGCGAGATCTCGACCAGATCGCGCACGATGCTCTCGACGTCGCGGCCGACATAGCCGACCTCGGTGAACTTGGTGGCCTCGACCTTGAGGAACGGTGCCTGGGCGAGGCGGGCCAGCCGGCGGGCGATCTCGGTCTTGCCGCAGCCGGTGGGGCCGATCATCAAGATGTTCTTCGGCAGGACCTCGTCGCGCAGGCTGTCGTCGAGCTGCTGGCGCCGCCAGCGGTTGCGCAGGGCGATGGCGACGGCGCGCTTGGCCGCGTTCTGGCCGACGATGAAGCGGTCAAGCTCGGAGACGATCTCGCGGGGAGTAAGGGCGCTCATCGACGGTCCAGGGTTTCGATGATGACATTTTCGTTGGTGTAGACGCAGATGCCGGCGGCGATCCGCATCGCCTTCCGGGCGATGGCCTCGGCGGAGAGGCCGTCGACGTCGAGCAGCGCCTTGGCCGCGGCCAGCGCATAGGAGCCGCCGGAGCCGATGCCGACCAGGCCGTCCTCGGGCTCGAGCACGTCGCCATTGCCGGTGAGGACGAGCGACACGTCCGCATCGGCCACGGCCATCATCGCCTCGAGGCGGCGCAGGTAGCGATCGGTGCGCCAGTCCTTGGCGAGCTCGACGCAGGCACGGGTCAGCTGCCCGGGATGCCGCTCGAGCTTGGCCTCGAGGCGCTCGAGGAGGGTGAAGGCATCGGCCGTGCTGCCGGCGAAACCCGCGAGGATCGCGCCGCCGCCGAGGCGGCGGACCTTGCGGGCATTGGCCTTGATGACCGTCTGGCCGAGGCTGACCTGGCCGTCGCCGGCCATGGCCACCTGCGAGCCCTTGCGGACGGAAAGAATGGTCGTGCCGTGCCAGGATGCCGGCTGCTGCTGCATGGACCCTCACGATCGCGCCGGCGGCACCGGGCCGGCGCCGCCGCTGGCGACGCATGTGGTCCCCGCGGCGGATGCGATCAAGCCTGCGCTGCCAATGCGGTCCGCCGGCGTTCGGGCGCAACGGCGCCGGACGGGATTCGGGCGCGCCCGTCAGGCATCTGCCGCGCTGTCCTGCTCCTCCAGTCTGCCCACGGCCTGCACGAGCAGCCGCAGCGCCTCGATCAGCGCCGACTCGTCCCGCAGGCGGAACGCGGTGGCCACGAGCACCGCGGCTCCGATCACCGGCTCCTGGGTCGGCAGCTCGGCGTCGAGGCGGGCCAACTGCATGCTCGACAGCTCGCCATTGGCATTGGCGGCGCTGAGCTCGCGGCTGAAGCCGACCAACGATTGGGCGCTGCTCATCCAGGCATCCTTCATCGGTTGCGGTCGATGCGTGAACGGGAACCCTGCATAAATAAAATTGCCCCCGCTGGGGGGTGCCCGGCGGGGGCATAGGGAAGGGAGGGAGGCACCGTCTGACTTGACACGAGCAATCTATGTCATTCGTGGTGGGGCTGCAACTGTAAAGTTCTTCCAAATAAAATAAATCTACTAAAGGGCGATAAAGCCGTACCGCTATCGAACAAAATTCGTGCGCAACTTTAGCAATATTCTCGGTAGCGTCGGGGCAAGGCTGGCTCGTGGCGACAAATCCTCTCTGCGGCGGCCGAAGGCAGCCGACAATTGGTCTTCGTTGGCGACAGGCAGAAGCATGCGCATGCCCGCCAACGCCTGCGAGCAAAACTGTGCTGGTCCGGCAAGCTTGCCGCCGAACCCTATTCTCCTCCACATTTCCCATAATCAGGCTTCGGTCTTGTTGTGTCAACAATTTCAGTCACGCCGATAAATAACTGAGAATGTTTATGTATTGAATTTTGCCGAGAACCAGTACCATGCGTTCCGGGTGCGCCGCGGCCGGTCCTGCTCGCGTGCTCCCGACCGGGTCGACGGCGGCGGAGCCGGCCGGGGCGTCGCCGTCGCGGGCGCACGCCATCTGGCTGTCCGGGTGCCGCCTCTGCTATAGACCCCGTCTCAACGAACGCGACCTCACCCATCAACGACGAGTCATGGCCGGTCATTCACAGTTCAAGAACATCATGCATCGCAAGGGCCGCCAGGACGCGGTCAAGGCGAAGCTGTTCACGCGGCTGCAACGCGAGATCCAGGTGGCATCCAAGTCGGGGCTGCCCGACCCTGCCGCCAACCCGCGCCTGCGCGCCGCCGTCCAGGCGGCCAAGGCCGCCAACATGTCCAAGGACACCATCGACCGGGCGATCAAGCGCGGGCAGGGCGGCGATGCCGACAGCCTGGACGAGATCCGCTACGAGGGTTACGGGCCCGGCGGCGTCGCGGTGATCGTCGAGGCGCTGACCGACAACCGCAACCGCACCGTGAGCTCGGTCCGCTCCAGCTTCACCAAGTTCGGCGGCGCGCTCGGCGAGACCAACAGCGTGAGTTTCCAGTTCAACCGCGTCGGCCAGATCCTCTACCCGGCGGCGTCGGCCACCTCCGACGCGATGCTGGAGGCAGCCATCGAGGCCGGGGCCGAGGATTGCGAAAGCTCCGAGGGCGGGCACGAGATCATCTGCGCCCCCGACGAGCTGGCGGTGGTCCAGGAGCAGCTCGAGGCCCGCTTCGGCCCGCCCGAGCAGGCGAGCCTGACCTGGAAGCCGCAGGCGACGGTGCCGGTCGACGACGACAAGGCCGAGACCCTGTTCAAGCTGCTCGAGGCCCTGGACGAGAACGACGACGTGCAGCGGGTGATCGCCAATTTCGAGGTGTCGGAGTCGGCGCTGGCCCGGCTCGCCGGCTGAGCGGGATGGCCTTGATCCTGGGCCTCGATCCCGGCCTGCGCCACACCGGCTGGGGTCTGGTCGAGGCGCAGGGCAATCGGCTCCGCTACGTGGCCTGCGGCACCGTGCACACCGATTCCGGCGACGACTTGGCCGGCCGGCTGGGCGGGCTCTATCGTGGCCTGATCGAGGTGATCCACGGCCATCTGCCGGTCGAGGCGGCCGTCGAGGAGACCGTGGTCAACCGCAACCCGCTCTCGTCGCTGAAGCTCGGCCATGCGCGCGGCGTGGTGCTGTTGGCGGCGAGCCACGCGGGGCTCGAGGTGCACGAGTACGCCGCCAAGCGGGTCAAGCGCGCGGTCACCGGTACCGGCAATGCCGGCAAGGAGCAGGTCGCGGTGATGGTGAGGTTCCTGCTGCCGGGTTGCGGGGACGTCGTGGCCGATGCCGCCGACGCGCTGGCGGTGGCCATCTGCCATGCCCATTTCCGGGTTGGCCGGGCGCAGATCGCGGCCCAGCTTGCCCGTGACGCGGGACGTCATCCGTGATCGCGCGTCTGCGCGGCATCCTGGCGGCGATCGGCGACGATCACGTCGTCATCGATGTCGCCGGCGTCGGCTATCTGGTCACCGTGGCTCCGGCCACCCTCGAACAGCTGCCGCAGGTCGGCGAGACCGTGGAGCTGCATACGGAGCTGCATTTGCGCGAGGACGCGATCACCCTGTTCGGCTTCCCGGATGCCGCCGACCGGACTTGGTTCCGGCTGCTGCAGACCGTCCAGGGCGTGGGGGCACGAGTCGCCTTGTCGCTGCTCGGCACGCTGCGGCCACACGACTTGGCCAACGCCATCGCCGCGGGCGACAAGGCGATGCTGGGCCGGGCCAGCGGGGTCGGCGCACGCTTGGCGGCACGGATCGTGGCCGAGCTCAAGGATCGCGTCGGCAGCCTGCCGCAGCCTGGCCGCAGCCTACCCGAGGTGGCGAGCCTGGCCGGCGGTGCCGGCGACGCGCTGTCGGCGCTGCTCAACCTGGGCTACGGGCGGGCCGAGGCCTACGCGGCGCTGGCGCGGGTCCAGGCCCGGCAGGGAACGGACCTGGCGGTCGATGTCCTGGTCCGCGAGGGGCTGCGGGAGCTCACGCGATGAGCGAGCGGATCGTCAGCCCGGCGCCGGCGACGGAGGACCGGGACGTCACGCTGCGGCCCAAGCGCCTGGCCGAGTTCATCGGCCAGGCCCAGCTGCGGGCCAACCTGGCCGTCTTCATCCAGGCCGCGGCGACGCGTGGCGACGCGCTCGACCACGTGCTGTTCGCGGGCCCGCCGGGCCTGGGCAAGACCACGCTGGCGCAGATCGTGGCGGCCGAGCTCGGGGTCGGCTTCCGGCTGACCTCCGGCCCGATCATCCAGCGGGCGGGCGACCTCGCCGCGATCCTCACCAACCTGCAGCCGCGCGACGTGCTGTTCATCGACGAGATCCACCGGCTGCAGTCGACGGTGGAGGAGATCCTCTACCCGGCCATGGAGGACTACAAGCTCGACCTGATGATCGGCGAGGGGCCGGCCGCGCGCTCGATCCGGCTCGACCTGCCGCCGTTCACGCTGGTCGGCGCCACCACGCGCACCGGTCTCCTGACCACGCCGCTGCGCGACCGGTTCGGCATCGTCGCCAGGCTCGAGTTCTACGAGGTGGCCGAGCTCGAGGACATCGTGCTGCGTGGCGCGCGGCTGCTCGGCCTGGATCTGCTGGCCGAAGGCGCGCGCGAGATCGCACGCCGGGCGCGAGGTACGCCGCGGGTGGCGACGCGGCTGCTGCGCCGGGTGCGCGACTTCGCCACCGTCGCCGACAGTGGGCAACCCGTGGACGCGAAGCTCGCCGATCTCACCTTGCGCCAGCTCGAGGTCGACGATCTGGGCCTGGACAGCCTGGACCGGCGCTACCTGCGCGCCATCGCCGTCAACTACGGTGGCGGGCCGGTCGGGATCGACACCATGGCCGCCGCGCTGGCGGAGCAGCGCGACACGCTGGAGGAGACGGTCGAGCCGTTCCTGCTGCAGCAGGGGTTGCTGCAGCGCACGCCGCGCGGCCGGATGCTGACCCGGGCGGCGTGGCAGCACCTGGGCCTGAGCGCCCCCCCCTCGACCACGGCACAGGTCGACCTGTTCGGCGGCGACGCGCCTTGAGCGCCGACGTTTGGCCGGTCCGTGTGTACTACGAGGACACGGACGCCGGTGGCATCGTCTATCACGCGAGCTATTTGAGGTTCGCCGAGCGGGCCCGCACCGAGTTCCTGCGCGCCGGCGGCTTCGACCAGAGCCGCTTGGCGGTCGAGCACGGCATCGTGTTCGCCGTCACGCGCTGCACGATCGACTTCGTCCGGCCCGCCCGGCTCGACGATCTGCTGCAGGTCGCGACCCGACCCGTCACGGTGGGCGGCGTGCGGTTCGAGCTGGAGCAGCTCGTCACGCATGGCGAAACCGTCGTCGCCCGCCTGAGGGTGACCTTGGCGACGCTCGATGCCGCCACGCTTCGCCCCAAACGGCTGCCCGAAGCGGTCCGACAGGTGTTTGCAACAAATGATTGAGTTTCTTATACTTGATTCATCTTCAAGTTTTGTTCGCCCTTGACAGTTGGACGCGCGGCGACCATACGAGCATCGGCCGTGATCGCGTGCTCATGCAGCCGCCCGTCCCGGCCCTTGCCGCCGCTACCTGCCCCAACCGCCCCCGAACGGGTCCGTCTCGATGGAAGATTCCGCGATCAGCACCGTAGGGCTGGCGAATGCCGCTGTCGGGCCAAGCTTCTTGCATCTGTTCCTGCAGTCGGATCTGCTGACCAAGGGCGTCATGCTCCTGCTGCTCCTGGCGTCCTTGTGGGCCTGGGCCGTCATCTTCGACAAGGCGTTCCGCCTGACCCGGCTGATCCGCAAGGCCAATGCGTTCGAGCGCCAGTTCTGGTCCGGTGCTCCCTTGGACGAGCTCTATCGCCAGCTCGCCAAGCGTGCCGACCACCCGATGGCCTTGATGTTCGCCACCGCCATGGACGAGTGGCGCGAGTCGCCGAAGACGACCGACGTCAGCTTCAACCGCGGGCTGGTCGGTCGGATCGGGCAGGTGATGGACCTCACCCGTGATCGCGAGATCGAATCGCTCGAGAAGAACCTCTCCTGGCTCGGCACCATCGCCTCGACGGCACCGTTTTTGGGCCTGCTCGGCACGGTCTGGGGCATCATGAACAGCTTCCAGGCGATCGCCGCCACCAAGAACACGACGCTCGCCGTCGTCGCGCCGGGTATCGCCGAAGCCCTGTTCACCACGGCGCTGGGCCTGATCGCCGCGATCCCGGCCCTGGTCGCCTACAACAAGCTGTCCGGCTCGATCGACAGCTACGCCAACCGGCTCTCCAGCTTCGCCGAGGAGTTCGCGGTGGTGCTCTCGCGCGAGCTCGACGCCGCCAAAGTCACCTGAGCCATGGGCATGAAGCTGCAGCAGGCGGGTGCCGAGCCGGTTCGCCGTAGCCGGCGGCGGCGGCGGGCCACCATGGTCGAGATCAACATGACGCCGATGGTCGACGTCATGCTCGTGCTCCTGATCGTGTTCATGGTGGCGGCTCCGCTGCTCACCTCGGGCATCGCCGTCGACCTGCCGCAGGCCGCGAGCTCGCCCATGGCCGGGCAGGACGAGCCGCTCAGCGTCACCATCGATGCCGGCGGGAAAATCTACCTGCAGGACAGCCAGATCGCCCTCGACCAGCTGGCGCCGCGGCTGCAGGCGATCACCGGACGCAAGCCCGATGCCCGCATCTTCGTGCGCGGGGACAAGGGAATCGACTACGGCACGGTGATGCGCGTGGTCGGCACGATCAACCAAGCCGGCTTCAGCAAGGTGGCGCTGCTCACCGAGGTGCCGGCGGCCGGCCGGCCCCGCGCCGCGGCGAGCGCGACGGCACCGTGACCCGATCCCGGTCGCCCGTCGTACGGCGCTGACGAGAAAGCCCGCCATGGGTCGCTCCCTCATCGCCTCGGTGCTGTTCCATCTGGCGCTGGCGATCCTGGTCGTCGGCCTGTCGGCGCTGGGCCGGACCCTGCCGGTCGCGGAAGCGCCGGTCTCAGTCGAGATCGTCACGGCGACGACCGAGCCGCCACAGCCCTCGCCCAAGCCGCCCGCCGCTCCGCCGGCCCAGACCGCTCCGGCTCCGCCGCGGCAGGCGGCGACACCGGCGCCGCCGCCACCACCGCCTCCCCCGCCGAAGGCCGAGCCGCCGCCCGAGCCGAAGCCCGTACCACCGCCTCCTCCGCCGCCACCCAAGGCGGCCGAGCCGGCGAAGCCCGAGCCTGCTCCTCCTCCGCCGCCACCGCGCAAGGCCGAGCCGGCGAAGCCCGAGCCGTCACCGCCCGAGCCGAAGCCGGCGCCGCCGCCACCGGCGCCGGACAAACCGGCCCCGCCCAAGCCGGCGGAAGCGCCGAAGGCGCAGCCCAAGCCGGACAAGCCCGTCGACGTGGCCAAGGCCGAGCCCAAGGCCGAGCGGCCGCCGACGCCGCCCGCGCCCAAGCCGGCGGACAGCGACTTCGATGCCCTCCTGCGCAGCGTCGAGCAGACCCCCAAGCGGGTGCAGGCGCCCGAGCAGCGGGCCGGCAAGGGCTCGGCCGCCGATGCGGGCGGAACGGGGCAGCCGGGCAAGGCGGTGACGGCCCAGATCAACCCGTCGGTGCTGGCGGCGAGCATCAGCCGCCAGATCACCCCGTGCTGGAACATCCCGGTCGCGGCCCAGGGCCTCGGGGGCTTGCGTGCCGAACTCAACATCGTCATGGGTCCCGACGGCGGCGTCCAGTCCGTCGTGCCGATGGATGCGGCACGGATGAGCACCGACCCCGTGTTCCGCGCCTTCGCCGAAAGCGCCGTGCGCGCCGTGCGCGCCTGCTCGCCGCTCAAGCTTCCACCGGAGTCCTACCAGGTATGGCGGAACATCATCTTCAACTTCGATCCGTCGCAGCTGGCCGGATGAGCGGACCACGGCTCGGGCGGCGACGGTTGTTGGGCACCGCGGCGGCATTCTCGGCGGCTGTGGCCGGCGGCCCGGCCGCCCTGGCGCAGCTTCGCGTCGACATCACCAAGGGCGTGGTCCAGCCGATCCCGATCGCGGTGAGCCCGTTCGCCGGCGACGGTCCGGCAGCCCAGGACCGGGGCGCCGCCATTGCCGAGGTGATCAGCAGCGATCTTGCCGGCTCGGGCCTGTTCGACGTGCTCGATCGGCGCGCCTACATCCAGACCCCGGAGCAGCTCCGCTCGCTGCCACGCTTCGCCGACTGGCGTCAGATCAACGCCCAGGCGCTGGTCACCGGCAACGTCCAGCTGCCGCCCGGCAGCCTGATGGGCGTCGAGTTCCGCCTGTGGGACGTATTCGCCGGGGAGCAGCTGCGCGGCCTGCGCTTCGATGCGCCGGACGCCTCGTGGCGGCGGGTCGCGCACAAGATCGCCGACGTGATCTACGAGCGGCTGACCGGCGAGCCCGGCTACTTCGACACCAAGATCGCCTACGTTGCCGAGACCGGCCCGAGCGCGCGCCGGGACAAGCGGATCGCGATCATGGACTGGGACGGCACCGGTGGGCGCAACCTCACCGATGGCACGTTCCTGGCGCTGACGCCGCGCTTCTCGCCCGACGGCCGCCGTGTCGCCTACATGGGCTTCCGCCAGGGGCCGCCCCGCATCTACGTCAAGGAGCTCGACAGCGGCCGCGAGGGCCTGCTCGGCGACTTCCCCGGCATGACGTTCGCGCCGCGCTTTGCACCGGACGGCCGCAGCCTGCTGCTGACGCTGGCGCAGAACGGCAATTCCGACATCTACCTGTGGGACATCGCCAGCCGCCGCGCCACGCGCCTGACCAGCGATGCCGCGATCGACACCTCGCCGTCCTTCGCGCCCGACGGCGGGCGGATCGTGTTCAACTCCGACCGCGGCGGGCGGCCGCTGCTCTACGTGATGGACCGCAACGGTGGCGGGGTCACCCGGATCAGCTACGGCGACGGCCGCTACGGCAGCCCGGCCTGGTCGCCGCGCGGCGACCTGATCGCGTTCATGGTCATCAAGGGCGGGATGTTCAGCATCGGCGTCATGCGGCCGGACGGCAGCGACGAGCGTCTGTTAACCCGCAGTTTCCTCGACGAGAGTCCGACCTGGGCGCCGAACGGCAGGGTGATCATGTTCAGCCGCCAGGACCCGCGCTCGGGCCGCAGGCGCCTGTTCACGATCGATGTGAGCGGGTACAACGAACGCGAGGTGGCGACTCCGACGGATGCGTCCGATCCGGACTGGTCGCCTACCCTGCCGTGAACGGATGATCGTCCTGCGCGAGAAGGCCGACTTCCTCCCTCTCTTCGCCGCCCGCCTTGCCCCGGGTTCCGGCGATCATTTCCATTGCGCAACCTGCCGAAAGAACAGGCCATGATTGCTCGACTGGTTTCCGTCGCTGCGCTGCTGCTGCTGGTGGCCGCCTGCAGCCATCCCGAGGCCTCCATGTCCGATACGGCCGGCGGTGCGGCCGGGGCCGGCGCTGCCGGGGCCGGTGGCATCGGCACCACCGACATGGGCGGCATCGGCAGCGGCTCCGAGCTTGGTGGCGCCGGCAGCGCCGCCGCCGGGCACAACGCCGCCCCGGGCTCGCAGGGTGATCTCGAGGTGAACGTCGGTGATCGCGTGTTCTTCGCGCTCGACAGCTCGACGCTCGACGCGACCGCGCGCCAGACCGTCGAGCGGCAGGCGGCATGGCTGCAGCAGTTCCCGAACGTCACCGTGACCATCGAGGGCCATACCGACCAACGCGGCACTACCGAGTACAACCTGGCGCTCGGTGAGCGGCGCGCCTCGGCCGTGAAGAGCTATCTGGGCTCGCTCGGCGTCAACCCGGCCCGCATCCTGATCATCTCTTATGGCAAGGAACGGCTGGCCGATCCGGCGAACACCGACGAGGCCTACGCCATGAACCGCCGCGCGGTCACGGTCGTCAACGTCACCAACTAGCGACACGCATCCGGGCGGGCGGCCATGTGGCGAGTGTTGACGATTCTGGGCTTGGTCGTGGCCGGCTGGCCGGCGCAGGCAACCGAGCCCGCGGCGCTGCGGGCCGATCTCGATCGGCTGCAGGGCGAGGTCGCCGCCCTGGGACGGATCGAGCTCGCCCAGGCGCAGCCGGACAATCTGCGCACGGCGGCGCTGGAGGTCGAGCTGTCCCGGCTGCAGGAGCAGCTGCGGCAGCTCACCGGCCGGATCGAGGAGGTCGAACATGCCCAGCGCCAGCTGACGCAGCGCATCGACGGGCTGGTCGCCGACCTCGACGCCCGACTGCCGGGCGGCGGCCGAACCGCGAGCGCACCGGCCACCCCGTCGGTGGCGGAGCCGCCGCGTCCGGCCGCGCCCGCACCCGCGGCGACGCAGCCGCCGACCCGGATCGCGCCGGACGCCGCCGCCCGCCAGGGCTACGTGCTGGGGACGGTGCCCGAAACGGCCGTGCGCAGCCAGCAGCCACCTGCGGCCGTTGCGGCGACGCCGGCCCCGGGCGCGCAGGCCAAGCTCGAGCCGGGTGGTGCCGATACGGACTACAAGGCGGCCCTCGATCTGCTCCAGGCCGGCAAATGGGCGGATGCGGAGCAGGCCTTCAGCGCGTTCGTGCGCGCCTACCCCAGCGACCCCCGCGCGCCCACGGCCGCCTACTGGCTGGGCGAGACCTACTTCTTCCGCAAGGACTACCCGACCGCGGCCTCGACGTTCGCCGGCAACTATCGCACCTACGGCGAGGCCGCGCCGCGGGCGCCCGACAACCTGCTCAAGCTCGGCATGGCGCTGGCGGCCATGGGCGATCGCGACCGCGCCTGCCAGACGTTCGCCGAGCTGGCCAAGCGCCATCCGAACGCCCCGGCGCCGATCCGTCAGGCCCTGAGCCGTGAGAAGGCCGCCGCTGGCTGCAGCTGAGCCGGTGCGGCCGGTCACGGCCGCCGAGTTCGCCGCCCTGCTCGACGCGCTCGGCCCGTTCGAGGCCCGGCCGCGGCTGGCGGTCGCGGTCTCGGGTGGTCCGGACAGCTCGGCTTTGGCCTTGCTGACGCATGGCTGGGCACGGGCGCGCGAAGGTGCCGTCCTGGCGCTGATCGTCGATCATGGTCTGCGGCCCGAATCGACGGCCGAGGCCACGGCCGTGGCCCGGCGGCTGGCGGCGGCCGGGCTCACGGCGCGCATCCTCACCTGGAGCGGCCCGAAGCCGTCGACCGGCATCCAGGCCGCGGCGCGCGACGCCCGCTACCGGCTGCTCGAATCGGCCTGTCGCGCCGAGGGTATCGTGCATCTCCTGCTGGCGCATCAGCGCGAGGACCAGGCGGAGACCGTGGCCATGCGCGCCGAGGCCGCCAGCGGCGGGGTCGGACTCGCCGGCATGGCGGCGATCGTCGAGGTCGTGGGCCTGCGCCGGCTGCGACCGCTCCTTGGCGTGCCGAAGGCGCGACTGATCGCCACCTTGGACGCTGCGGCCTGGGCCTGGGTGCGCGATCCGAGCAACCTGTCGCCGGGGTTCGCGCGTGGGCGCCTGCGCGGCGACCCGAGCTTCGACCCGACCCCGCATCTCGATCTGCAGGCCGCGCAGGCGGCTTGGCGCATCACGCACGACCAGACATGGTCGGCTTGGCTCGCCGCCTACGCCCGACCGCATCCGCTGGGCTGGCTCCGCGTCGATCGGCCGGCCTGGCGCGAGCTGACGGCCGAGGGACGACGGCTGGCCCTGGCCAGGCTGCTCGTGACGACGGGAGGGGCGGTCTATCCCGTCGCCCGGCGCGCGTTGGACCGTCTGGCCGAGGCCGCGACGGATGCCGTCGACGGCGCACAGTGGACCCTGGGCGGCTGTATCGTCGCGGTCACGGCCCGCCATCTCGTCGTCCATCGCGAGGCCGGCCGCGTTCATGAACGCGTGAGCTTGGCGCCGGGGGGATGTCGCCTCTGGGACGGGCGCTACCTTGTGCGCTACGCAGCCGGACCGGCTCCGCTCGAGGTCGCTGCGCTGGGCATGGCCGGTGTCGCCGGCCTGCCGCCGGTGGTTCGGCGGCCGCTGCGCAGCGCCGGCGTTCGGGCTTCGGCCCTGGCGGCCTTGCCGGCCTTGCGGGACGGTGGCGAGCTGGTGGCATGTCCGCCGCTCGAAGCTTATGGATCGTTCATCCGGCCCGGCATCGAGGTCACAACGACGCTTCGACCCGTCCTGGCGCTCTCCGGCGCGGCATTTGCGGTAGGGAATGTTGTTTAAAAACGGCAACACCTTATTTATCGTGATGCTACCCACAGGGATACCATGGCGGGTACGGGCAGGCCCAACCTGCCGTGCGACGGTGCCAAGGCTCACATCGAGGCGCACACGGTGAACAATTTCGGCAAGAATCTGGCCCTCTGGGTGATCATCGGTCTGCTGCTGATCGCCTTGTTCAACTTGTTCCAAGGACCGTCGGCGCGCGGGCCGCAGACCAGTCTCGCTTTCTCCGATTTTCTCTCCGAGGTACAATCAGGTCGGGTCAGCGACGTGCTGATCCAGGGCGATTCGATCTCCGGGCATTTCCAGGATGGAAGATCGTTCACGACCTATGCGCCTTACGATCCGAACCTCGTCAGCCGGCTGACCGAGCATGACGTCCGGATCAGCGCGCAGCCGCTCGACGAAAGCATGCCGTCCCTGGTCGGCGTTCTGGTGTCGTGGTTCCCGATGCTGCTGCTGATCGGCGTCTGGGTGTTCTTCATGCGCCAGATGCAGTCCGGCGGCGGCAAGGCCATGGGCTTCGGCAAGTCGCGGGCCCGGCTGCTGACCGAGAAGCACGGCCGCGTCACCTTCAACGACGTCGCCGGCATCGACGAGGCCAAGGAGGAACTCCAGGAGATCGTGGAGTTCTTGAAGAACCCGCAGAAATTCCAGGCGGTCGGCGGCCGGATTCCCAAGGGCGTGCTGCTCGTCGGTCCCCCCGGCACCGGCAAGACCCTGCTGGCGCGGGCGATCGCGGGCGAGGCCAACGTTCCCTTCTTCACCATCTCGGGCTCGGATTTCGTCGAGATGTTCGTCGGCGTGGGCGCGTCGCGTGTCCGCGACATGTTCGAGCAGGCGAAGAAGCATGCGCCCTGCATCGTGTTCATCGACGAGATCGACGCGGTCGGTCGGCATCGTGGCGCGGGCCTCGGCGGCGGCAACGACGAGCGCGAGCAGACGCTGAACCAGCTGCTCGTCGAGATGGACGGTTTCGAGGCCAACGAGGGTGTGATCCTGATCGCGGCCACCAACCGCCCGGACGTGCTCGACCCGGCGCTGCTGCGCCCCGGCCGCTTCGATCGTCAGGTCGTGGTCTCCAACCCGGACGTGATCGGGCGCGAGAAGATCCTCAACGTCCACATCAAGAAGGTCCGGGTCGGCCCCGACGTCGACACCCGCGTGATCGCGCGCGGCACGCCGGGCTTCTCGGGCGCCGATCTCGCCAACATCGTCAACGAGGCCGCCCTCCTCGCCGCCCGTGCCGGCAAGCGCATGGTGACCATGGTCGACTTCGAGGCTGCCAAGGACAAGGTCATGATGGGCGCCGAGCGGCGCTCCATGGTGATGACCGAGGAGGAGAAGCGCCTGACCGCCTACCACGAGAGCGGCCACGCGATCCTCGCCTACCTGATGCCGTCCTCGGATCCGATCCACAAGGCGACCATCATCCCGCGTGGCCGGGCGCTGGGCCTGGTCCAGCAGCTGCCCGAGCGCGACCAGCTCTCGCATACCCGCGAGTGGCTGACGAGCCGGATCGCCGTCGCCATGGCCGGCCGGGTCGCCGAGGAGCTGGTGTTCGGCAAGGAGAAGGTCACCAACGGTGCCGCCTCGGACATCCAGCAGGCGACGCGGATCGCGCGTTTCATGGTCACGCAGTGGGGCATGAGCGACTCGCTCGGTCCGGTCGGCTACGACGAGAACCAGCAGGAGGTCTTCCTCGGCCACTCGATCACGCAGACGAAGAACGTCTCCGAGGTCACCGCGCAGAAGATCGACGACGAGATCCGGCGCCTGATCGAGGAGGGCCATGCCATGGCCCGGCAGATCCTGATCGAGCATCGCCACAACCTGGACCGCTTGGCCCAGGCGCTGCTCGAGCACGAGACCCTGAACGGCGAGGAAATCGGCGCGATCATGCGTGGCGAGCCGCTCGCCAGCGTGCGCCGCGATGATGCCTCGAGCAGCGGCACGTCGCCCGGCAAGCGCAGCTCGGTGCCGACGACGTCGCGGCCCAGCGGTGGCGAGCCGCCGGCCGGAATCGAGCCCAGCCCGCAGCCCGGCGCCTGAGCCGGGCACGGCGGCAGACGTCGTGAGGGCCCGTCGCGCGAGCGGCGGGCCCTTGCCGTTTCACGGTTCGATGCCGGCCATCTCGCACAAGATCTGCCAGTGGGAGTCGCTGATCGGCATCACCGACAGCCGGGACTGGCGGACCAAGGCGAGATCGAGGAGGCGGGGGTCGGCCTTGATCGCCTTGAGCGCCACCTCGCGCGCGACGGGCAGCAGTGGCTTGACCTTGATCTGGACGAACTTGCCGGTCGGGTCGTCGGGCGAAGGATAGGCCGTGCCGGCGATGGTCATCACGCCGACGATGGCCGGCTCGACCACCGAGCGGTAGAAGAAGGCGCGCTCACCCGGCTGCATGGCCCGCAGGTTGGCCGCCGCCTGGTGGTTGCGCACGCCGCTCCATTCGGTCGCGCCGTCGGCCACGAGCCGCGCCCAGCTGTAGTCGTCCGGCTCGGTCTTCATCAGCCATTGGGGCATGCGGCGCTTCCCTCCCGACAGCACGTCGGCTAGCTCCGCTACCATGCAGCGGCGCGGGAGGGAACGGATGCAGGAGCGCGGGCGAGCCACCCTGGCCGGGCTCGGGGCCATCGGCCTCTGGGCGCTGTTGGCGCCGCTGGGCGTAGCCGCCGGTCCGGTGCCGCCGTTCCTGCTGACGGGGCTCACCTTCGCCGTGGGCGGCGTCCTGGGTGTCCTGGTGCTGCTCGGTCGGGGCGGTGCGCCGGCCGCCCTGGTCGGCGTGCCGCCGGTGGCCTGGCTGCTCGGCGTCGGTGCCTTCTTCGGTTACCATGCGCTCTATTTCACGGCGCTGCAGGCGCTGCCGCCGGTCGAGGCGCTGCTGATCATCAACCTGTGGCCGCTGCTGATCGTGCTCCTGACCGGCCTCCTGCCCGGCGAGCGTCTGCTGCCGCAGCATCTCGTCGGTGTCGGCTGCGGCCTGATCGGCGCGGCCGTGCTGGTGCTCGGGCGCCCCGCCGACACGGCATCGCCCGCGGCTGCGAGCCTCGTCGGCTATGCCGCCGCCATCGGCTGCGCCTTGATCTGGTCCGGCTACTCGGTTCTCAACCGCCGCCTCGTCGCCGATGTGCCGAGCGCCGCCGTGGCAGGCTTCTGCCTGGTCACCGCGGCCCTGGCCCTTCTCGCCCACGCGCTGCTGGAGCCGACGGGCTGGCCGCAAGGCCCGGCGTGGCTCGCGGTCGTGGCCCTGGGGATCGGCCCGGTGGGGGCGGCGTTCTTCCTCTGGGACGTGGGCACCAAGCGGGGTGCTCTGCAGGTGCTGGGGGCGGCCGCCTATCTGGCACCGCTGCTCGGCACGGTCCTGTTGCTGCTGATGGGCCGTGGCGAGCCCAGCCTCGGGCTGCTCGTGGCGGCGGCGCTGATCGTCGGCGGGGCCGCGATCGCGAGCCGGGCGCCGCGGTCCGCGGCGGTGGAATCAGCGGCGG